>NZ_JBIDDP010000027.1:0-8865 GCF_043195475.1 Streptomyces sp. Y20
CCCGCTGCTGCGACGGCCCGTTGGGAGCGGTCAGCCCGTTGGACGCACCGTCCTGGTTCACCGCACTGCCCCGCACGACCGCCAGGACCCGGTGCCCCTTGCGCCGCGCCTCCGACAGCCGCTCCAGTACGACGACACCCGCGCCCTCCGCCCAGCCCGTGCCGTCGGCCGCGTCCGCGTACGACTTGCAGCGGCCGTCGGAGGCCAGGCCCCGCTGCCGCGAGAACTGGACGAAGGCGCCGGGGCTGGACATGACGGCCGCGCCGCTGGCCAGGGCCAGGGAGCACTCGCCGCCGCGCAGCGCCTGGGCGGCCAGGTGCATGGCGACCAGGGACGAGGAGCACGCCGTGTCCACGGTCACCGCCGGCCCTTCGAAGCCGAAGACGTACGACACCCGGCCCGAGGCCACACTGCTGCCGGCTCCGGTGGTGACGAATCCCTCCAGCTCCGCGGGCACCTCGCCGCCGGATCCGTAGCCCTGGCCCATCAGGCCGGAGAACACGCCGACGTCGGTGCCCTTCAGGGAGGTCGGATCGATGCCGGCGCGCTCCAGGGCCTCCCAGGAGGTCTCCAGCAGCAGCCGCTGCTGCGGGTCCATCGCCAGCGCCTCACGCGGGGAGATCCCGAAGAAGGCGGCGTCGAACAGGCCCGCCTCGTGCAGGAACCCGCCCTGGTCGACGTACGACGTACCGGCCTTGTCGGGGTCGGCGTCGAACAGGCCATCCAGGTCCCAGCCGCGGTCGTCGGGGAAGCCGGACATCGCGTCCCGTCCCTCCGACACCAGCTGCCAAAGTGCTTCGGGGCTGTTGACGCCGCCAGGCAGTCGGCACGCCATGCCGACGATCGCGATCGGCTCGTCCGGGTCGGCGAGTGCCGCGACCGGTTCGGTGATCGCCACCGACACCGTCTCCCCCAGCTCGCCGTGCAGATGACGGACCAGGGCGAGCGGGGTCGGGTGGTCGAAGACGACGGTGGCGGGCAGTTTGAGGCCGGTCGCGTCGCGGAGCCGGTTGCGCAGCTCGACCGAGGTGAGCGAGTCGAACCCGGAGTCACGGAACGCCGTGTCCGGTTTGACACCCTCCGGACCGGCGTGCCCGAGCACGGTCGCCGCGTGCGTGCGGACCAGGTCCAGCAGCAGCGCCTCCTGCTCCGCCGTGCCCAGCCCGGCCAGCCGGCGCGCGAGGTGCCCGGTGTCGTCACCGGCGGTGACCGCTGCCCGGGCGGCCTGCCGGGGGACCTTGACCAGGCCCCGCAGCAGGGGCTGCACGCCGCGCCCGGCAGCGGCGTCGGCGCGCATGGCCCGCAGGTCCAGCTTGATCGGGACGAGCAGCGGGTCATCGGTGCGCAGGGCGGCGTCGAACAGGTCAAGGCCCTCCTCGGAGGCGAGGGTCTGGCTGCGGTTGCGACTCACCCGGGCCTGGTCGGCGGTGTCGAGGTGCCCGGTCATTCCGGTGGCCTGCTCCCACAGGCCCCATGCCAGCGACACACCCGGCAGGCCCGCGGCCCGGCGCCGCTGCACCACCGCGTCCAGATAGGCGTTCGCCGCCGCGTAGTTTCCCTGCCCGGCCGAACCGAACACGCCCGCCGCCGACGAGAACACGATGAACGCGTGTAGTTCGGGGGCGAGTTCTCGGGTGAGTTCGTCGAGATGAGTGACCGCGGGAACCTTCGGAGCGAACACGCCCGCCAGGCGTTCAGGGGTGAGGGCGCCGATCACGCCGTCGTCCAGGACACCGGCCGTGTGCACCACAGCCGACAACGGACGCTCCACCGCCACCGCGCCCAGCAGCCCCGCCACCTGCGCACGGTCCGACACGTCCACCGCCACCACGGACACCGACTCCGCACCCAGACCGGACAGCTCCGCGACCAACTCCGCGGCACCCGCCGCCTCCCGACCACGCCGACTGGCCAGCACCAGATGCCGCACCCCATGACGCATGACCAGATGCCGCGCCACCAAAGCACCCAGCACCCCGGTGCCACCCGTGACCAGCACCGACCCCTCCGGCCCGAAACGCGTGTCCGCAACCGTGGGCGACATCGCGCGGTTCAGCCGAGGGGCGAACAGGCGGGTGCCGCGCACGGCCACCTGCGGTTCCGCCGTGGCCAGTACGGCGGCCAGCAGCGGCTCGACGTCAGCACCCGCGGGGGTGTCCGTGTCGAGCAGGACGACCCGGTCGGGGTTCTCCGCCTGGACGACCCGGACCAGGCCCCACACGGCGGCCCCCGCCGGGTCGGTCACCGTCCGCTCACCGTCGGCGGGCACCGCACCGCGGGTGACCACGACCAGCCGGGCCGCCTCCAGTCCGGGCCTGGCCAGCCACTCCTGCACGATCTCCAGCACGCGGCACGTCACGGCCAGCGCCGCGTCGTCGTCCGTGCCGGCCGCCACGTCGCCGCGACCGGCCTCGAGGACGACGACCGGGGGCACACCCGAGCCATCGGTCAGCGCGGCCACATGCGCCGGTTCGGCGATGGGCACCCAGGCGGGCGGCAGGTCGGTGCCGGGCTCCGTCGTCGCGGGCAGCTCCGTCCACTCCACGCGGAACAGGGAGTGCCGGCTGTCGTCGGCCGCCGTGCCCAGCTGGTCGGCGGACACGGTCCGCGAGACCAGCGACCGCAGCGTCAGCACCGGCGCGCCGGTCTCGTCCGCCGCTTCCAGGGCCAGGGCGTCGGGCGCGGACCGGTGCAGGCGCACCCGCAGCGACGTGGCCCCGACGGCGTGCAAGTGCAGGCCGTTCCAGCCGAACGGGAGGTGGACACCGTCTTCGGTCCGGTTCTCGCCCTCGGGGTCCGAGAGCGCCACGTCCAGCATCGCGGGGTGCAGCGCGGCGTCGAGCAGCGCCGGGTGAATGCCGAACCGGGCGGCGCTCGCCCGCTGGTCCTCGGGGAGGGCGACCTCGGCGAAGAGGTCGTCGCCGCGCCGCCACAGGGCTCGTACGCCCTGGAAGACCGGCCCGTAACCGTAGCCGGCCCGGGCCAGCAGCTCGTAGCCGCCGGAGATGTCCACCTGGCGGGCGCCGGTCGGCGGCCATACGGTGAGGCCGGCGTCCGATTGGGGCACGTCGGCGGTCATCGGGGCGGTGAGGGTGCCGGTGGCGTGCCGGGTCCAGGCGTCGGCGCCCGCGTCTCCGGTGGGGTCGTCGGGCGCGGAGTAGACGGCGACCGTCCGGGTGCCCGTCTTCTCCGGGCCGCCCACGGTGACCTGCACGCGTACCCCGCCCTGCTCGGGCAGGACCAGCGGTGCCTCGACGACCAGCTCCTCGAGAACCCCGCAGCCCACCTCGTCACCGGCCCGCACCGCCAGCTCCACCAGCCCGGTACCGGGGACGAGCACCGCCCCGCCGACGGCGTGGTCCGCCAGCCAGGGATGCGTGCGCAGCGACAGCCGCGAGGTGCACAGCACCCCGCCCGTCCCGGGCACTTCCACGATCGCGCCGAGCAGGGGGTGGTCGGCGCGGGCCTGCCCCAGGGAGGCCGCGTCCGCCACAGGAGCGGGCTTCAGCCAGTAATGCCGGTGCTCGAAGGCATACGTCGGCAACTCCACGTCCGCGGCCCCGGCACCCTCGGGCAGCACACCGGTCCAGTCGACCGCCACACCCCTGACGAAAAGCTCCGCCATCGACGCCAACAACCGCCGAAGACCACCCTCATCACGCCGCAGCGAACCCGTGACGACCGCCTCGCACTGCGCCTCGTCCACGATCTCGTTCACCGGCTGCACAAGAACCGGGTGGGCGCTGGACTCCACGAACACCGTGTACCCCTCGGCGACAAGGGAAGCGACCGCCGGACCGAAACGGACCTGACCACGCAAGTTGCGATACCAGTAACCACCGTCCAGAACACCCGCCTCACGCACCCAGCCACCGGTCACCGTCGAGAAGAACGGCACCACCGGCACCCGACCACGAACCTCCGCGAACGCCTCCCCCAACGCCCCCTCGATCGCCTCCACATGACGGGTGTGCGAGGCATAGTCCACCGCGACACGACGCACCCGCACACCATCCGCCTCCAACACGGCCAACACCCCGTCCAAGGCCTCCGCGTCACCGGCGATCACCACCGACGAAGGACCGTTCACCGCCGCGACCTCGACCCGCCCCTCCCACCGGCCGATCCGGCCCACCGCATCGGCCTCCGACAACGCCACAGAGGCCATACCACCCCCGCCCGCCAACTCCCCCGCGATCACCCGACTACGCACCGCCACCACCCGCGCCGCATCCTCCAGCGACAACGCACCCGCCACACAAGCCGCGGCGATCTCACCCTGCGAATGACCCACCACCGCATCCGGCACCACACCCACCGACGCCCACACCGCCGCCAACGCCACGTTCACCGCGAAACTCGCCGGCTGCACCACATCCACCCGCGCCAGCAGATCGACATCGCCCCGCAGCACCGCCAACAAGTCCCAATCCACCCACGGCTCCAGAGCCCGAGCACACTCCCCCACCCGCTCCGCGAACACCCGTGAGGACCCCAGCAACTCCCGCCCCATGCCCAACCACTGCGAACCCTGACCCGGAAACACCAGCACCGTCCGCCCGGGCGCAGCCACCGCACCGCTCACCACTCCGGCAGCCGACTCCCCCCGGACCAGCGCGCCCAGCCCCGCCACCGCCTCCGCACGCGAACCGGCAACCACCACCGCCCGCTCCGAGAGCACCGCACGCCGGGCCGCCAGCACACCCGCGACCTCCACCAGCGAGGCATCCACGCCACCGACGAACACCGCAAGCCGCTCCGCCTGCCCCGACAGAGCACCCCCCGAAGCCGCCGACACCACCAGGGGAACGAGTCCGTCGGCCGGCGTGACCGGCTCCCGGGCCGGTTCCTCGGGGGCCTGTTCGAAGATCAGGTGGGCGTTGGTGCCGCTGAGACCGAAGGAGGAGACGCCGGCGCGGCGGGGACGGCCGGTCTCGGGCCAGTCCCGGGCCTCGGTCAGCAGCTCGACGGCTCCGGCCGACCAGTCGACCTGCGGGGTCGGCTCTTCGACGTGCAGGGTCGGGGGCAGGACGCCGTGCCGCAGCGCCTGGACCATCTTGATGACGCCGGCGACTCCGGCGGCGGCCTGCGTGTGCCCGATGTTGGATTTCACCGAGCCGAGCCAGAGCGGCTGTTCGCGGTCGCGGCCGTAGGTGGCGAGGAGGGCCTGCGCCTCGATCGGGTCGCCGAGAGCCGTGCCCGTACCGTGTGCTTCCACCGCGTCCACGTCGGAGGCGGCCAGACCGGCCACCGCCAGGGCCCGGCGGATGACCCGCTGCTGCGAGGGGCCGTTCGGGGCGGTGAGGCCGTTCGAGGCGCCGTCCTGGTTGATGGCGCTGCCGCGCAGGACCGCCAGGACGCGGTGGCCCTTGCGGCGGGCCTCCGAGAGTCGTTCGAGTGCGACGACGCCGACGCCCTCCGCCCAGCCCGTGCCGTCGGCGGTCGAGGAGAAGGCCTTGCAGCGGCCGTCGGGGGCGAGGGCCCGCTGCCGGGAGAACTCCACGAAGGTACCCGGTGTGGCCATGACGGTGGCGCCGCCCGCGAGGGCGAGGGAGCATTCGCCGTTGCGCAGGGCCTGGGCGGCCAGGTGCATGGCGACCAGGGAGGAGGAGCAGGCGGTGTCGATGGTGACGGCGGGGCCTTCGAAGCCGAAGGCGTACGACACCCGGCCCGAGGCGACGCTCACCGCGGAGCCGGTGGCCGTGAAGCCCCCCAGTTCCGGCGGGATGTCGCCGCCGATGCCGTAGCCCTGGGTCATGACGCCGGAGAACACGCCGACGTCCGTGCCTTTCAGCGCGGACGGATTCACGCCCGCCCGTTCCAGTGCCTCCCAGGAGGTCTCCAGGAGGAGCCGCTGCTGCGGGTCCATCGCCAGTGCCTCACGCGGGGATATCCCGAAGAAGCCCGCGTCGAACCGGCCCGCATCGTGGAGGAAGCCGCCCTGGTCGACGTAGGAGGTGCCGATGTTCTCGGGGTCGGTGTCGAAGAGGTCGTCCACGTCCCAGCCGCGGTCGGTCGGGAAGCCGGAGATCGCGTCCCGGCCCTCGGTGACGAGCCGCCAGAGTTCCTCGGGGGTGTTGACGCCGCCGGGCAGCCGGCAGGCCATGCCGACGACGGCGATCGGCTCGCCGGGGTCGGCGGCGACGACCGCGGGGACCGCGGCGCCGGTGACGTTGCCGTTCAGCCCGTCCAGTTCGTCGCGGAGGAAGCGGGCGAGCGTGAGCGGGGTCGGATAGTCGTAGACGAGGGTCGCGGGGAGGCTGAGCCGGGTGGCCTCGCGCAGCCGGTTGCGCAGTTGGACGGCGGTGAGCGAGTCGAAGCCGGCGTCCTTGAACGCCTTCTCGGTCCTGACCTTCTCGGGGCCGGTGTGGCCGAGCACGGTCGCGACGTGTGTGCGGACCAGGTCCAGGAGCAGGGCCTCCTGCTCGGCCGGGGGCAGGCCCGCGAGCCGGCCGGCCAGGCCGCTGCCGCGGCCCGCGGCGATGCGGGCGGCGGCGCGACGGCTGTGCGGGATCAGCGTGCGCAGCAGGGACGGTATGTCGCCGCCGGCCGCGGCTTCGGCGCGTATGGCGCGCAGGTCCAGCCGGATCGGGACCAGCAGGGTCTCGCCGGTGCGCAGGGCCGCGTCGAACAGGTCAAGGCCGTCTTCGGGGCTGATCGCCTGGAAGCCGCCGCGGTGCATACGGGCCTGATCGGCGTCGTTCAGGTGGGCGGTCATTCCGGTGGCCTGCTCCCACAGGCCCCATGCCAGCGACACACCCGGCAGGCCCGCGGCCCGGCGCCGCTGCGCCACCGCGTCCAGATAGGCGTTCGCCGCCGCGTAGTTGCCCTGCCCGGCCGAACCGAACACGCCCGCCGCCGACGAGAACACGATGAACGTGTGCAGTTCGGGAGCGAGTTCGCGGGTCAGTTCGTCCAGGTGCGTGACCGCGCTCACCTTGGGCGCGAACACCTGGGCGAGTCGCTCGGGGGTGAGGGCGCCGATCACGCCGTCGTCCAGGACACCGGCCGTGTGCACCACAGCCGACAACGGACGCTCCACCGCCACCGCGCCCAGCAGCTCCGCCACCTGCGCACGGTCCGACACGTCCACCGCCACCACGGACACCGACTCCGCACCCAGACCGGACAGCTCCGCGACCAACTCCGCGGCACCCGCCGCCTCCCGACCACGCCGACTGGCCAGCACCAGATGCCGCACCCCATGACGCACGACCAGATGCCGCGCCACCAAAGCACCCAGCACCCCGGTGCCACCCGTGACCAGCACCGACCCCTCCGGCCCGAAACGCGTGTCCGCAACCGTGGGCGACGTCGCGCGGGTCAGCCGAGGGGCGTACAGCGTGGTGCCCCGGGCGGCGAGCTGCGGTTCGCCGGTCGCGAGGACGGCGGTGAGCAGGGGGCCGAAGTTGTCGTCGTCCTGCGGCTCGTCCGTGTCGAGCAGGACGATCCGGTCGGGGTTCTCCGCCTGGGCGACCCGGACCAGGCCCCATACGGCCGCGCCGGCCGGGTCGGTCACCGTCCGCTCGCTCTCGGCGGGCACGGCACCGCGGGTGCGCACGACGAGGAGCGTTCCCTCCGTGCCGGGCTCGGACAGCCAGGCCTGGACGGTTTCCAGCGCCGTGCTGGTCAGCGCGAGCACCTCGGTGTCGGTCGCACCGTCCGCGACGCAGTCGACCACCGCGGCGGCCGGCGGCCCGGCGGCGTCCGCGAGCGCCGCCACCCCGCTCGGGCCGGACAGGGCGACCCATTCCGGTGCCACCGCGGACGGCCGGGGCGCGGGCAGCTCGGTCCACTCCACGTGGAAGAGGGCGTCGTCCGTGCCCGTGGGGGCGGCGTCCGGCGTCGTCAGTAGGGCGGCGGCGACGGACCGCAGCGTGACGGCGCCCGCCGTGAGGACCGGGCCGCCGGTCTCGTCGGCCGCCTCGACCGAGACGACACCCGGGGCGGACCGCAGCAGCCGGGCCCGCAGCACGGTGGCACCCGTGGCGTGCAGGACGACCGTGTTCCACTCCAGCGGCTGCCACACCTGATCGCTGTCGCCCGCGACGGCCTCCCGGACGGCCGGGTGCAGGACGGCGTCCAGGAGAGCCGGGTGCACGCCGTACCGGTCCGCCTCGCCCTGGTCCTCCTCCGTCAGCGCGGCCTCGGCGAACAGCTCGTCCCCGCGGCGCCACAGCCCGCGCAGCCCCTGGAACAGCGGCCCGTAGGCGTGGCCGTGGGCGACGAGTTCGGTGTAGAGGTCGTCCGTGTCCACGCGCTGCGCGCCGGGCGGCGGCCAGGCGGTGAAGTCATGACCGGGTGCGGCCTCGCCGGCAGTCGGCGCGAGGATGCCGGTGGCGTGCCGGGTCCAGACGGCCGGTCCGTCCGACTCTGCGGGAGCATCGGGAGCCGCGTACACCTCCACGCTTCTGGACCCGGTCCCGTCCGGGCCGCCGACGGCGATCTGGAGGCGTACGGCGCCCTGCTCGGGAACGACCAGGGGCGCCTCGATGACCAGCTCGTCCAGCACTCCGCAGCCGACCTCGTCACCGGCGCGCACGGCCAGCTCCACCAGCCCGGTGCCGGGTACGACGACCACTCCGCCGACGGCGTGGTCGGCGAGCCAGGGGTGGGTGCGCAGGGACAGCCGGGAGGTGAGGACCAGCCCGTCCGACTGCGGCAGCTGGACCATCGCGCCCAGCAGCGGGTGGTCCGCGCCGGTGAGCCCCAGCGCCGCGGCGTCGACCACGGACTCCGCCATGCGCAGCCAGTAGTGCTGGTGGTCGAAGGCGTACGTGGGCAGGTCCACGTGGGTGGCGGTGGCACCCTCGGGCAGCACCGCCGCCCAATCCACCTTCGCCCCGCGCACGAACAACTCCGCGA
>NZ_JBIDDP010000028.1:0-3216 GCF_043195475.1 Streptomyces sp. Y20
CCGCCGCCACAGCCTGGACCCACGGCATCACCATCGACTGGCCAACCCTCCTCACCCCCTACAACACCCACCCCACCGAACTACCCCCCTACCCCTTCCAACACCAGCACTACTGGCTCACCCCCGAGCGTGGTGTGGCCGACGCCCGCGGGCTCGGTCTGGCGTCGGCCGGGCATCCGCTGCTGGGTGCGGTGGTCGAACTGGCAGAGGACGACCGGCTGGTGTACACGGGGCGGCTCGCCCTGGACACGCAGCCGTGGCTGGCCGATCACGCGGTGCGGGGCACGGTGCTGCTGCCGGGCACCGCGTTCCTCGAACTGGCGATGGCCGTGGGCAGCAGGCTGGGCTGGGGGCGGTTGACCGAACTCACCCTCCAGACGCCGTTGGTCCTCGAACCGGACTCGGCCGTACAGCTCCGGGTGACCGTCGAACCGCCGGCCGCGAACGGCCAGCGGGAGCTGGCCGTCCACTCCCGGCCGCAGGACGCCGGCCCGGGCAGCGCGTGGACGCGGCACGCCGCGGCGCTGCTCGACGTGGATGACGACACCGCCGGCTTCGACCTGACCGAGTGGCCGCCGCCCGGTGCCCACGAGATCGACGTCGACACGCGGTACGACACCCTCGCGGAGGCGGGCTACGACTACGGCCCCGCCTTCCAGGGCCTGCGGGCCGCCTGGCGCACCGACCGCGACGTCTATGCCGAGGTGAGCCTGCCGGCCGATCTGGACGGCACCGCCTTCGGCCTGCATCCGGCGGTGCTGGACGCGGCTCTGCACGCGGTCGGCCTGCTGCGCGAGGACGGCGGTACCGTGCTGCCCTTCTCGTGGTCCGGTGTCACCCGCTACGCCGAGGGCGCGGACACTCTGCGGGTGTGGCTGAGCGCGGCCGGCGGGGACGGGGTGACCCTGCGGGCCGCCGACGGCACGGGAAAGCCGGTGCTGTCGGTGGAGGCGGTCACGATGCGGCCGTACGCCGCCGACCCGGCCGCCGGTCACGGCACGGACTCGTTGTTCCGGCTGGACTGGCAGCCGGTCCGGGCCGCGGCGGCTGACGTCGACGCGTGTCCGGTGGCGGACCTGGCCGAGGTGCCGGATCCCGTACCGCAGCTGGTGGTCGTGCGATGTCCGGCCGGGACGCGGGATCCGGGCGGCACGGGGCCCGGGCTCGCCGGGGACGCGCACCAGGCTGCGGGCTGGGCGCTGGGTATGGTGCAGGAGTGGCTGGCAGATGCCCGCTTCACCGGTTCCCGGCTGCTGGTGGTGACCGACGGCGCCGTCGGCCCCGATGCGGGGAATCCCGCCCAGGCCACGGTGTGGGGCCTGGTCAGGACCGCGCAGTCCGAACACCCGGACCGTTTCTCCTTGTTGGACACGGACCCGGCGCACCCGGTCGACACGGTGCCCGCGGCCGTTCTCTCCGAACCTCAGCTCGCCCTGCGCGGCGGTACGGTGCTCGCTCCCCGGCTGGTGCGGCACACCGGCGTCACCGGGCCGACCCGTGGCTTGCGGCTCGACCCGGACGGCACCGTGCTCATCACCGGCGGCACCGGAGGGCTCGGCGCTCTGGTGGCACGGCACCTGGTCACCGAGCACGGCGTCCGCCATCTGCTGCTGGTCAGCCGCCGCGGCCTGGAAGCACCCGGCGCCTGTGAACTCGTCGCCGAATTGCGCGGGTTGGGTAGCGTGGTCACCCTCGCCGCCTGTGACACCGCCGACCGCGACGCGCTCGCGCACCTGCTGACCGGCGTACGGCTCTCCGCCGTCGTCCACACCGCGGGGGTGCTCGACGACGGCATGGTCGGGTCGCTGACCGCGGACCGGCTGGCCGCCGTACTACGGGCCAAGGTGGACGCCGCCGCACACCTGGACGAGCTGACCGCGGACCAGGACCTGGCGGCGTTCGTCCTGTTCTCCTCGGTGGCGGGCGTGCTCGGCAACCCGGGACAGGCCAACTACGCCGCGGCGAACGTCTTCCTCGACGCGCTCGCCGCCCGCCGGCGCACCGCCGGGCGCCCGGCACTGTCGCTCGCCTGGGGCCTGTGGGCCGAACGCACCGGACTCACACGGCACTTGAGCGATGAGAACCTGTCTACCCGGGGTGTCTCACCGCTCTCCACGGAGCAGGGCCTCGGGCTCTTCGACCGGGCGCTCGCCGACGACAGCGCGGTGCTCGTACCGGCCCGGCTCGAACCGGCCGCGCTGCGCGCCGACGCGCTCGCCGGGACCCTGTCCCCGGTGCTGCGCTCGCTGGTGCGGGTGCCGCAGCGGCGCCCCGGCGAGTCCGGACTGCGCCGCAGGCTGGGCCGGATGTCCCAGCAGGAGGGCCGCCGACTGCTGCTCGACCTCGTACGCGCCCAGCTCGCCGCGGTCATCGGCCGCGACTCCGCGGACGGGATCGACCCGGACCAGCCGTTCAAGGGTTTCGGCGTCGACTCGCTGCTCGCGGTGCAACTGCGCAACCGTCTCCACTCCGTCACCGGTCTGCGCCTGCCGGCGACCCTCGTCTTCGACCACCCCACACCGGCCGCCGTCGCCGACTTCGCGCTCGCCCTCGCCCAGGAGCGCGCCGGGCGGTCCACTCCGCCCGCAGCCGCCAACACCGTCGCACCGCGTACGGACGACGACCCCATCGTGATCGTCGGCATGGGCTGCCGTTTCCCCGGTGGGGTGGATTCGCCGGAGGGGCTGTGGCAGGTCGTCGCCCAGCAGCGCGACGTGATCTCCGGCTTTCCGACCGACCGGGGCTGGGACCTCGACGCCCTCTACCACCCCGACCCGGACCACTCCGGCACCTCCTACGTCCGGCACGGCGGGTTCCTGCACGAGGCCGCCGACTTCGACCCCGCCTTCTTCGGGATCTCGCCGCGTGAGGCGCTGGCCATGGACCCGCAGCAGCGCCTGCTGCTGGAAGTGTCCTGGGAGGCCCTGGAGCGGGCAGGCATCGCACCCGGATCGCTGCACGGCAGCGACACGGGTGTGTTCGCAGGGGTGATGTACCACGACTACGGCGGTGGCGGCCGGATGCCCAAGGAGGCCGAGGGCCACTTCCTGACCGGCACGACCGGCAGCGTGGCCACCGGCCGGGTGGCGTACACGCTGGGCTTGCAGGGACCGGCCCTGACGGTGGACACCGCGTGCTCCTCCTCCCTGGTCGCCCTGCACCTGGCCGTACGCGCCCTGCGCTCGGGCGAATGCTCACTCGCCCTCGCCGGCGGCG
>NZ_JBIDDP010000003.1:0-671904 GCF_043195475.1 Streptomyces sp. Y20
TCCTCGGTGCTTTCCAGGTTCCCGCTTCCGCGTTTCCCTTTCCGGCGGTTCCGACTCTATCAGACCCTTTCGGTGTCTGACTCCCAGTCAGCGGGCTTGTCCTCCCGGCCGTTGGGCCGTTCCGACGAGTGAGACTTTAGCGGATTCCTGACTCCCGAGCTAATCGGGGGCCGCCGTCCTTTCGAACGTGGATTCCTCATTTCGCGAATACACACGCCAATGCGGTCGCCACCGAGGCGGCGATCGATTGGGTGGTGCTCACGGAATGGCTGTCCGGGGACCGACCGGGGTCGGTGCTCACGTCGGACAACTCGGAGTACCTTACGGACGGGCGTGGGGAGTGTCAACTCTCGCCCCTGAAGCAGCCCGGAGGCGTACGGTGGGGGCTGTGACCACGCGTACGTGTCCCCAGCTCTGGTGGGCCGCCTGACGGCGGCCGTACGCACGTATGCACTCAACGGCCGCCGCTTCGGCGGCCGTTCGTGTATCCCCCTCCGGGACTTCGGGGGGCCGGCCGCGGGAGCGGCGGCCCGGACCGAAGGTGGAGTGGGATGAAGCGGGTCTTCAGCGGGATCCAGCCGACCGGGCACGTGACCCTGGGGAACTACCTGGGAGCCATGCGGCGCTGGGCCGAGGTCGATCAGCACCGGGCGGACGCGCTGTTCTGCATCGTGGATCTGCACGCGCTGACCGTGGACCACGATCCGGCGCGGGTGCGCAGGCTCAGCAGGCAGGCGGCGACGCTCCTGCTGGCGGCCGGGCTCGACCCCGAGTTGTGCACCCTGTACGTGCAGAGCCATGTCGACGAGCACACCCGGCTGTCGTACCTGCTGGAGTGCGTGGCGAGCGACGGCGAGATGCGGCGGATGGTCCAGTACAAGGAGAAGGCCGCGCGGGAGCGGGAGCGCGGTGGGAGCGTCCGGCTGTCGCTGCTGACGTATCCGGTGCTGATGGCGGCGGACATCCTGGCCTACGGCACGGACGAGGTACCGGTCGGGGACGACCAGGTGCAGCACGTGGAGCTGGCGCGGGATCTCGCGGTGCGGTTCAACCAGCGGTACGGCCACACGTTCGTGGTGCCCGAGGCGACGCTTCCGGGGGTGGCGGCCCGGGTGATGAACCTTCAGGATCCGACGTCGAAGATGGGGAAGTCGGACGCGGGGCAGGGGGTCGTGTATCTGCTGGACGAGCCGGACGTGGTGCGGAGGAAGATCATGCGCGCGGTGACCGACAGCGGCCAGGAGGTCGGGTACGACCCGGTGGAGCGGCCGGGAGTCGCGAACCTGCTGGAGATCCTCGCAGCGTGCACGGGTGGGAACCCTGAGTCACTGGCGGACGTTCACGACTCGTACGGCTCTTTGAAGAAGGACACCGCGGAGGCGGTGGTGGAGGTGTTGCGGCCGGTGCAGGCGCGGCACCGGGAGCTGTGCGCCGATCCGGCCTATCTGGAGGGGGTGCTGCGGGATGGTGCGGAGAAGGCCAGGGCGTTGGCTCGTCCGACCGTTGATACGGCCTACCGGGCGATCGGGCTGCTGCCGCCCGTGGCGGAGACCTCGCTGAGCTCCGCGCGGTAGCCGGGCGGCGGGGTGCGGGCGGCGGGTGGCCGCCGCCCGCGCAGGGCGGCGGGTCAGCCCTTCGTCGAGTGGGGTCAGTCCTTCTTGCCGGAGGCGAGTTCGCGGCTGCGGTCGCGGGCGGCCTCCAGGGCGGCGATGAGAGCGGCGCGTACGCCGTGGTTCTCCAGTTCGCGGATGGCGTTGATCGTCGTGCCCGCGGGGGAGGTGACGTTCTCCCGCAGCTTGACGGGGTGCTCGCCGCTGTCCCGGAGCATCACGGCGGCGCCGATCGCCGACTGGACGATGAGGTCGTGGGCCTTGTCACGGGGCAGGCCGAGCAGGATGCCGGCGTCGGTCATGGCTTCGACCAGGTAGAAGAAGTACGCCGGGCCGGAGCCGGACAGCGCGGTGCAGGCGTCCTGCTGGCTCTCGGGGACGCGGAGGGTCTTGCCGACTCCACCGAAGATCTCCTCGGCGTGCGCGAGGTGCTGTTCGGTGGCGTGGCTGCCGGCGGAGATGACCGACATGGCCTCGTCGACGAGGGCGGGGGTGTTGGTCATGACCCGGACGACGGGGGTGCCGGCGGCCAGGCGCTCCTCGAAGAAGGAGGTGGGGATACCGGCGGCTCCGCTGATGACGAGGCGGTCGGCGGGGATGTGCGGGGCCAGTTCGTCCAGGAGGGCGCCCATGTCCTGCGGCTTGACCGTGAGGATCAGGGTGTCGGCGGTCTTGGCGGCCTCGGTGTTGCCGACCGGGCTGACTCCGTAGCGGGTGCGGAGTTCTTCGGCGCGTTCGGGGCGGCGGGCGGTGACCAGGAGGTCGGTGGGGGCCCAGCCGGCCCGGAGCATTCCGCTGAGCAGGGCTTCGCCGATCTTGCCGGTGCCGAGGACTGCGACTTTCTGGCTCATGCGGTTCAGTTTCGCACCGGTGAGGAGGGGTGCGGGTGGGGTGTCCGGTGGGCGGACGCCCGCCGCGGCGGAGGGGGTCAGACGGTGCGCCGGCGCAGGGTCGCCGCTCCCAGGCCCAGGACCAGCAGGGCGCAGCCGGCCACGATCAGCGCGTCACGGACGAAGACCGCGGTCATGTCGCTGTGGTGGAGGACCTCGTTCATGGCGTCGACGGCGTACGACATCGGCAGCGCGTCGGAGACGGCCTCCAGGACGGGGTGCATGTCGGAGCGGGGGGTGAACAGGCCGCAGAGGAGCAGCTGGGGAAAGATCACCGCGGGCATGAACTGGACTGCCTGGAACTCCGAGGCCGCGAAGGCGGAGACGAAGAGACCGAGGGCGGTGCCGAGCAGGGCGTCGAGGAGGGCGACGAGCAGGAGCAGCCAGGTGGAGCCGGTGACGTCCAGGCCGAGGAGCCGGACGGCGAGTCCGGTGGCGAGGGCGGACTGGACGACGGCGACGGCGCCGAAGGCCAGGGCGTAGCCGGCGATGAGGTCGGCCTTGCCGAGGGGCAGGGCGAGGAGGCGTTCGAGGGTTCCGGAGGTGCGTTCGCGCAGGGTGGCGATGGAGGTGACCAGGAACATCGTGATCAGCGGGAAGACGCCGAGCAGCGAGGCGCCGATGTTGTCGAAGGTGCGGGGGCTGGCGTCGAAGACGTAGCGCAGCAGGAGCAGCATCAGGCACGGGACGAGGATCATCAGCGCGATGGTGCGCGGGTCGTGGCGGAGCTGGCGCAGGACCCGGGCCGCGGTGGCGGTGGCGCGGGAGGTGGTGAACGCGCCGGCGGCCGCGGTGGTGGCCGCCGTGCCCGCGGGGCCGGTCGGGCGGGTGGGGCCGGCGGGGTTCATCGGGTGCTCTCCTTCGCGTGGTCCGCGGTGGCCGCCGCGTCGACGAGGTGCAGGAAGGCGGCCTCCACGGTGCCGGTGCCGGTCCGGGTGCGCAGAGCGTCCGGGGTGTCGTCGGCGAGGATTCCGCCCTCGCGCATGAGGAGGAGGCGGTGGCAGCGTTCGGCCTCGTCCATGACGTGGGAGGAGACGAGGAGGGTGGCGCCGCGGGTGGCGGCGAGGTCGTGGAAGAGGTTCCACAGGTCGCGGCGGAGGACGGGGTCGAGTCCGACGGTGGGTTCGTCCAGGACGAGGAGTTCGGGGGTGCCGAGGAGGGCGACGGCCAGGGAGACACGGTTGCGCTGGCCGCCGGAGAGGTTGCCGGCGAGGGCGTCGGCGTGGCTGGTGAGGTCGACGTCGGTGATGGCCCGGGTGACGTGGTGGTGGCGTCGTTCGGCGGCGGCGCGGCCGGGATCGATTATCGCGGCGAAGTACTCGAGGTTCTGGCGGACGGTGAGGTCATCGTAGACGGAGGGCGCCTGGGTGACGTAACCGATGCGGCTGCGCAGGGCGGGGTGACCGGCGGGGCGGCCGAGTACGTCGAGGCTGCCGGTGGTCCCGGCCTGGGTGCCGACGATCGAGCGCATGAGGGTGGACTTGCCGCAGCCGGAGGGGCCGAGCAGTCCGGTGATCCGGCCGCGGGGGACGGTGAAGCGGAGGTCGTGCAGGACGGTGCGGGAGCCGCGGACGACGGTGAGGCCCCGGGCGTGGACGGCGGGGGCGGCAGGGAGGGCGGGGGTGGCGGGGTGGGGTGGAGGGGCACCCGGCTCGTAATTCATCACATGATGAATAATCTGTCCGCGGGGGTGTGGCGTCAAGAGGCAGGGACGCACCGGAGAGCACCGGCGTGGGCTGCGGCCGGTGAGAGGGGCTCGTACGCGGCAGCGGCGGCCGGGGTGGGCCGGCCGCCGCTCGCGGGGAAGGAGCAGGGACGGGCCGGGGGTGGGATCCGGGTCCGGGTCAGGGTTTGAGGGCGACCAGGAGGCGGACGTCGTACGTCTCCTCGACGGTGCCGTCCGGGAAGGCCCTGAGCAGGTGGGCGCGCTCCTCTTCCATGAAGGCGTTCCTGCGCACCTCGGACTCGACGAGGAGGGCCGAGTGACTGCCCAGGCTGGCGAGGCGGACGTCGACCGGGACGCGCCGGCTCCAGCGGACCGTGCGGCGGGCGAAGTCCAGGCGCCCGCTGGGGTCGGCCCGCTCGGTGCGCTCGATGTTCCTGCGCCGCTCGGCGGTGGTGAAGCCCGGGCCGAGAAGGCGGCCCGTGCGTTCGGCGGCCTCGGCGATCCACTCGACGTCCAGCGCCTCCGTGTTCCACCACAGGGCCAGCGCACCGCCGGGCCGCAGCACGCGCAGTGCCTCCGGCACCGAGTGGGCCGGGTCGGTCCATGCCAGGCCTGGGCGTAGGTGAGGAGGTCGGCGTGGGCGTCGCCGACGGGAAGCGCGTTGCCGTCACCCCGGACGAGCGGGATGTGCGGCAGCGCGCGGCGGAACTCGGCGGCCATGCCCTCGCCGGGTTCGACGGCGAGGACGTCGGCGCCGCGGGCGTGCAGGAGGGCGCTGGCGATCCCGGTGCCGGCGCCGACGTCCACGGTTGTGGCGCCGGACAGGGAACGGCCCGCCAGTTCCTCGACGGCGTCGAGGAGGGCCGGTGGGTAGGAGGGCCGGTTGGCGGCGTACTGGGCGGCGGCGGAATTGAAGGAGTGGGCCCGGGCGGCGTGGGCGGCCTGCGGGGTGGTGGGTGACTCAGGCTTTGCCATGGGGCCATCGTGGGCGGGAAGGGGCGCACGGCACGGCTTTTCGGCAGGGTGGTGCCGTACGCGGAGTGCTCCCCGGGCGGGCGCGGCTACGGCCGGGCACCGGTGCGGGCCGCGCGGCCCGTGGCTGTGGGCGTGCTACCGGCGCCGCTTCTTCCGCGACGGGTCGCCGGTGCGGCGGGTGGCGCGGCGTTCGTACTCCTCGCGGGCCTTCTCGTGCTCCTCGCGGTGCAGCTTCTCGCCCGGGGCCTCGATGAGGGAGCGGACGGAGTAGGCGAGGAGGGAGCCGACGAAGCCGATGGCGAGCAGGCCGCGCAGGGAGGCCTGGCGCTGCGGGTCGTGCCGGACGCCGAAGCCGTCCCAGGTGTTGCGGAAGGCGAGCGCCGTGCAGATCCCGAACATGACGATGACCAGCATGGTCACGAAGGAACCGCTGCCGGCGATGCGGATGCCCTCGTACGCGAGGCGCAGCACCAGGCAGGCGATGGCCGCGGCGGCGAGGGAGCCGACGGCGACGCCGGCGCGGCGGGCCGCGTAGCCGTGGTCGTGGTGCACCCAGGAGGTGCCGAAGAAGCGCAGGGGCTCGGGGCGGGGTGCGTGGTCCGGAGCCACGCCGTCGCCCTGGGGTGCGCCGCCGGTGGGGGCCGCCGAGGTGTCCGTGGTGCCGGTTTCGTCGCTCACGGGACGATTATGGCTCCGAGCACCTGCGGGCTCCCGGCGGGGGCGGCCCCTCGCCGGGAGCGCGCCGGCCGGGAGCGGGGTCAGCCGCAGCGGGCGGCGATGTAACCGTCGGTGCCCGTGTGCACGTACGCGTCCGAGACGTACTCGCCGCTGTCGATGAGGTCCCAGAGGTTCGTGGTGCCGTAGGTGCCCGACACGGTCGTACCGGGTGTCTGGCAGTAGACCGGGACCCGGACGCCCTCGGGCAGGATGCGCACGAGGTTGTAGCCGGGGCCGGGGCCGCTGCGGACGTTCAGCCGGACGCCGGGTGCGACGGCGTAGGTGCGGACGGCTGCCGCCGCCTCCACCGCCGGTCCGTCGTCGATGCCCTCGGTCTCCTGCGCACGGTCGACTGACATGTTCGTGCTCCTCCCCCGTTGCTGTTCTCGTGTCGCCGGGCCGAGAGCCCGGCGCGCAACGCGTCCGCGTGACGCGCACGCAGACGCTAGCAAGCCGCCTCCGTCTCGCACGAACCATCGATTAGGCTCCGTGCGTCGCGCGCGCGGACGAAGAGCACGGGGGTGGTCCATGGCGCCACAGCGCAACATCGGGGCGGGCGCGGAAGCGGAGCTTCCCGAATACGCCGGTCACTACCGTCTGGAGTCCCGTCTGGGCTCCGGCGGCATGGGCGTGGTGCACCTCGCCCGCAGCACCTCGGGGATGACGCTCGCGGTGAAGGTCGTACACGCCGAGTTCGCACGGGACCCCGAGTTCAGGGGCCGCTTCCGGCAGGAGGTGGCCGCCGCCCGGAAGGTCAGCGGCGCCTTCACCGCGCCCGTCGTGGACGCCGATCCGCAGGCCGCGCGGCCGTGGATGGCCACCCTGTTCATTCCGGGGCCGACCCTGTCCGAACAGGTGAAGGAGAAGGGTCCGATGACCGCTCCGCAGCTGCGCCGGCTGATGGCGGGGCTCGCGGAGGCGTTGCGGGACATCCATCGGGTGGGGGTCGTGCACCGGGACCTGAAACCCAGCAACGTCCTGCTCGCGGAGGACGGGCCGAAGGTCATCGACTTCGGTATCTCCCGGCCGACCGACAGCGAGCTGCGCACCGAGACGGGGAAGTTGATCGGCACGCCGCCGTTCATGGCTCCCGAGCAGTTTCGGCGCCCCCGGGAGGTGGGGCCGGCGGCCGACGTCTTCGCACTCGGATCGGTGCTGGTGCACGCGGCCACCGGGCGTGGGCCGTTCGACTCGGACAGTCCGTACGTCGTCGCCTACCAGGTGGTGCACGACGAGCCCGACCTGACGGGCGTACCGGACAGTCTGGCGTCGCTGGTGCGGCGTTGTCTCGCCAAGGAGCCCGCGGACCGGCCCACGCCGGACGAGCTGATGCGGGAACTGCGCTCGGTGGCGGCCTCGTACGACACGCAGGCGTTCATACCGGCGCAGCGCGCGGGTGAGGACGGGCCAGGCCCGGCGGCGGCCCGTCTGGAACGGGCCGCGCGGCGACCGGCGCGGCCGCCGGCGCGGCGACCGGGCCGGCGGGCGGTGCTGGGGGCCGGCGCCCTCGGGCTGGTGCTGGTGGGTGCTCTGGCCGCGGTGTGGGGGTCAGGCGGGGGCGACGAGAGGCCGGGGGCCGGCAGCACGGCGGCTCGGCAGGCCGCCTCCCGCGCCTGGACGGCCCGGCCGGTGCCCGCCGAAGAGGGCATGCCGCAGTGCGCGTACGGGGCGGGGAAGTTGCTCTGCGCGCGGCCGGGTGTCGTCTTCGCGCTCTCCCCGGCCGACGGCGGGCTGCTGTGGCGGCGGTCCGTCGGCACGCGGTCCGTCAGCGGTCCTCCGGTCGTCTCCGGTGGTCTGGTGCAGCCGTACACGGACGGCGGCTCGCGGCTCGCCGGGCTCGACCCGGCCACGGGCAAGGATGTCTGGCAGCGGCGCCTGCCGCCGGGCACGACGGTGCGGTACGCCGGCGACACCGCCCTGCTCACCGGTGCCGACGGCGCGGTCACCGGCGTGGACGGCGCGACCGGTGCCACGCGCTGGCACGGTGCGGTTCCCGGCCGGGGCGTGCCGTCCTTCGTGGCGTTCCCGGGCGGATCCGGTGCCGGGAGCGAGGCGGCGTACGCGACGCGGACGTCCGCCGACGGCACGAGTACGCGGGTGACCGCCGTCGATCCGGGCACGGGGCGGGTGCGGTGGGACGTCCGGCTGAAGGGCTGGCTGAAACCGTTCGCCGCCCAGGCCGACGGTTCGGTGTACTTCCTGGGCGTCGACAGCGGTTACGGCGCCCGGGAGATCGTCCGCTACACCCCCGGGAGCGGGTCGACGCGGCGCGTGGCGCTGCCCGCCGTGCTCGCGGGAGCGCACGCGAGTGTGCAGGGGGACGTGGTTTATGTGCTGGCCACCGGCGGCTCCCTCGACGCCGTGGACATGGGGTCGGGCCGGCAGCTGTGGCATCTGGAGACGTCGGTGAGCCGCGGTTCGGTGCCCGTCGCGCGAGGCGGGTCGGTGTACGTCACCGGGAGCGACGGCCGGCTGCTCGCGGTCGACGCCCGTACGGGCACGCTCACGGGGCAGACACCCGCACGGCTGGGCACGCACTCCGCCGGAGTCATGACCACGCCGCCCGCCCCGGTGATCGTCGGCGGGGACGGGCGGATCTGCGCCACCGCGCCCGACGGCACCGTCTTCACCGTGGACGGCCGCTCCCCCGGGAGGTGGTGACGTCCGGGGGGTACGGCGAAGGGCCGCCCCCACCGGGGAGCGGCCCCTGTCGCACCTGCCCGGGCGGTCAGCCCAGCCGGGACACGTCCCGCACGGCGCCCTTGTCCGCGCTCGTCGCCATCGCGGCGTAGGCGCGCAGGGCGACGGAGACCTTGCGGTCGCGGTTCTTCGGGGCGTAGAGGCCGTTCAGCTCCTGCTCGCGGCGGGCCAGCTCGGCGTCGTCCACCAGCAGTTCGATGGTGCGGCCCGGGATGTCGATGCGGATGCGGTCGCCGTCCCGGACGAGGGCGATCGTGCCGCCGGAGGCCGCCTCCGGGGAGGCGTGGCCGATGGACAGGCCGGAGGTGCCGCCGGAGAAGCGGCCGTCGGTGATCAGGGCGCAGCTCTTGCCGAGGCCGCGGCCCTTCAGGTACGAGGTCGGGTAGAGCATCTCCTGCATGCCGGGGCCGCCCTTGGGGCCCTCGTAGCGGATGACGACGACGTCGCCGTCCTTGACCTCCTGGGTGAGGATCCGCTGGACGGCCTCCTCCTGGGACTCGCAGACGACCGCGGGGCCCTCGAACGTCCAGATCGACTCGTCGACGCCGGCGGTCTTGACCACGCAGCCGTCGACGGCGAGGTTGCCCCGCAGGACCGCGAGGCCGCCGTCCTTGGAGTACGCGTGCTCGGCGGAGCGGATGCAGCCGTTCTCGGCGTCGTCGTCCAGGGCCTCCCAGCGCTCGGACTGGGAGAAGGCCTCGGCGGAGCGGACGCAGCCGGGGGCCGCGTGCCACAGCTCGACCGCCTCGGCGGACGGGGAGCCGCCTCGGACGTCCCAGGTCTTGAGCCAGTCGGCGAGGGAGGGGCTGTGGACGGCGTGGACGTCCTCGTTGAGCAGGCCGGCGCGGTGCAGTTCGCCGAGCAGGGCGGGGATGCCGCCGGCGCGGTGCACGTCCTCCATGTAGTACGTGCGGTTCTTCCCGACGTTGGGCGCCACCTTGGCCAGGCAGGGCACACGGCGCGAGACGGCGTCGATCTGCTCCAGGCCGAAGGGGACGCCCGCCTCCTGGGCGGCGGCCAGCAGGTGCAGGATCGTGTTGGTGGAGCCGCCCATCGCGATGTCCAGGGCCATGGCGTTCTCGAAGGCCTGGAAAGTGGCGACGTTGCGGGGCAGGACCGTGTCGTCGTCCTGCTCGTAGTAGCGGCGGGTGATGTCCATGACCGTGCGGGCCGCGTCCTCGTAGAGGCGGCGCCGGGCGGTGTGGGTGGCGAGGACCGAGCCGTTGCCGGGCAGGGAGAGGCCGATGGCCTCCGTCAGGCAGTTCATCGAGTTGGCGGTGAACATGCCGGAACAGCTGCCGCAGGTCGGGCAGGCGTTCTCCTCGATGCGGAGGATGTCCTCGTCGGAGATCTTGTCGTTGACGGCGTCGGAGATCGCGTCGACCAGGTCGAGCGTGCGGACCGTGCCGTCCACGAGGGTGGCGCGCCCGGACTCCATCGGGCCGCCGGAGACGAAGACGGTCGGGATGTTCAGGCGCAGCGCCGCCATGAGCATGCCCGGGGTGATCTTGTCGCAGTTGGAGATGCAGACCAGAGCGTCGGCGCAGTGGGCCTCGACCATGTACTCGACGGAGTCGGCGATCAGGTCGCGGGAGGGCAGCGAGTACAGCATGCCGCCGTGGCCCATGGCGATGCCGTCGTCCACGGCGATCGTGTTGAACTCGCGCGGGATGCCGCCGGCCCGCGTGATCGCCTCGCTGACGATCCGGCCGACCGGCTGGAGGTGGGTGTGACCCGGCACGAACTCCGTGAAGGAGTTGGCCACGGCGATGATCGGCTTCCGGCCGATGTCCGCACCGGGTACACCCGAGGCGCGCATAAGGGCGCGGGCGCCCGCCATGTTGCGTCCGTGGGTGACTGTGCGGGACCTCAGCTCGGGCATCGTCGCTCGCTCCTTCGAAGACCTTCTGGAGAAGAGTCCAGAGAGTTCTGACTCTCTCCGAGCGTACGCCGCCCCTCCGAACCGTGGACACAAGTGTCCGGAATGCGGGACGGACGTTCCAGCGCCGTACCGCGCGTACCGGGGGTCAGGCGGCCGTCAGGTGGTGCTGTACGACCGGTGCCAGCCGCGCGACGAGCTGCTCCAGGTCCGCGGAGGCCAGGGGCTCCAGCCTGATCACGTACCGCAGCATCGCCGTCCCCACCAGCTGCGCCGCCGCCAGCTCGGCGCGCAGCTCGGCGTCCGGCAGGTCCAGCGCGGCGGCGATGCGGCGCATCAGCTGGGCCGCGATCAGGCGGCGGAAGACGGCGGCGGCGGTGTCGTTGTTGACGGCCGAGCGCACGATCGCCAGCAGCGGGGTACGGGTCGCGGGGTTCTCCCAGACGCCGAGGACGAAGCGGGTCAGCTGTTCCCCGACGCCGTCCAGCGGGCCGTCGGCCACCGCGTCCGACGCGTTCAGGGCGGGGGCGAAGGCGACCTCGACGGCCGCCTCGAACACCTCCTCCTTGCTGCCGAAGTAGTGGTGGACGAGCGCCGGGTCCACCTCGGCCGCCTTGGCGATGCCGCGGACCGACGTCTTCTCGTAGCCCCGCGCGGAGAACTCCTCGCGGGCGGCGGTGAGGATGCGGTCGCGGGTGCCGGCGGACTCGGTGCGCGGGGGGCGGCCACGGCGGCGGGGGGCGGTCCCGCTCATCCCCGGCGCACCCTTACGGCCGCCGAGGCCAGGTGCTTGCGCGTGAACTCCAGGGCCTCGGCGAGGTCGGCCTCGCGCTCGGCGCCGGACATCGCCCGCCGGGTGTTGACCTCGATCACCACGTGCCCGTCGAAGCCGGTGAGCGCGAGGCGCTCCAGCAGCTCGGCGCAGGGCTGGGTGCCGCGGCCGGGCACCAGGTGCTCGTCCTTGGCGGAGCCGCGGCCGTCGGCGAGGTGCACGTGCCCGAGCCGGTCGCCCATGCGGTCGACCATGTCCAGGGCGTCGGTACGGGCCGTCGCCGTGTGGCTGAGGTCGATCGTGAAGTGCCGGTAGTCGTCGTTGGTGACGTCCCAGTCGGGGGCGTAGGCGAGCATCTCGCGGTCGCGGTAGCGCCACGGGTACATGTTCTCGACGGCGAACCGGACGTCCGTCTCGTCCGCCATCCGCCAGATCCCGTCGACGAAGTCCCGGGCGTACTGCCGCTGCCAGCGGAAGGGCGGGTGGACGACGACCGTGGCCGCCCCCAGCTTCTCCGCCGCGGCCCGGGCCCGCTGGAGCTTGGTCCAGGGGTCGGTCGACCAGACCCGCTGGGTGATCAGCAGGCAGGGAGCGTGGACGGCCAGGACCGGGATGCCGTGGTAGTCCGACAGGCGGCGCAGCGCCTCGATGTCCTGACTGACCGGATCGGTCCACACCATGACCTCGACACCGTCGTAGCCGAGGCGTGCGGCGATCTCGAAGGCCGTCGCCGTCGACTCCGGGTAGACGGAGGCGGTCGACAGCGCGATGCGCACGTCCGTTGGTTCACCCACGTCCGTCACCTTACGGCGTGGGGGGACCCGGGTGCCGGGTGCCGGTTCGCCGTTGTGAGGTATGCCATGCGGGCGGGCCGGGCGGGGCCGTGGCCGCTCCGGGGGCCCGCGCCCCCCGGGCCGTCAGGCGGAGCCCATGTGGTCCAGGCGCCGGAGGATCACGCCCTCCCGCAGGGCCCACGGGCACACCTCCAGGCTCTCCACGCCGAACAGGTCCATGACGGCCTCGGCCACCAGGGCGCCCGCCACCAGCTGGCCCGCCCTGCCCTCCGAGACACCGGGGAGTTCCGCTCGCTGGTCGGTCGTCATGCCGGCGAGGCGGGGGACCCAGGCCTCCAGGGACTCGCGCTTGAGTTCACGCTGGACGTAGAGACCCTCGGCGCTGCGGGCAGCACCGGCGATGCGGGCCAGCTGCTTGAAGGTCTTGGACGTGGCGACCACGTGGTCGGGGGCGCCGAAGCGGCTGAACTCACCGACGTGGCGGGCGATCTCCGTGCGGACGTGCCGGCGCAGGACGCGGACCTCCTCCGGAGCGGGCGGGTCGCCGGGCAGCCAGCCGGCGGTGAGGCGGCCGGCGCCGAGCGGCAGGGAGACGGCCGTGTCCGGCTCCTCGTCCATGCCGTAGGCGATCTCCAGGGAACCGCCGCCGATGTCCAGGACCAGCAGTTTCCCGGCGGACCAGCCGAACCAGCGGCGCACGGCGAGGAAGGTGAGCCGGGCCTCCTCCGCGCCGGTGAGCACCTGGAGGCGTACGCCCGTCTCGTCGGCCACGCGCGTGAGGACGTCGTCGGCGTTGGTGGCCTCGCGGACCGCGGAGGTGGCGAACGGCAGCAGGTCCTCGACGCCCTTGTCCTCGGCGGCCTGGAGCGCGTCCCGTACGACGGCGATCAGCCGGTCGATGCCCTCCTCGCCGATGGCACCGCTGCCGTCGAGGAGCTGGGCGAGCCGGAGGTCGGCCTTGTGCGAATGCGCGGGCAGCGGGCGCGCGCCGGGGTGGGCGTCCACCACCAGCAGATGCACCGTGTTCGAACCCACGTCCAGGACACCGAGTCTCATGGACGGAAACGCTACTGCCAGAACGCCGGTCCTCGGTCCCCGGAGCGGGCCCGGGCCACATACCCTGGACGGGTGCCAAAGACGAACAAGGCGAAGTCCGCGAATCCGGAGAAGGCGGACAAGATTCGCAAGGCCGGCAAAACTCCCAAGGAGGCGAAGGTGAGCGACGAGAAGGGGCTCGACTTCGCGCGCGCCTGGGTGGAGTTCCCCGACCCCGCGGACGACGAGCAGGTCTTCCGCTGCGACCTGACCTGGCTGACCTCTCGCTGGAACTGCATCTTCGGCAGCGGCTGCCAGGGCATCCAGGCGGGCCGCGCGGACGACGGCTGCTGCTCGCTCGGGGCGCACTTCTCCGACGAGGACGACGAGAAGCGGGTCGCCGAGCACGTGGCCCGGCTCACCCCGGACATCTGGCAGCACCACGCCGAGGGCCACAGCGGCGGCTGGGTCTCCGAGGACGAGGAGGGGTCCCGGCAGACCCGGCCCTTCCAGGGCTCGTGCATCTTCCAGAACCGGCCCGGGTTCGCGGGCGGCATGGGGTGCTCGCTGCACATCCTCGCGCTGAAGGAGGGCCGGGAGCCGCTGGAGACCAAGCCGGACGTGTGCTGGCAGCTGCCGGTCCGGCGGACGTACGACTGGATCGACCGGCCGGACGACACGCGTGTGCTCCAGGTGTCCATCGGTGAGTACGACCGCCGGGGCTGGGGTCCGGGCGGCCATGACCTGCACTGGTGGTGCACCTCGGCGACCTCGGCCCACGGTGCGGGCGAACCGGTGTACGTCTCCTACCGGGCCGAACTGACCGAGCTGATGGGCAAGGCCGGCTACGCCCGCCTGGTCGAGCTGTGCGAACAGCGACTGGCATCGCAGCTCCCCCTCCTGGCACCGCACCCGGCCGACCCGCCCCGCTGACGCACCGCCCGGCCGACCCTCACCGCCCCGCCAAGGCGCGGCCCACTGGGCCGTGGCAGGCCAGGGGGCGCGGGCCCTTCCCCGGCCCGTCGCGCCGCGGGTCACCGGGGGCGGTGGTCGGCCCGGTGCCATCGCCGCTCCCCCGCCACCGCCCCTGCCGGCCCGCCTACGGACCCCGGTCCGCCTCGGACCACCCGGGCCATGTCCGGCCCGGGGGCACCGCCCCTCCCGGTCCGCTGTCCGTCCCGGGCCGCTCGGACAGCCGTGGCCCCACGCGGGTGCCGCACACCGCCTGACCGTCCGCCCCGGTTCTACGTGGCCGTCGGGCTCGGGGGGTCCGTCTCGGTCGGGGCGGGGGGCGTGGGTGCGGGATCGGTGGAGGGCGGCGTGGTGGGGGTGGGAGCCGGGTCGGTGGGGGGTGGGGACTGGGTCGTGGGGGGCTCGGCGGGGGGTGTGGCCGGCGGCGTGGAGGGGGGCGTGGCGGACGGCCGGGGTACCGGACGGCTCGGTGCCGTGCCGTAGCCGTCGATGGAGACCACCGCGCCCGCCGGGGCCACCGCCACCCGCGCGTGCCAGTTCCCGGACGGCTCGCGCAGCTGGTCGACGTACACCTTGATCGTGAACGTCCTGCCGGGCCGGAGGGTTCCCGCGGACCGGCTGAAGTAGAGCCAGGCGGCCGGTGTGGACACCGACCAGCGGACCTCGGAGGCGCCTGAGGCCGTGAGGCTGATCAGCGTCGTGTCGCCGTCGCTGGCGGCGCCGACCGAGAGCCGGCCGGCGCCCTTGCCGGCCGCCCCGCCGACGCCGACGACGTCCACGGAGACGTCCGACTCGCCGTCCCTGCCGTGCCGGGCGCCCGGCTTCACGCCGGCGTGGCCCGCGTTCTCGTAACCGCCGGCCGGGTCGCCGCCGAGCACGTCGGGGCCCTGCGCCTCGTGCGCGGTCGCGGAGCGGCCGTCGTCGTTCCCCGGCCCGCCCCGGTAGGCGGCACAGAGGGCGAGGACGGGCGCGGCGACGACCGTGGCGACCACCGTCGTGGTGACGGCACGCGCGCGGAGGCGGTCCCGGCGGGCCGCGCGGTCCTTGGGGTCCATGGGGAAGCCGCGCCGGTCGAAGCGGGGCAGGGCCGCGCCCCGCGCACGTGGGTGGTGCGCGAGCGCTGTGCGGAGATCCGCGCGCGGGGCCTGAAGGACGGGCAGCTCGGCCGGGGTGACCGTGGCGCCGGGCCAGCGGCCGGGGGCGGTGCGCTCCGCCGTGCGGCGGCAGCGCGGACAGTCGTCGACGTGCCGGACCAGCTCGCGGCGTACGGCCGTACTGAGCACCATCTGGCTGTCGCCCGTGAGGTGGGCGACGCTCGGACAGTCGCCGGCCCGGACCACGGCCAGGGCCGCGCCGGTGCGCTCGACTTCGCAGGCCGCGGAGGCGAGCAGCTCCCGCGCGGCGGCCGGTTCCATGCCGAGGACGGCGGCCACCTCGTGGGCGGTGAGGTGGTGGCGGACCGCCAGTTCCAGGGCCTCGCGCTGCTCGGGCGTGGTGCCGGCCGCCTCCGGCCAGGCCAGCAGGGCCAGCTCGCGGTGCCGCCGCTCCTGGTCCTCCGGGGTGACGGCCGGCTCGGTGCCGTTCCCCGTTCCCTTCCCGGCTCCGGCGCGGCCCGCCGCGTGCGTGGCCTGACGGTTCCGCCTGGCCTCGGTCAGCTTGCGCAGGCACGCCCAGCGGGCCAGCGCGTACAGCCAGGCCCTGCGGTCGCCGGCGGCCTCGGGACCTCGATGCGCGCGCCGTTCGGCCAGCGCGAGGACGTCGCCGAGGGCGGCGGTGGCCGCGTCGTGGTCGCACAGGACGGACAGGCAGTAGGTGAACAGACCGTCCAGGTACGGCTCGTAACGCTCCGGCGTGCGCTGTGCGAGGACGCGCGCAGCGGCGCGGTCGCGCGCCTCTCGGGCCTCGCGCGCTTCCTGCGCCTCATGCGACTCACCTGACTCACGCGACTCTCGGTGCGCCCGGTGCGCGCCGGTCGTGCGGGTGGTGGTCTCCGGACTGCTGCTCATCACCCGTGCGACCGTAGGCGCCGTCGGAGCGCCCCTTCCGGAACCTTGAGCTCTTTTACTTCGTACGGGTGAAACGATCCCTCAAAAGGGGACAGGAGCCCTTTGTCCGGCCGCTCGATCCCTTGGGCGCCGGCCGGGACCGGCCCGCCCGACCGCCGTCCACGGCACCACGGGCGCCCTCCTCCGTTCCGTCCGTGGCCCCGTTGTCAGTGCCGCGGGCTACGGTTTCCGCATGGCTGCCCGTACCAAGACCACCAAGGACCGCCCGTCCTACCGCTGCACCGAGTGCGGCTGGCAGACGGCCAAGTGGCTCGGCCGCTGCCCCGAGTGCCAGACCTGGGGCACGGTCGAGGAGTACGGCGCGCCCGCGGTCCGGACGACCGCACCGGGCCGCGTCACCACCTCCGCGCTGCCCATCGGCCAGGTCGACGGCCGGCAGGCCACCGCTCGCTCGACCGGCGTGCCCGAGCTGGACCGGGTGCTCGGCGGCGGTCTGGTCCCCGGCGCGGTCGTGCTGCTCGCCGGTGAGCCCGGCGTCGGCAAGTCCACCCTGCTGCTGGACGTGGCCGCCAAGGCCGCGAGCCCCGAGCACCGCACCCTCTACGTGACCGGCGAGGAATCGGCGAGCCAGGTGCGGCTGCGCGCGGACCGCATCGGCGCGCTCGCCGACGACCTGTATCTGACCGCGGAGACCGACCTGTCCGCCGTCCTCGGCCATCTCGACGAGCTGAAGCCGTCCCTGCTGATCCTCGACTCGGTGCAGACCATCGCCTCCCCGGAGATCGAGGGCGCGCCCGGCGGCATGGCCCAGGTCCGGGAGGTCGCCGGCGCCCTGATCCGCGCCTCCAAGGAGCGCGGCATGTCCACCCTGCTCGTGGGACACGTCACCAAGGACGGCGCCATCGCCGGCCCCCGCCTCCTCGAACACCTGGTGGACGTCGTCCTGCACTTCGAGGGCGACCGGCACGCGCGCCTGCGCCTGGTCCGCGGGGTGAAGAACCGCTACGGAGCGACGGACGAAGTGGGCTGCTTCGAGCTGCACGACGAGGGCATCACCGGCCTCACCGACCCGAGCGGCCTGTTCCTGACCCGCCGGGCCGAGCCGGTCCCGGGCACCTGCCTGACCGTCACCCTGGAGGGCCGCCGCCCGCTGGTCGCCGAGGTGCAGGCGCTGACCGTCGATTCCCAGATCCCCTCCCCGCGCCGGACGACGTCCGGTCTGGAGACCTCGCGGGTGTCGATGATGCTGGCCGTCCTGGAGCAGCGCGGCCGGATCAGCGCCCTCGGCAAGCGGGACATCTACTCGGCGACGGTCGGCGGTGTGAAGCTGTCGGAGCCGGCCGCCGACCTGGCGATCGCCCTCGCCCTCGCCTCCGCCGCCAGCGACACCCCGCTGCCGAAGAACCTGGTCGCCATCGGCGAGGTCGGGCTCGCGGGCGAGGTCAGACGGGTCACGGGCGTGCAGCGCAGGCTGTCCGAGGCGCACCGGCTGGGCTTCACGCACGCGCTCGTACCGACCGATCCCGGCAGGGTCCCGGCGGGCATGAAGGTCGTGGAAGTCGCCGACATGGGAGACGCGCTGCGGGTGCTGCCGCGCTCGCGTCGCCGAGAGGCCCCACAGGAGGCGGAGGAGCGCCGGTAGACTTTGCGCAGGTCTCGCCCGTCCGTACGAACCACGTGCCGGGACGGGAGCGCCTCAGACCCCGCGACCGGAGGAGTGCAGTGGCAGCCAACGACCGGGCAGCAGCTCCCGGCAAGTCCGGTGGGAGTGCCGGTTCCGACCGCCTGATGCGTGCCTCGTTGAGCGCCGTGGCACCCGGCACCCCGTTGCGGGACGGCCTCGAGCGCGTCCTGCGCGGCAACACGGGCGGCCTCATCCTGCTCGGCTCCGACAAGACGGTCGAGGCGATGTGCACGGGCGGGTTCGTGCTGGACGTCGAGTTCACCGCGACCCGGCTGCGGGAACTGTGCAAGCTCGACGGCGGCATCGTGCTCTCCTCGGACCTGTCGAAGATCCTGCGCGCGGGCGTCCAGCTGCTCCCGGATCCGACGATCCCCACGGAGGAGACGGGCACCCGGCACCGCACGGCGGACCGGGTGAGCAAGCAGGTCGGTTTCCCCGTGGTCTCCGTCTCCCAGTCGATGCGGCTGATCGCCCTGTACGTGGACGGCCAGCGGCGCGTCCTGGAGGACTCGGCGGCGATCCTCTCCCGCGCCAACCAGGCGCTGGCCACGCTGGAGCGGTACAAGCTCCGGCTGGACGAGGTCGCGGGCACGCTGTCGGCACTGGAGATCGAGGACCTGGTGACGGTCCGGGACGTGTCGGCCGTCGCGCAGCGCCTGGAGATGGTCCGCCGCATCGCCACCGAGATCGCCGAGTACGTGGTCGAGCTGGGCACGGACGGCCGTCTCCTCTCGCTCCAGCTGGAGGAGTTGATCGCCGGGGTCGAGCCCGACCGTGAGCTCGTCGTCCGCGACTACGTGCCCGAGCCGACGGCCAAGCGGTCCCGTACGGTCGCGGAGGCCCTGGCCGAGCTGGACGCCCTCAGCCACGCGGAACTGCTCGAACTGGGCACCGTGGCCAAGGCGTTGGGCTACACCGGCTCGCCCGAGACCCTGGACTCCGCGGTGTCGCCGCGCGGCTTCCGGCTGCTGGCCAAGGTTCCGCGCCTGCCCGGCGCGATCATCGACCGCCTGGTGGAGCACTTCGGTGGTCTCCAGAAGTTGCTGGCCGCCAGTGTCGACGACCTGCAAACGGTCGACGGCGTCGGTGAGGCCCGGGCGAGGAGCGTGCGGGAGGGTCTGTCCCGCCTGGCGGAGTCCTCGATCCTCGAGCGCTACGTCTGAGTTCCGGCCCGGCCCCGGCCCCCCGGCCGCTCGCCGCCCGGTCCGTCAAGGCCCGGCCCGCGGCCACCCGGCCCCTGGGCGGCCGGTCCCTCACCGCCCGACCCGTCGCCACCCGGTCTGTCGCCGCACGCCCCGCGGCCACCCGGCCCGTGGTCATCCCATCTCTCGCCGGCCGGTCCGCACCGGCCGCGGGCACGCCGGGGGCCGCCCGCGCGTCCGCATGGTTCCCCGTGGTCTCCCGCTCACCCCGCCCCGTCGGGGTGGCTTCGCCGGGTCCGGCCCCGGCCCCGTCCGGCGGCGCCCGGTCCGCGGCGCCCGGTCCGCGGCGCCTAGTCCGCGGCGCCTAGTCCGCGGCGCCTAGTCCGCGGACAGGACGAACGAGGCCTGCGCCTTCGCGAACCCCGGGGCCTTCGCCTCCAGCAGGTACGTGCCCGCCTTGGCCGATGCCGCGGAGGGCGTCGCGCAGTGCGGGGCACTCGGCTTGCGGTCCCACTTCACGGTGTACGTCACGGTCTTGCCCGCCGGCACCCGGAACACCAGGCTTCCCGCGCCGTCGGGGCAGTCGGCCGACGACCAGTACGCGTCGGCCTTGTCGGCCGGTGTGATCGTCAACACCGCGTTCTTCGGGCCGAGATCGGTCTTGCAGTCGGCGGACGAGCTGTTCCTCGCGGTGAGTTCGAACGTCGGCGTCTGGTCCGGCGAGTAGGAGTTGTGCACACTGCGCAGGCTCAACCGCACCGCCCGGGCCGTGCAGTCGGGCAGCGAGGAGGACGCCGGGAGGGCGTCGCCCGTTCCCACGTGACCGCCGGCCGAGCCGGAACCCGCGCCGCCGCCGGACCCGGCGGAGCCGTCACCCGTCCCGCCCGAACCGTCGTCCCCGCCGGAACCCGTACCCGAACCGCCGCCGGACCCGGAAGCGGACCCGGACCCGGTGCCGCTGGAGCCGCCACCCCCCGACTCGTCACGCCCGCCGGGGTGTTGGCTGTAGGCGGGCCCGGAGTCGGACGGTCCGGGCGTGATCGTGTGCGCGGGATTCTTGCCGTCGGACCCGTCGGTGTCCTTCTTGCCGCCCCCGCCGCCGAGCGTGACGATCAACGTGACCACCAGCACCAACAGGGCGATCACGGACAGCATTACGGCCCTCCGACGCCAGTAGATGGAGGAGGGAAGCGGCCCGACCGGATTGCGCAGAGATCCCACGGCCCAAACTGTACGAGAGATCACCGCGCTTGCTCGCGCCACCCGCCGCGCGCCCACGAACTTTTCCGGATCATCATTCCGGTAACTGCCGCCACCGGCACGGTTCTTCCCGGTGTGCCACGCTCGGTGATCGCGCCGTCACCCACCATGCCCGCGCACCCGTGGCAGGATCGGAAGGCCATGACTGAGATGCTCCACGCCCCCGTGATCACCTGGTTCGACGCCCACGCACGAGACCTCCCCTGGCGCCGCCCGGAGGCGGGCCCGTGGGGGGTGATGGTCAGCGAGTTCATGCTCCAGCAGACGCCGGTGAACCGGGTACTGCCCCTCTACGAGGAATGGCTGACCCGCTGGCCGCGCCCCGCCGACCTCGCCAAGGAGGCGCCGGGCGAGGCGGTGCGCGCCTGGGGCCGGCTCGGCTACCCGCGCCGCGCCCTGCGCCTGCACGGTGCCGCGGTCGCCATAACGGAACGGCACGGGGGGGACGTACCGACGGACCACGCGCAGTTGCTCGCGCTGCCCGGCATCGGGGAGTACACGGCCGCCGCGGTGGCGTCGTTCGCGTACGGGCAGCGGCACGCGGTGCTGGACACCAATGTGCGCCGGGTCCTGGCGCGGGCGGTGACGGGTGTGCGGTACCCGCCGAACGCCACCACGGCCGCCGAGCGGCGGCTGGCCCGGGAGCTGCTGCCGCAGGACGAGCGGACCGCCGCCCGGTGGGCCGCCGCCTCCATGGAGCTGGGCGCGCTGGTGTGCACGGCGAAGAACGAGGATTGCCAGCGGTGCCCGATCGCCGAGCGGTGCGCCTGGCGGCTCGCGGGCAAGCCGGAGCACACGGGTCCGCCGCGCCGCGGGCAGACGTACGCCGGCACCGACCGGCAGGTGCGCGGCAAGCTGCTGGCCGTGCTGCGGGAGGCACACGCGCCGGTGCCGCAGGTGGCGCTCGACCGGGTGTGGCACGAGCCGGTGCAACGGGCCCGCGCGCTCGACGGGCTGGTCGCGGACGGCCTGGTGGAGCCGTTGGCGGGGGGCCTGTACCGGCTGCCGCTGGGCTGACGCACAGGCACATCACAGTCCGCGGGTGTCCGTTACGACACCGGGTATCGGTCAAAGGCCTACGAAAAGGGCAAGTGAACCACCCCCTCTACCCCGTTCCGGCTTTCGTTACACAACCGACGGATAGCCGATTGCCAGCCGCAGGCTGGACCGCACAGCCCCGTGACAACCGCTCCGTAACTTCTTCTCCGTGCCCGGCGGACCACCGGACACGGAGAACGGCAGGTCTTCGGGCAGCGGCCCGGAGGACAACGGGGAACGGAGGCGGTTGATCATGGCGCAGGGCGAGGTGCTCGAATTCGAGGAGTACGTCCGTACCCGGCAGGACGCACTGCTGCGCAGCGCGCGGCGACTGGTGCCGGACCCCGTCGACGCCCAGGACCTGCTCCAGACCGCGCTGGTACGGACGTACGGCCGCTGGGAGGGCATCGCCGACAAGCGGCTCGCCGACGCCTATCTGCGCCGGGTCATGATCAACACGCGGACCGAGTGGTGGCGTGCGCGCAAGCTGGAGGAGGTCCCGACCGAGCAGCTGCCGGACGCCTCCGTGGAGGATGCCACCGAGCAGCACGCCGACCGGGCCCTGCTGATGGACGTCATGAAGGTGCTCGCTCCGAAGCAGCGCAGTGTCGTGGTGCTGCGACACTGGGAGCAGATGTCCACGGAGGAGACGGCCGCTGCCCTCGGCATGTCGGCCGGTACGGTCAAGAGCACGCTGCACCGGGCGCTCGCCCGGCTCCGTGAGGAGCTGGAGGCCCGCGATCTGGACGCACGCGCGCTGGAGCGTGAGGAGCGGGAGCGTTGCGCGGCCTGACCGGGGCCGGACCCGACGGGGTCCGAGGCAGCACACAGGCGGTGATCGCGGTGGGGGCCGTGCTCGCCGCCCTCGCCCTTTTCGCCGCCGCGTGCGGCAGCGGGGGCACGGGCGCGCGGGACGAGGGCCCGGCGCACGCCTCGGCGATGGCGGGAGCCGTCGCCTCCCCCGCCCCCAGCCCGTCCGGCAAGTACCGGCGGGTGGATCCCGTGGCGCTGCTCAACCACGATCCCGAGGTGTCGGGAGCGGTCAAGCGGGAGCTGAAGCCGTGCGACGGTGACGAGTACCCGGTCGACGTCTCCTACGGCAACCTGACCGGCGGCCCGGTGGACGATGTCGTCGTCAATGTGCTGACCTGCGCCGACGCGGTGGGTGTCGGCTCGTACGTGTACCGGGAGGACGGCGGCGCGTTCACGAACGTCTTCAAGAGCGAGGAGTCCCCGGTCTACGCGGAGATCGACCAGGGCGTCCTGTCGGTGACCCGGCAGTACTACGAGCAGGGCGACCCGATCTCCAGCCCGTCCGGTGAGATCGTGACCCCTTACACGTGGCGGGCGGGACGGTTCGTCCAGGGCAAGCCCACCCGCAACGAGTACAGCAAGTCCGCCGGCGGGGGCCCGACGCCCGCGCCGGACAACTGACGGCCCACACGCACACCACGAGACTGAGAGCACCGGGATGGCAGACCAGACCCACGTCCTGTTCGTCGAGGACGACGACGTCATCCGCGAGGCCACCCAGCTGGCCCTGGAGCGGGACGGCTTCGCGGTCACCGCCATGCCCGACGGCCTGTCGGGCCTGGCCGCGTTCCGGGCGGACCGGCCCGACATCGCGCTGCTGGACGTCATGGTCCCGGGTCTGGACGGCGTCAGCCTGTGCCGCCGTATCCGCGACGAGTCGACCGTTCCGGTGATCATGCTGTCGGCGCGTGCCGACTCCATCGACGTCGTTCTCGGCCTGGAGGCGGGCGCCGACGACTACGTGACCAAGCCGTTCGACGGCGCCGTCCTCGTCGCCCGGATCCGTGCGGTGCTGCGCCGCTTCGGGCACGCCGGCGGCGCCCAGGCCGGGGATGCGGGGGCCGCCGTCGAGGGCGGCCCGCTGGCCTTCGGGGACCTGTACATCGACACCGACGGCATGGAGGTGCGCCGGGCCGGGCAGCCGGTGGCGCTGACCCCGACCGAGATGCGGCTGCTGCTGGAGTTCTCCTCCGCGCCGGGCACCGTGCTCTCCCGGGACAAGCTGCTGGAACGCGTGTGGGAGTACGGCTGGGGCGGGGACACCCGGGTCGTCGACGTGCACGTGCAGCGGCTGCGGCAGAAGATCGGCCAGGACCGGATCGAGACGGTCCGCGGCTTCGGTTACAAGCTCAAGGCCTGAGCGGAGCGACGGTATGCGGGGGATTCTTCGGTACCCGGTCCGGCGCATGGAGCGCGCGGGCCTGCGCACCGGTCTCAGATGGAAGCTGAGCGCGGCGATCGCGCTGGTGGCCGGCCTGGTGGCGATCGTGCTGAGCCTGGTCGTGCACAACGCGGCCCGTGTCTCGATGCTGGACAACGCGCGCGAACTCGCCAACGAGCGCCTCCTGCTGGCCCAGCGCAACTACGAGCTGAACCGGGGGCCGATCTTCCCCCACGTCAAGACCGACGACCCGGAGCTGCCGGTCGCGCTGCGCGAGAAGGTCGAGCGGGGCCGCCGGGCCAGCGACGTCTCCGAGCACGGCGGGTCGCCGGACATCTGGGCGGCCGTGCCGGTGAAGAACGGGCACGTGCTCTCGGTGCACCTGCATCTGCCGGACCGCAGCAGCAACGTCATGAAGGACCTGGACCAGGCCCTCGTGATCGGCTCGGTCGCGGTCGTGCTCGGCGGCAGCGCGCTGGGTGTGCTGATCGGAGGCCAGCTCTCCCGCCGGCTGCGCAAGGCCGCGACCGCCGCGAACCGGGTCGCCAAGGGCGAGACCGACGTCCGGGTGCGGGAGGCCATCGGCGGGGTCGTACGGGACGAGACCGACGACCTCGCCCGCGCGGTGGACGCCATGGCGGACGCGCTCCAGCAGCGCCTGGAGGCCGAGCGGCGGGTCACCGCGGACATCGCGCACGAACTGCGCACCCCGGTCACCGGCCTGCTGACGGCCGCCGAGCTGCTGCCGCCCGGCCGGCTCACGGAGCTGGTCCTGGACCGGGCGAAGGCGATGCGCACACTGGTGGAGGACGTCCTGGAGGTGGCCCGCCTGGACGGGGCCTCGGAGCGGGCGGAGCTCCAGGACCTCATGCTGGGCGAGTTCGTCGCCCGCCGGGTGGCCGCCAAGGACCCGGGCATCACCGTACGGGTGGTGCACGAGTCGGAGGTCACCACCGACCCGCGGCGGCTGGAGCGGGTGCTGTTCAACCTGCTCGCCAACGCCGCCCGGCACGGCCGCCCGCCCATCGAGGTCACCGTGGAGGGCCGGGTCATCCGGGTCCGCGACCACGGCCCCGGGTTCCCCGAGGAACTGCTCGCCGAGGGGCCGAGCCGGTTCCGCACCGGCAGCGAGGACCGCGCCGGGCAGGGGCACGGTCTGGGGCTGACCATCGCGGCCGGCCAGGCACGGGTGCTCGGCGCCCGGCTGACGTTCCGCAACGTACGGCCCGCGGGCGCCCCCGCCCGCCTTCCCTCGGAGGGCGCGGTCGCCGTCCTCTGGCTCCCCGAACACGCCCCGACCAGCACGGGAAGCTATCCGATGCTGCCGCGCCCCCTCGGCAGGTGACCGCCGGGCCGACCGCCCCGCCGACCGTCGCGTCCGCGCGGCGGGGCGGCCGGCCGAGCGGGGAACGGCAGCGGCGGGGGCGCCCCGCGCGGTGTCCGACCGGGCCCGCTCGGTGCGGCCGTGTGCCAGGCGCGGACCGGGCGGCTCGGCGCAGGTGTTCCCGGCAGCCCCGGCCGTGGGCGCGCGTACGCGTCGAAGGCCCCGGGGCCTTCGCCCCGGGGCCTTCGTGTGCGTGCGGACGTCAGACGGCCTCGACCATGGCCGCCGGCACCGTGTCCCCGCCGTCGGCGGAGGGCTTCTGCGGTCCGCCCTTGAGCGGGACCTCCTTGACGAACAGGGCCGCGACCAGCACCAGCACCGCGATCCCGGCGCCGAGCAGGAACGCGGAGTGCGTCCCCTGGGACACCGCGTGCTGGTAGGCCTCCCGGGCGTCCGCCGGCAGCTTGGCCAGGCTCGCCGCGTCCAGCTGTGCCGACTTCTCGGTGAGCTTAGAGCCCAGCGCGCCGGCCCGCTCGGACATGACGTCCTGGACCCGGTGGTTGAACAGCGCGCCCATGATGGCCACGCCGAAGGAGGAGCCGAGGGTGCGGAACAGGGTGGTGGAGGAGGACGCCACGCCCATGTCCTTCATCTCCACGCTGTTCTGCGCGACCAGCATGGTGATCTGCATCAGGCAGCCCATGCCGGCGCCGAGCACCGCCATGTAGAGGCCGGAGGTGAGGCGGGTGGTGCCCGTGTCCATCAGGGACAGCAGGTACAGCCCGACGATCATCAGCGCGCCACCGGCGATCGGGAAGACCTTGTAGCGGCCGCTGCCGGTGGTGACCCGTCCGGCGACCATCGAGGTCACCAGCATCGCGCCGAGCATGGGCAGGAGCAGCAGACCGGAGTTGGTCGCGGAGGCGCCCTGCACCGCCTGCTGGTACAGCGGCAGGAACAGGGTGGCGCCGAACATCACGAAGCCGGTGATGAAGCCGATCAGCGACATCAGGGTGAAGTTGCGGCTCCGGAAGATGTGCAGCGGCACCACCGGCTCGGCGGCCTTGGTCTGCCAGAACACGAACCCGACCAGCGTGGCCACCCCGATGCCGATCAGTTCCATGATCCGCGCGGAGGTCCAGGCGTACTCGCTTCCGCCCCAGGTGGTGACCAGCACGATGGAGGTGATGCCCACGGTCAGCAGGACGACGCCGAGGTAGTCGATGCCCGCCTTGGACCGCTTCCTGGGCAGGTGCAGCACGGCGGTGACCAGCGCGAGGGCGACCACGCCGAGCGGCAGGTTGATGTAGAAGGCCCAGCGCCAGCCCCAGTTGTCGGTGATGGTGCCGCCGACCAGCGGACCGCCGATCATGGCGAGCGCCATGACGCCGGCCATCATGCCCTGGTACTTGCCCCGCTCCCGCGGCGGCACGAGGTCACCGATGATGGCCATGACGCCGACCATCAGGCCGCCGGCACCGAGACCCTGCACGGCCCGGAAGCCGATCAGCTGGCCCATGTCCTGGGCCATGCCGCTCAGCGCCGAGCCGATCAGGAAGATGACGATCGAGCTGAGGAACGCGCCCTTGCGGCCGTACATGTCGCCGAGCTTGCCCCAGACCGGGGTGGAGGCCGCGGTGGCCAGGGTGTATCCGGTGACGACCCAGGACAGGTGCTCCAGGCCGCCGAGATCACCTACGATCGTGGGCATCGCCGTGCCCACGATCATGTTGTCCAGCATCGCGAGCATCATCGCGATCATCAGTGCGAGCAGCACCACTCGCACGCTTCGGGGCTGTTTGCCCTCTGTGGCACTTCCGACCGCGTCCGTCATCCTCGTCCACTCCCCCTGCGGCAGACACTTACTTGCCGCCCGGCTAGTTCAGTACACTGAAAAAGTAGACCTGTCACTAGCCGGTCGTCAAGTAAGTTTCCGCGGGAGCGCGAGGAGTACGAGGATGGGCGTCACCATGGACGGCACCAAGCAGCAGCGCCGCGGCAACACCCGCCAGCGCATCCAGGACGTCGCGCTCGAACTCTTCGCGGAGCAGGGATACGAGAAGACCTCCCTGCGCGAGATCGCCGAGCACCTCGACGTCACCAAGGCGGCTCTGTACTACCACTTCAAGACGAAGGAAGAGATCATCGTCAGCCTCTTCGAGGATCTGACGCATCCGATCGAGGACCTCATCGAGTGGGGCAGGCAGCAGCCGCACACGCTGGTGACCAAGCGGGAGATCGTACGGCGCTACAGCGAGGCGCTGGCGGGCGCGGAGCCACTCTTCCGCTTCATGCAGGAGAACCAGGCGACCGTGCGCGAACTGCGCATCGGCGACACCTTCAAGGACCGGCTGCGCGGCCTCCGGGACATCATCATCGACCCCGAGGCGCCGCTCGTCGAGCAGGTCCGCTGCGTCAGTGCGATGTTCACGCTGCACGCGGGGATGTTCGTGATGCAGGACCTGGAAGGCGACTCCGGGAAGAAGCGCGAGGCCGTTCTCGAAGTCGCCCTCGACCTGGTCACGCAGGCGCACCGGGGCGCCCACGGGACGGAGTAGCTCAGACGGACACGCCCTTGGCGTGCAGGAAGGAGACCGGGTCGACGGCGGAGCCGTAGTTCGGGGTCGTACGGATCTCGAAGTGCAGGTGCGGCCCGGTGGAGTTGCCGGTGGAGCCCGACAGGGCTATGTGCTGGCCGGTCGCGACGACCTGGCCGATCCGGACGTCGATCCGGGACAGGTGCGCGTACTGCGAGTACGTGCCGTTGCCGTGCTTGATGACGATGGCGTTGCCGTACGCCGGGCCGTCACCGGCGCCGTTGGGGCCGGCCTTCACGACGGTGCCGCCGTGCGCGGCCATGACCTCGGTGCCGGTCGGCACGGCGAAGTCCTGACCGCTGTGCTTGGCGACCCAGTGACTGCCGGCCTGGGCGAAGCTCGCGGAGAGCGTGTACGACTTCACCGGGTCGATCCAGGAGGCGGCGGACGGCGTGGCGGCGGACGCGACCCCGGTACCCAGCACGGCCGTGGCGCCGAGGCCGGCAGCCAGGACGGCCACGCGGGTGCGGAGCGAGGACGTACGGGAAGAGCGGGACGTGGCGCGCTGGAACATCGGTACCTCGTGGAGTCGGGGACGGTTGGCGCACCCGGCGTACAGACGTCCGACCGGGCGGCCATCCCTTGGTAACCGAGCACGGCGGAAGTCCACAAAACGCCCATCTACGGCGACCGGTAGTAGACAACCGCGAAATCATCTACTTCTTGACAGACCCCGCCAATGCTGGCCACCCCCGTTGACGACGTACTTTTCCGCCGAAACCCTGAGGCGTAAATGTCCCTTTTATCCGCCTATTTGCGTTCACTAGCCCCCTTAGTAGGGCGTATACCGCCTGTGCGCCTTATCACCGGCCACGCAAACCGGTGGACACGGAAATGTGACGCAGACCTCTAGGCACCTACCGTCCGGTAACCCTACGGTTCCCCTCGCGCCATCCCCGGCTCAGATCATGCCCCTGACATTCAGGACGCGTACGACACGCGTACGGACGTGAGAGGACCCCCCCCGATGACCCGACGCCCCTGGGCGCGCCCCGTCTCCGTGACCGCCATCTCCCTGGCCGCGCTGGCCGCGCTGGCCGCCCCCGCGCACGCGGCCGGCCCCGCGCCGATCACGGCCGGCTCCGCGCAGACCGCGGCCGGCTCCGCCACCGCCGCGGCGGTCGACCACGCCACCTGGCAGAGGGACTGCCAGAAGGTCATGGACCAGGCCCTGCCGTACCTGGAGCAGCGCATCGCCGCCGCCCAGCCCGGCGAGAAGCAGGCCGTCGTCCTCGACATCGACAACACCGCGCTCGAGACCGACTTCGGCTTCAGCTACCCCCAGCCGGCCAACAGGCCCGTCCTGGACGTCGCCCGGTACGCGCAGGACCACGGCGTCTCGCTGTTCTTCGTCACCGCCCGCCCCGGCATCCTGTACTGGCCCACCGAGTACAACCTCGAACACGACGGCTACCACGTCGCCGGCCTCCACGTCCGCGGCCTCTTCGACCTCTTCAAGGACGTCGCCGCCTACAAGACCGCCCAGCGCACGGACATCGAGAACGACGGCTACACGATCATCGCGAACATCGGCAACAGCGCCACCGACCTCTCCGGCGGCCACGCCGAGAAGACGTTCAAACTCCCCGACTACGACGGACAGTTGTCGTAACAGGCGGCGACCGTGCTGGCTAGGCTCCCTCCGTACGGCGTGCACGACGGGGGTGGCGGATGGAGCCGACGGTACTGGGCGGGAAACTCGCGTCGAGCCTGATGGGCCCGCTGGTGAAGAAGCTGTTCCACCCGGACGGACCGGGCGCGGGGCTGGTCGGCAGACCGGTACGCCTGTCCGCGCTCGTGTCCTTCCGGGGCGAGAGGCGCACCCTGGGCGAGAAGGAGGTGCGCAAGCTGGCCGGCCGGCTGACGGCCCAGGCCATGGCCTCACCGGGCGAGCGCCCCTTCCCGGCCGACGAGGAGCCGGCCGTCACCGACACCCTGACCCGCCTGCTGCTCGCCCTGGGCGACCTGGACATGGACGATGTCCAGGCCGTACGCCTCGGCAGCCGGGAACTCGCCCGGCACCTGCACCGCCACGCCCCGCCGCCCGACGGCCTGTCCGCCGACGCGTCCGCCTTCCTCGACTCGGCGACCCAGTGGGCGTGCCTGCACATCCTGGAGTTCTTCACCCGCCGCTCCACCTTCGTGGCCCGCACCCTGGTCGAGCAGACCCACAGCCAACGGGAACTGATCGCCAAGGTCGACGAACTCATCGCCCGCACACCCCGCCCCGACGCGCAGGACCTCGCCTTCGAACGCCGCTACCTGCCCTACGTCGCCGACCGGCACAACCACATCACCATCTACGGCATCGATCTGCGCGACTCCCCGGACCGCTGGCCGCTGGAGGTCGCCTATCTGAGCCTGGAGGTGACGGCGGCGCAGGACACCGTGCGGGACGACAGCGGGCGCCCGCTCCTCGCCACCGGCCGGCTGCCCGCCGAAGAGGCCCTGGCCGGCGGCTCACGCGTGCTGCTGCGCGGTGACGCCGGCTCCGGCAAGACCACGCTGGTGCAGTGGCTCGCGGTCACCGCGGCCCGCGACGCCGACCGCGTCCCGTACGTCCTCCCGCTGCGCACCCTGATCCGCACCGGACCGCTGCCCGCGCCGGCCGACTTCCTGAGGGCGGCGAGCTGCCCGCTGACCCCGCCGGAGGGCTGGACCGACCGCGTGCTGACGGCCGGCCGGGGCCTGGTCCTCCTGGACGGCCTGGACGAGATCCCGGCCGCCGACCGCCACCGCACCCGCGACTGGCTGCGCTCCCTGCTCACCGCCTACCCCGGCAACGCCTGGCTGCTGACCTCCCGGCCGACCGCCGTACGAGCCGACTGGCTGACCCAGGAGGGCTTCGGGGAACTGACCCTGGCCCCGATGCGCCGCCCGGAGGTCGCGACCTTCGTCCGGCGCTGGCACGAGGCGGCGCGGGCACCGGAGTACGAGGGTCCGCTGCTGGACTCGCTGCGCACCAAGCGGGACCTGGCCCGGCTGGCCACCAATCCCTTGATGTGCGGCCTGATCTGCGCCCTGCACCGGGAGCGCCGCGGCTACCTCCCCACGGGCCGCAAGGAGCTGTACGACGCCGCCCTCGCGATGCTGCTCACCCGCCGGGACCGGGAGCGGGGGATGGAGTCCGGGCTGAACGAGGAAGTGCAGCTGGAGCTGCTCCAGCGGCTGGCGTACGCGCTCGTGCTGAGCGGCCGTACGGAGATGGACACCGACACGGCCGAGGGGATCGTGGAGCGCTGTCTGCCCTCGGTCGCCTCGGCGCACGGGGACGCGGCGGCTGTGCTGCGTGACCTGCTGCTGCGGAGCGGTCTGCTGCGTCAGCCCGCCCCCGGTGTGGTGGACTTCGTGCACCGCACCTTCCAGGACTACCTGGGCGCCCGGTGTGCCGTGGCGGAAGGCCACCTGGACGTCCTGGTCAGACACGCGGACGACACCCAGTGGGAGGACGTCATCCGCATGGCGGTCGCGCACGCCCGGCCACGGGAACGGTCGACCTTGCTGCGCCGGTTGCTCGCTGCGGACACCCCCCGGCTGACGTTGCTGGCACTGGCGTGTCTGGAACACGCGGCGGCCCTGGATCCGGGGGTGCGGGCGGAGGTGGAGGCACGGGCGGGAGTGCTGGTCCCGCCGGGTACGACGGAGGAGGCGAGGGTGCTGGCGGAGGCCGGGCCCCTGGTGCTCGAACTGCTGCCGGGACCGGCGGGGCTGACCACCGAGCAGGCGCGGGGGGTGACGGTCACCGCCTCCCTCCTCGGGGAGGAGGAGCCCGGGACGGCGCTGGCGGTCCTGCGGCGGTTCCGGGACCATCAGGACCTGGGTGTGCGACGGCAGTTGGTCGGGACATGGGGGCGGTTCGACGCCGACGAGTACGCGAGGGAGGTCCTGGACCGTCTGGACCGGACGGATCTGTTGCTGACCTGCGAAAGCGTGGACCAGCGTGACTGCCTGGCACGGATGCGCCCCTGGCACCGCCTCCACTTCACGGGCCCGCACCTCGTCGAGGACATCGTGGCCGCCCTGCCCGCCACCGAGCAGGTGACGACACTGCGCCTGGTGGCGAACGGCCTCCTCACGGACTGCGCGGCCCTGTCGGCCTTCGGCTCGCTGAGCGACCTCCACCTGGCCGCGTGCCCGGCCGCGACGGGTCTGCACCACCTGGCCCCCCTGCCCCTGAGCAGCCTGGTCCTCTCCGGCGTCGGCGATGCGACGGGCCTGCGCTCCCTGCGGTCGCTCACCAGTCTCTCCGTGGCGGGCGTCCGCCTGCCGGGTACCGCCCTGACCGACAGCCTGCCGGTCGACGCGCCCCTGGAATCCCTCCACCTGGGCCGCGGAAGCATCGCGGGCACGGGACTTCGCGGGCTGGAGAACTGGACGGGCGTGCACACGCTCAGCCTGGAGCTGGGCAGCGCGGACAGCTTCGACCTCGTGCCCGAACTGCCCCACGTCAAGGCGCTGGTGCTGTCCGGGATCGATGACTGCGTGGGACTCGCCGCTGCGGCGGCACGGTTTCCACAGGTGCGCTCGGTCGCCCTGATCACGCGTCCGGGACCTGGGGTGTCCCCCGCCCGCTACGCCGGTATCTTCCCCCGGGCCGAAGTCCTGGTGGGCTGACCCGGAGCGCCGGAAGGGGCCGGTGCCCGCAGGCACCGGCCCCTTCTCGCGGTCTGTCCGCCGGACGCTTACGCGTCCTTGCTCAGGTTCGGTCCGGCACCGCCGGCCGCCTGCTCGATCGGCGGGACGTCGGGCAGCGCCGACTTCTCCTCACCCCGGAAGGTGAAGATCTGGGTGTCGCCCTCGCCCTCGGTGTCCACGACCACGATGTGACCGGGACGCAGCTCGCCGAAGAGGATCTTCTCCGACAGCGTGTCCTCGACCTCGCGCTGGATCGTGCGACGCAGCGGACGCGCGCCCAGCACCGGGTCGTAGCCCTTCTTGGCCAGCAGCTCCTTGGCGGACTGGGAGAGCTCGAGGCCCATGTCCCGGTCCTTCAGGCGCTCGTCGACCTTGCCGATCATCAGGTCGACGATCCGCAGGATGTCGGCCTGCGTGAGCTGCGGGAAGACGACGACGTCGTCCACACGGTTGAGGAACTCGGGCCGGAAGTGCTGCTTCAGCTCGTCCGAGACCTTGTTCTTCATGCGCTCGTAGTTGGTCTTCGTGTCACCCGAGGCCGCGAAGCCCAGGTTGAAGCCCTTGGAGATGTCCCGGGTGCCGAGGTTGGTCGTCATGATGATGACCGTGTTCTTGAAGTCCACGACCCGGCCCTGGGAGTCGGTCAGGCGACCGTCCTCCAGGATCTGGAGCAGCGAGTTGAAGATGTCCGGGTGGGCCTTCTCGACCTCGTCGAAGAGGACGACGGAGAACGGCTTGCGGCGGACCTTCTCGGTCAGCTGGCCACCCTCTTCGTAGCCCACGTAGCCGGGGGGCGAACCGAAGAGTCGCGACACCGTGTGCTTCTCGCTGAACTCCGACATGTCGAGGGAGATCAGCGCGTCCTCGTCACCGAAGAGGAACTCGGCGAGCGCCTTGGACAGCTCGGTCTTACCGACACCGGACGGACCGGCGAAGATGAACGAACCACCCGGACGCTTCGGGTCCTTCAGACCGGCACGCGTGCGGCGGATCGCCTTGGACAGCGCCTTCACGGCGTCGACCTGGCCGATGACCCGCTTGTGGAGCTCGTCCTCCATGCGGAGCAGGCGGCTGGACTCCTCCTCGGTCAGCTTGAAGACCGGGATGCCGGTGGCCGTGGCGAGGACCTCGGCGATCAGCTCACCGTCGACCTCGGCGACGACGTCCATGTCGCCGGCCTTCCACTCCTTCTCCCGCTTGGCCTTGGCGGCGAGGAGCTGCTTCTCCTTGTCGCGCAGGGAGGCGGCCTTCTCGAAGTCCTGCGAGTCGATCGCGGACTCCTTGTCCCGGCGGACGCCGGCGATCTTCTCGTCGAATTCGCGCAGGTCCGGCGGCGCGGTCATCCGGCGGATGCGCATCCGCGAGCCGGCCTCGTCGATCAGGTCGATCGCCTTGTCGGGCAGGAAGCGGTCCGAGATGTACCGGTCGGCCAGGGTGGCGGCCTGGACCAGGGCCTCGTCCGTGATGGAGACGCGGTGGTGCGCCTCGTACCGGTCGCGCAGGCCCTTGAGGATCTCGATCGTGTGCGGCAGGGACGGCTCGGCGACCTGGATGGGCTGGAAGCGGCGCTCGAGGGCGGCGTCCTTCTCCAGGTGCTTGCGGTACTCGTCCAGGGTGGTGGCACCGATGGTCTGGAGCTCGCCGCGGGCCAGCATCGGCTTCAGGATGGAGGCGGCGTCGATGGCGCCCTCGGCGGCACCCGCACCGACCAGCGTGTGCAGCTCGTCGATGAACAGGATGATGTCGCCGCGGGTGCGGATCTCCTTGAGGACCTTCTTCAGGCGCTCCTCGAAGTCACCGCGGTAGCGGGAGCCGGCGACCAGGGCACCGAGGTCCAGGGTGTAGAGGTGCTTGTCCTTGAGGGTCTCGGGCACCTCGCCCTTGACGATGGCCTGGGCGAGGCCCTCGACGACGGCGGTCTTGCCGACGCCGGGCTCACCGATCAGCACCGGGTTGTTCTTGGTGCGGCGGGACAGCACCTGCATGACCCGCTCGATCTCCTTCTCGCGCCCGATGACCGGGTCGAGCTTGGACTCACGAGCGGCCTGGGTGAGGTTCCGGCCGAACTGGTCCAGGACGAGGGAGGTGGAGGGGGTCCCCTCGGCGGGGCCGCCGGCGGTGGCGGTCTCCTTGCCCTGGTAACCGGAGAGCAGCTGGATGACCTGCTGCCGCACCCGGTTGAGGTCTGCGCCCAGCTTGACCAGGACCTGGGCGGCGACGCCCTCGCCCTCGCGGATCAGGCCGAGCAGGATGTGCTCCGTGCCGATGTAGTTGTGACCCAGCTGGAGCGCCTCGCGGAGCGACAGCTCCAGGACCTTCTTGGCACGGGGAGTGAAGGGGATGTGCCCGGACGGGGCCTGCTGACCCTGCCCGATGATCTCCTCCACCTGCTGGCGGACCGCCTCAAGCGAAATGCCGAGGCTCTCCAGGGCCTTAGCGGCGACACCTTCGCCCTCGTGGATGAGACCCAGGAGGATGTGCTCGGTGCCGATGTAGTTGTGGTTGAGCATCCGGGCTTCTTCCTGAGCCAGGACGACAACCCGCCGCGCGCGGTCGGTGAACCTCTCGAACATCGTTAATCGCTCCTCAGAGCGGTCAGGCAGTGGGGGGAACTTCCCCTCCCTGTCCTTCCGCAGCTTAGTCCCGCGAGCGGGGACCGCTCATTCCAACTGCCGACACCGTCGATGGCCTCCTGACCCCGAACGCCGACATCTGCTCCAACCCGATGGTGCGAGACGATGTTCCCGCAGGCCAGGCAGTTACCCCAGTCGCCAGTACGCCGATGGCGAACGTGAGACAGCCCATTCTGCGTGTCGCCCCCTCCCACTAGGCATGTCTTACCCGCGGGCACTGACAGTCCATGCCGCGGGCACCGGTTCGCTCCGCTATGGGCGAACAACCTCGCGCCTCCCCGGACCCCCACGCGCCCCCGTTCCCGGCACCCGCCGCAGCCGGCCGGGCACCCACCGTAACCCGAGGGCGCCCGGAGGGGTTGCACGGGTATGGCTGGCTCGGTCCTCACCACGTCCGCGGTCCCCCTTCCCCGTAGGCCCCTCGGTCCGGCCGCGCCGGACGCCCCGGCCCGGCACTGGTACGAGAACGATCTGGGCTGGCCGACAGTGCCCGGAGAGCCGCTGCGGCTGCGCACGGGGGTCCGGTTCGACGTGCTGGACGTGCCGGCCGAGGCGGGCGCGCGGGCGCTCCGGCAGCTCGCGCCCGGCTCTCCGGTGGCCGTTCGCGGCGACCGGATGGAGCTGCTGCTGGCCGCGGGCAGCGCGGAGGAGGTGCCCGGGGTGCTGGACTGGCTGGAGTGGGGTGCCGTGCCGCTGGACCTGCGCCTGCTGGGCGCGGGGGGCACGGTGGAGGCTCCGCCGCCGCCCGCGGGAGCGGTCACGTCAGGACGGGCGGGAACCGTGCAGGGGGCCGCCGTGTGGCTGCGGCCCCCTGGGCCGGGACGCGGGGTCGGGGCCTTGCTGCCGGCCATGCCGGCCGTCGGGCGCGAGGGAATCGCCCCCGATCTCGTACGACTGCTGGACACGGTGGCAGCACAGTGTCACCGGGTCCGGCTGCGGCGCTTGTGCGCCGGGCCGGCCGTTTCCGGGCGGAATCAGCCGTTGGCCTTCTCGTAGGCCTCGCGGATGGACGCCGGAACCCGGCCGCGGTCGTTGACCTCGTAACCGTTCTCCTTCGCCCAGGCGCGGATCGCCGCGGTGTCCTGGTTGCCGCCGGAAGCGGCGCGCGCCTTTCCACGTCCACCGGAGGCACGGCCGCCGGTACGACGGCCGCCCTTGACATAGGGGTCGAGAAGACCGCGCAGCTTGTCCGCATTGGCAGTCGTGAGATCGATCTCGTACGTCTTGCCGTCCAGCGCGAACGTGACGGTCTCGTCCGCCTCGCCGCCGTCGAGGTCGTCGACAAGAAGGACCTGAACCTTCTGTGCCACCGCATTTCCTTTCATCGATAACGTTGAGGACCAGGGGTGTGCGGCGTCCGCCGTTTCGCCGCCCCTGTTATATGCAGTACTGCGTTACGTCGGAAAGCAAACCGCTTTTGCCGGAAAAACACAAACCCCCGGGAGTGCCTCAGTGGACCGCCACCGCACGGAAACATGCGCGTTTCGGACATAGGGCCCGGGGCAAAGACGATCACAGATGCAGAAGCATGCGGCTGTTGCCCAAGGTGTTCGGCTTCACCCGTTCGAGACCGAGGAACTCCGCGACGCCCTCGTCATAGGAGCGCAACAGCTCGGCGTAGACATCGGTGTCGACCGGCGTCTCCCCGATCTCGACGAACCCGTGCTTCCCGAAGAAGTCCACTTCGAAGGTCAGGCAGAAAACCCGGCGAACGCCGAGCCAGCGTGCGGTCTGGAGCAGCTTCTCCAGCACCCGGTGACCGACGCCGGAACCCCTCAGGCCGGGCTTCACCGCGAGAGTGCGGACTTCGGCGAGGTCCTCCCACATGACGTGCAGCGCTCCGCAGCCGACCACCTCGGCGTTGTCGTCGCGTTCGGCGACCCAGAACTCCTGGATGTCCTCGTAAAGGGTGACCATGGCTTTGTCGAGCAGGATGCGGTCACGGACGTAGGCGTCGAGGAGGTGGCGCACGGCGGGGACATCGCTGGTCCGGGCCCGCCGGACGGTCAGGGCTTTTGCGGGGACTTCGGGACGCTCTGCTGGCATGAACGGACGCTATCGCCCGTCCGCCCCCTCTGCCGAGCCGGGGTTCTCCTGCCGGCGCTCTTCGGAAGCCTGCCGGGTTTCTTCCGGTCCCTGGACGATGCGTACGGCGTCCCGGAGGGCCTGCCGCTGTTCGTCACTCATCATCCCGAAGAAGGCGACGAGAGCGGCGGCCGGGTTGTCGCTCTGCGACCAGGCGTCGTTCATCAGGGCGGCGGCGTAGGCGGCTCGTGTCGACACGGCCTCATATCGATAGGCCCGCCCTTCCGCCTCACGGCGGACCCAGCCCTTCTGATGGAGATTGTCCAGAACGGTCATCACGGTGGTGTACGCGATCGACCGTTCCTGCTGCAGGTCTTCCAGGACTTCCCGAACGGTCACCGGGCGGTTCCACTTCCACACCCGCGTCATGACCGCGTCTTCGAGTTCTCCCAATGGGCGAGGCACAGCTCAGAACAATAGTGGGAGATCACGACAATGGCGTGCCGGACGTGCGCTAAGCCGGCAAACACGCACAAAAAGGGCGCAGGGCGTGGAAGGCTGCGCGGGGCGCGGGGATGCCGTACGCCCGGGCGGGCGCCGCACAGGGGTGCGCACGGCGTACGTACGGCATGGCTGGGGCAGGGCGCGCGGCGGCCCGCCGCCGTCTCGGGCGGAGAAGGGCCCGTCGCTCAGGCGTCGCCGGCGGCGGGGGCCCGGCGGGCACTCTCCACGCGCGCGAGGGCGGCGTCGACGGCCGCGTCCTCCTTGGCCTTGGCGGCCCCGCCCTGGGTCTTCACGATCACCCTGACCACACCGATGAAGAACGCGGCCATGACGACCGGAGGCACGAGCGCGGAGACGTAGTCCATGCCACCAGGGTAGCCACGGATCCCGGCCGGACGGCCGCGGGGTGGGCCCCCCGGCGCGCCGCGGCACGGGTGGGGCCGGACGGTGGTGTCAGCCCGCGGCCAGCTCCCGGGGTTCAGCCGGCTTGCGGCGCGGGAAGACCTCTCCCGGCGTGGGGACGGGCCGCTTCGGCGGCTGGGGCGCCGCGGGCCGCTCCCCGGGGGCGGGGGCGGGGGCGGGCTTCGGCGCGGGTTCCGGCGCGGGCGTGGCGGGCTCCTCGGCCCGCGTCGCCGCGCTCCGCGCGCCAGGCTCCCCCGCGCCGCCCGCGAGGGCCAGCAGACGCGTCCGCGCGGACGGGACCGCGGGCGCCGGCACCTTGCGGGCGCCCTGGGCGAACCGGGCTCGCACGTCCTGCTCGGCCAGCGTCCGGCAGCGGTCCAGCAGCGCCGCCGCCACCGGGTTCCCGCGCAGTGCCCGCAGCGCGGCGAGGTCGTCCGGCACGGGCCGGTACCCGGCGCCCAGGACCTCCTCCAGGAGGGCGAGGTAGCCGGCGGCGGTGCCCGGCAACGCGGCCCGGTACCTCCCCAGGTCGGCCACCAGGAAGTCGCGCAGCCTGGCCCCTTCGCACATCGCCTCGTCGAGCGCCTCGGCGAGGCGGAAGCAGTCCTGCACGTCCTCGGCGGAGGCGTGGCCGGGGTGGAGGGCGAGGGCGAGGGCGCGACGGAGCACACGCAGCTCCTCCGCGCCGAACGCCATGCCGCCGCGGGATCCGTATGGCGTGGGCATGCGGCGACGCTATCGCTAATCGGACAAAAGCGACGGATCGGAACGTTGTTCCGGCGCGTGTCGCTCCCGGCTTCCCCCGTCCGGGGTCACGCGCGGGGCCGGCACCCGCCAGGGCACCGGCCGCGTCTCACAGCCGCGACACGTTCCGCTCGTAGACCAGCCGCAGCCCGATCAGCGTCAGCCAGGGCTGGTGCTCGTCGATCACCGAGGACTCCCCCAGCACCATCGGCGCCAGCCCGCCCGTGGCGATCACCGTGACGTCGTCCGGGTCGTCGGCCAGCTCCCGCGCCATCCGGCCGACCACCCCGTCGACCTGCCCGGCGAACCCGTAGACGATGCCCGACTGCATGGCTTCGACGGTGTTCTTGCCGATCACGCTGCGCGGCCGGGCCACCTCGATCTTGCGCAGCTGCGCGCCCTTGACGCCGAGCGCCTCCACGGAGATCTCGATACCGGGCGCGATGACGCCGCCGACGTACTCCCCGCGCGCGGAGACCGCGTCGAACGTGGTCGCCGTACCGAAGTCGACGACGATCGCCGGGCCGCCGTACAGCTCGACGGCCGCGACCGCGTTGATGATCCGGTCCGCGCCGACCTCCTTGGGGTTGTCGGTGAGGATCGGCACGCCCGTCTTCACGCCCGGCTCGACCAGCACGGCCGGGACGTCGCCGTAGTACCGCCGCGTGACCTCGCGCAGCTCGTGCAGGACCGACGGGACGGTCGCGCAGATCGCGATGCCGTCGATGCCGTCGCCCAGCTCGTCGCCGAGCAGCGGGTGCATGCCCATCAGGCCCTGGAGCAGCACCGCCAGCTCGTCCGCCGTGCGGCGCGCGTCCGTGGAGATGCGCCAGTGCTCGACGATGTCCTCGCCGTCGAACAGTCCGAGGACGGTGTGCGTGTTGCCGACGTCGATCGTGAGCAGCATGGCCGTTACTCCGCCTCGCGCAGGTCCAGGCCGATGTCCAGGATCGGCGAGGAATGGGTGAGCGCGCCGACGGCCAGGAAGTCCACGCCGGTCTCGGCGTACGCGCGCGCGTTGCCGAGCGTCAGCCGGCCGGAGGCCTCCAGCAGCGCCCGGCCGCCGGCGATGGCGACGGCCTCCTCGCACTCGCCGGGCGTGAAGTTGTCCAGCAGGATGAGGTCGGCGCCCGCGTCCACGACCTCGCGCAGCTGGTGCAGGGTGTCGACCTCGACCTCGATGGGCACCTCCGGGAACGCCTCCCGTACGGCCTCGAAGGCTTGGGCGACGCCGCCGGCGGCGACCACGTGGTTGTCCTTGACCAGGGCCGCGTCCGAGAGCGACATGCGGTGGTTGAGGCCCCCGCCGCAGCGGACGGCGAACTTCTCCAGGGAGCGCAGGCCCGGGGTGGTCTTGCGGGTGTCCCGCACGCGCGCCCCGGTGCCCTCCAGCGCGTCCGCCCACGCGCGCGTGGCGGTCGCGATGCCGGACAGCCGGCACAGGATGTTCAGCGCGCTCCGCTCGCCGGTGAGCAGGTCACGCGTGCGCGTGGTGACCGACAGCAGCTTCTGCCCGGCCTCGATCCGCTCGCCGTCCTCCACGTGCCGCTCGACCTCGAACTCGTCCGTGCAGACCACGGAGAGCACGGCCTCGGCGACCCGCAGGCCGGCCACGACACCGGCCTCACGCGCGGTGAAGTCGGCGGTGGCCACCGCCTCCTCGGGGATGGTCGCGACGGTCGTCACGTCCACGCCGCCGTCCAGGTCCTCCTGGACGGCGACGTTGGCGATGTCCTCGACCTCGAGGGGGTCGAGTCCCGCGGCGGCCAGCAGCTCGGCGAGCGCGGGGTCGAGCCCGCACTCCGGATACTCCTCGTCGCCCTCGGCGCCGCAGGCGCAGCCGTCACCGCAGCCGCCGGTCGGGGCGAGGGGAAGGTCGTCGGTGCTCACGTCTGTCACTGCTCCTGGGGACGCTGGTCGGGCCGGATCGGGGGGAAGTCTGCGGTGGCGGTGGTGCGTACGGCCAGCGACCGGTCGGGATTGAGCCGTACGACGATGTGGCGCCGCCAGGTGGTGTCGTCGCGCTCGGGCCGGTCCTCGCGCCAGTGGCAGCCGCGGGTCTCCTCGCGCAGCAGGGCCGCGGCGACCAGGACCCGGGCCACGCACAGGAGGTTCGTCGCCTCCCAGGTGTCCACGCCGGGCTCGGCGGTCTTGCCGTTCTCCTCCAGCGCGTCCCGGGCCTGGCTGTGCAGGTCCTGGAGCTGGTCCGCGGCCCGGGCCAGGGACTCCTCCGAGCGCAGCACGCCGGCGCCGCCGGTCATGATCCGCTGGATCGCGAACCGGCTCTCCGGGGCGAGCAGCGGGTGCGCGGGCCTGCCGGGGTGCGGGACCGGTGCGGGCACGCGCGCGCGCAGGCCGTCGTCCGCGTGTGCGGCGGCGATGTCGGCGGCGATCCGCTCGGCGTACACGAGCCCTTCGAGGAGCGAGTTCGAGGCGAGCCGGTTGGCGCCGTGCACGCCGGTGCACGCGACCTCGCCGCACGCGTACAGGCCGGGCACGGTCGTCCGGCCGTGGGCGTCGGTGCGGACGCCTCCGGAGGCGTAGTGGGCGGCCGGGGCGATCGGGACGGGCTCGGTGACCGGGTCGATCCCGTTGGCCCGGCAGGCGGCCAGGATGGTCGGGAAGCGGTGCTCCCACATCTCGGCGCCGAAGTGCCGGGCGTCGAGGAACATGTGCTCGGCGCCCCGCTCCTGCATCCGCCGCGTGATGCCCTTGGCGACGATGTCCCGGGGCGCCAGTTCGGCCAGTTCGTGCTGCCCCACCATGAAGCGCACGCCGTCGCCGTCGACCAGGTGGGCGCCCTCGCCGCGGACCGCCTCGGAGACCAGCGGCTGCTGGCCCTCGGCGTCCGTGCCGAGGAACAGCACGGTCGGGTGGAACTGCACGAACTCCAGGTCGCTGACCTCCGCGCCCGCGCGCAGCGCCAGCGCCACACCGTCACCGGTCGACACCGGCGGGTTGGTGGTCGCGGAGAACACCTGGCCCATGCCGCCGGTCGCGAGGACGACGGCGGGGGCGTGCACGGCGCCCACGCCGTCGTGCTGGCCCTCGCCCATCACGTGCAGGGTGACGCCGGCCGTGCGGCCCTCGGCGTCGGTCAGCAGGTCCAGTACCAGCGCGTTCTCGACGGTGCGCAGCCCACGCGCGCGGACGGCCTCCACGAGCGCCCGGGAGATCTCCGCGCCGGTCGCGTCGCCGCCCGCGTGCGCGATGCGGCGGCGGTGGTGGCCGCCCTCGCGGGTGAGTTCCAGCCGCCCTTCGGCGGACTCGTCGAAGTGGGCGCCGGTGTCGATGAGCCGCCGTACCGCGTCGGGGCCCTCGGTGACGAGGATGCGTACGGCCTCCTCGTCGCACAGGCCCGCGCCCGCCACCAGGGTGTCCTGAAGGTGCTGCTCAGGGGTGTCGCCCTCGCCGAGGGCGGCGGCGATGCCGCCCTGCGCCCAGCGGGTCGAGCCGTCGTCCAGGCGGGCCTTGGTGACGACGACCGTGCTGAGCCCGGCGGCCTCGCAGCGCAGTGCCGCGGTCAGGCCGGCCACTCCGGACCCGACGACGACCACGTCCGCGGAGAGCGCCCAGCCGGGCGCGGGTGCGTGCAGTCGTATGCCTGTGCTGGTCACGAGGCGGCTCCGAAGGTGAGGGGGAGGTTGTCGATCAGCCGGGTCGTGCCGACCCGGGCGGCGACGGCGAGGACGGCCTCGCCGGTGAAGTCGTCGGCGATCTCCGTGAAGTCGGCGGGATCGACCAGGGCGAGGTAGTCCAGCCGGAGCGGCGGTTCGAGGCGGGCGGCGTCGTCCAGCACCTGGCGGGCGGCGCCACGGACGGCCGCCGGGCCGCCGGGCGCGGCCGTGGCCACCGCGTGTGCGTCGGCCGCCGCTCGCGACTCTCCCAGGGCGCTCAGCGCCTCGGCACGCGCGTGCGTGGAGGGCACTTCCCGGGCCCGCGCGCACAGTGCCTCCTGCGCCGCGTGCCGGTCCCGGCCCGCGAACAGGGCGCGGGACAGCGCGAGCGCGGTACGCCGCTCCGGCGGTGAGAGGTAGCGGTTGCGGCTGGACAGGGCGAGCCCGTCCTCCTCCCGCACGGTCGGTACGGCGACGATGTCGACGCCGAAGTTCAGGTCCCGCACCATGCGCCGGATCAGGGCCAGCTGCTGGGCGTCCTTCTGCCCGAACAGGGCGACGTCGGGGCGGGTGAGGTGCAGCAGCTTGGCGACGACGGTGAGCATGCCGTCGAAGTGCCCGGGCCGCGAACCGCCTTCCAGCCGCTCGCCCATGGGGCCGGCGGAGACACGCACCTGGGGTTCGCCGCCCGGGTAGACCTCGTCCACGGAGGGCGCGAACACGGCGTCGGCGCCGGACCGCCCGGCCAGCGCGAGGTCGGCGTCGAGGGTGCGGGGGTAGCGGTCGAGGTCCTCGCCCGCGCCGAACTGCAACGGGTTCACGAACACCGTGACGACGACCTCGCCGTCCGGGCCGGCGATCTCGCGCGCGGTGCGGATCAGGGTCGCGTGGCCCTCGTGCAGGGCGCCCATGGTCATCACGACGGCACGACGGCCGCGGCGCACCCGCGCGTGCAGCTCTCCTGCGGTGCTGAGCAGGGCGGTGGTCATCGGTCGTTCCCCTCGATACCGGTCGAGCCGTCAGTGCCTTCGGTGCCGTTCGTCCCGCCGGAGCCGTCAGTGCCTTCGGTGCCGTTCGTCCCGTCGGAGCCGTTCGTCCCGTCGGCGCCGTCCGTGCCCCCTGGGCCGCCCGGGCCGCGGGCGCCACCGGGTCCGGGGCTCCCCGGGGCTCCGGGGGCTCCGGGGCTCCCGTCGGCGAGTACCCCGAGGAGATCCTCGGCCAGTTCCGGCTTGAGCAGACCGTGCGCCAGGGCCCGGTCGGCCGTCGCCCGGGCCATCGCCAGGTAGCCCGCCACCGCCTGCGGGGCGTGCTTGCGCAGCTCGGTGACGTGCGCGGCGACCGTGCCGGCGTCCCCGCGCGCGACGGGCCCGGTCAGGGCCGCGTCACCGGAGCGCAGGGCGTTGTCCAGGGCGGCGCCGAGCAGCGGGCCGAGCATCCGGTCGGGCGCCGCCACGCCGGCCGTGCGCAGCAGCTCCATGGACTGCGCGACCAGGGTCACCAGGTGGTTGGCACCGAGGGCCAGGGCCGCGTGGTAGAGCGGGCGGTTCTCCTCGCTGATCCACTCCGGCTCGCCGCCCATCTCGATCACCAGGGCCTCGGCGGCCAGCCGCAGCTGCTCGGGGGCGGTGACACCGAAGGAACAGCCCGCGAGGCGCTGGACGTCCACGGGCGTGCCGGTGAAGGTCATCGCCGGGTGCAGGGCCAGCGGCAGGGCGCCCGCGCGCACGGCCGGATCGAGCACCTTCGCGCCATACCGCCCGGAGGTGTGCACGAGCAGCTGGCCCGGCCGTACCGCGCCGGTCTCGGCCAGGCCCGCGACCAGGCCGGGCAGGGCGTCGTCGGGGACCGTGAGCAGCACCAGGTCGGCACGCCGGAGGACCTCGGCGGGCGGCACCAGGGGCACGTCCGGGAGCAGGGCCCCGGCGCGCCTCCGGGAGGCGTCGGAAACTCCCGAGACGGCCACCGGGCGGTGCCCGGCGAGCTGGAGGGACGCGGCCAGCGCGGGGCCCACGCGGCCGGCGCCGACGACGCCGACGGTGAGCCGCGCGGGGCGGTCCCTGAGGTCTGGCTGGTGGACTGTACTCACGCGACGGCGGCCTTCCCGTTCCAGTCCGCTCTGGGTACCGGACGATTTCTCGTCATGTTAACGCTATCCGGCGAACGGCGGCCGGTTGTCCACAGGCTGTGGGTCGCCCTACGCCACCGCGCCGGCCGGCGGCGGTGAAAACGGGGTGCTCGCGCGGGTGCGGCACGGCATCATCGCGCACATGGACGATGCGGCGGAGCAGGGCGGCGAGCGGTCGGTGCGGCAGCGGCGGGCGGCCGTCCACCGGACGGCACGTGTGCTGTCGCGTCCCGGCCTGCGGGACACGATCGGCGAACGGCTGGCGTACCTGATGGAGACGGCCCCCGAGGTCTACGATCTGGACGAGCCGGCCGACATCTACGGCGACCGGATCGTCGCGCACCTGGAGGAGCGGGTCGCCGCCCTGCTCGGCACGGAGGCCGCCGCGTTCTTCCCGACGGGCACGATGGCCCAGCAGGTCGCCCTGCGCTGCTGGGCCGTCCGCACCGGTTCGCCCACGGTCGCCCTGCACCCGCTCGCCCATCCGGAACGGCATGAACGGAACGCCTTCCGCGAGGTGAGCGGCCTGCGTCCGGTCCAGGTGACCACCGAGCCCCGGCTGCCCACGGCCGACGAGGTACGCGACTTCGAAGAGCCCTTCGGCACGCTCATGCTGGAACTGCCCCTCAGGGATGCCGGTTTCGTGCTGCCCACCTGGGAGGAGCTGACGGAGGTCGTCGAGGCGGCGCGCGAGCGCGACGCGGTGGTGCACTTCGACGGCGCGCGCCTGTGGGAGTCCACCGTCCACTTCGGCCGCCCGCTCGCGGAGATCGCCGGCCTCGCCGACACGGTCTACGTGTCGTTCTACAAGTCCCTCGGCGCGTTCGGCGGTGCCGTCGTCGCCGGCCCGCGGACGCTGATCGAGGAGGCCAGGGCGTGGCGGCACCGGTACGGCGGGATGATCGTGCAGCAGTTCCCGACCGTGCTGTCGGCGCTCGCCGGCCTCGACCGGAAGCTGCCGCGGCTGCCCGAGTACGTGCGCCACGCGCGCGTGGTGGCCGCCGCGCTGCGCGAGGGGTTCGCGGCCGCGGGGTCGCCCTGGTCGCGCGTCCACCCGGAGGAACCGCACATCCACCAGTTCCAGGTCTGGCTGCCGCACGACGCGGACGTAGCGGCGGAGGCGGCGGTGCGCCAGGCGGAGGAGACCTCGGTGCTGCTGTTCGCCAACGGCTGGGAACCGGCCGGTCCCGGGCTCGCGTTCACGGAGGTCACGGTCGACGAGGCCGGGCTGGAGTGGACGGCGCAGGACGTGCGGGCGGCGGTCGCGGAGTTCGTGGCGCGGCTGCCGTAGCGTCCGTGCGAGGAGATCCGGTGCGGCGCGTGGGTCACAGTGCGCGCGGACGCAGCCAGCGGTCCAGGGCGCTGCGCAGCCGTCCGTGCGCCGGGCGCTCGGCGACGACCGCGCTGAAGCGCCGGTGGTCGCTCAGTTCGCGGAGCAGACCGAGTTCGCCGCGGCCCGGCGCGGGCGGCTCGGGCTCGCCGTGCAGACGGGCGCGGTAGCTGTCGAGGAGGTACTGCTGGGTGATGCTCATGGCGGCCGCCTTCTCGGGATGCGTGGGTCGAGGCAATCACCGACTGCGCGCCGACGTGTCGTCGGCCGATCACCGACCGCTCGGTGACCGATCGGCTCAGTGGCTGCCCCGGTGTGTCCCCAGACTGCTCCGGCCCCGGACCGATGTCCCGTGGATTGACGGTTGCCGTCAATCCGACGGGGCACTGCCGGTGGCACGGTGCACGATGGGGGCATGAGCGTGACCATCGACATCACCGGGCTGGCCACCGACGGGGACGCCTCCGGCCCGAACGCGGCCGAGAGGTGGGCGAGGGTCTCCGTCGTGCCCTCCCCCCTCGCCGAGCTCGGGATGGCGCTGCACGCGCTCAGCGAACCCGGCCACCACCCGGACCTGCGGGGCTGGGCCACCGCCGTCTCCTCCCGGCTGGACCCCTGCCTGGCGGACCGGCTGTGCGAGGCGGACTTCCTGTGGCGCACGACGTTCTCGGACATCTTCGCGCCGTTCGCCGGCGTTCCGGGCGGCCACGCGCTCCCCGGGGCCACGCTCACCGAGGAGCTGGACCAGCTGGACACGCTGACGGACGAGCAGTTCGTCAACGCCGCCCTGGAGTTCACCTGCCAGCTGCGCTACGACCTCAAGGAACCGGGCCCGCTGGACGACCCGCAGCTGCGCCGGCGCTCCCTGGAGCTGGCCGCCGCGCGCGGCGCCGTCCAGGAGCGGTTCACGCGCCGCCTGCTGACCGATCCCCCGGTCGTCCGCGCCTGGTTCCGGCAGCTGATGCTCGACTGCGACGAGGCCTTCTTCGCCGAGGCCTGGGCCCGCGTCCATCCCCAGCTGGCCGCGGACGCCCGGCACAAGACGGACCTGCTGCGCCGCAAGGGGCTCGGGGAGGCCCTGGCGTCCTTGTCCGGCGCGATCTCGCTGGACGAGGAGGCCGGCCTGATCACGGTGGACAAGCTGCTGGTGGGCCATGCCGCCACGGGCGACGGCCGCCTGGTGCTGGTGCCGACCAGCCTCGGCTGGCCGCACGTGATGGTCCTGCACCGGTACGGCTGGCAGCCCTCGATCACCTACCCGGCGAGCGGCTCACGTGCGCAGGCCCCGTCCGTCGAGCAGCTCACCCGCCGCATGGAGGCGCTGGCCCACCCGGTGCGGATGCGGCTGTGCCGGCATCTCGCGCGGGCCCCGCACACCACGAGCGAGCTGGCCGACGCGCACGGCATGTCGGCGCCCGAGATATCCCGCCACCTGACGGTGCTCAAGAAGGCGGGGCTGATCAGCGGCTGCCGCCGCGGCCGGTACGTCCAGCACCAGCTGGACCTGTCGGCGGTGGCCCGGCTGGGCAGCGACTTCATCGAGGGCGTCCTGCGCTGAGGCCCGCCCGGTGGGACGGCGTCAGCCGTGGCCGCCCGCGCGCACCAGGCCCGTCTCGTACGCCAGGACGACCACCTGTACGCGGTCGCGCAGGCCGAGCTTGGTCAGGATGCGGCCCACGTGGGTCTTCACCGTCGCCTCGCTCAGCACCAGCCGGGCCGCGATCTCACCGTTGGACAGGCCCTGCGCGACCAGCAGCATCACCTCGCGTTCCCGCTCGGTGAGCCGCTCCAGCTCCTTGTGCCGGGGGGCGTTCCCGGCGGAGGGCAGCAGCGGCGCGAAGCGGTCCAGCAGGCGCCTGGTGGTGGAGGGCGCCACGACCGCGTCACCGCTGTGCACGGCACGGATGGCCGCCAGCAGGTCGCCGGGCGGCACGTCCTTGAGCATGAAGCCCGAAGCGCCCGACTTCAGGCCCGAGAAGGCGTACTCGTCCAGGTCGAACGTGGTCAGGATGAGCACCTTCGGCGCGTCCGGCTCCGAGCAGATCCGCCGGGTGGCCTCCACGCCGTCCAGCTTCGGCATGCGGACGTCCATCAGGACGACGTCCACGGCGGCGGACCGCAGCACCTGGAGGGCCTCCACGCCGTCGCCCGCCTCCGCGACGACTTCCATGTCCGGCTGGGCGGCGAGCACCATCCGGAACCCGGTGCGCAGCAGCACCTGGTCGTCGACGAGCATCACGCGGATCGTCATCGGGTCCTCTTCCGTGTCTTCAGTGCGCCGGTTTCAGCGGCAGCAGGGCGCTGATCCGGAATCCTCCGCCCGGGCGCGGGCCGGCGTCCAGCGTGCCACCGACCATGCCGACCCGCTCGCGCATACCGATCAGGCCGTGTCCCCGCCCGTCCGCACCACCCTCCTCGTACAGCTCGTGCGGGGCGCCCTTGCCGTCGTCCTCGACCAGCAGGCCGAGACCGTCGTCGAAGTAGACCAGCCGGACGCTCGCGCCCGCGTGGGGACCGCCGTGCTTGCGCGTGTTGGTGAGCGCCTCCTGCACGATCCGGTACGCGGTCAGCTCCACCCCGCTGGGCAGCGGGCGCGGCGTCCCCTCCACCCGGAAGTCGACGGGCAGGCCGGAGGTGCGGCACTGCTCGACCAGGTCGTCGATCTGCTCGACGTCGGGCTGCGGCACGTATTCGCCGCTCTCCTGGTGCTCCCCGGTGCGCAGCACGCCCAGCAGGCGGCGCATCTCGGCCAGGGCCTGGCGGCCGGTGGACGAGATCGTCTCCAGGGCCTTGCGGGCCTGGTCGGGCGCGGCGTCCATGACGTAGGCGGCGCCGTCGGCCTGCACCACCATCACGGACACGTTGTGGGCGACGACGTCGTGCAGCTCGCGCGCGATCCGGGCGCGCTCGGCGGCGACCGCGACCTTCGACTGGGCCTCGCGCTCCTTCTCCAGCCGCGTCGCGCGCTCCTCCAGCTGGGCGAAGTACGCGCGCCGGGTGCGCATGGAGTCGCCGAGCACCCAGGCCAGGGCGAAGGGCACCGTCTGGAAGACCACTATGGCGATCTGCCCGAGGAAGCCGGTGTGCTCGGCCGGCCAGCGGATCTGGGCGAGGGCCGCCGCAAAGAGGCTGACGACGAGCGCGAGCCGGGAGGCCCAGCGCTCGCCGACCGCCGCCACCGTGTAGGTGATCACCAGCATGGCGAAGTCGGCGACGGCCGTCTCGACGTCCAGCACCAGCTGGGCCAGCCCGGTCACCAGGGCGACCAGCAGCATGGGCTCCGGGAAACGGCGGCGCAGCGCCACGACGGCACACAGGACGGCGGACACGGCCATCCCCACGAAGAGCGTTCCGTGGTGACCTTGCACCCCGTCGAGGCTGACCACGCTCAGGCCGGACAGCCCGAACAGGGCGACGGCCCAGAAGGCGTCGACCCAGGTCGGGTGGCGGCGGAGGAAGTCGTAGAGGCGCTGCACGTAACCCAGAGTAGGTAAACCGGATGTGCGCGGGGGTCAACCGGAGGGCCGATCCGGACCCGGCACGCGTACTCCGCAAGGTGGAGAACCTGATCATCTGTGCGCCTAGTCTGTTCCGGTGGCGGACGAGACGGACGGGACGACGGCAGCGGAGCCGCGCGAGGACCGCGGCCCGCGCGGCTGGCGCTCGGCGGCCGAGGCGGCGCTGTACGGGCCCGGGGGCTTCTACCGGCGCCCCGAGGGCCCGGCGGGCCACTTCCGTACGTCCGTGCACGCCTCCCCGCTGTTCGCGCGGGCGGTGGCCCGGCTGCTGTGCCGGGTCGACGAGGCCCTGGGGCGGCCCGCGGTACTGGACTTCGTCGACCTGGGCGCCGGGCGGGGGGAACTGGTCACCGGGGTGCTCGCCGCGCTGCCGCCCGGGGTGGCGGCACGCGCGCGTGCGTACGCCGTCGAGATCGCCGGCCGCCCGGCCGGCCTGGACCCCCGCGTCATTTGGCGGCACGACCTCCCCGAGGCGGTCACCGGGCTGCTGTTCGCCAACGAGTGGCTGGACAACGTACCCGTGGACGTCGCCGAGGTGGACGGCGCCGGCGTGCCCCGGCTGGTGCTGGTCGCGGCGGACGGCTCCGAGCGGCTCGGCGAGCCCGTGACGGGCCCGGACGCCGACTGGCTCGCACGCTGGTGGCCGCTGCCGGCCGAGGAGGGACTGCGGGCGGAGATCGGGCTGCCCCGGGACCGGGCCTGGGCGTCGGCGGTGGACCGGGTGGCCGCGGGGCTCGCGGTGGCCGTGGACTACGCGCACACCGTTCGCACGCGCCCCCCGTTCGGGACGCTCACCGGTTTCCGGGAGGGCCGCGGGACGACGCCCGTGCCGGACGGGTCCTGCGACATCACGGCACACGTCGCCCTGGACGCGTGCGCGGCGGCGCCCGGGTCCGCCCGGCCGGAGCGGGCGCTGCCCCGCACGGCGCAGGGGGCCGGCGGAACGGCGCGCGTTCCGGGTGCCGCGCGCCTGCTCACGCAACGCGCCGCGCTGCGCGCCCTGGACATCACCGGCGCACGCCCCCCGCTCGCGCTGGCTTCCACGGACCCCGCCGCCTATGTGAGCGCCCTGGCGGGCGCCGGCGAGGCCGCCGAGCTGACCGCCCCGGGCGGTCTCGGCGACTTCGGGTGGCTGCTCCAGCCGGTCGGCATCCCGGACCCCCTGGACCCGGGCGGCCCCCGCTGACCGTGGGCCCCGGGCGGCCTACTTGTCGATGTCGCCGACCACGAAGAACATCGACCCCAGGATCGCCACCATGTCCGCCACCAGCGTCCCCGGCAGCAGCTCGGTCAGCACCTGGATGTTGTTGTACGACGCCGAGCGCAGCTTCAGCCGGTAGGGGGTCTTCTCGCCCTTGCTGACGAGGTAGTAGCCGTTGAGGCCGAGCGGGTTCTCCGTCCACGCGTACGTGTGCCCCTCGGGTGCCTTCAGCACCTTCGGCAGCCGCTGGTTGACCGGCCCGGGCGGCAGCTCCGCGAGCCGGTCCAGACACGCGTCGGCGAGGTCCAGCGCGTTGTGGGTCTGCTCCAGCAGGACCTCGAAGCGGGCGAGGCAGTCGCCCTCGGCGCGGGTGACGACCTTCAGGACGTCCTGGAGGTCGCCGTAGGCCAGGTACGGCTCGTCGCGGCGCAGGTCGAAGTCGACGCCCGAGCCGCGCGCGACGGGACCGCTCACGCCGTAGGCGTGCACCGTCTCGGGCGCCAGCGCCCCGACCCCGCGCGTGCGTCCCCGGAAGATCTCGTTGCCGAGCACCAGGTCGTCGAAGACGTCCATGCGCGAACGCACGGCGGCGACGGCCGCACGCGCGCGTGCGGCCCATCCGGCGGGCAGGTCCTCCTTGAGGCCGCCGACGCGGTTGAACATGTAGTGCACGCGTCCGCCGGAGACCTCCTCCATCACGTTCTGGATCACCTCGCGCTCCCGGAACGCGTAGAACACCGGGGTGATACCGCCGAGCTCCAGTGGGTAGGAGCCGAGGAACATGAGGTGGTTCAGCACCCGGTTCAGCTCGGCGAGCAGGGTGCGCGTCCACACCGCCCGTTCGGGGACCTCCATGCCGAGCATCCGCTCCACGGCGAGGACCACGCCCAGCTCGTTGGAGAACGCCGACAGCCAGTCGTGGCGGTTGGCGAGCATGATGATCTGCCGGTAGTCGCGGGCCTCGAAGAGTTTCTCGGCGCCGCGGTGCATATAGCCGATCACCGGCTCCGCGCGCACGATGCGCTCCCCGTCCAGCACGAGCCTGAGCCGCAGCACACCGTGCGTGGAGGGGTGCTGGGGCCCGATGTTGAGAACCATGTCGGTGCTCTCCGCCGCGCCGCCGATCCCGACCGTGGTCTCCGCCGTAGGGGTCATGGACCCAGTTTCCCCTACGTACGCTGGCCCCATGGAAACGGGGAGCCGGGAAGACGCGGGAACGACGGCGGGCGAGCCGGTGTGGCGGGGGCTGCGGCCCGGCCTGCTGCGCGTGCGCCGGATGCTGCTGGCGGTGTGGGCGGGGGTGCTGGCGCTCGCCACGGGGCTGCTGCTGGGGCTGCTCGTGGGGCCCCCGTGGGCGGCCTGGGCACTGCTGCCCCTGATGTCCGCCGCCTGGTGCTGGCGCCTGCTCGGGCGCAACTGGCGCTCGTGGCGGTACGCCGAGCGCGCCGACGACCTGCTGATCAGCCGCGGTGTCCTGTGGCGCGAGGAGACGGTCGTGCCGTACGGGCGGATGCAGCTGGTGGAGGTGACCTCCGGGCCCGTGGAGCGGCGCTTCGGGCTGGCCACCGTGCAGCTGCACACGGCCGCCGCCGCGACCGACGCGACCATCCCCGGCCTGGACCCGGCCGAGGCGGAACGCCTGCGCGACCGGCTCACCCAGCTGGGCGAGGCACGATCGGCGGGCCTGTGACACCCCGCGGCCACGCCGGCGGCACGGACGGCGGCACGGACGGCGGCATACCGGTGGACCGCGGCGGTCTGGACGGCGGCATACCGGTGGCCGGCGGCGGTCTGCACGGCGGCCTGCAAGACGGAGGCATACCGGACGGCGGCCTGCACGACGCAGGCGTATCCGGCGGCGGCATACCGCGGCAGCCGCCCCCCGCCGAACGCCGGCTGCATCCGGTGACGCCCTTCCGCCGGGCCTGGGCGCCGCTGGCCGTACTGGCCGGCTGGGCGGTGCACGACCCGGGCGGCGCGCAGGAGCAGCTGGTCCGGCTGACCGGTGGCATGCTGCTGCTGGGGGCCGCCGTGGTGGTGCCGGTGGCCGGGCTCTACGGCTTCCTGTCCTGGTGGTTCACGCACTTCGCGGTCACCGGGACCGAACTGCGCATCCGTACGGGCCTGCTGTTCCGGCGCACCGCGCACATCCGGCTGGAGCGCATCCAGGCCGTGGACGTCTCCCGTCCGCTCCTCGCGCGCGTGGCGGGCGTCGCGAAGCTGCGGATCGATGTCGTCGGCGCCGACGACAAGGACGAGCTGGCCTTCCTGGGCGAGCGGGAGGCGCGCGCCCTGCGCGCGGAGCTGCTCGCGCGCGCGGCGGGCTTCGCGCCCGAGACGGCGGCCGGCGTGGGCGAGGCGCCCGCGCGCGAGCTGCTGCACCTGCCCCCAGGGGTGCTCGCGGGCTCCCTGGTGCTGACGGGAGCCACGTGGGTCTCGCTGCTCGGCGCGCTCGTCGTACCCACCGTGCTGTGGCTCGCCACCCACAACGTGTGGACGGTCCTCGCCACCGCCCTGCCCCTGCTCGGCGCGGCCGGCGCGCGCAGCGCGGGCCGCTTCGTCACCGAGTTCGACTGGACGGTGAGCGAGTCGCCGGACGGGCTGCGCATCGACCACGGGCTGCTCGATCGCGCGCACGAGACGGTGCCGCCCGGCCGCGTGCAGACCGTGCGGATCGTGGAGCCGCTGCTGTGGCGCCGGCCGGGCTGGGTGCGGGTGGAACTGGACGTGGCCGGTTCCGCCAACTCGGTGCTGATACCCGTCGCCCCGCGCGAGGTCGCCGAGTCCGTCATCGCGCGCGTGCTGCCCGGCGTGACGGTGCCCCGGGACGCGGCGCGGGTGCCGCGCCGGGCGCGGTGGTGCCTCCCGCTCTGGTGGCGCGGACACCGGCTCGCGGTCACCGGCACGGTGTTCGCCGCCCGGAGCGGCCTGCTGCGCCGCCGGCTCTCGCTGGTCCCGCACGCCAAGGTGCAGAGCGTACGGCTCACCCAGGGCCCCTGGGAGCGTCGCTGGGGGCTCGCGGACATCCACGTGGACACGGGGGCCGGCAAGACCGTCACGGCCCGGCTGCGGGGCGCCGAGGAGGCCGCGCGGCTCCTGGCGGAACAGGCGGAGAGGTCCCGCACGGGCCGCCGGGACGCCCTGCCGGACCGCTGGATGACCACGGGCTGACGGCGCGTCGGCGACCGGCCGCCGACGGCCGGCTTCGCCGGACGACGGCGTCGGGCCCGGCTCCCCCCGCGGGAGGACCGGGCCCGTTCGCCAGGTGCGCCTGGTGCCTTGACGCGTCCGCAGGACTGACGGGGACTCAGGAGGCCGCGCCGCGCAGCCTCTGGACGTCGATCTGCTCGGTCTCGTCGTGCGCCGTCAGGTCGATGACCTGGCCGACACCCCGGGACCGCGCGTCGGCGGGTTTGAACCCGGACTCGGTCTCGGCCTTGTGCACGGCGAGCGCCTCCTGGCCGACGACGTCGGCCAGATCCTCGTTCTGCACGGCGTCCAGCGCTGCCTTCGGCGCGTCCTTCTGGGTGCCGAAGAAGTCGAAGCCGCCCTCGACCGCCGGGCGCCGCGCCGGCGCGACCGGGGCGACGGCCACGGCGGTGGGCACCGTGAAGTGGCCGGCGGGCGGCCGCGCCGCGGGATGCGCGGCCTCGGCCGCCGGCACGGCGTCAGTGTCGGTGATGGCGGCGTCCGTCGGGTCTGCCGCGGTGCCTTCTCCTTCGGCGACGGCCTCCGCCGGTTCACCTGCGGGAGCCACCTCGCCCACGAGAGCCCGCGGCGCGTCGCCCACGGTCCCGGCCTCACCCTCCGCGTCGACCTCGGGCGCGGCGGCGGCCTCCGGCTCGGGCTCCGGGTCGGGCTCGGCGCCCGTTGCCTCCCGGTCGAGCCGGGCCAGGGCCGTCAGGGCCCGCCGGTACAGCCGCGCCCCCTCGGAGGAGAACACCGGGTACCGCGCGGCCGCGCCCGCGGAGGCCGCCCCGCTCCCGGTCTCGTCCGCGGCACCCGGGTCCGCCTCCGGCCGGGCGCTCCGGCCGGGCGGCAGGGCGGGTGAGGAGGAGGGCGCCGGTCCGGGCACGACCGCCTCGATCTCCAGCAGCCGGCGTCCCTCCAGGGCGCTCGCGCGCTCGGTCTCCGCCGTGGCGTACCGGCGCAGGAGGGCCGCGTGCTCGTTGCGCAGGCCCGCCAGTTCGGCGCGCTTGGCCCTGAGCCGCTGCTCCAGCTTCACCCGCAGTTCGCGGGACTCCTCGAGGTCGGTCTCCAGTTCGGCGACCCGTTCCTCGTACCGCCATTCGTCACCGGCACGCGCGCGCGTGAGTTCGGCGACCTGCTTGCCCGCCTGGGTGTCCCAGCGGCGCATCACGACCGCGCCGGCGACCGCGGTCACGGCGGCCACGGCGGCCAGCGCGCGCACCACCGGTGCCTCGGCGGACACCCAGGGGCCCAGCGCGCAGATGACGGACACACCGGCGAGCGCCGAGGGAGGCAACAGCCGGTGCAGAGGCGGGGAATGGCGGTGGCGTCCACGTGGCATGGCCAGAAACTTACCGCCCGTAGGCGAATCATGGGCCCCCGCCCCGTAAAAACACAGCCATGCCGCGTGCTTCACGGGGCGTCAGGGGTGCCACGGGGCTCAGCGGTCGGTGAGCCGCCCGCTGAGCCACTGGAGCGACGGCGGGATCTCGCGCCGCCAGGTGTTGAAGTTGTGCCCGCCGCTGTCGAGGATGATCGACGAGATCCGGGTCAGGTTCGTGGCCTGCACGCGCGCGATGAACTTCATCGTGGCGTTGTAGTTGTGCTCTCCGACCCTGCTGCTGGTCACGAGCAGCGACGTGTCCGGTGCGGACTCGTGCTGGAGGAGCCACGACAGGTCGGCCCGGTTGCGCAGTTCGGCGTCGCCGTGGAAGAGGTCGCCGGTCGTGGGGTCGATCGGCGCCCTGTAGTACGGCGAGAGGCCGGCGCCGGCCGCGTACACGCCGGGGTGGTGCATGGCGAGCTTGAGCGCGCAGTAGCCGCCCGTGGAGTCACCGATGACGCCCCAGCTGCCCGGTCGCTTGCCGGCCCGGTAGTGCGTGAGGACGGCGTCCGGCAGATCCTTCGCGAAAAACGTTTCCGCTTGCGGCCCGCCCGGGATGTCCACGCACTCGGTGTCCCGCGGCGGTGCCACGGTGGGCCGCAGCATGATCAGGATCATCGGCTGCATCCGCCCGTCCTTGGACAGCTGCTGCGCCGTGCGCGGGTAGTTCAGCTTGTCCACCAGCGAGCGCGCCGTGCCGGGGTAGCCGGTCAGCACCACGGCGGCCGGGAACGTACGCGTGCGGTACTGCGGCTGGAAGTACTCCGGCGGCAGGTACACGTACGCCGGGGTGGCGATGTGGGTCGTACGGCCGATGATGTCGACCTTCTGCACCTGTCCGCCGGTCTCGGGCCGCGCGGCGCGCACCCCCGGTACGTCGGAGGTGGAGACCACCTGGAGGGGGCCGCCGGTGCTGCCGTTGGCCGAGTGGTCGATGACGATCCCCTGCTCGGTCTCCTTGCCGAACAGGTCCGCCCAGCTGGCGTAGAAGCCGAAGGCCTGGTTGGTGGCGAGCCCTACGGACGCGAAGAGCGCCAGCTGGGTGGCCAGCATCAGGCCGATCCGTCCGCCTACGGCCCGCCAGCTCCGGCGGGCGAGGCGCGGCCACAGCCACACCGTGCCGACGAACAGCCCGGCGGCGATCGCGATCGCCAGCACCAGCACTTTGTTGCTCGTGAGACCCATGAGCTGTTTCCTGCCTGCGCTTTCCGCTCGTACCCCGCCCACGCTCGTCGCGAAGGCTTGCCCGGGGCTTTCCTTGGCCTTTGACCGGACTTTCCGGTGAGGAGTGAACCTCTCTTGCCGAGACACCGTCCTAGAGGGCGCAATGTCGCCGGATGCCCGATCGGGCCCGGGTTCAAGGTCTCTCGCAGAACTACGGGATGCGATGTCTGTCAGGATAGATGGGGAAATGTCGGGCGAGGTTCCGAGTCGATCAAGCCGGGCGCGGCGAGTGCTGCGCGGCCCGCGCCCCGAGGCCGTCCCCGCTCTGGTCGCCAGGGCCGCCGCGCTCGTGGGCGTCCTGGACATTGCCGCGGGTGTGTTCCCGCGCTTCCGTCACAGCCGTATGCACGCCCTCGCCGAGGTGCTGCCGGGCTCGTTCGGGCCGTTCGCGGCGGCGCTCTCGCTGAGCGCGGGCGTGCTGTTGCTGCTGCTCGCGCACGGACTCAAGCGGCGCAAGCGCCGGGCGTGGCGCGCGGCGGTCGCGCTGCTGCCGGCGGGCGCGGTGGCGCAGTTCGCGTACCGGCACTCGATCGTCGGCATGCTCATCGCGTTCGTACTGCTGGTGCCGCTGCTGCGCCACCGGGACCAGTTCGCCGCCCTCCCGGACCCGCGCAGCAGGTGGCGGGCGCTCGCCAACTTCGTGCTCATGAGCGCCGGTTCCCTCGTTCTCGGCATGGTCATCGTCAGCGTCCACCCCGACCGGACGATCGGCGACCCGAGCCTGGCCGATCGGCTGACGCACGTCATCTACGGCCTGTTCGGCTTCGAGGGCCCGGTCGACTACCAGGGCAACACCTCCTGGACCGTCGCCTTCTCCCTCGGCGCGCTCGGCTGGATCACCGCCGTCACCACCATCTACCTGGCCTTCCGTCCCGAACACCCGGCCGCCCGCCTCACCGAGGAGGACGAGGGCAGGCTGCGCGCGCTCCTGGAGAAGCACGGCCGGCGCGACTCGCTCGGCCACTTCGCGCTGCGCCGTGACAAGGCCGTCGTGTTCTCGCCCAGCGGCAAGGCCGCGGTCACCTACCGGGTCGTGTCCGGCGTGATGCTCGCCAGCGGCGACCCCATCGGGGACGTCGAGGCGTGGCCGGGCGCCATCGAACGCTTCATGGACGAGGCCAGGGCCCACTCCTGGACCCCCGCCGTGATGGGCTGCTCGGAGACGGGCGGCGAGGTGTGGACCCGCGAGACCGGCCTGGACGCCCTGGAACTGGGCGACGAGGCGGTGGTGGACGTGGCGGATTTCTCGCTCGCCGGACGCGCGATGCGCAACGTGCGCCAGATGGTCAAGCGCATCGAGCGGGCCGGCTACGAAACCCGGGTGCGGCGTATCCGTGACGTCGGCGACGCCGAGCTGGAGCGGATCCGCCGCGCCGCGGAGGACTGGCGGGGCACCGACACCGAGCGCGGCTTCTCCATGGCGCTCGGCCGCATCGGCGACCCGTCCGACGGTGACTGCCTGATCGCCACCGCGCACAAGGCCGACGACGCGGCGGGCGAGTACGGCGACCTGAAGGCGATCCTGCACTTCGTGCCCTGGGGCGGGGACGGCGTCTCGCTGGACCTGATGCGCCGTGACCGCAGCGCCGACCCGGGCATGAACGAACTGCTGATCGTCGCCGCCCTCCAGGACGCACCGAAGCTCGGCATCGCCCGGGTCTCGCTGAACTTCGCGATGTTCCGCTCCGCCCTCGCGCGCGGCGAGAAGATCGGCGCCGGTCCGGTGCTGCGCGCCTGGCGCGGGCTGCTGGTGTTCCTCTCGCGCTGGTTCCAGATCGAGTCGCTGTACAAGTTCAACGCCAAGTTCCAGCCGCGCTGGGAGCCCCGGTTCGTGGTCTACCGGGCCTCCGGCGACCTGCCCCGCATCGGTTTCGCCGCCATGCAGGCGGAGGGTTTCGTCAACCTCGCCCTGCCGCTGCCGCGCTTCCTGCGCCGGCGCAGGACGGCCGCCCAGCGCCCCTGCGCGCACGCGATGGGCGAACGGGACGTCCGGGCGGCCTGAGTCCGGGCCGGACGGAGTACGGCGATGGGACCGGCCCGGGCGGAAGCCCCACCCCTGCGGCACGAGGGCGTCCGCCCGGGTCGCCGCGCGTTCCCGGCCCCCTGCTGGGCCTACGCTGAACGTATGAACAACCTCAGCGGGCGCGGCCGAGTGGCCGGCCTTCCGGCATGGGACCGGTGCGCGGTCATGGGGGTCGTGAACGTGACCCCCGACTCCTTCTCCGACGGCGGCCGCTGGTTCGACACGACCGCCGCCGTCAAACACGGCCTCGGTCTGGTGGCCGAGGGCGCGGACCTGATCGACGTCGGCGGCGAGTCCACCCGGCCCGGGGCCACGCGCGTGGACGAGGCGGAGGAACTGCGGCGGGTCATCCCGGTGGTGCGCGGCCTCGCCTCCGAGGGCGTCGCCGTCTCCGTGGACACCATGCGCGCGTGTGTCGCCGAACAGTCACTCGCGGCCGGCGCCGCCCTCGTCAACGACGTCAGCGGCGGCCTGGCCGATCCCGCGATGATCCCGGTGGTCGCCGAAGCCGGCGCCCCGTTCGTCGTCATGCACTGGCGGGGCTTCCTCCAGGGCGGCAACGCCGGGGGCGTCTACGAGGACGTCGTCACCGAAGTCGTGGACGAGCTGCACGCGCGCGTGGAGGCCGTGCTGGCGGGCGGCGTCGCCCCCGACCGCATCGTCGTCGACCCCGGCCTCGGCTTCTCCAAGGAGGCCGGTCACGACCTGGCCCTCCTCGCCCACCTCGACCGCCTGCGCGCTCTCGGCCACCCCCTGCTGGTCGCTGCCTCCCGCAAGCGGTTCCTCGGCCGGGTCCTCGCCGGACCCGGGGGCGCGCCCCCGCCCGCCCGGGAGCGCGACGCCGCCACGGCCGCCGTGTCCGCGCTCGCCGCCCAGGCCGGCGCGTGGGCGGTGCGCGTGCACGAGGTGCGCGCCACCGCGGACGCCGTACGGGTGGCACGGGCCGTGGAGGGAGCGCGTACGGCGGGGACGGCGCCGGGCTCCGGGGGCGGGCGCGAGGCGCCACCGGGGACAGCGCACGCGCCGGGCGCCGAAGGCGAGCGCGGGGCGGAAGGAGACCGGTGAGCGCCCCCCATACCGATGTCGAGCAGGTCGAGGCCGCCAACACCGCCTTCTACGAGGCTCTGGAGCGCGGTGATTTCGACGAGGTCTCCGCGCTCTGGCTGGCCCCCGTCGACCTGGGCGTGGACGAGACGTACCACGACCCCGCGGACACCGGCGTCGTCTCCTGCGTGCACCCCGGCTGGCCGGTGCTCACCGGCCGCGGAGAGGTCCTCAGGTCGTACGCCCTGATCATGGCGAACACCGACTACATCCAGTTCTTCCTCACCGACGTGCACGTCTCCGTCACCGGTGACACCGCGCTCGTGTCCTGCACCGAGAACATCCTCAGCGGTGGACCCGCCCCGGAGGAGGGCGCGGAACTCGGGCCGCTGGTCGGGCAGCTCGTGGTCGCCACGAACGTGTTCCGGCGCACGCCCGCCGGCTGGAAGCTCTGGTCCCACCACGCCTCCCCCGTCCTGGCCGAGACCGACGACGAGGACGACGAGGAGAACGTGAACGGCGTGGATCCGGGCGACGAGCCCCTCGCCTGAGCGGCCGAGGGCCCGGCGGACCCTCGGCACGCAGGAGAGCGGGACGGGGACGGAGAGTGATTGGAATCACCCGCCGGGGGTATGAGCGGCTACCAGCCGCCGGCACGGCCGGGTTCCCCGGGGAAACATCCGGTGAACCCTCCGCGCCGCGGACCGGCCCCAGGCCCCCGCGGCCCGGCTCTGCCGGTGCCCGCGGGTAGATTCGTCCAAGGCCGGTGTACCGCCCGCACGCGGTACCGACCGGCCGTTCCCGACGATTGCAGGAGTGATTCGCGTGGATCGTGTCGCGCTGCGCGGCCTGAAGGCCCGCGGGCACCACGGTGTGTTCCCCAGGGAGCGCGAGGAGGGCCAGACCTTCATCGTGGACCTCGTCCTCGGCCTGGACACCCGGCCGGCGGCGGCCGACGACGACCTGGCGAAGACCGTGCACTACGGCATCGTCGCCGAGGAGGTCGCGGCCGTGGTCGAGGGCGAGCCGGTGAACCTCATCGAGACGCTCGCCGAGCGCATCGCCCGGACCTGCCTGGAGCACGAGGGCGTCCGGGAGGTCGAGGTCTGCGTCCACAAGCCCGACGCACCGATCACCGTCCCCTTCGACGACGTGACCGTCACCATCACCCGGAGCCGAGTATGACCCGACCTTTCCGCCAGGGTCAGAGCGACCCCACCGTCCAGCCGGTGCCCGCCTCGGTCGTCGAGAAGGTGGACGCCGCCGACACGACCCTGCACAACCCGCAGTGGGCCGTCGTCTCCATCGGCTCCAACCTCGGCAACCGCCTGGAGACCCTCCAAGGTGCCGTCGACGCCCTGGAGGACACTCCGGGCGTGCGCGTGAAGGCGGTCTCCCCGGTCTACGAGACGGAGCCGTGGGGCGTGGCTCCCGGCAGCCAGCCGTCGTACTTCAACGCGGTCGTGGTCCTGAAGACGACCCTGCCCCCGGACTCCCTGCTGGAGCGTGCGCACGCCGTCGAGGAGGCCTTCCACCGCGTCCGGGACGAACGCTGGGGCCCGCGCACGCTGGACGTCGACATCGTGGCCTACGCGGACGTCACCTCCGACGACCCGCACCTCACCCTGCCCCATCCGCGCGCCCACGAGCGTGCCTTCGTGCTCGCGCCCTGGCACGACGTCGATCCGCAGGCGCGGCTCACCGGCCGCGGCACGGTGGCCGATCTGCTGTCCGCCGTCACCCGTGACGGTGTGGAACCGCGCGAGGACCTGGAACTCCGCCTGCCCGAGTAGTCGTTAAGGTCGAGACGGGTCAGGACCGAGACCCACCACGACCACACACCGGGACGGTCCGGGGGAACTGAAGGGACACCGTGAGAGAGCTGCGCATCAGGGTGCTGGTCGGCGTGTTCGTCGTGGCCGCGATCCTGTCCTGGGCGGGCGCCCGCCTCTGGAACTCGATCGGGACCCTGCCCAGCGTCCCCCTGGCCGCCCCCGTCGTGCTCGCGCTGATCGCGGTGGTGCTGCTCGCCACGGCGCTCTCGCTGCGCGCCCGGCTCAGGGCCCAGCGCGAGCGCCGGCCCGGCGCCAAGGGGGTCGACCCGCTGATGGCGGCCCGGGCGGTCGTCTTCGGCCAGGCCAGCGCCCTGGTGGCCGCGCTCGTCGCCGGGATGTACGGCGGCACGGGCGTCTTCCTGCTGGAGCTGCTGGACATCCCGGCCCGCCGCGACCAGGCGCTCTACGCCGGTTTCTCGCTCCTGGCCTGCCTCGGCGTGATAGCGGCCGCCCTCTTCCTGGAGCGGGTGTGCAAGCTCCCCGAGGACGACGACCAGAACCCGACGGGAGCGGAACCGGCGGCCTGACCGCCGGCCCGCGCCACCGGCGTGTTCAGCGCGCCATGATGAGGCTCATCGCCTCGTTGCGGGTCGCCGCGTCCCGGAGCTGGCCGCGCACCGCGGACGTTATGGTCTTCGCGCCCGGCTTGCGGATGCCGCGCATGGACATGCACATGTGCTCGCACTGGATGACCACGATGACGCCCCGCGGCTCCAGGATGCTCATCAGGGAGTCCGCGATCTGCGTGGTGAGCCGTTCCTGGACCTGCGGCCGGCGGGCGTAGACGTCCACCAGCCGGGCCAGCTTCGACAGGCCCGTGATCTTGCCGGCCTCGGACGGGATGTAGCCGACGTGGGCGACGCCCCGGAACGGCACCAGGTGGTGCTCGCACGTCGAGTACACCTCGATGTCCTTCACCAGGACCATCTCGTCGTGCCCCAGGTCGAACGTCGTCGTCAGGACGTCCTCGGGCTGCTGCCACAGACCGGCGAAGATCTCCTTGTACGCGCGCGCGACCCGCGCCGGCGTCTCCCGAAGGCCTTCGCGATCCGGGTCCTCACCGACCGCGATCAGCAGTTCCCGTACGGCGTTCTCGGCGCGCTTCTCGTCGAACTCACCGATGGGCCCCTGGCCGTCCAGCGTCACCGGGTCGGTCATCTGGGTTCCTCGTTCCTGTGCCTTGCACGCGTGTCGGGCACGCGCTCTACGTCTGCGGGCATGCGCAACGCCGCGCCCCCCAGGCTAGAACCTGGGGGGCGCGGCACGCATTCCGGGCCGGTCGGCCGGAAGGATCAGCTCTCGGAGCGGTCCTCCGGGGTCTGCTCCGTGACCGGGGCGGACTCCGTGGCGGTGGACTTGACCGTGCTGATCGACGCCGACGCGCCGTTCGCACCGTTCGTCAGCGCCAGCTCCTTGGGGGAGAGCACCGGCGGGCGGGTGGACGGGGTGCGGCGGGAGGAGCCGGTCCAGGCGGGGCGCGGCGGGCGCTTGACGATGGTGGCGAAGACCTCGGCGATCTCCTCCTTGCCCAGCGTCTCCTTCTCCAGCAGCTGCAGAACGAGGTTGTCGAGCACGTCGCGGTTCTCGACCAGGATCTCCCAGGCCTCGTTGTGCGCCGTCTCGATGAGCTTCTTGACCTCTTCGTCGACGAGCGCGGCGACCTCTTCCGAGTAGTCGCGCTGGTGCGCCATCTCGCGGCCGAGGAACGGCTCGCTGTTGTCGCCGCCGAACTTGATCGCGCCGAGCCGCTCGGTCATGCCGTACTGCGTGACCATCGCGCGGGCCAGGTTGGTGGCCTTCTCGATGTCGTTCGCGGCACCGGTGGTCGGGTCGTGGAAGACCAGTTCCTCGGCCGCCCGGCCGCCCAGCATGTAGGCGAGCTGGTCGAGCATCTCGTTGCGGGTGGTCGAGTACCTGTCCTCGTCCGGCAGGACCATCGTGTAGCCCAGGGCACGGCCGCGGGACAGGATCGTGATCTTGTGGACCGGGTCGGAGTTCGGCGAGGCCGCCGCGACCAGGGCGTGACCGCCCTCGTGGTACGCGGTGATCTTCTTCTCCTTGTCCGACATGATCCGGGTCCGCTTCTGCGGACCCGCGACCACGCGGTCGATGGCCTCGTCCAGCGCCTTGTTGTCGACCAGCTTCTGGTCACCGCGGGCGGTGAGCAGCGCTGCCTCGTTCAGCACGTTGGCGAGGTCGGCACCGGTCATGCCCGGCGTACGGCGGGCGACCGCGGCCAGGTCGACGTCGGGCGCGACCGGCTTGCCCTTCTGGTGGACCTTGAGGATCTCCAGACGGCCCTGGAGGTCCGGCGGGTCGACCGCGATCTGGCGGTCGAAGCGGCCGGGGCGCAGGAGTGCCGGGTCGAGGATGTCCGGTCGGTTGGTGGCGGCGATCAGGATGACGCCGCCCTTGACGTCGAAACCGTCCATCTCGACGAGCAGCTGGTTCAGGGTCTGCTCGCGCTCGTCGTGACCGCCGCCGAGGCCGGCGCCGCGGTGGCGGCCGACCGCGTCGATCTCGTCGACGAAGACGATCGCCGGGGCGTTCGCCTTGGCCTGCTCGAACAGGTCACGGACGCGGGAGGCACCGACACCGACGAACATCTCGACGAAGTCGGAACCGGAGATCGAGTAGAAGGGGACGCCCGCCTCGCCGGCGACGGCGCGCGCGAGCAGGGTCTTGCCGGTACCCGGGCGGCCGTACAGCAGCACGCCCTTGGGGATCTTGGCGCCGACGGCCTGGAACTTGGCCGGCTCCTGGAGGAACTCCTTGATCTCCTGGAGCTCCTCGACGGCCTCGTCACAGCCGGCGACGTCGGAGAAGGTCGTCTTGGGGGTGTCCTTGGTGATGAGCTTCGCCTTGGACTTCCCGAAGTTCATGACCCGGGAGCCGCCGCCCTGCATCTGGTTCATCAGGAACAGGAAGACGACCACGATCAGGACGAAGGGCAGCAGCGACAGCAGAACGCCGAGGAACGGGTTCTGCTTGGACGGCGCGACGGTGTAGCCGTCCGTGATCTGCTTGTCCTGGTACTTGGTCTGGAGCGTGCCGGCGATGGTCACGCCCTGGTCGCCGATGTAGCTCGCCTGGATCTTCGAGCTGCCCTGGACCTTGTAACCGTCCTTGAGGGTGACCTTGATGCTCTGCTCGTCACCGGTGGTGAGCTTGGCCGACTCGACCTTGTTCGCGTTGATCGCCGCCACGACCTGGCCGGTGTCCACCGTCTTGTAGCCGCCGGACGAGCCGACGACCTGCATCAACACGACCACGGCAAGGACGGCCAGCACGATCCACATGACCGGCCCACGGAAGTATCGCTTCACGTCCATCCATACGGAGCGGTGCCGCCCCGTCCCTCCTGCCATAGTGAGTTTGATAAGACAGTTCTTCTGACGGTACCCCAGCATTGTTGCCCGAAGCCGCACGGAGCCGTTTCGACGGCCGGGAAAACCCGTCTCTGCAAGCTTCAACGGCGCAGGACCCGCTGGGGTTCCCGATCATCCCGCCCGGCTTGAGCCGACTGGCTCAGCCGCCGTAGACGTGGGGCGCGAGCGTCCCGACGAACGGCAGGTTCCGGTACTTCTCGGCGTAGTCGAGGCCGTAGCCGACGACGAACTCGTTCGGGATGTCGAAGCCGGCCCACTCCACGTCGATGGCGACCTTCGCGGCGTCCGGCTTGCGCAGCAGCGTGCACACCTTCAGCGACGCGGGCTCACGGGAGCCGAGGTTGTTGATCAGCCAGGACAGGGTCAGCCCGGAGTCGATGATGTCCTCGACGATCAGGACGTGCCGGCCCTTGATGTCGGTGTCGAGGTCCTTGAGGATGCGCACGACACCGGAGGACTGGGTGCCCGCGCCGTAGGACGACACGGCCATCCAGTCCATGGTGACGGGGGTGGACAGCGCCCGGGCGAGGTCGGCCATGACCATCACCGCGCCCTTGAGGACGCCCACGAGCAGCAGATCCTTGCCCGCGTACTCCGCGTCGATCTTCGCGGCCAGCTCGGCCAGCTTGGCGTCGATCTCTTCTTTGGTGATGAGCACCCGCTGGAGGTCGGCACCCATGTCTTTCGCGTCCACCCGCATCACTTTCGGTCGTCCCGCACTTACGGCCGCATGCACGGCCACCGGCTGCCCGGCCCGCCGGAGGGTCGCTCCGGGAGGGGCCGGATTCAGCCTTGCCGAATCACCAGTCTGCCACCCTGGCGCTGGGCGACGACTTTGCCCGGGAGATTGATGGCCCCCTGGCCGCGCCAGCCGGTGATCAGGCGGTCGACTTCCTCGATGTGGCGGGCGAACAGCGAACCGGCCGGGGCGCCGGCCTCGATGGCCGCGCGGCGCAGGATCCGGCGGCGCACGGCGGGCGGGAGGGCGTACAGCTTGGCGCACTCCAGCAGACCCGCCGCGTCCCGCACGGCGGCCTCGGCCTGGCCGGCCCAGGCGTCCAGGGCGTCGGCGTCGTCGCGGGACAGCTGGGCGGTGCGGGCGAGCGCCTCCACGACGCCCTTGCCGAGGGCCTTCTCCAGGGCGGGCAGGCCCTCGTGCCGGAGCCGGGAGCGGGTGTAGGCGGGGTCGGCGTTGTGCGGGTCGTCCCAGACGGGGAGGGACTGGACCATGCAGGCCTTGCGGGCGGTCTGCCGGTCGAGGTGCAGGAAGGGCCGCCGGTAACGGCCGCCGGCCCCCGAGACCGCGGCCATGCCGGACAGGGAACGGGTGCCGGAGCCGCGGGCGAGACCCAGCAGGACGGTCTCGGCCTGGTCGTCGCGGGTGTGGCCGAGCAGGACGGCGGTGGCGTCGTGGCGTTCGGCGGCGGCGTCGAGGGCGGCGTAGCGGGCGTCGCGGGCGGCGGCCTCGGGTCCGCCCTCACGGCCGACGGTCACGGCGACGGTGTCGACCGGGCCGAGGCCCAGCTCGCGCAACCGCAGGGCGACCTCGTCGGCGCGCAGTCCCGAACCGGGCTGGAGGCCGTGGTCGACGGTGACCCCGCCGGCGCGGATGCCGAGTCTGGGGGCCTCGAAGGCGAGGGCGGAGGCGAGTGCCATGGAGTCGGCACCGCCGGAGCACGCGACGAGGACGAGCGGGGAGGAGGGCCGCTCGGCCGTCCGGCCGGGCCGCTCGCGCTCGCCGGGGGCCTGCCGGCCCGGGTACGCGCCGGAGGTCTGGTGGTCGTTCAGGATGTCGTGGAGGACGCGGCGAACCGCCAGGCGTATCGCCGCGACCGCAGGATGGGGACCCATGTCCGGTTCCCTTCATGAAGTTTTCCGGGGGTGAGCCCGAGCCGGTCACACAGAGTGTGTAGATGGTGACAGAAGCAGGCCGTTCCCCGAGCATTGCACGCCTACGCATGGCCCACGGTCCCTCGGACGGGTGATTGAGGGCGCGTTCGCCCGCCGTCGGCCGGATTCGTGTCACGGCACCCGGGTACGGATCACTACTCGGCCTTGCGGTGCACCCGGGTGACCCAGTCGGCCGGCTGCGCGATCTCGGCCTTGGTGGGCAGGGTGTTGGGCGAGGTCCACACGCGGTTGAAGCCGTCGACGCCGACCTGGTCGACGACCGCCCGCACGAACCGTTCGCCGTCCCGGTACTGCTTGAGTTTGGCATCCAGACCCAGCAGCTTGCGCAGGGCGACGTCCAGCCGGGAGGCGCCCTTGGCCCGGCGCTGCTGGAACTTCTCGCGGATCTCCGAGACGGTCGGCACGACGCTGGGTCCGACGCCGTCCATGACGTAGTCGGCGTGGCCCTCCAGCAAGGACATCACGGCGGTCAGGCGGCCGAGGATCTCCCGCTGGGCGGGCGTCTGCACCAGCTCCACGAAGGAGCGGCCGCCGTCCTCCTCCTCGGCCTCGGGACGGCCGCCGGCCAGGGACTGGGCGGCTTCCCGGATGCGCTCCAGGAAGGTCATCGGGTCCACGTCGGTCTCGGCCAAGAACGACTGGATTTCGCCCTCCAGATGGTCGCGGAGCCAGGGCACGGCGGTGAACTGCGTGCGGTGGGTCTCCTCGTGCAGGCACACCCACAGCCGGAAGTCGTGCGGCTCCACGTCGAGTTCGCGCTCCACGTGGACGATGTTGGGGGCGACGAGCAGCAGCCGGCCACCGCCGTTCGCGCCGGCCGGGAGGTCGTGGGCGGCGGGGGCGAAGGTCTCGTACTGGCCGAGGACGCGGGAGGACAGGAACGACAGGAGCATGCCGAGCTCCACGCCGGTGACCTTGCCGCCGACGGCGCCGAGGACGGCGCTGCCCGGGTTGCCGCCACGCCGTTCCTGCATCTTCTCCAGGAGCGGTTTGAGGATCTCCCGGAACCCGGCGACGTTGGCGCGGACCCAGCCGGGCCGGTCCACGACGAGGACGGGGGTGTCGTGGATCTCCCCGGTGCCCATCCGGGTGAAGCCCCGGACGTGTTCCTCCGAGGCCTTGGCGTGCCGGCGCAGTTCCGCGACGACGGCCCGGGCCTCGTCACGGCTGACGTCGGGGCCCGGCCGTACGAGCCGTGTCGCGGTCGCCACCGCGAGGTTCCAGTCGACCATCCCGGGAGATGCGGTGCCACCGAAGCCAGTCATGCGTCAACGGTACGTGAGCGGCCCCCGTTGGGGCAGGCCGTGGACCCCGGCGGGATCACGGGCGGCCGGCCGGCCGCGGCGGGAACCGTACGGCCGGCCCACGCGCGCGTGCCGAGCCGGTGACGCCGCGGACGCGCGTGCCGGGCCCCCGCCACCCGGGGCACCGGCCCTACCGGCAGCCGCAGCCCGCGAGTGCCGTCGCCGCGGCGTCCAGGGCCGACTGCGCCTGGTCCGGGTCGGTCGTGCGCGAGGCCAGGAAGGCGAAGGCGAGGAGGCGGCCGTCCTGGTCGACGACCGTGCCGGCGAGGGTGTTCACGCCGGTCAGGGTGCCGGTCTTGGCGCGTACGACCCCGGCCGCGCCGTCGGTGTAGCGGGTGCTCAGGGTGCCGGTGAAACCGGCGACGGGAAGGCCGGTGAGGACGGGGCGGAGGCCGGGCCGGGCCGGGTCGCCCGCCTTGACCAGGAGCGCGGTGAGGAGGTCCGCCGTCAGCCGGTCGGCGCGGTCGAGGCCGCTGCCGTCGTGGAAGGCGGCCCCCGACATGGGCAGGCCGAGCTTGCGCAGCTGGGTGGTGATCGCCCGGGCGCCGCCGGCGAAGCTCGCGGGGTCGCCGCCGGCGAGGGCGGTCTGGCGGGCCAGGGCCTCGGCGATGTCGTTGTCGCTGTTGGTGAGCATGCGCTCGACCAGGGCGGACAGCGGGGGCGAGGAGACGGTGGCGAGGGTCTGCGCGCGCGTGCTGGCCCTGGACGGGCCGGGGGACGTGGTGGTGACGCCGGCGTCCTTGAGGAAGCCCGCGAACCTCGCCGCCGCGTCCGCCGCCGGGTCGCTCACGCGGGGCGCCGGCCCGGCGGCGGAGCCGTCCGCACGGCCCTCGTCGACGGCCAGCGCGCTGACCGGGGCGAGGTTGTCGTTGACGCCGATGGGGTGCAGGGCGGAGCCGGTGTAGAGGGTGGTGTCGTAGGAGAGGGTGATCTCGTGGATGCCGCGCCGGTGCAGGGCCTTCGCGGTGTCCGCCGCCAGGGTGCGCAGGCCGGCCCATCCCCCGCCGGCTTCCGGGTGCGCGGTCAGGGTGGGGTCGCCGCCGCCGACCAGGACGAGCTCCCGGGTGTCGGGTTCGAGGGCGGCGCGGGTGGTGAGGCGGTGGTCGGGGCCGAGGGCGGAGAGGGCGGCGACGGCGGTGGCGATCTTGGTGGTGGAGGCGGGGGTGAGGGCCTTGCCGGCGCCGGAGCCGTAGAGGCGGGTGCCGGTCGCGACGTCGACGACGGCCCCCGCGCGGTCGTCACCGAGCGCGGGGGCGTCCAGGAGCGGTTTCAGGACGTCCGGGAGGGCCCTGCCGCCCGAGGGTGCCTTCCGGGTGCCGACGGCGCCCCCGGTGCCGCCCAGGCCCGTCAGGACGGGCGCGGCGCTCGGCGCGGGCCGGAGTGCCCCCGCGGCCGTACCGGAACGGCCGTGATCTGCGCCACCTGATCCCTCCAGTGCGGCGGCGCGGTCCCCCTCGGCCGTACGCTGACCGTTGGCGTCCCAGGGACCGGCCACGGTCACCACGCCGGCGGCCAGCACCAGGCCGGCGGTGGCGGCGCCCGCGGTGTACTGCCAGGTCCTGACGGTCCGCGGACGGGAGAGGTGCGCAGGTGTGACCCGCACGGCCTTCGTCAGCCGCGCGATCCGCGGCCCGGCTGCCGTCGCGGCGCGCGCCAGACGTGGTCGTACGGCGTTCGCGATCCGCGCCACCTGCGGTCTCGCGGCCCGCCAAGGCCCCAGTACTGGCACGACCACCAGCCCCTTTCGCGATCACACACCTGCGTGAGGGACACTTAACCACCAGAACTATGTGCTGATCATGGAGGAGCCACCGGTGGAGTTCGACGTCACGATCGAGATCCCGAAGGGTTCGCGGAACAAGTACGAGGTGGACCACGAGACCGGTCGGATCCGCCTGGACCGTCGCCTCTTCACCTCGACCGCCTATCCGACCGACTACGGCTTCGTCGAGAACACCCTCGGCGAGGACGGCGACCCGCTGGACGCGCTGGTCATCCTGGACGAGCCGACCTTCCCGGGTTGCCTCATCCGGTGCCGCGCGATCGGCATGTTCCGGATGACGGACGAGGCCGGCGGCGATGACAAGCTGCTGTGCGTCCCGGCCACCGACCCGCGTGTGGAGCACCTGCGCGACATCCACCACGTGTCGGAGTTCGACCGCCTGGAGATCCAGCACTTCTTCGAGGTGTACAAGGACCTGGAGCCCGGCAAGTCGGTCGAGGGCGCGAACTGGGTCGGCCGTACGGACGCCGAGATCGAGATCGAGCGGTCGTACAAGCGGTTCAAGGAGCAGGGCGGCCACTGAGCCCGTACTCCGCTGAACGGGCCGCACGCGCACGCGTGCGGCCCGTTTCGCATGCGGGCAGGTGTGCGGCCCGTCCGGGTACGTGTGCGCATACTGAGGCTTACGGAATGTGTCGTTCAGGGAGCGGTTCGAGGTGACGGAGACGGAGGACCGGAAACCGCGGTCCGACGAGGCGAGGTACGACCCGGAGATCACGTCCGAGTTCGCCGTTCCCCGGGGTCTGGACGTTCCCAGGGCCGGTGGGGAGCCGGAGACGACGTCCGAGTTCGCGGTGCCCGACGGACTCCACACGCCGCATCCGCCCAGTGCCGAACCGGAGAGGTCCGCGTTCAGCACGCCCAGCACCTACGACGCGAAGAGCCCGCCGGCCGCGTTCACACCGGCCGCCGGGGTGCCGCTGGTCAGCCTGGTCAAGGACGCGCCCTGGCAGGACCGCATGCGCACCATGCTGCGCATGCCGGTGACCGAGCGGCCGGCACCGGAGCCGGTGCAGCGCGTGGAGGAGGAGGGCCCGGCCGTCCCGCGCGTGCTGGACCTGACCCTGCGTATCGGAGAGCTCCTGCTCGCCGGCGGCGAGGGCGCGGAGGACGTGGAGGCCGCGATGTTCGCGGTGTGCCGTTCCTACGGCCTGGACCGGTGCGAGCCGAACGTCACCTTCACCCTGCTGTCGATCTCCCACCAGCCGTCGCTGGTGGAGGACCCCGTGACGGCGTCCCGGACGGTACGGCGGCGGGGCACCGACTACACGCGTCTGGCTGCCGTCTTCCGGCTCGTGGACGACCTGACGGACCAGGAGACGCACGTCTCCCTGGAGGAGGCCTACCGGCGCCTGGCGGAGATCCGCCGCAACCGGCACCCGTACCCCGGCTGGGCACTGACCCTCGCGAGCGGACTGCTGGCCGGCGCGGCCTCCATCCTGGTCGGCGGTGACCCGATCGTGTTCCTCGCGGCGGCCGTCGGCGCGATGCTCGGCGACCGGCTCGCGTGGCTGTGCGCGGGACGCGGACTGCCGGAGTTCTACCAGTTCACGGTCGCCGCGATGCCGCCCGCGGCGATCGGGGTGGCGCTGACGCTGGCGCACGTGGACGTGAAGGCGTCCGCCGTGATCACCGGTGGGCTGTTCGCGCTGCTGCCCGGGCGGGCGCTGGTGGCGGGCGTACAGGACGGGCTGACGGGCTTCTACATCACGGCGTCGGCGCGGCTGCTGGAGGTCATGTACTTCTTCGTCGGCATCGTCGTCGGGGTCCTGGTGGTCCTGTACTTCGGCGTGCAGGTCGGCGGTGAGCTGAACCCGGACGCGGCGCTGGGCATCTCCAAGCGCCCGCTGATCCAGATCGTGGCCTCCATGCTGCTGTCGCTCACCTTCGCGGTGCTGCTCCAGCAGGAACGGTCCACCGTGCTCTGGGTGACCCTCAACGGGGGTGTCGCCTGGTCGGTGTACGGCGCGATGTACTACGCGGGAGGCATCTCGCCCGTGGCGTCCACGGCCGTGGCGGCCGGGCTCGTCGGTCTTTTCGGGCAGTTGCTGTCCCGGTACCGGTTCGCCTCGGCGCTGCCGTACACGACCGCGGCGATCGGGCCGCTGCTGCCCGGCTCGGCGACCTACTTCGGGCTGCTGTCCATGGCCCAGAACAACGTCGACAAGGGGCTGGTGTCGCTGGCCAAGGCCGCGTCACTGGCGATGGCCATCGCCATCGGGGTCAACCTGGGGTCGGAGATCTCGCGGCTGTTCCTGCGCGTCGGCTCGGCCGGCAAGCGCCGGGCCGCGAAGCGCACCAGGGGCTTCTGAGCGTCCGGCGCCCGCCCGCTACTGCCGGCGGTGGTCGTAGGGGTACTGGCTCTGGTCGTACCGGTTCTGGTCGTACTGGTTCGGGTCGTACTGGTTCGGGTCGCCCTGACCCTGGCCGTACTGGTCCGCGCCGTAGGGGCTCTGCGGGTACTGCTGCCGCGGGTACTGCTGCTGATCGTGGTGCTGCTGGTCGTAGCCGCCCTGGTTCCAGTGCTGCTGGGGCTGCTGGTAGGGCTGTTCCTGCTGGTACGGCTGCTGCTGGTACGGCTGCTCGTACGGCTGTTCCGGGTCGATGCGGCGCAGGCGGGTCGTCGCGTCGTCCATGGCCGGCGGCTGCGTGTACTGCGGCTGCTGGTACTGCTGCTGGTACGCGGGCTGCCGCGGGGCCTCCGGCTCGGTCGCGCCGGCCGCCTTCCCGCTCTTGCCGCGCGCGCGGAGGAACTCGATCGCGATCGGGACCACCGAGACCAGGACGATCAGGATGAGGATGGCCTCGATGTTGTTCTTGACGACGCCGATGTTGCCGAGCCAGGAGCCGAGCAGGGTGACACCCGCGCCCCACATGAGGCCGCCGATGACGTTGAAGGTCAGGAACGAGCGGTAACGCATGCCGCTCACGCCCGCGATGATCGGCGTGAACGTCCGCACGATCGGCACGAAACGGGCCAGCACCAGGGACTTGGGGCCGTACTTCTCGAAGAACTCGTGCGCCTTGACCACGTTCTCCTGCTTGAACAGGCGGGAGTCCGGGCGCTTGAACAGGGACGGGCCGACCTTCTTGCCGAACATGTAGCCGGCCTGGTCGCCGAGGATCGCGGCGAGGCAGATCAGGCCGATCGCGGCCCACAGCGGGAAGTCGAGGCCGCCCGACGTGATCAGCAGGCCGCAGGTGAACAGCAGCGAGTCACCCGGCAGGAAGAAACCGATGAGCAGGCCGGACTCGGCGAAGACGACGAGCAGCAGACCCCAGATGCCGTACGTGCCGAGCAGGTGGTTGGGATCCATCCAGCTCGGGCCTAGGGCGAGTGTCATCACGGGTCCGGGCTCCTGGGGGTGAAGGCGGCTACGGCGGCGGGGCGGCCGCTGCGGTCACTGCGTCTGCTGCATCCAAGTGGCGCCGCACAAAGCTATCAACGTGAGGCGACCGCCCCAGGTTCCACCGGGGCCTCCAGGATGCACTGTGCGGCGACCGGGAGAAAGCTGTGACCCATGGGACTCGATGACTACGGCGGCGGCCAGGGGCCCCGGCCGGACGTGCTGGTCGTGACGACGAACGACGTGCCCGGATACCGGGTGCAGGAGGTGCTCGGCGAGGTGTTCGGACTGACCGTACGCTCGCGGCACCTGGGCAGCCAGATCGGCGCCGGGCTGAAGTCGATGATCGGCGGCGAGCTGAAGGGGCTCACCAAGACGCTGGTGCTGACCCGCACCCAGGCCATGGAGCGCCTGGTGGAGCAGGCACGCGCGCGTGGCGGCAACGGCGTGCTGGCCTTCCGGTTCGACGTGACGGAGGCCGCCGACATGGGCACCGAGGTGTGCGCGTACGGCACGGCGGTGGTGCTGGCCCGGGAGTGATCCCGGGCCGGCACCACCGGGTCGATCCCGGACCTGCACCATCGGGAGTGGCCCCGGGCCGGCGTGTCAGGACGTGCGGTGCCGGGCCGTGTTCGCCGCGATCGCGTCCCGCAGGTACGCGGCGAGACCGGGCCGGATGTCCTCGTACGTGGCGGTGAAGCGCTCGTCGGCGACGTACATCTCGCCGAGGCACGCGTGCATGGCGTGGTCGCAGTCGTAGTACGCGCGCGTGATGAACCGGCGGTGTTCCTCGGCGACGTCCATGGCCGCCTCCGAGTCCGCGGGCGTGCCCTCGGCGAGCAGACCGGCCATGCGGTGGTGGATCGCGTCCATCTCCCCGTTGATCCGCTTCCAGTCCTCCTTGGTGTACGAGGCGGTCCGGAGCTGCGACTGCCGGTAGGCCTCGGTGTCGCCCCAGCGCTCCTCCACCTCACCGGCGTACCGGTCCGGGTCGAAGTCTCCGAAGACCTCGAACTTCTCCTCCGGCGTCAGGTTGATGCCCATGCTGCGTGCCTCCATGGCGTGCTCCACGGCCGCGGCCATCTTCTGCAACGTCTCGATCCGGGCGGTCAGCAGTTCGTGCTGGCGGCGCAGGTGCGCGCGCGGGTCCGGATCCGGGTCGTCGAGCAGGGCCGCGACCTCGTCGAGCGGGAAGCCCAGCTCCCGGTAGAACAGGATCTGCTGGAGCCGGTCGAGGTCGGCGTCGTCGTAGCGCCGGTGGCCGGCGTACGTCCGGTCGCCGGGTACGAGCAGACCGATCTCGTCGTAGTGGTGCAGGGTGCGCACCGTGACCCCGGCGAACCCCGCGACCTGTCCCACGGAGTAGCTCACTTTCCGCTCCTTGTCGTCGGTACGTCTCCACGCTGAGGCCTCACGTCGCGTGAGGTGCAAGCCGGACGCCGTTCGGGATGTTGTGTCCGGTTCGTCCGCTTATGGTGAGCGCGTGGCCCAGGAGACGACGCAGCAGGTGCCCCAGAGCGCCCCCACCGCCCCGGCACGCTCCCTGCTGCCGTTCATCCTGCCCGGCGTCGCCGTGGGCGTGGCCGCGAGCCTGGTCTACATCGGGGTGAGCACGGCGGCGGAGAAGCTCCAGCGGGTGCTGTGGGGTCCCCTGCCACAAGCGCTCGGCGTCGGCCGCTACTCGGTGCTGTGGATGTTCGTCATGCTCGTGGCGACCGGCCTCGCCGTCGGGCTGGTGGTCTGGAAGGTGCCCGGGCACGCCGGGCCCGACCCGGCCACCCTCGGCCTCGACGCCCCGGTCATGCGGCCGGGGGTGCTGCCCGGGCTGGTGCTGGTGACCGCGCTGATGCTGGCCGGCGGCCCCAGCCTCGGCCCGGAGAACCCGATCATCGCCGTGAACGTGGGCCTCGCGGTCTGGCTCGGCGGGCGCCTGCTGCCCCGTGCACCGGGCGCCCTGTGGCCGGTGCTGGCGGAATCGGCGACGATCGGGGCGCTGTTCGGCACGCCCGTGGCGGCGGCGCTGGTGATCTCGGAGGCACTGGCGGGGCGGCCGATGCGGGGGCGGCTGTGGGACAACCTGTTCGCGCCACTGACGGCCGGTGCGTGCGGGGCCATGACGACCACTCTGGTAGCCCGGCCGACCTTCGATCTCGGGCTGCCGCCGATGGGCCCACCGCACGCCGGGGACCTGCTGGCGGCCCTCGTGATCGCGCCCGTGTCCGCGCTGCTCGGCTTGTGTGCCGTGTACGCCTTCCCGTACGTCCACGCGGGCTTCCGGCGGCTGCGGCACCCGATGCTGATGCTGCCGGCCGGCGGGGCCGTGCTGGGGGCCCTGGCGGCCGTGGGCGGCCATCTGACGCTGTTCAAGGGGCTGTCGGAGGTCGGGCAGCTGGCCCATGACCCCGAGGGCTGGTCGGCCGGGCAGTTCGCGACGATGAGCGTGGTCAAGCTGGCCGCGCTGCTGGTCGCCGCGTCCTGCGGCTTCCGTGGCGGCCGCATCTTCCCCGCCGTCTTCGTGGGCACCGCCCTCGGCCTGTGCGCCCACGCGCTCGTACCGGCCGTACATCCCTCGCTGGGCGTGGCGACCGGTGTCCTGGGCATGCTGCTGGCCATCACCCGGCAGGGCTGGGTCAGCCTGTTCACCGCCGCCGTCCTGGTCGCGTCGCCCGCGATCATCGCCCTGCTGACCATCGCCTCACTGCCGGCCTGGCTGCTGGTGACGGGCCGCCCGCAGATGCAGCTGCGCGAGGACGGCACCCCGATCCGTTGACTCCCCTCCTTCTCCCCTCCCCCGGAGGCACACCCATGGCTCTGCACAAAGGTCCCCAGAAGCACGAGAAGCGGCCGATGTCGGTCAACCCGTTCTTCGGGGAGGCGAACCCGGTCGGCGGCATGACCGAGGCCCCGCCCACGCACCGGCTCCCGGACGCCCCCCTGCCACCGGCGACTGCGTACCAGCTGGTGCACGACGAACTGATGCTGGACGGCAACTCCCGGCTGAACCTGGCGACCTTCGTCACCACCTGGATGGAGCCGCAGGCCGGGGTGCTGATGGCGGAGTGCCGCGACAAGAACATGATCGACAAGGACGAGTACCCCCGCACGGCCGAGTTGGAGCGGCGCTGCGTGGCGATGCTCGCCGACCTGTGGCACGCGCCGGACCCGGCGGCCGTCGTCGGGTGTTCGACGACCGGTTCCAGCGAGGCGTGCATGCTCGCCGGAATGGCGCTGAAACGGCGCTGGACGAAGCGGAACGCCGACCGGTATCCGGGCGCGCGGCCCAATCTGGTGATGGGCGTCAACGTCCAGGTGTGCTGGGACAAGTTCTGCGCCTTCTGGGAGGTGGAGGCCCGGCAGGTGCCCATGGAGGGCGACCGGTTCCACCTGGACCCGCAGGCCGCCGCCGAGCTGTGCGACGAGAACACCATCGGGGTCGTCGGCATCCTCGGCTCGACCTTCGACGGCTCCTACGAGCCGGTCGCCGAGCTGTGCGCCGCCCTGGACGCCCTCCAGGAGCGCACCGGGCTGGACGTGCCGGTGCACGTGGACGGAGCCTCGGGTGCCATGGTCGCGCCCTTCCTGGACGAGGACCTGGTGTGGGACTTCCGCCTCCCGCGCGTGGCCTCCATCAACACCTCGGGCCACAAGTACGGGCTGGTGTACCCCGGGGTCGGCTGGGCGCTGTGGCGGGACAAGGAGGCGCTGCCCGAGGAACTGGTCTTCCGGGTGAACTACCTGGGTGGCGAGATGCCCACCTTCGCGCTGAACTTCTCCCGGCCCGGCGCCCAGGTGGCCGCGCAGTACTACACGTTCCTGCGGCTGGGCCGCGAGGGCTTCCGCGCGGTGCAGCAGTCGACGCGGGACGTGGCGCGGTCGCTCTCCGGCCGGATCGAGGACCTGGGCGACTTCCGGCTGCTCACGCGCGGGGACGAGCTGCCGGTGTTCGCGTTCACCACGACCGGCGACGTCACGGCGTACGACGTCTTCGACGTCTCCCGGCGGCTGCGCGAGAGCGGCTGGCTGGTGCCCGCGTACACCTTCCCGGCCAACCGGGAGGACCTGTCCGTGCTGCGGATCGTGTGCCGCAACGGCTTCTCCCACGACCTGGCCGACCTGTTCGTGGCCGACCTGACCCGCCTGCTGCCCGAACTGCGCCGGCAACAGGCCCCTCTGACCCGGAACAAGGAGGCGGCCACCGGGTTCCACCACTAGCGTCATCGGCCCGGCTCGGTCAGCGGCCGTCCTCCGGATGCCGCTCCCCCGTGGCGTACGGGTTCTCCTGGCCCTCGGTGAGCACGCCGACGAAGGGCTCGCCCTCGCCCGCGAAGGTGTACGCGCCCGCCTCCAGGCGGCCGATCAGCCCCTGGGTCCAGGCCGCGTCGGAGTCGGCGGTGTGGACCCAGAGGTTCATGATCTCGCCGATGTGGCCGAGCTGACCGGGCCCGTCCTCGGGGATGTAGTGCTCGGTCACCGACGCCCGCCACGCCCCGATCCGGCGGATCCGCTCCCTGAGCAGCTCCAGCGCCTCGGACCGGGGCAGCTCGACGAGGAAGCCGATGGCCGCCGACCGGATGTCCGTCTTCTGGTCGTAGGAGACCAGGGACTCGCGCAGCAGCCGGAAGAACTCGTCCTCTCCCCGGTCCGTGATCTCGTACTCCGTGCGCGGCGGGCCCCCCGCCGTGGAGGGCGCGACCTCGTGCGCGTGCAGCAGTGACTGCTTCGCCATCTGCTTCAGGGCGTGGTAGATCGAGCCCGGCTGGGCGTGGGACCACTCGTGCGCGCCCCAGTACTCCAGGTCGTTGCGGACCTGGTAACCGTGGGCCCGCCCGTGCTGGCGGACCGCGCCCAGCACGAGAAGACGGATCGCTGACATGCGGTCCAGATTATGGCCGTACGGCCGTACGGCCGTACGGCCGTCCGCCCGGCCCGCGGGTCCCTGCGGTCAGGCCTCCTGCGCCAGGGCCACCAGCTCGAACGCGGTCCTTCCGTCCAGCGACTCGCGGATGACGTCGGCGTGGCCGGCGTGCCGGGCCGTCTCGCGGATCAGATGCAGGCACAGCCAGCGCAGCGAGACCCGGCCCTGAGGCGGGAACCAGGGGTCGGGCGGCAGCGGGAAGGTGTCGTCCAGGCTCGGCGCCGAGCGGATGAACTCCTCCGTGCCGGCGGCGACCCGCTCCCAGTACGCCAGCTGCGAGGCGACCGTTTCGTCCCCGATCAGCTGGAAGGTCTCGTTCCAGTTCGACGCGTCGCGCCGTACCGCCGGCGGTTCCTGCCGGGCCAGGGAGATCCAGGCCTGCTCGACCTCGACGACGTGCTTCAGCAGGCCGCCGAGGGACAGCTCGCTGGCGCTGGGGCGGGAGCGGGCCTGCTCCTCCGTCAGCCCCAGCAGGGACCGGCGGATGCCGCCGCGCTGTTCCTCGAGGAACGCGAGCAGTGCTCCGCGCTCGTCGCCCTTCGCCTCCGCCGCCACGTGCGTGACCATGACCGACCACCTCTCACCGGGTCCTTCTGCCTGACACCGATGACGCTACGAGCCATTGAGGTCAGATGCTGTCCTACAACGCCCGCGGCCGTGAGATCGAGTGACCTAGAACGGGAAGCCGCTGCGCCCGTGCTGCACCGAGATCCACTTGACCGTGGTGAACGCCTCCAGCGTCGTCTCGCCGTTGAGGCGGCCGATGCCGGAGTGCTTCTCACCGCCGAAGGGCACGAGCGGCTCGTCGTGGACGGTGCCGTCGTTCACGTGGAACATGCCGGTGTCGATCCGCTTGGCGAAGGCCACGCCCCGCTCGATGTCACCCGTGTGCACGGCGCCGCTGAGGCCGTACGGGGTGTCGTTGACGATCCGCACCGCCTCCTCCTCGCCGTCGAAGGGGATGAGGAAGACGACCGGGCCGAAGACCTCCTGCTGGAGCAGGGCGGAGTCGGCGGGGACACCGGTGAGCACGCTGGGCTCGACCAGGTTGCCGGTCGTGGTGCCGCGCACCAGGGCGGTGGCACCTTCGGCGAGCGCCTGCTCGACGGTGCCCGCGAGGGCGCCCGCCTGCGCGGAGTTGATCACCGGGCCGATGACGGTCCGCGGGTCGCGCGGGTCACCGACCTTGAGGGTCCTGACCTTGGCGACGAACCTGTCGGTGAACTCGTCGGCGACGGAACGGTCCACGAGGACCCGGTTGGCGGCCATGCAGACCTGGCCCTGGTGCACGAACCGGCTGAAGACCGCCGCGTCCACCGCGTAGTCGAGGTCGGCGTCGTCCAGCACCACCAGCGCGCTGTTGCCGCCGAGTTCCAGGACGGAGCGCTTGAAGTTCGCGGCGCAGACGGTGGCGACGTGCCGGCCGACCTTGTCCGAGCCGGTGAAGGAGATCACCTTCGGGACCGGATGCTCGATGAACGCGTCACCGATCTCGGCTATGTCGGTGACGACCACGTTGAGCAGGCCGCCGGGCAGCCCGGCCTCCTCGAAGATCTTCGCGAGGAGGGTGCCGCCGGCGATGGGGGTGTTCTGGTGCGGCTTGAGCACCACGGCGTTGCCGAGCGCGAGGGCCGGGGCGACCGACTTCAGCGACAGCAGGAAGGGGAAGTTGAAGGGGCTGATCACGCCGACGACACCGACCGGCACGCGATAGACGCGGTTCTCCTTGCCGTCGACCGGGGAGGGCAGGATCTTGCCCTCGGGGCGCAGCGCGAGGTGGACCGACTCCCGCAGGAACTCCTTGGCGAGGTGCAGTTCGAAGCCGGCCTTCACACGCGTGCCGCCCAGCTCCGCGATGATCAGGTCGGCTATCTCCTGCTCGCGGTCCTCTATCAGCCTCAGCGCCCGCTCGAACACCGAGCGCCGGGTGTAGGGGCTGGTCGCGGCCCACTCTTTCTGGGCGCGGGCGGCGGCCCGGTACGCCTCGTCCACCTCGTCGACCGTGGCCACCGTGATCGAGGCCAGTTTCTCGTCGTCGTAGGGGTTGAAGTCGATGACGTCCCAGGAGCCGGTACCCGGGCGCCACTCGCCGCCGATGTACTGCTGGGCCAGGTCGGTGAAGTAGGACGACATGTGATCCCTCAATCGCTAGCGGACACCAGATCTACGCCATGTCTGATCGGTCGTCATCGTACTGGCGATGCGGGGGAGTTGAGCGGTGTCAGGACAGCTGGAGGAGGCCGCGGAGCAGGTCCCGGCTCTCGGCCGGTCCGGGGCTGTCCTGCTGCAGCTCCTTCAGCGCCTGCTCGTACTGGCCGACGTCCTCACGCTTGTCCAGATAGAGGGCACTGGTCAGCTGCTCGAGGTAGACCACGTCGGACAGGTCCGCGTCGGGGAAGCTGAGGATGGTGAACGCACCGCTCTCGCCGGAGTGGCCGCCGAAGCTGAACGGCATGATCTGCAGCCGCACGTTGGGGCGTGCGGAGATGTCGATCAGGTGCTGGAGCTGGCCGCGCATCACCTCGCGGTCGCCGTAGGGGCGGCGCAGGGCGGCCTCGTCCAGGACGATGTGGAACTCGGGGGCGTTGTCGGAGAGCAGGTATTTCTGCCGCTCCAGGCGCAGCGCGACCCGCCGCTCCACGTCGGCGGCGCTCGCGCCCTTCATGCCGCGCCGGACCACCGCGCGGGCGTACTCCTCGGTCTGGAGCAGGCCGTGCACGAACTGCACCTCGTAGACGCGGATCAGCGAGGCCGCGCCCTCCAGGCCCACGTAGGTGGGGAACCAGGTCGGCAGGACGTCGGTGTAACTGTGCCACCAGCCGGCCACGTTGGCCTCCCGGGCGAGGGAGAGCAGCGACTCGCGCTCCGACTCGTCCGTGATGCCGTAGAGCGTCAGCAGGTCCTCCACGTCCCTGGTCTTGAAGCTCACCCGGCCCAGCTCCATCCGGCTGATCTTCGACTCGGAGGCGCGGATCGAGTATCCCGCCGCCTCGCGCGTGATCCCCCGTGCTTCACGCAGTCGCCTGAGTTGCGAGCCGAGCAGCATCCGCCGCACCACCGATCCGGGCTCTCCCGCGCTCACGTTCGCCAGCCTCCCCAACCGTCTCCAGGGGCCGAAGTCTGCCACTAAAACACTTCGAGCAGTACTCGCCCGGTTACGGAAACGGAAAGACCTCGGCCGTCGTGGCGGGGTCTGCGGGGGGAGAGGTCGGGACCTCTGACGGAAACCGCGGGAAACCGTCGGGTAGATGGCAGAAAAAATGGCCAAGAAGTGGTACGGGCAACCTCATTTCGGTCACGTGCACGTGCATCTGCCCTTGCATCTGCTCTACGCATCCGAAACCATGGGTGCCGCGCCACCGCTGCATCGCAACGACCGCGAACAACCGGGAGTGCCTCGCATGGGGACGAATGGATCGACCATGCTCAAGCCGTTACGGCAGGGCCTTCCGCCGTTGGACCCCGCGGCCGTGTCCGATGCCGCCTCATGCGTCCTGCCCGCCCGGTACGAGGCGGTGCGCGAGGCCCGGCGCTTCACGCGCGACACCCTCGACCCGTGGGACGTCGGCGACCGATTCGACGACATCTGCCTCGTCGTCTCCGAACTCGTCACCAACGCCCTGCGCCACGCACTGCCGGCCGACCAGCGCCGCGGCGAGGGGTGCGGCCCGTCCGTGCGGCTGCACCTTCTGCGCTGGACCGAGCGGCTCGTGTGCGCGGTGCGCGACCCCAGCCACGAGACGCCGGTCCCTCGCGACTCGGAGGACTTCTCCGCCGAGTCGGGCCGCGGCCTGTTCCTGGTCGACTCCTTCGCCGACAGCTGGGGGTGGCATCCGCTCGCGGGCACTCTCGACGGCAAAGTGGTCTGGGCGATGTTCCGCCTCAAAGCGGCCGGCTGATCCGGTACGGCACCGGCGGCCGCCCGCCGTCTACGCGCGTCAGCGCATCACCTGGGCGTACCTGTCCCTCCGACATCGTTGCCAACGGGCCGTCCCGCGCGGGGCCGGCGTCAAATACCCACCAGATGGTCGAACTCGCCGTCCTTGACGCCGAGGAGCATCGCCTCGATCTCCGCACGCGTGTAGACGAGCGCCGGCCCGTCGGGGAAGCGCGAGTTGCGGACGGCCACCTCGCCGCCCGGCAGTCTCGCGAACTCCACGCAGGAGCCCTGCGAATTACTGTGCCTGCTCTTCTGCCAGGCCACTCCGTCCAGCTGCGTGGCAGCCATGCCGTTGTACACGTCGTACCCCCCGTACACGTTGTCAACGTCGCGGTCCACAGGTCGCTCCCCGGTGGTGCACTGGCTGATGTGGCCATGGATGCTGTGGTCAACTGACCCGGATCATAACTCTGTTCACGTGCAAACGCATGAGCAGATGCACGTGCACGGGGAGTGGTCCCGCGATTACGGTCCTGGCGCCTGCTTCACCGGACCCGGCCCACCTGCCCAGGAGCAGGCAGGCCGGGTCCGGGGACGGCGCCCGCCCATGATGGCGCGTGCCGCCTTTGGCCCGTGCCGTCCGGATCGAACCCCCGTGCACTAGGAAGAGACGCGTAGTGAGCCCTTACTGTTCCAGGGTTCAGGTGACGGTCCGGCGAGCGGGGTACCGCCCCGGATCCCGGCGGTCGAGGAGGGCCGCGGGAAGCGGGCCCGCGCTCAGGGGCCATGATGCAGGGGCACCGTCACCACCACGTGGACAGGGACCTGCTCATGCGCGTCATTCCCCTCACCGTCACCACCCTCACCGCCGCCCTCCTGCTCACCGCCTGCGATGGCGGCGGGAACGACACCGGGGGCAGCGCCGGCTCGGCCTGCGCGATCGGCGGGGTCTCCGTGCAGATCGGATCGGCGAGCGTGGCCCCTGCGGCAGGAGACAGCGGCGAGGTCCCCGTCAGCATCACCAACCACAGCGCGCCCTGCACGCTGGACCACTTCGCGGGTGCTGTGCTGAAGACCGGCACCACGCAGGCCGCCGTGCCCTCACTCAAGGGCGCGAAGGCGCAGAAGCTGAAGCTCGCCAAGGGCGACTCCGCGTCCTTCTCGATCAGTTACGTGCGCGGCAAGGACGGCGACAAGAACACCCTCGCGGCCAGGACGGTGCGGATCAGCCTGCCCGGATCCGGCGCCACCCGCTCCTTCCCCTGGTCGTACGGCCCCGTAGCCGGCCGGGGCAGCGGCGGCGGTCCGGACGCCTCCGTCAGCGCTTTCCAGCAGGTCGGCGACTGATGGTCAGGCGAGTCGGCGGCGGGCTCTGACCTGCGCCCGGTCCGCCGCGCGGGCGCCCTCGGTCCAGCCCGCGGCGTCGTTCACCCCGCGCAGCCGGGTGGTCGTGGTCCGCGGGAACATGCGCTCCAGCCGGCCGGTGACGGCTATCTCGCGAGTGGCCAGCACCGGCAGCAGGTCCCGGGTCACCTGGGTCTCGGCCGCGGCCGCGAGCCGGTCGCCCACGCGGTGCGCGTAGGCCGCGAGGAACGACTGCCGGAACGACTTGGTCCGCTTGCGGCCGCCGGCCCGCTGCGCCGCCTCGGCCTCGGTCATGGCGTGCGTGGCCTGCACGAGCAGCGAGGTGTAGAGCAGCTCGACCGCCTCCAGATCCGCCTCGAAGCCGACGACCGTGGAGAAGCCGAGGGGTTCGTTCCACACCGCGCGGCAGTGGTTCGCGGTGGCCACCGCGTCCAGCAGGATCGCCTTGGCCTGCTCGTACGGCGACTCGACGCCGATGCGGCAGGCGCCGGGCGCGTCCGGGGCGGGCGCCTCGGCGGCGAGCAGCGCCTCGTCGACGCTGTGCCGGGCCATCAGCTCCTGCGCCTTGGCGCTGAGCGCCTCCGCCTCCTCCGGGAAGCCGGTCGCCTCGGCTTTGGCGAGGAGCGCGCGGATGCGGCTCAGCATGCGGGAGGCACCGGGACCGGGGGTCCGGCGGAACTCGTCCTCCAGGAATTCCAGCGAGGGCAGGCGCAGCAGCAGGCGGTACAGCTCCAGGACGGCGGTGGCCTGCGAGAACCGGTCGGTGCCGGGCACGGAACCCTCGGGCAGGGCCTCCAGCTGAGCGGCCCAGCGGCGCCCGCGTGGCCGGTCCCGCCCGGCCTGGGCCCGGATCAGCGTGACGGTCAGGCGCACATGTACGTCGTCCAGCTCGCGCCGCACCAGCCGTACGACGTCGGCGGGCTGCCAGCCGCGCTGCCAGGCCCCCGCCACGAAGTCCTCGCCACGCCGCGCGACTTCGGCGTCCGCGGCGGGGTCGGCGGCGAGCAGGGAGGCGGCCGTGTCGAGTCCGGTGTCGGTGTCGTCGTAGAGGGCGGCGCGGAAGGCCCGCTCGACGGTGCTGGCGGTGCTGGTCACACTGCCGATGGTGCCATGCGGCACCGACAGCCGGGACGGCCGTCCACACCCTGTGGACAACTTTCCGCAGGACCGGCGCGGACTGTCAACCTCTCGTTGACAGACCCTAGGTGACAACCTACGGTTGACACATGGCGACCAACACGAAGTTCACGGCATCCGTGCGCCTCGACGACCTCATCGAGGCCATCAAGAAGGTGCACACCGAGCCCCTCGAACAGCTCCAGGACGCGATGCTCGCCGCCGATCACCTCGGTGACGTGGCGGACCATCTCATCGGGCACTTCGTCGACCAGGCCCGCCGCTCCGGAGCGTCCTGGACCGACATCGGCCAGAGCATGGGCGTGACCCGGCAGGCGGCGCAGAAGCGGTTCGTGCCGAAGGAGTCCGCCACCCTCGACCTCAGCCAGGGCTTCAGCCGCTACACCCCGCGCGCGCGGAACGTGGTCATGGCCGCCCACAGCGAGGCGGTGGCCGCACGCAACGCCGAGGGCCGCCCCGAACACCTCGTCCTGGGGCTGCTGGCCGAGCCGGAAGGCCTCGCCGCGAAGGCGATCACCGCACAGGGCGTCCAGCTGGACTCCGTACGCCGGGCCGCGACCGCCGCGCTGCCGCCTGCCGCGGACGACGTCCCGGACCTGATCCCCTACGGCCCCGAGGCCAAGAAAGCCCTGGAACTCACCTTCCGCGAGGCGCTGCGACTCGGCCACGACTACATCGGCACCGAGCACATCCTGCTGGCACTGCTGGAGCAGGAGAACGGCCAGGGTGTGCTCAGCGGCCTCGGCGTCACCAAGGCGGGAACCGAGGAGCACGTCGGCGAGGTGCTGGCCCTGCTGCTGGAGCAGCGGGAAGAGGGCAGGGAGGGCGAGCGGGAGGAGTAGGGGACGGACGCGGAGGATGCCGTGGAGGCTGAACCCGCAGGTCAGGGTCATTGTCAGACCCTCCTGCCACACTCGCAGTCATGACCGACCGGTGGGCGCTCGCACCGGCCGAGGACGGTGGCGCGGACGTCGCCCCCCTCGGCCCGGACGGGCTGCCCGCCGGGCCGGTGCGGCGGGAGAGCGATCTCGCCGGGGCGGTGCGGAGCCGCCCGGAGGTGACGCGCTGGGTGTGGCGGTCGACCGCCGAGGTCTACCCGCGTCTGCTCGCCACGGGGGTGCGAGTGGAGCGGTGCTACGACATCGAGGACGCCGAGACACTCCTGCTGGGCCACGAGGGCCGGTCAGGCGAGCCACGCTCGGCCGCCGCCGCCCTGGCCCGCCTCCGCGGCGGACCCGTACCGCCCGATCCGCCGCAGCGCGCGGCCGTACCGGGCGCACAATCCCCCCTGTTCGAGCCCGCCGGCACCCGCCTGCCCCTGCCGGACCTGCTCGCTGTCCACGCCGAGCAGCTGCGGCGGCACGGCAGGACGGCCCACCCCGACCGGATGCTGCTGCTGACCGCCGCGGAGTCGGCCGGGATGCTGGTGGCCGCCGAGATGAACCACGCCGGTCTGCCCTGGAGCGCCGACGTCCACCGCGAACTGCTGCACTCCCTGCTCGGCGAGCGGTACGCGGGCGGCGGCGAGCCGCGCCGCCTCGCCGAACTCGCCGACGAGGTGTCCGCCGCCTTCGGCCGCCGGGTACGGCCGGACCTGCCCGCCGACGTGGTCAAGGCCTTCGCACAGGCCGGGATCAAGGTGAGGTCCACGCGCCGCTGGGAGATCCGGTCCGTCGACCACCCGGCCGTCGAGCCCTTGCTGGAGTACAAGAAGCTGTACCGCATCTGGGTGGCCCACGGCTGGTCCTGGCTCCAGGACTGGGTGCGCGACGGCCGCTTCCGCCCGGAGTTCCTCGCCGGTGGCACGGTCTCCGGGCGCTGGGTGACCAACGGCGGGGGTGCCCTCCAGATCCCCAAGGTGATCCGCCGGGCCGTGGTCGCCGACCCCGGCTGGCGGCTGGTGGTGGCCGACGCCGACCAGATGGAGCCGCGCGTGCTGGCCGCGATCTCCCGCGACCCCGGCCTGATGGAGGTGGCCGGCCGTGCAAGCGACCTCTACCAGGCCGTCTCCGAGCGCGCATTCTCCGGCGACCGGAACCAGGCCAAGCTCGCCGTCCTCGGCGCGGTCTACGGCCAGACCTCCGGTGACGGACTGAAGAATCTGGCCGCGCTGCGCCGCCGCTTCCCCAAGGCCGTCGCCTACGTCGACGACGCCGCCCGCGCGGGCGAGGAGGGCCGGCTGGTGCGCACCTGGCTGGGCCGCACCTGCCCGCCGGCCGCCGGGTCGGGCGAGGACGCGGCGGAGGAGGCGGGCATCCCGGTCGGCGAGGACGGCACCGAGGCGCAGCCCGACGGCCGTACCGGCTGGACTCCCGGCCATTCCTCCGGCGACTCCCGCGCGCGGGGCCGCTTCGCACGCAACTTCGTCGTCCAGGGCAGCGCCGCCGACTGGGCCCTGCTGCTGCTCGCCGCGCTGCGCCGCGCCTGCGCGCCGCTCCGGGCCGAGCTGGTCTTCTTCCAGCACGACGAGGTGATCGTGCACTGCCCCGCCGAGGAGGCCGACACCGTCGTCCAGGCCATCCGCGACTCCGCCGACCTCGCCGGCCGGCTGACCTTCGGCGAGACACCGGTGCGGTTCCCGTTCACGACGGCGGTGGTGGAGTGCTACGCCGACGCCAAGTGAACGGGGCCGCGCAGCGGATGGACTGTCACCGCGATGCGGGTGGCCCGCCGTTCAGCAGGGCCGTCAGCTCGGCCAGGACCGCGTGCTCGTCCGTGCCGTCCAGCGCGTCGAGTGCCGCGCGCCAGGCGTCGCACGCCTCGGGCCGCCGTCCTTCCCCGCACAGCAGCAGCCCGTGCTGGTGCAGGGCCAGGCCGCCCGTGTAGCGGTCGGCGCGGGCTTCGGCGCGGCGCAGCAGCTCGGCGCACTCACCGGCCGCCCGCCCGGTCTCCCCCAGCTGCCGCAGCGCCCGGACCAGGCCGAGCCGGGTCTGCGACTCCCCGTGCCAGTCGCCGTGGCCGCCCAGGATGCGCAGGCTTTCCTCGAAGTGCCGGGCGGCGGCGGCCGGTTCGCCGAGAGTGAGGTGGGCGTAGCCGATGTTGCAGTGCGCCGAGTGCTGCACGATGACCGCGCCGATCGCGTCGCCGATGGCCAGCGAGCGCCGGTGCTGCTCGATGGCGGCGCGCGGGTCGGTGTGCTCGTAGAGGTTGCCCAGGTGGCTGTATGTGACGGCCTCGCCGTAGGAGTCGTTCAGCAGCCGGGAGTACGTGAGGCTCTGCCGCAGCGCCTGCCCCGACTCCTCGAACCGGCCGAGCCCCTCCAGCAGCAGTCCCCGGTTGTTGAGGCAGCGCCGGATGCGGGAGGCGTCGCCGAGCCGCCGCCAGATCTCCAGGGCCCGGTCGGTGAGGGTGAGGGCGTCGTTCTGCCGGCCGGTCAGGAAATGCAGGCCCGCGAGGTCACCCAGCGCGTACGCCTCGGCCGCCGGGTCCGCGAGCCGCCGCGCGGCGGCGAGCGCCGCCCGCCCCAGCACCTCCATCTCGGCGACCCGGCCGATGCGCTGGACATAGGGGAAGAGCAGCCGTACGAGCACCGAGAGCGCGGCGGCCGTGCGTGCGTCCTGCGTTCCGGCGTTCCGCTCCACCAGCGCGACGACGTTCTCCAGCTCCATCTCGCCCCACGCGTAGGCCTCCTCGGCCGATTCGAAGGACGCCAGGGCCGCCACGTCCGCCGCGTGCTCCAGCGGCTGCGCACCGGTCGGCCGCCGCCGGTCGTCCTGGTCGAGCCCCGGTTCCACGACGGCCGTCAGCACCCGCTCCGCCACGGCGGCGTACCACCGCAGTGCGGTGTGATCGGGGCCGGTGGGGTCCTGGGGGGCGGCCCCGGCGAGTGCGGGGCGGGTACTCGCGCCCGGCCCGGCGGCCGGGACCACGGGGACACCTGGGCCGGAACGGCCGGGGGCGGGCCGGCCTGTTGCCGGTCGGCCCGGAGCGGGGGTCGTCCCCCCGTCGGTAGCCGCGACGGCGGTGCCGGCCGTATCCGCAGCCGTACCGGCCGTGCCGCGCACGGAGTCACCGGACACCTCGGCAGCTGCGGCGGCCGTGTCGGGGGCGGAGTTCCCGGGCGCGTCGGCGCCTGCGGCCGCGTCCGGGGTCCCGGCCGGGCGAGCGGCCGGGGGCGGGGCGAGGCCGGCGGGTGTGGCGGCGTCAGCCAGTTCGCGGGCGAAGTCACGGACCAGGTCATGGGGGGTGTAGCGGCCGTACGCCGTCTCCTCCAGGAGGGCGACGTCGACCAGGCGGTCCAGGGCGGCCTCGGCGCGGCGCTCGTCGGTGCCGGTGAGGCGGGCGACGAGCGGGGCGCCGTAGGTGGGCAGGTCGAGGGCACCGATGTGGCGCAGGGCGAGGGCCGCGTCCCGGTCGGCCTCGCGCTCGGCGGCGGCGAGAGCGTCGTGGGCGACGGCCAGGGAACGCCGCACGCTCAGGTCGTCGTACTCCAGATGGCGCAATCGCCCGTCCGTGTCGGCCAGTTGGCTCGCCAGGACGTCGGGGGTGAGGGCGCGCCGGGCAGCGAGCCGGGCCGCGACCACGCGCAGCGCCAGCGGTAGCCGGCCGGTCAGTTCGACCAGGGCGTGCCCGGCGTCCAGCCCCTCCCGTCCACTCACGGCGCGCAACAGGGCCGCGCTGTCCTCGCCGGTCAGTGGGGTGAGCGGGAAGCGCCGGACGCCGTCGAGCGCGGTCAGCGGCGAGCGGCTGGTGACGATCACCGCGCAGCCGGGGCCGGCCGGGAGGAGGGGCCGTACCTGGGCCGCGTTGGCCGCGTCGTCCAGTACCAGCAGGAGGTGCGCCGGTGCGAGCAGCGAGCGGAGCAGAGCGGCTGCGGCGTCCGGGTGTTCGGGGATGTTCCGCGGCTCGGCACCGAGGTCACGCAGCAGCGCCGCGAGCGCCTGCGCGGTGGTCAGCGGGGCCACCCCGGGGGTGGCGCCGTGCAGGTTGACGTAGAGCTGACCGTCGGCGAAACGTTCCCTCAGCTCATGGCCGACATGCAGCGCCAGCGCGCTCTTGCCGACGCCCGCCATGCCGCTGATCACGGCCACGGCGGGTGCCGGGGCGGGCGGCTCGGTCAGCGCGTGGCGCAACGCGCGGCACACGTCGGCACGACCGGTGAAATGCGCCGGGGGGGCCGGGAGCTGGGCCGGACGCGGGGCCTGCCGCGCATCCGGCCCGTCAGCGTCGCACGGCGCGGACGCCGACGGGGTCGCGTCGGCCTTGCCGACGGCGCCCACCCGGCCGTCTTCGCCCGGCCGGCGCCCGTCACCACCGGTCGGGCCGGGACCGCCGTGCTCGCCGTCCTCCCGCCGCCGCCCCTCGTCACTCCCCCGCAGTACCTCGACATGCGCCTCGCGGACCGCCTGACCGGGTTCGACCCCGAGTTCCTCCACGAGGCGGGCGCGCAGGTCACGGTGGACGGCGAGGGCCTCGGCCCGCCGGCCGGTGCGGTGGAGGGCGAGCATCAGCTGACGGTGGTAGGCCTCGCGCAGCGGATGCTCCGCGACCAGGGCCGCCAGCTCCGGCACGAGCGCCGCCAACCGCGCTCCGCCGACGGCGATCTCGGCGTCGTACCACCACTCCAGCAGGGACAGCCGGGCTTCTTGGAGGCGCTGCACGAGGGCGTAGCCGCCGAGGTCGGCGGGGAGTCCGCTGAGCGGGGTGCCGCGCCACAGCCCGAGCCCGGTGGTGCAGGCGCGGACGACGCCCGGCCAGTCACGCCGCGTGTGCGCGGCCCGCGCCTCGGCGACCAGGGCGTCGAAGACGTGCACGTCCAGCTCGCCGTGGTCGACCCGCAGCACGTACCCCGGTGGTACGGCCCTGAGCCGTTCGGGGTCGTCCAGGAGGCGGCGCAGCCGGGTGACGTGGTTGTGCAGGGATGCCTTCGCGGAGACGGGCGGTGCGCCGCCCCACAGCGCGTCCTTCAGCGACTGGACCGAGACCACCCGCCCGGGCTCCAGCAGCAACGCGGCGAGGAGGGCGCGGACTTTGGGACTGCCGATGGCACGGACACCGCGGTCGGCGGCGTCGCCGGGGGGCGCCGGGCGCGCGGGCGCGTCCGCTCGGCCGGATTGCCGGGGCCCCGCAGATGTGGCGTCCGGCATCCCGTCCGGCGGTCGGTCGTAGAGGACCGGCGGCCCCAGCAGCCCGAAGCGCAGCTCGCACCGCCGCATCACGCCGCTTCACTGCCTTTCCGCGCGGTCGGGGCCGACCGCGCACCGCGGCGGGCGTGTGCCCGCCGCCGTTGTCTGGCGGATTTCCGCCCTGTCCTCAACGGTTTCCCGCCGCCTTCCGTCCGCCGGTCCGGTTCCGGAACGCCCGTGCATGCGGGGTGCGTCCGTCGCCGCCGGGCGACTTCCGGCCAGCCGGCTCGCCAACCCCCGACGAACCGTTGGCCACATGTTAGCGATCCGTTGGCGAATCCTGATGTGATCATTCCATCGGGTCCGGCCCGACGGCGCGCGCGTATGTCGCGTAACTCGGGGGAGTGTCGCCGCAGGCCGGGTCCGGGGACGAACAGGGCCCCGGCCGTCGGAGGTGAACGACCGGGGCCCCGTCCCGCCTTCTTCTCCCCGCACCGGTCCGCTTCCTGGTACCCGGTAGCCGCTCCCGGCACCGGTGCCGGCGCGAAACACCGACGAGACGCCCGAGCCGCCGCGCACCCCGCCCTCCACCGGCCGGCCCCAGCAGTTCGGCCCGTCGGCTCGGCGCCGCTCGTCGCGCGGTGGCCCTGCCCCCCGCCGGGTCATCCGCCGTGCTGTCGCCGCTCCTGCGGTGCGGAGGCCGTCAGGATCGACGTCAGCAGGCCGGGGAAGCGGCGTTCGAGTTCGTCCGTGCGCAGCCTGCTGAGCCGGGAGTTGCCGACCAGCCGGGTCGCGACGACGCCGCTCTCCCGCAGCGTGCGCAGGTGATGGGAGACGGTCGACCGCTTGACGGGGACGTCGAGGCTGGTACAGGAACCCTCACCCGCGCCGTCGAGCAGCCGGACGATCCGCAGGCGTACGGGGTCGGCCAGAGCCTGCAGGACCGTAGCGACGTCGACCTCGTCGAGGTCGGGCTCCGGCAGCCAGGTGTCCTTCGTGTCGCGCATCACGGCCTCCATGGTGATCGCCTCTGACCGTACACATCACATCTGGCCGCCGTCCGGCAAGAGAGTCAATGTACGTCGGTAGTTACGATCACGATCGACTCTTATTACGATGCTCGTCGTAACAGACGATGTCCATCGGAAAAGGAGCACCCGATGACCGACACCGCGCAGCCCGATCACGGCGAGCGCTGGCGCCCTCATGCGATGGTTCTGGCCCTGGGCACCTTCGCGGTGGGAACCGACGCCTTCGTGATCGCCGGCCTGCTTCCCGACATCAGCCGTTCACTGCACGTCGGCATCGCCGCCGCGGGTCAGCTGGTCAGCGTCTTCGCCCTCGCCTACGCACTGCTGTCACCAGTCCTGGCGGCCCTGACCGGCACGTGGTCCCGGCGCCGGGTGCTGGTCACGGCGCTCGCCGTCTTCGCGGTGGGCAACGTCGTCACCGCACTCGCCCCCGGCTACCCGCTGGTCGTGGCATCCCGGGTGGTGGCCGCGGCGGGAGCCGCGATGTTCACGCCCAACGCGGGGACCACCGCCGCCGCCATCGCCGGCGATGAACGGCGCGGGCGGGCGATCGCGATCGTGACCGTCGGCCTGACGTCCTCGCTCGCCCTCGGCGCGCCACTGGGCACCGCCATCGGGAACGCGTTCGGGTGGAGGGCGACCATGTGGTTCGTCACGGCACTCGCCGTCGTGATCGCGCCGGTGATCGCGCTGCGGCTGCCCGAGATCAAGCTCGGCGCCAGGACGGGCCTGCGCCGGCGGCTCTCGCCGCTCACCGACCGCAGGGTGGCCGGCGTCCTCACCGTCACGCTGCTGGCCTTCGTCGGGATCTACCTGCCGTACACGTACATCAGCTCGGTCTTCGCACCGGCCACCGGCGGCGACGGCGGCCGAGTGGCCTTGCTGCTGCTGGTGTTCGGACTGGCCGGTACGGCGGGGAACCTGATGGCCGGCCGCCTGGCCGACCGGCACGGGCCACGGAATGTGGTCATCTGCGCCACGCTCGGTCTGTCCGCGGTGTTCCTCGCCATGCTGCCCAGCCAGAAGTCGTTCGCCGCCGCGGTCGTCGTGGTGGCGCTCAGCGGAGTGGGCTCGTGGTCGGTCACCGCCCCCCAGCAGCACCGCGTCATGGCGCTCTCCCAGCCGGGGGCCGAAGCGCTGGGGGTCTCGCTCAACGCGGCCGTGATGTACCTGGCGATCTCCCTGTCCAGCGTGATCGGCGCGATCGGCCTGAACTCGTTCGGCAGCGCCGCCTCGCTGCTGCCGGTCGCGGCGGTCTGCGTCCTCGCGGCGGCGCTGCTCACCTGGCTCTCCGCCCGGCCGGAGCGCCGGGCGCACGAGCAGGCGGCCAGCGCCACGGCGGACACGACGAGCGGTGACGCCGGAGCGTCGACCGTGAAGCGACCGGGGTGACAGGCGGCGGTCAGCGGATCCCGGTGGGGAGCCGGTGCGCCAGGCGGCAGGCGGCGCCGCCCGGCGCACGGCCGGAGCAGGGGTCGGCGCCCCGGAGAGGGAGGCGGACTCCGCGCCGGCCCACCCGGCAACGGCGACTGACGAGGTCCGGGACCGGCGCCGCATCCGCCACATGAAAAAACCCCAGGTCACGGCGAGTGAGTCCTGGGGTTGATCCGAGCCGCTTTCGGGATTCGAACCCGAGACCTACGCATTACGAGTTGTCTGATCTTGGTCCGTGGATGTCCGCGGAAGTCTGCGAAACGCACTCGACTCCTGGTCACACGGGGTCTTGGACGCCGGCGGACTATGGCGGGTGTTCACGGAAGAACCGACGATCGAGACCGCGACTGAGACCGTCCCCGGCCTTGAATGGCTCGGGGATCGCATCCGCCAGACGAGTGGAGGCCCAAGTGCTCGGCTGCGCGTCACGCCCCCGGGAGCTGCCAGCCGTGACACCAGCCAGATCTCAACACTCCCCCGTTTCAGGCACGGTTGTACAGTCACCGATGCCCGCTGCCAGTGCCTGGCCGTAGCCTTCAGCCATGCGCATAGGTGCGATCACACGGGACGCCGTACTCAAAGTCATCGCCGAGTACGACCAGATGGGCCGGACGGAGTTCCTCGCGAAGTACGGCTTCAAGGCGTCACTCTCATACGTCCTCGTACACGAGGGCAGATGGTACGACTCCAAGGCGATCGCCGGCGTGGCTCACAAGTGGGATCACGGCCGGGCACTGCTGCCCGCGGAGTTCAGCGGCGGCAGGGACCATGCAGCGGCCTGGCTCAAGCGCGCCGGGTTCAAGGTCAAAACCGTCAAAAACCCTGACTGGGCGCGTGACGAGATCATCCTGGCCTGTCATCTCGTGATGGCGAACGGCTGGAAGGGGCTCGATGCGAACGACCAGCGCGTCATCGAGTTGTCTGGCCTCCTGCAACTGATGCCGATCCACGCCGAGGCCGACCGCAACGAGAAGTTTCGCAACCCCAACGGGGTTGCCCGGAAGACGTTCGACATCGCCACGCGGCACCCGGACTACCAAGGCAAGCCCACCAACGGCGGAGCCCTTGATGTTGCAGTGCTGAACGACTTCCTTGCCATGCCAGCCGAGATGACCGAGGTGGCTCAGCTCATCCGGCAGGGCATCGCTGCGGGCGATCTCCAGGGTCTTCCTCTAGATGAGGAAGAAGAGCTGGACGACTACAGCGCGCCTGAAGGGCGGCTGCTGATGCGCCGCCACAGGAGCCGCGAGCGGAACAAGGCCCTACGCAAGAAGAAGATCACCGCAGTCCTTCGGCAGGGTGGAAGGCTCGCTTGCGAGGCATGCGGATTCGACTTCGAACAGGTCTACGGCGACCGCGGAGACGGCTACATCGAGTGCCACCACGTAGTCCCGCTGCATGAGGCCGGCAAAGGCCGGACCAAACTCAGCGACCTCGCACTCATCTGCGCGAACTGCCACCGAATGATCCACCGCCGGGCGCCCTGGCCAACACCTAAGGACCTTCGCACGCTCATCGAGACCCGCCGGACCGCCCAGCACCGCATCCCTTCACAACAACGCAGCGCAACAGCTTGCGAGGAGCCCAGCACTCTCGCGTAGAGCACTTCCGGTGACCTTCGCCTTACAAGTTCGTTCGCTAGATAAGGTGGCATCTCGGAACGGGCGCTTGTGGCCGCCCGGCATTCCAGCTGAGGCCGTCGTTGTCTGCCCTGGTCCGACGCCTTTGATGTCAGCTGGTGATGTCAGCCGGACTCTCTACCGAGAGCGGCGAAGCCCAGGTCACTCAAGCGGCACGGGAGCGACGGGGAGCTGTTCCTTGTACAGCCACCGGAAGGTCCGGTCCGGTTCGAGGTGGGCTTCTCCCCAGTGAATGGCGTGGATGCCGTTCTCCGCGTCGGCCGTGAAGAAGACACAGATCAGCTTGGTAGAAGCTCCCAGCTCCTCGAACGCTTCGTGCAGCCCCAGGTACTCCTCCGTCACCAGCCCGTCATCGAGGTCGAACAGCCCCTCTGGCGGCTGGGGCCCGTGCGCCCGGAACAGTCGGCGCCGGGTGGGTGACGCGTTCGAAGGCAACCGGGCACGTTCAAGCGGCCTCGGCTTGTCTGCGTACCTGAAAGGGAAGAGCGCGTGATCGTTGATCACTGCGTACTCGTACCCGCGCACGTCGCGCACGGACTCCCCCAGCTCCCGCGCCGTCTGCGCCAGGTACTCGCGCACGAGTCCTGCGAGGGCGACCCCGTAGGGGCTCCGCTTCTTCAGCCCTACCGCAAGGTGGGCGGCATGAGCCTTCGCGTGCGCGTTGGCCAGTTGGACCGGCACGGCTGCCGCCAGTGCGCCGGCATGCCGCCCGAACCTCTCGATCGCCCAGGCCGACGGTGCTACCGGCTCGTCACTCGACACGGACATGCAGAGTCCCCCTCCGCCGTATCACGCCGCCTCTCAACTGTGTGACACGTAGACAAAGCGCACACAAGGGAGCGATCTGGCCACGCAACGGCCACAGGCGACTTTCCTCAGGTCAGCCACAACTGATCACCGGCGGCTGTGACCTGCGGCCGCCTAATCGATCAACGTCCTGACCTGCTGCCGAGCTGTCGACGTCGGTCACCATTCAGCGCCCTTCCACAGCCCGAGGGCGGCCCGGGAGGGCGCTCGTGCATGCGTGTTTCTGGGGTATGAGGTGGCACTGTGCTTGCTGTCACTCTTGATGGTTGAAGCTACTATCTTGCAACTGAGGCAGAGCACGGTTGAGCGCCTGCCTTGGAGGGCTGGGTGGGGACAAGGAGTGCTGTAATGGGGATTGAGCGGTGGGAGATTCAATATAAGGCTCACCCAGTGTGGTCTTTGGTGGCCGACCTCCGTAGCCTCCTCAAAAGCCATGAGGGACGCGTGACGCCCGAGGACCGCGACCATTACGACCGCCTAAATATGGGCCTGTCGTACATAGCCGAAATGGGCCAAGAGCCGGTGATGGTCGTAACCGGTCAGGCTCTCAGCGCTCTTCAGCAGAATCTCGTTAACGTCCAGCAGCACGTAAACGCGTGGGCTACGGGATCTGGATCGAATTACTTGGTCTCAGCTGCAGAGGGCTACCTAGATGCGGCATTCGATACAGTCCGAACTTGGCCGCCCTCGAAGGATAGATACACGCGCGGCCTCCGGGCCGCCGCCACGGATTTCGTCACAGACGCCCAAAATGCCATTGAAGGCATCAGAGGGCAAGTCGAGGGTCTGCAAAATAAGATCAACGAGCTGACCGCAACTACACAAGCGGATTTCTCAGAGCTGTTGACTGAGGCGCAGGGCAACATACAGGCCACTCAAGCTGAAGTGGAACAGTTGCGGTCAGAGGTTTCCTCTGTGACTGCAACAGTTACCGCACAGAGTCAGCGTCTCGACCAAGCCATCAACTCTTACCAAACGAGTTATTCGGAGGCTGAGGCATCGCGGAGCGAATCTCATCAAAGAGCCCTTGAGAAATTGGCCGAAGATACGCTCAGCGCTACAGAGAAGGTTCGAGCCCAGTCCGACGAAGCCCTAAATGCACAGAAAGAAGCAGGTCAACGGATCGTAGACGAGGTGGCTGCACTTCGTGATCAAGCGGTTGAACTTGTGAATGCAGTTGGTCTGGCTAGTACTGCAACCGAATACGGGCGATACGCCGAACAGGAGCGAAAGTCTGCGAATAGTTGGCGCTTTGGTGCGGTAAGCGTGTTCGCGTGCAGCTTTCTTATCTTTCTCGTCACCCTCTTGGTTAGCAACGTTGATGAAAAGACTCCTTGGCAGTTCATGGCTGTCCGATTTGGCGGCTCGCTTGCCCTGCTCGCGGGTGGCGTCTATATGGCTAAGGAATCATCTCAACATCGCCAAGAAGAGCGCCGCGCCAAATCTGTTCAGCTGGACTTGGCTGCCCTCGATCCGTTTATCGTGAACTTGCCGCCGGAACAACGTGAGTCTATTAAGGCGGCCGCTGCTTCCCGTCTCTTCGTGGAGCGGGGTGCGAGTGACGGCACATCAGTGAGCGAGCAACAGAGTGGCGCAACTACTCTGCCGGATGGTGTAACACCGGAGGCTCTTAAATTGCTGCAATCACTCGCGGAAACCTTCAAGAAGTAGCCCACCCCAGAAGAACAAGTTCTGAACTCGCACGCCTGCGATCTGCGGCTCCGTCACCGGTCAGCTCTCTGACCAGCGGCGGAGCCGTCGACGTTTGTCGTCGTTGGTCATCGCCGTGCGCCGCTGGACGGCCCAGGGACGGCCCGAACTCACACCGAGGTTGCCGCTTGTGCGACCCGGAGGAGACGTCGCTGGACCCGCGCTGCGGCACGGCGGGCCTTCTCGCCCGCCCCGAACAGAGCGACTGCCATGCCCAAGTACACGGCAGCCATCGCGCCGTCGCCCTCGACGATCTCCATCAGTAGGGCAACGCACGAGACCAGCCCAGACGAGTACAGCAGGCCGACGCTCGTATACCACATTCGGGACGCGATTTTGTCGTAACGGAACAATCTCTCTCGCTCAATCGCTGAAAGATGCCTTGCGAGGCTCGTCCGCGTACCGTCGTTCATGAGGGCTCCAATGGATCTTCAGAGGGGCCGGACTAGCCCAGGGAGCTGAACTGCTGGCGTGGGACAGTTCCCTGGGCTCTTGACTGTGCTGGGGCGGCATGAGGCATTGGCCGGTGCCGCTCCTGATTGCCCCGCAAGTCTCCCTGGCAACAGAGCTTGCCTAATAGGTCGTTCACCCAATCGGGTGGCATATCCATGGCGGCCCTTCCCTTCGGGTTCGCCTTCGCCGATACTCTCGCCCGGCTCATACGTGCAGATCCTCACGCGGTCGGTGGAGCGGCTTTGGGCTGGAGCTGCTTTGGCGTGAGTGATCACGGCCCCGTAAGCTTCCGGCGCGTCGGGCAGTCTGTGGACCGGCCCGGTAAAGCACGACGTTGAGGCATGATCTGCGAGGCTCGCGCCAAAGTGGCTGCCTAAAGCCGTGGAGCCGACCGCCCCAGCCATGACGTGTTCTGACCTCATGCCGCCGGCCAACCCTTACAAGAGCGCGCGTCGGCGCAGCGCGGGCGAAGCGGGCCCGAGGCAGGAGCGGCGCCCGCAGCGGAGCCGGGAGCGCGCCCGGCGGAGCGGAGCGCAGCCGGGGCTTGATGAGGTAGAGAAGTTCTCCCCGAGGCAGAAGGCTCGCACGCGATACGACAGCAGTACGTTCTGGCCTCTCTGTGGCAGCCGCGAGTCATGGGAGTCTTGGAGGGATGACGGGCGAGCGGAGAGGGAGAGCAGGTGTCGCAGCAGGCCAACCCTCGGGGAACCTTCCTGAAGATCGCTGATGCGCTGAAGACGCGGATCGAAGAGGACCCGGACATGACGGTGCTGCCGTCACTGACCGAGGTTGTGCGCGATTACAAGGTCTCGCGGGGCGTCGCTGTCCGCGCATTTGGGGTACTGAAGCAGGGCGGTCTCGCCGAACCGGCGCCGGGCGAGCGGTGGCACGTCGTGCGCTCGGGCGCGCGAGTCGATCGGCGTCCGTTGCATCAGCGGATCGCGGACGTCATCACGGCTGACGGGCTCGAAGTGGGGGAAGCCTTCCCGAGTGCTTCGGCGCTTGCCGAGCGATTCGGTGTCTCACGTCCCACGGTGACGAAGGCGCTGGAGAAACTGGAAGCCGCCGGCGTGCTGGCGGGGGGCGGACAGGGCAGGGTGCGGACGGTCCGGGCCGTGCCGACGCGAGAGGAGCGTTCGTAGCTTGCCGAAGTTGACGGAGTGGGCCTATCCCCTGGCTGAGTCCCTGCTCGCCGAGCCGCTGCCGCGACGGTGGAAGCACTGCCTGGGAGTCGCCAACAGGGCGCGCACAATCGCACTCGTCCTTGACCAGGACGCGGAGCTGCTGGAGGCCGCGGCGGTCCTGCACGACATTGGGTACGCGCCGGACCTCGCCAAGACGGGCTTTCACCCGCTGGACGGTGCGCGCTACCTCCGCGACGTTGCCGGCGCCGACGAGCGAGTCATCAACCTGGTCGCTCACCACTCCTGCGCCTGGATGGAGGCGGAAGCGCGCGGCATGCGCGAGGAGCTGGACGGCGAGTTCCCACGGGAGCACGAGCACCTCAATGACGCGCTCTGCTACTGCGACATGAACACCACGCCGGACGGCACCCCCACGAACCCGGTTGATCGGATCAACGAGATTGCCGGCCGGTACGGTCCGGACAGCCTCATCGGCACGTTCATCCGCCGAGCCGAACCCGAAATCCTGGCGTGCACGTCCCGGGTGCTCGAACGCGTCGGTGCCGCCAAGCGTCAGCCAATGTAGGGCGCCGTGCGGGCCTTGTCCTGGGCGTGCTCGATGCGCAGCCGCATCGTGGGGTGCACGTCCAGCTCCGTCAGGTCCGCCGGGGCGACCCAGCGGACCTGAGTCGTCTCGTTACTCGTACGGAGTTCACCGCCGACCGGCCGCGCACGGAAGCAGATGCTGAACTGCTGGCGCACCTCGCCGTCGTCGTACTGCATCACGTGTCCGGGATCCGTGTAGAGCCCGGACACGTCGACCACTTCGACCTTGATCCCGGTCTCTTCCCAGACCTCACGGACGACGGTGTCGCTGATGGACTCGCCCACGTCGTGGCCACCGCCCGGCAGTGCCCAGCGCCCGTTGTCGGATCGCTGGATCATCAGCACCTGGCCGGCATCGTTCTGGACGAAGGCGACAACGGACGGCACCACCGAGTTGGCCGGCGGGGCGTCGGGGTCGTGCAGGTAGTCGATGCGTCCCATGGTTCAGGCTCCCGTGATGCTGGCTATGTCCTGGGCGGTGATCGGACGGGCGTTCTCCCACGTGTGGTCGATGCTATTCGCGTACGTGTCGAAGAGTCCCCCGCCCGGTAGGCGACGCAGGTGCAGGACGGGCGCCAGATAGGCGCCGATGCCGTAGACGTGAGGATTCACCAGCATCTCGTCGTCGGCGCGGTAGATGGAGTTGTAGAGCGTCGAGTCGTGCAGCCGGAAACCGATGTCCGGGTGGCTGCGCATGAGCGGGCGGTACAGCAACAGGGCGTTGCGGATCTTGCCGTCCATGATCTGGTGACCCTCGTCGATGCCGCGCTGCCGGACGGCTGCGCAGTCGGGGTCTCCGAGCAGGATGCGCACCTGGGCGCCGGCCTCCACCTTGGCCTTCACCAGGTCGTGGAACAAGGGATCCTCGGAGAGGAACAAGCCGGAGTACACGAGTACGTCCAAGTTCCGCTCGGCGCGACCGTAGAGCTCTCGCCACAGCCCCGCCGGCACGGTGTGCCGGTGCGGGTAGACGGTTGCTATCTCGGCCTTGGTCAGATCCGTCGCGCTGTCGATGGTCCTGCCGTCTTCCCACAGCGTCGTGACGTCGACCTTGAGTACCGCCGCTGTCGCGTACTGGTGACGTCGGTACGGCACCTTGCCCTGAGTGATCCAGCGTTCGACCGTCTTCGGGCTGACCGCGATCGCTTCAGCGAGGCTCTGCACGGTCATACCGCGGGCGAGAAGGGCCGACCGTAACCGCTCGTTCGACATCTGCACCCCCGTCGGGACGTCTAGGGACTTCTCGACCGTAGCCAGAAGTCCCACGGCTGTCTACGCAGGGGGTAATCAACTCTCGTGACGTGCAGCGATGCTGAGTGTGCGTCGGGAAGTTCCGGCGCGACACCAGGAGGATCCGCCAAGCTACTTGACGACCCCTCATGCAGTACCTGTAAAACAGGTACTGCACAGTCGAACGCAAACAACTCGACTGGTTGGCGGCTTCATGCCGCATGCGCAGAAGGCGGGGACGCTGCAATCCCGCTGAAGGCCAGACAGAACAGGGTTTCGACCCGTACTGGCGAGGTGGCCCGGCGACCGCGAGCAACGGCCGGAGAGTGGGGACGCGATCCCCCTTGCAGTGCTTCATCCCTAGTCATCAGAGCAGTTGGGGGTTGTCGTGTCTCGACATAGCCAGGCGCCGCCGTGTGGGACCGACAGGCGCGGCAATGCCACCTGAGTCTTTCCGACCCTCCCGTGTACGGGGCGCCCTGGTCTGCCGGGTGCTGCCAGTCGTGCGCGGGGTCATGCCGCAACGTCGTCGGCGCTGCGGCCGGTTGCCTCCCCCGCCCGTCCGAACCCGCTACGCGGTGTCCGTACGGGCGGGGCGTGGGGAGCCGGACCTTCCGACTTCAACGGCGTGCGCCCCCGGTGCTGGAACACCGGGGGCGCTGTTCGGGCCGTTCCACCTGCGAGGGAGACCACGACCCAATGAGCCACATCGTCACACTTCAGGGCGCTGTTACCGCGTTCGCCGACTTCATGGAGCCCACCAGCGCGGAGCTGGACGCGATCGAGCAGGAGATGCCGCTGATCCTCGCGGACGTCGACCTGCTTGACGCGCAGATCATCACCCTCGACCGCACGCCGTCCGAGCTGGACGAGCGCCGGCTGCGCCGGGCCCGCCGCCGGGTGCTGGCCGAGCGGGCGGCGCTGGCAAACCGCACGGCCGCGACGAGCCTTCCGGGCGGTGCGGCATGAAGGCCAGGACCGTTCTACCGGCCGCCGTGATGACGGCGGTGTCCATGGTGCTCACCCTTGCGGTGGTCGTGATGTGGCTGGGCGGGGCGGTGCCGTGGCCGGTCGCTCTGGTCGTCGGTCTCGGGATCGACGGCGGATGGCTGGCCACCCTCGCCTACGAGCGCCGCCTCGCCGCCCAGGGTGACCACAGCACACCGGTGACCGTTGTCGGCTGGTCCTTTGGCCTGCTCGCCACCGGTGTGCTGGTCGCCCACGCGCTCACCACCGACGGCTCTACCGCCGCGTGGCTGGCCGTGGCGTGGCTGCCTCTCGCCGCGAAGGCTCTGTGGCTGGTCCATGGGCTGTGGGAGCGCACCGCTCTCACCCCCGGTGCGCTGGACGCCATCCGCGGCATTCAGCAGGAAGCGCGGGATGAGGCGGCCGTGGCTCGTGCCCGGCTGCGTGCCGAGGCGGCCACCGAAGAGACGCGGCTCGTGGCCGTGACGGGGGCCGGGGCCCGCGTCGCACGCGTCCAGGCCAAGACCTCCGCGACCCTCGCCGGCGCCTGGTCGACGCTGGAAGCGGCACGGCGGGGCGAGGACACCGGCAGGGCGCTGACCAGCGTGACGACCCCCGTCACGCCCGACGTCACGGCCCGCTGGGAACTGCCCGTGTGGGGCCCCAGCGAGCCCGTGCCGGCGCTGGAGCCGGCGCCCGCCCTCACCGATGACGCGCTGGATGTTCTGGTGCACGACATCCGGCACAGCCAGACCCCGCCCCTGTCCTACCGCGAGACGGCTGCCCGCTTCCGCGCCGCCGGCCACTCCGCTTCGGAGGTCCGGTTGCGGGCTGCGTGGAAGCGGGTGGTCGCGTGAGTACCCTCGCCGCGCTCTTACCGGCCGTGCCGTCCGTCATCGGGTGGGCGGTACATGCCCGTTGGCTGCACGGACGGCTGACCACCGCCCGACGTGATCCGCTCACCGGGTTGTGGACGCGGGATGCGTTCACCAGGCGGGCCCGCCGCCTGCTGCGCGACCCGCGCGCCGTGGTCGTGCTGGCGGACGTCGACCACTTCAAGCAGATCAACGACACCCACGGTCACGCGGCCGGTGACGTTCTGCTCACTACGGTCGCCGCCCGCCTCGCCCACGGCGCCACCCCCGGCGGAGTGACCGGGCGGCTCGGTGGGGATGAGTTCGCCGCCGTCGTGGTCGACCGCGACGGCACCATGGCCGACCGGTTGCACACCCTCACCCGCGTCCTGGCCCGGCCGGTCGACGCCGCCCCCGAGGTGCACACCACAGTGTCCCTGGGTTGGGTACGGGCCGTCGATCACCCGGGCGAGGACCTGTCCGCGCTGCTGCGCCGCGCCGATGAGGCCATGTACGCGGCGAAGCGGTCCGGCCGGCCCGGTCCTCGCCGGGCCCGTCTCGGGCGGCTGCTCGGGTCGGTCGCCGGCCGCCGTCCCGGACGGCGCGGCGCGGCGTGAGCACGCTGCCCGTCTTCCGGTGGCGCCTGGCTCCGGACGGCTACGCCACCCGCCGCCAACTGCGTGCCCGCGGGCTGCGGCCTGGTGGTCAGGAGGTGGCCGCTCAGCTCGAAAGGCCCCGGCGGCGGGGCCGCCCGCCTCTGGTCGCCTACCTCTACCGCGTCGACCAGGCCCGGCCGGTGCGCCCGATGACCCCGGCGAAGTGGGCCGCGCTGGAGCGGGCGAACACCGCCCGCCGCACCTGTCCTGAGTGCCACCGGGACGCCGGATACGTCATCCCGGCCGCGCTCGGCATGTGCACCCCGTGCGCCTACCCGGACGACCAGGCCGCCGCGGCCTGAACAGCACAGCACACCCATCAACCACCTCCTACGAGGAGATTCGCTGTGTCCAGCCGTACCCGTGCCCGCGGCGTCAAGGCCGCGGGCGTCCACACCGTCCACATCCCCCGCCAGCGCGGGCGCCGCGCCGCTCAGCCGTTCGTCATCGTCGTCCCCGAGCGGCCTTCCCTCACCTGGGAGGCCGCCGGATGGGTGGGCCGCATGCTGTGGCGCCACCGCGGCGCCCTCGCCCCGACCGGCCTCGCCGTGTTCGCCCTGGCCGCGGCCGGTGTGCTGCACGTCGTGGCGCCGTGGGCCGGCCTGGTCCTCACCGTCCTCGCCGTCGGCCCGGCCGTGTGGGTGCCGCTCATGCAGCGCCGCCGCCCCGGAACCGGCACGGTCCTGGCCTGGCGCATCGGCCTGGCCCTGCTCGCGACGCTGGCGGGCGGCTGGCTCGCCGCCGCGGCCGGGTTCGGGCCGCTCACCGGCCCGCTCGGCTGGCTGTGGCTGCTGATCTGGAGCACCGCGCAGACCGTCTGGCTCATCGTCCGCCGCACCCACTGACCCGCGAAGGAGTCGACCGATGGCTTCCACCAACAGCAACAGCCGGGGCGGCAGCAACGCCAACGGAACGAAGTCCAACAAGTTCGCCAACGTCGGGGCCGCGGCCGGCGGCTTCGTCGGCGGACTGGGCAGCTCGTTCGCGCCCCCGGTGAACGTCACCATCAACCGGACCACCAACAACCACCGCGGCGGCACCGGCAGCGGGGGCCGTCCGCACGCCGAAACCCTGCTGCCGGCACCGGAGTTCACCTCCCCGGCCCAGGTGCGGCAGTACTGCAACGCCCTGCGAGCCGCCGCGGTGACCTTGTCCATCGAGGTGGCCATGGGCGCCGAAATCATGAAGGGCGTCCTGGCGGCCGTGCCGGACCCGGAGGGAAGGGCGTTCGGCTCGCGGATCCGGGCGCAGAAGGTCGCGCGCAAGATGCAGCGCAGCGCGGACGCGCTGCGGGACGCGGCGAAGAACGCCGCCGCCTGCTACGCGACCTTCCAGCAGGAATTCGAAGAGGAGATCAACCGCGTCCGTCACCGTGCCCGCCGGCCGCAGCAGCCGGTCATGAACTGGGCTCAGCAGTAGGGAAGGGGTGATCGTTCATGGCGCGCAACAGCCGTTCGGTGGCCTACGGCCACGACGGAGCCACCGCCTACCTCGCCGACCCGTACGCCACCAGGTCGGGCGGCAGCGTGGGTGTCTACCTGCTCAACCGGGTCATGCCGCACCTGCCGCCCTGGCTCGGCTGGGGCGGCACGGGGCTGGCCGGCGCGCTCGGTTCGCTGCGATGGGAGGCGTCCGCTCCGGCCGGGGTGGGCCTCACCCTGGCCTCCGTCGCCCTCACCGGAGCCACCTGGTGGGCGGGGAAGTCCACCACCCAGCAGCGCCGCCTGCACTCGGCCATCACCGTGGCGGCGGGATCGGCGTGGGTGACCGCGGCCTGCCTCGCCGGCCCCACCGCCGAACCGCTCTGTGACCTGTTCCTGATGGGCGGGCCGGTCGTGGCCCTGTCCTGGAACGTCCGCATGATCCTGCGCCGCAACGACACCGACCCGCAGGGAGGCGGCGGCGACAAGGGGCTGTTGGAGAAGGTCGGTCTGGCCCGTGCGCAGATCGGGCAGACGAAGGTGGAGCCGAACCGGGTCACCGCGCCGCTGGCGCTGGAGCCGGGCGAGCAGACCAACGACGACGTCTCCAAGGCACTGGCCCGGATCGCGTCCGCGCTGGACCTGCCCGTCTCCGCCGTCCGCTACCACCCCTCGCCGGACTCCAGCCGACGCGGGGAACTGGTCATCGTCCCCGAAGACATGCTCGCGCAGCCCGCGGAGTACGAGGGTCCGTCGAACCTCGGGGGTTCGATCGCGGAGCCCCTGGTCATCGGCCGGTACGACGACGGCTCCCCTCTCGTGATCTGGCTCCCTGGTGACCCGGAAGCCAAGCGGAACAGCACTCACGTCCTGATCGCGGGCGGCACCGGGTCCGGTAAGGGCGAGACCGCCCTGAACCTTCAGACGGAGATCCTGTCTCGTCGGGACGTGCTGCTCTGGGTGTCCGACCCGAAGGCCTTCCAGGACTTCGCGCCGCTGCGGCCCGGCATGGACTGGTCCGCCGAGGGCGGGGTGGAGACGGAAGTCATGGTGGAGGCGGTCAAGGCCGTCATCCCCGCGCGGACCCGCTGGCTCGGCGCTCACGGCTACCGGCAGTGGGTCCCTGCCGCGGCCGAGACCCAGAACAGCGTCGACCATTCCTGCCAGTCCGGCCGGTCATGTGGCTGCCCGGGTATGCCGTTTCTGGTGGCCTGGTTCGAGGAAGCGGCGAACACCCTGCGCAACCTCGGCGACGACGCGTTCACCGGGATCGCGCAGGAAGCCCGTTCCGCCGGCGTCTCCCTGATCGTGTCTTTGCAGCGTCCCTCGTACGACCAGATGTCCACCAGCACCCGGGCCTCTCTGCCGTCCGTGGTTGCGCTCGGCTGCGACCCCCGCGACGAAGGGTTTTCGCTGCCTGAGGCGGTCATCGACGCCGGCGCGCACCCCGGGGCGTGGGGCAACCGGCGCCCCGGTTATTGCTACGTCGTCTCCCCGGGCATCCCCGAGGACCGCTACCCCTCCCCGGGCCGCACCTTTGCCTTCCCCGCCCGCGCCGTCCCGCTCATGGAACAGCTCGCAGCGTGGGCACTGCGGGAAGGCGCGATCGCCGACCCGGTCACGGCCGACGCGGTCACCGCGGTCGCCGGCCGCGCCTACACCGGCCGCACCACCCCCGACCCCGCCCCGGCCGCGGGCAGCCCGCGGCTGACCGCCGTACAGGGAGACCACGACATGAACGACGGGCAGGGACACGGACTGCTGGTCGACCCCGAGGACGCCGGCATCGACCCCGAAGCCGAGTTGCCGGGCGACGAGGAAGGCGACGACGCGCCGATCTTCGGACGGGAGACCGGCCGCAAGCCGTCTCCAGACGAAGCCCGGGAACTGTTCGCGGTCGCCCTGGAGGAGTTCGAGCGGGCCGGGCAGATGGTCGTGGGCCCGAAGGACTTCATGGACTGGTGCGACCGGCACAACCTGTCCCGTCCGTGGGTGTCCGCACGTCTGAAGGAAGCCGCCATCGACGGACGACTGGAGCCCACGAACGCCACCGGTCGCTGGCGCATCGTCCCCACTCTGGCCGCCGCCTGACACCTGACACCGTCACGGGCCCCTGACACCCAAACCCCTAGGCAGACCCGCTGTCACGCGTACCTGACACCGCCGTGACACCCGTCTCGCACCCATCCCTGACACCCAACCGGCCGGTCCGCGCCACCCCGGCGCGGGCCGGCCGGCTCACTCGAAGGGAAGCCCCACCATGCCGCACCGCGACCCGCCGGGAACCATCGCCGCCCACATCCCCGCCGGCGCCTACCGTCGCGCCGAAGCCACCGGACAGCCGGTCGTCATCGTCGTCCACACCACCGACGCCACTGGCCGCCCGCTCAGCCACTTCCTGTACCCGCTCGCCGTCGCCGGCGCCGGCGCGATCGGCATCTTGGCCACCATCGCCGCGCTGCTGGCCCTGCTGGACTTCGCCGTCCACACCGCCGTGTCCATCGCCGCCGCGATCGGCCCGATCAGCGTCGGCGGCATCACCGTCAAGCTCTTCGGCTCCAAGCGCTGACAGGAGACCACCCATGATCCGACTCCGTATCCAGCTCACGCACTGGCCCCGCCGGGCCTTGATCCTCACCGACACCCCCCGCCCGAACTGCCAGCTGTGCCACGGGGAGGGCGGCGCCAACCGCGACTACGGCGACCCGGAGACCGGCGAGTACGCGGGCACCAACTGGGAGCCCTGCACCTGCTGGGACGAGACCCGCCACCGGGTCCTGCTGCCCATCCCGCGGCGGCCCCGGTGGCTGCGCCGCCGCGACACCGGCCGTGACCCGTGGACGCCCGGCGGTTACCGCGACAAACCGCCCTTCTAGCTACGCCGAGGGCGGCCCCCCATTCCGCCAAGAACCGGGGCCGCCCTCGTTCCACCTATCCAACTGAACAGTGGAGGTCTTCCAGCATGACGCAACCGACTCTGATCGGGCGAGGGCCCGGCGGCATGAGCACGCTGTCCGAAGCTCTACGGACCGCACTGACACTGGCCGCTGCCGGCGTGCCGGTGCTGCCCCTGCGGCGAGGCAAGGTGCCGTTCGGCAACTGCCCTGCCTGCAAGAACAGCATCTGCGGGGACCGGCCCAACATGAAGGTGCCGGGACCCTGCCACTGCCCGGCCCCGTGCCACGGTTGGGCCGCCGCCACCACCGATCCGGCCGTCCTCACCTCCCCGGCATGGACGGCCGCATGGCGGCGGGCCGTCGCCGTCGCCTACCACCCCGGCGGCGCCGGGGTGACCGTGGTGGACCTGGACGACGCGGACGCCATCGCATGGGCCCGTACCGCCCTGCCCGCCACCCGCACCGTGCCGACCACCCGCGGGCAGCACTGGATCTACCGAGGCGCCATGCCCTCCCGCAACGCCGTCCGCCCGGGTGTCGACATCAAGTCGTCCATGGCCTACGCCCGCCACCTCGGGCCCGGCACCGGCCACATGGCCGACCTGCCGGACGCCGTGCGCGCCCTGGCCGTCAAGGCGCCGTCCCCGGTCCGCCCGGCGCCGCACGTCGTCACCGTGCCCGCACGCGCCGGCGGGGTGTGCCCGCACCGCACGCCCGCCTACCTGGAACGCGGCATCGCCATGGCGGTGCAGCGCATCACCGAGGCCCGCAGCGCGGTGCACGTGACGGTGTACCGGACGTTCCTCGCGGTGCTGTCCACGCACGGCCGATGCGGCTGCCTCACCGACGCCCATGTCATCCGGCTGTTCACCGCCGCCCAGGACAAGGGTGAATCCGTCCGGCACTGCACCGAAGCGTGGGCCAACGCCCGCACCGCACTGGGGATGTGACCGTGTCCGAGGACGAGAAGACCCCGGCCCGCCAGATCATCACCGATTACGCACAGGCGCACTTCCGGTACTTCCGCACCATCGACGGCACCGTCTACGCGCAGAAGAACGGCCACCCCGTCGCCCGGCCCATCCGCTCCCAGGGCACGACCGGCAGCCACCGGCAGGAACTCATGGTCGGCCTCTTCAAGGACGGGATCGGCGTGTTCAACGGCACCGCGCTCAAGGAGGCGCTGGACTTGATCGAAGCACTCGCCCTGACCGAGGACGTGCAGCCCACCCACATCCGCGTCGCGCCCGGATTCGACGGCGCGACCTGGCTCGACCTGGGCCGCGACGACGGCAAGTCCGTCCGTATCCACCCCACCGGCTGGGACATCCTCACCCCTGACCCGCAGGAAGTCTGCTGGCGGCGCACCCAGCTCACCGGCGAACTCCCCCTGCCGGCCAAGGACACCGACGGCAAGGGCATCGACCTTCTGCTGCGCCTGTGTAACTTCGCCAGCGCCGAGACCGAGTGCCTGGCCCTGGCCTGGCTCATCGGCTGCCTGGAGCCGTCCGTGCCCGTCCCCGCCCCGTTCCTCACCGGCCCCCAGGGCGCGGGCAAGTCCACCGGCGGCCGAATGCTCGTGCGGGTCATCGAGGGCATGAGCGGTGACCTGCGCCGGGCCCCGAAGGACGAGGAGAACATGATCACGGCCGTCGCCGCCGGATGGGTCACCGCCCTGGACAACCTCTCCCACCTACCCCCGGACCTGTCCGACCTCATGTGCTGCATCGTGACCGGCGCCGAAAGCATCAAGCGCGCGCTTTTCACCGACGGTGATGTCGTGCGCTCGCGCTACCGGCGCCCCATGCTGCTGACCGGCATTGACGTTGGCGTCATCCGGCCCGACCTCGCCGAACGGCTCCTCCCACTCCGGCTCGTGCGGCCCCGCGTGCGGCGCACCGACGCAGAGCTGTGGGCGGAGTACGCGGAGATCCTGCCGGTCGTTCTCGGTTCCCTGCTGGACCTGACGGTGAAGGTGCGGGCCGCCCAGGCGGGCACCCCCACCGACCTGCGGATGGCCGACTTCGCCCACCTGTGCGCGCAGCTCGATGCGGCGACCGGCTTCGGCTCGCTGGCCGCCTACCGGGCCAGCCTGGATGACCTCAACGATGACGTGATCGAGGGTGACCTCCTCGCGCAGACGGTGTTGAAGCACGCCGCGGGGCTGGAGGCGGGCGCGGAAGTCCGCATGACGTCGTCGGAGTGGCTGCACTGCCTCACCGTCCTCTACAGCGGCGAGGAGTGCCGTCCCCTGCCCAAGGGCTGGCCCACCACCGGCAAGGTCCTCTCGGACCGGCTCAAGCGGCTGCAGCCGACCCTCGCCGCCCGCGGCGTCCTCATCGACTGGGGCCGTACCAGCGCCGCCCGCTACATCGAGATGACCCGCAGCGTCGCGACAACGCTCCCGCACGAGCAGGAAGCAGCGTTCTGACCCGCGCCACCCGGCGCCGCACCGGACAAGCAAGAGGAGCACCCAGCGCCCAGGGGTGCTCCTCTTGCTGTTCCGGCGGCTTGCCGCTGCTGCGCAAGACGCGCCGCGCAGCGGCTCCTTCTTCACGCCCTGAGCCGCGCACCCCCCTCTCTCTGTCCTAAGAGAAGAGATGCTGCGTCACCCACGTCACCACGGATCAGAAAACGGCCCCTGGCCTGCCGGGAGATCGGTGACGCAGACGGCCGACACCTGCGTCATCCCGCGCCACCCGCGTCACAGGTGACAGAGCCTCGCCCCGCCCGGTGACACGCACCGCGCGGCCCGCGTCACCGCAGAGCCGCAGGCCAGACCCACAAATGACGTGCGTGACGCGATGACGCAGAAATCCCCGCCTCGGACAGACGCGAGCCTGACAGGGGGCCAAGAACACTCCCGCTTAGGAGACACCCGGATGAGCACCGCGATTGCCGCTCCCGTTGACCGACTCCTGTACAAGCCCGAAGAGGCTGCCGAAGCGCTCGCCATCGGCCGTTCGACTGTCTACGAGCTGATGGCCGAAGGCACCCTCAAGTACATCAAGTTGGGTCGCACTCGCCGGATCCGGCGGGCCGACCTCGAAGCGTACGTGGCCAACCTCGCCCCGCTGCCCAACTGACCCGAGCACGTCACCGAGGCGCCCCGAGCATCTCGCTCGGGGCGCCTCTCGTACGGAGGAGCACATGAGCCCCCGCAAGGCCAACATGGAGTCGTCCATCTACTTCGGCGCCGATGGCTGGTGGCACGGCCGCGTGACGATGGGCGTCAAGAGTGACGGTGGCCCCGACCGACGCCACCGCCGGGCCCGGACCGAGGCCGAGATCAAGCGCAAGGTGAAGGAGCTGGAGCGCCAACGGGACCAAGGGCGCGCGCCCGCCGCCGGCCGTAAGCCGACCGTCGCGGCGTGGATGGAGACCTACCTCACCGACATCGCGAGCCTGAAGCTCAAGCCGCGCTCCCTTGATGATTACTGGTCCAAGACCCGCAACGACATCATCCCCGGCGTCGGCAAGCACCGCATCGACAAGTTGCAGCCCGAGCACCTGGAGCGGATGTACCGGGCCATGCTCGACGCCGGGCACGCTCCCTCGCATGTCGTTAAGGTGCACCGCATCCTGTCCCGCGCCCTGAAGATCGCCCATCGCCGCCGCATCGTCGGCGAGAACGTTGCCACGCTCGTGGACCCGCCGAGCATTGACGAGACCGAGGCCAACCCCTTCACCAAGGACGAGGCGAAAGCGTTCCTCGAAGCCGCGGCGAAGCGGCCCACCTTCATGCGGTGGATCGTCGGTGTCGGCATGGGGTTCCGGCAAGGCGAGACGCTCGGGCTGCGCTGGTCGTACGTCGACCTGGAAGCGGAGCTGTTCCGCCCCGAGTGGCAGCTTCAGCGCCTCACGTGGCGACACGGCTGCGACGACCCGCACGCCTGCGGGATGCGTCTGCACCGCTTCGAGCCGTGCCCGCCGCACTGCACCGCACACAAGGGCTACAAGCGTGGCTGCCCTAAGCCATGCGCCAAGACATGCACGAAGCACGCGAGCACATGCCCGGAGCGCAAGGAGGGCGGGCTCACCTTCACCCGGCCCAAGACCAAAAGAGCCGGAACGCCGTACCGATCCCGCCCGTCTTCATTCCCTTCCTGCACGATCACAGGGCCCAGCAGCAATGGGCACGAGAGGCCGCCGGGGAACTGTGGCAGGAGCACGATGTCGTGTTCTCTCGTCCGGACGGCCGGCCACTGGATCCTCGCGCCGACTACGAGGAGTTCAAGGAACTGCTCAAGGAGGCCGGAATCGATGACCGCCGCCTGTACGACGGAAGCCGCCACACCGCCGGCACGATCCTGAACGAGCTGGGCGTCGACATGCCCACGATCATGGAGATCCTGCGGCACACGCAGATCAGTCAGACCAGGCGGTACGTCAAGGGCCGGTTCCACCTGTCCAAGGACGCCATGCGGCGGATGGGCGAGTTCTTCGTACCGCCACAGTCGCCTCCGTCGGCCCCGGTTCCGGGCCCCACTGAGACCATAAGTGAGACCACCGACACCCGTGCGGCACGCTCCTTGCGCCGCCGCCGCATCCGCTGAACGGAAAAGCCCAGCTCAGACAGTGTCTGGGCTGGGCCTAGAAAGAGCCGCTTTCGGGATTCGAACCCGAGACCTACGCATTACGAGTGCGTTGCTCTGGCCATCTGAGCTAAAGCGGCGCGCTGTCCGCACCATGGTGCGATCAGCAACGACGGTAAGTCTACACAGTTTCGCGGGGTGCTTCGCACCTGCCCCGGAGGGGGTGGTTCCGGGGCGGGCCGGGCGGGCGGGGCGGGCTAGGCGCAGCGTTTGCCGGGGGGCGGCGGGGTGCCGTGGAGGAGGTAGGTGTTGATCGCCGAGTCGATGCAGGCGCTGCCGCGGCCGTAGGCGGTGTGGCCGTCGCCGTCGTAGGTGAGGAGGCGGCCTGAGGAGAGCTGGCGGGCCAGGGACCGCGCCCAGCGGTACGGGGTCGCCGGGTCGCGGACCGTGCCGACCACCAGGATCGGCGCCGCGCCCCTCGCCTCGATGCGGTGCGGCTCGCCCGTCGCCTTCACCGGCCAGTACGAGCAGTTCAGCGACGCCCAGGCCAGACCCGGGCCGAAGACCGGGGACGCCTTCTCGAACGCGGGCAGCGCCTTCTCCGCCTGTTCCGGGCCGGTGAAGGCCGGCGGCAGGTCGAGGCAGTTCACGGCGGCGTTGGCCATCATCAGGTTGCTGTAGTGGCCGTTCGCGTCCCGCTCGTAGTAGCTGTCGGAGAGGGCCAGCAGTGCCGCGCCGTCGTTGTGCCGCATCGCCGAGGTCAGCGCCTCGCGCAGCTGCGCCCAGGACCCCTCGTCGTACATCGACGCGATCACCCCGGTGGTGGCCAGCGCCTCTCCCAGCCTGCGGCCGTCCGCGTCGCCGGCGGGCACGGGGTGGGCGTCCAGCTTGCGGAAGAACGCCCGCAGGTGGCCACCGGCCTGTGCGGGTGTCGTTCCCTTCCCGCCGAGCGGGCAGCCGGAGCGCCGTACGCAGTCCTTCGCGAACGCCTGGAACGCCGTCTCGAAGCCCGCGGTCTGGTCCAGGTTCAGCCTGCGGGCGTCCAGGGACGGGTCCATGGCCCCGTCGAGCACCATCCGGCCGACCCGCGCCGGGAACAGCCCGGCGTACGTCGCCCCGAGGAACGTGCCGTACGACGCTCCTACGTAGTTCAGTTTCCGGTCGCCGAGCACCGCCCGCAGGATGTCCATGTCACGGGCCGTCTCCACGGTGGAGACGTGCCGCAGCAGCTTCGCCGAGTGGGCCCCGCAGCTCTCGGCGAACTCGCGGTCCGCGGTGACCAGCGCGCTGCGCTCCCGCTGGTCGTCGGGGGTGATGTCGGTCTGCGTGTACGCGTCCATCCGCTGCCCGTCGAGGCAGTGGACGGGCTCACTGCGGGCGACACCCCGGGGGTCCACCGCGACCATGTCGTAACGGGCCCGGACCCGGGCCGGGTAGCCGATGCCGGCGTACTGCTGGAGGTAGCCGACCGCCGAGCCGCCCGGACCACCCGGGTTGACCAGCAGCGACCCGAGCGGCTTGCCCTTCCCGGTGGCCTTCTTGCGCGCGACGGCGAGCCGGACGGAACCCGCGCCCGGTGCGGCGTAGTCCAGCGGGGCCTTCATCGTGGCGCACTGGAAGCCGGGTGCTCCGCAGTCGTGCCATCGCAGCCGCTGGCTGTAGTACGACGTCAGCGCCGACGGCGTCGAACGCGGCAGCGCGGCGAGCGCCGCGTCCACCGTCGCGCCTCTCGCCGTACTGGAAGTCCCCGGTGAGCAGGCGGACATGAGCAGGGCGGCGGCCGTGACGAGCGTGGCCGTGAGACGGGCCGTCGTCCGGGTACGGATGCCACGGATCCGGTGGGGGGATGGCCTGGTGTGCATCAGCCGAGCGTAACGGTGCGCGACCGACCGGGTGCGTTCTGTGCCAACTGTGGCTCGTACGGGGGACACCCTCCACCGTGTCCCCCTCGGCGGCCGGGACGAAGCGTCACCCTGCCCGCAGGGCCATGGTCATCGCCTCCACGGCCAGCAGCGGGGACACATTGCGGTCCAAGGCCTCTCTGCACGCGGCGATCGCCTCGATACGGCGCAGGGTGGACTCCGGCGCGCCGGCGCGGGCCAGCCGTTCCAGGGCGTCCCCGGCGTCGGCGTTGGCGATCGCCACGCGGGTGCCGAGCTGGAGGGCGAGGACGTCACGGTAGAAGGCCGTCAGGTCCCCGAGGGCTATGTCGAGGCTGTCGCGCTGCGTACGCGTTCTGCGGCGCTTCTGCATGTCCTCGAGGTCCTTCATCACGCCCGCCGTGCCCCGCGGCATCCGGCCGCCCTGGGCCGCGCCCAGCGCCGCCTTCAGCTCCTCGGTCTCCTTGCCGTCCATCTCCTCGGCGAGCTGCTTGGCGTCCTCGGCCGCGGCGTCGACCAGCTCCTGCGCGGCCCTGAGGCACGCGCCGACCTCGTCGAGGCGCAGCGGCAGCTTCAGGACGGCCGCGCGGCGCTCGCGGGCCGCCGGGTCGGTGGCGAGGCGGCGGGCCCGGTCGACATGGCCCTGGGTGGCGCGGGCGGCGGCGACAGCGACCTCCGGGTCGATGCCGTCGCGGCGTACCAGCATGTCGGCGACCGCGTCGACCGTCGGCGTCCGCAGATTCAGGTGCCGGCAGCGGGAGCGGATGGTGGGCAGGACGTCCTCGACGGACGGGGCGCACAGCAGCCATACCGTGCGGGGGGCCGGCTCCTCCACGGCCTTCAGGACGGCGTTGGCCGACTTCTCGTTCAGCCGCTCGGCGTCCTCGACCAGGATGATCTGCCAGCGGCCGGTCGCCGGGGCGGTGAACGACTTGCGGACCGTGTCCCGCATGTCCCTGACCAGGATCTCCGAGCCGACCGCGGCGACCGTCGTCACATCCGCGTGCGTGCCGAGCAGCGCGGTGTGACAGCCGTCGCAGAAACCGCAGCCGGGGGTTCCGCCGACTGCGCGGTCCGGGCTCACGCACTGGAGAGCGGCGGCGAAGGCCCGCGCCGCCTGGTTGCGGCCCGCGCCGGGCGGGCCCGTGAACAGCCAGGCGTGCGTCATCTTCGACGCCTCAGGCGGCGGCTGGTCCGCCGCGGCGGCCGTGACGAGGGCATCGGCGTCCCGCGCGGCGGCATCCAGCACCGCGCTCACCTTCTCCTGCCCGACGAGGTCGTCCCACACGGTCATGGGTCACGCCGTCCTTCCGTCACACTCCACGTTCCGGACTCCATTGTGCGGGCGAGGTCTGACAACGGGGACCGGTGTCGTTCGGTGCGGTCGCCTCGGCGTCCCGGCTCCCGGCTCCCGGCTCCCGGTCGCCGGTACCGGGTGCGGACGCTTCCATGAGCACATCCCCCGCCGCTGTGCGGAGGTACAGCACCGACCGGCCGGCCCGCTGCCGCTCCACCAGCCCCGCGTCCAGCAGGACCCGCAGATGCCGGCCCACCGATCCCAGCCCCTGACCGGTCACGGCGACCAGCTGGGTCGTGCTCATGGGGGTTCCGAGCAGCGCCAGCACTCCGGCGCGCGCGGCACCGACGAGCGCTCCGAGCCCGGCCGGGACGGGCCGCCGACGGTGGTTGTCGGCGAGCACCCCGAGACACGGGTAGACGACGGCGTACCGCTCCCGTCCCTCCCACGAGACCCAACTGGTCTTCGGCGTGACCGGCATGAACAGCAGCTCGGCCCCGGCGGCGATCTCCCGCGGCGGGTACGCGTTCCGGTTGACCTGGAACCGGCTCTCCCCCAGCCACCGCGTCATCCCCGGCCGCAGCGAGTCCAGCACGGCCGCCCAGCCGCCCTGGCTCACCCGCGCGGTCCGCGCGACGACGTCGGCCTCCAGGACGCGCCGCCGGCGCTCCCAGTACGGCCGTACGGTGTCCTCCCAGACGTAGGTCAGGAGCGCGCTCGCCCGCTCGGGCAGGTCGTCCCGCTCCAGGACGGCCGGGAGCCGGCCCCGGAGGGACACGCGGAGGTCGGCCCGCGCCTCCCCGGCCCCGGCCGCCCGTACCCGGGCCACGGTCTCATCGAAACTCTCCCCGACGCGCGAGGTGGGGCAGAAGAAGTCGGCGATCCAGGACGTGCCGAGTGCCGCCGGCACGAGCCGCGCGGTCACCGGGTCGGCCGCGAGGCGCGCGCGGTAGCCGGGCAGGTGGGCGCGCAGCCAGGCCTCCTCGCCCGGATGGGCGCCGGTCCCCGCGCACAGCAGTCTCAGGCTCGCGAAGGTCTCGGCGAACGGCGAGAGCACGAACCTGCTGCGGGCGAGGGTGTCGGTGCCGACCTGCCACGAGCCCATGCGTACGTACGACCTTTCGCGTGACGGCGAAACAGTGCACACGGCCCCCGCGCCGCTCCGAGACTTCGGCGCATGCGCAGTTACCGGACCCTGTTCCGCACCCCGGAGTACACCCCGTTCCTGCTCTCCTTCGCCGCTTTCGCCGCCGCCCAGACGATCGGGGGCCTGGCCCTCGGCACGCTGGTGCTGCGGGCCACCGGCTCCCCGTTGCTGTCGGCGGTAAGCATGTTCGGCCCGCAGTTGGGGCAGTTGGCGGGAACCACCTTCCTGCTCTCGGGTGCCGACCGCCTGCCCCCGCGCGCGATCCTGTCCGGTATCGCCCTCGTCTTCGCGGCCGGCACGACGGTGCTGGCGCTGCCGGGTCTGCCGGTCCGGGCGGTCTTCGCCGTCCTGATCCTCCAGGGCCTGGTCGCGGCGCTGGGCGGGGGAGTGCGCGGCGCACTGCTGAACGAGATCCTCACCAAGGACGGTTACGTCCTCGGCCGTTCGGTGTACAACATGCTCTGGGGGCTGACGCAGACGGCCGGTTTCGCTACGGGCGGCGCCCTGCTCGCGCTGCTGTCCCCACGGGCCTGCCTGTTCCTCGCGGCCGCGCTGTACCTGCTGGCGGCCCTCGTCACCCGCCTGGGTCTCACGGCCCGCCCACCCCGCTCCGCCGGCCGTCCGTCCGTCTCTGCGACGTGGCGCACCAACGCCTTCCTGTGGTCCTCACGGCCCCGGCGCCTGACGTATCTGGGGCTGTGGGTCCCCAACGGGCTGGTGGTCGGCAGCGATTCGCTCTACGTCTCCTACGCCCCCGGAGCCGCCGGCACGCTGTACGCGTGCGGGGCGCTGGGCATGTTCGTGGGCGACATGGCGGTGGGCCGCCTGGTACCGCCCTCGGAGCGCCGCCGTATCGCGACCCCGCTGCGTCTGCTGCTCGCGGTTCCGTATCTGTTCTTCGTCCTGCGGCCGGGAGTGGTGCTGTCGGCCGTGGCCGTCACCGTGGCCTCCGTCGGCTTCGCCGCGAGCCTGGTCCTCCAGGAACGCCTGATGTCGCTCACCCCCGACGACCTCACGGGCCAGGCCCTGGGCCTGCACGCCACCGGCATGGCCGCCCTCCAGGGCGTCGGCGCCGCCCTCGCGGGCACACTGGCCCAACTGCTGTCCCCCGGCGCGGCGATGACCTTGATGGCGGCTGGATCGGTCACCACCACCCTGAGCCTCGCGGTGCTGGGCAGGCGCGAGGAACGACGGCCGGCCGCGCCCGGTCCGCACCCGGGGGCCCTGCCGGAACCGGCCCCCACGGACTAGGCCGGGAAGGGGCTTGTGCGCCCTCGATCGCCGGCGTCCTGCCCTTCCGGTGCTGCTTCTCGGCTTCGCGTCGGCAACGATCTCCGCCTTCGACCGGTGCCGGGCAGAAACCGAGGCCCGCCCTCAGCCGGTGCCGAGGAGGAACCGAGGTCCCCCTCAGCCGGTGCCGAGGACGTACCGGCCCCGCCCATCCGGTGCCGGGCAGAAACCGAGGCCCGCCCTCAGCCGGTGCCGAGGAGGAACCGAGGTCCCCCTCAGCCGGTGCCGAGGACGTACCGGCCCCGCCCATCCGGTGCCGGGCGGAACCGGTCCCCGCCCCGCACCCGGCCCCGAGCGTGCTCAGCCGCGGGGGCCCCGGCCGCGGCCCCCGCGGTTCCGGTCCTCGCCGGTGCCGCCCTGGTCGGCGTGCGGCTGTTCGTCGTAGGAACCCAGCAGCTCGTCCGCCAGGGTCGGCAGGTCGTCCAGCGGGGTTTCCTCGGCCCAGTCGGAGCGCGTGCGGCGGCGCGGTGTGCCGTCGGCGTCCATCTGGGGCATCTCACGCGTGTGTGCCTCGGACCCGTCGGGGCCCGCGCCTCGGCGCGGCCGGCCCGGCCGTTCGTCCCTGAAGAAGCCGGGCGGTACCCGGCCCGCCGGGTCGTCCTCCCGTACGGGCGGCAGCACGGCGGTCTCGTCGGCGGCACGGGGATCCGTCACGGGCGGCAGCTTGGCCGTGTCCTCCACGGACACCGGCGGCAGTACGGCTGTCTCGTCCGCCGCACCCGGCGTCACCGGGGGCTGCGGCAGCTCGGCGGTCACCTCGGCGTCGGCGTGGGACCGCCGCGCGTTCGCGGCGGGGCCGCCGCGTTCCGCGCGCACCGGACGCAGCACCGTGGTGTCGTCCGTGTGCCGCCCGTCCCTGCGCCGGCCGTCCGCGCCCGGTGAGGCCACCGGCGTGGGGGCCGTGATCGCCTCGCCCGGCGCGGTCGGTGCCGCGGGGGTGCCCGGCAGCGGTGCGCTGGGCCTGCGGGCCGCCGCGTCGGCCGCCGCCGCGGCCTCGGCGGCCTGCCGGCGGGCTTCCTCGGCGCGCAGCAACGCCTCCTCGGCCTTGCGCTGCGCCTCCAGGCGACGGGCCTCCTCCTCGGCGCGCAACCGGGCCTGGCGGGCCTCTTCCTCAGCGCGCCGCCGCGCCTCCTCCTCGGCCTGCTCGCGGCGCCGCTCCTCCTCGGCCCTGCGGCGGGCCTCGGCCTCGGCGCGCGCCTTCTCCTCGGCGAGGAGCCGCTGCCGCTCCTCCTCGGCACGCCGGGCGGCTTCCTCGGCCCGCTGCCGGGCCTCCTCCGCCTGCCGTTCGGCCTCGCGCCGCTGCGCCTCCTCCAGCTCGCGCCGCTTGCGCTCCTCCTCCTCGGCGCGCAGCCTGGCGAGCTGTTCCTCGCGCTCGCGTTCCAGGCGCTCCTCCTCGGCCTTGCGCGCGGCCTCTTCCTCGGCCTTGCGGCGGGCCTCCTCCTCGGCCTTCCTGCGCGCCTCCTCGCGAGCCTTGATCTCGGCCTCGGAGAGCGGCAGCACGACGTCCAGCCGATGCCGGATCACGGTGGTGACCGCCTCGGGTTCCTGCCCGGCGTCCACGACCAGGTAGCGACCGGGGTCGGAGGCTGCCAGCGTCAGGAAACCGGACCGTACGCGCGCGTGGAACTCCGCCGGCTCCGACTCCAGGCGGTCCGGCGCCTCGGTGAACCGTTCGCGGGCCGTCTCCGGGGGGACGTCCAGCAGGACGGTGAGGTGCGGGACGAGTCCGTCGGTGGCCCAGCGGTTGATGCGGGCGATCTCGGTCGGGGACAGGTCGCGTCCGGCGCCCTGGTAGGCGACGGAGGAGTCGATGTAGCGGTCGGAGATCACCACCGCGCCGCGTTCCAGCGCGGGGCGTACGACGGTGTCGACGTGCTCCGCGCGGTCGGCGGCGTACAGCAGTGCCTCCGCGCGGTGCGACAGGCCCGCCGAGGACACGTCCAGCAGGATCGAGCGCAGTCGCTTGCCGACCGGCGTGGCGCCGGGCTCACGGGTGAGCACGACCTCGTGGCCCTTGGCGCGGATCCACTCGGCGAGGGACTCGGCCTGGGTGGACTTGCCGGCGCCGTCACCGCCCTCCAGGGCGATGAAGAAACCGGTCACCGCCGGTGCCGTGACCGGGTCGTCGCCGCCCAGCAGCGCGTCCTTGAGGTCCTGGCGCAGCGGTACGCCGGACCGGTCGTCGACCTTGGCGAGCACCAGCGCGGCCACCGGCAGCAGCAGCGCGCCGACCAGCATCAGGGTGAAGGCGGCCCCGCCGTGCGCGAAGACGAACTTGCCGTTCTCCAGCCGGTGCGGGCCGATCAGCGCCGCGATCAGGGGCGCGATCAGGGCGCCGAGCGCTATGAAGACCCGGACCACGGCGTGCAGGTGCTCGGTGGTGCGCGCCCGGCGGTAGTCCTCGGTCTCCTGGTCGAGCAGGGTGTGCCCGGTGTTGGCGGCCACGCCCGCGCCGGCACCGGCCAGCGTGACGAGCAGCAGCACCGACGTGACGTCGGGGACCAGTCCGGCGGCCAGCAGGGCGATGCCGGTGACGGCGATGGCGAGGGCCAGCAGGCGACGGCGGGAGAGCGAGGGCAGCACCGCGGCGGCCGTACGGATGCCGACGCCGACACCGCCGGTCAGGCCCAGCACCAGCAGGCCGTAGAGCACCGGGCCGCCACCCAGGTCCTTGGCGTGCAGCACGCACACCGCGACGGCCGCCGCGATCGCGCCGGCGACCGAGGCACAGGCCGGGACGAGCAGGGGCACCGCGCCCGTACGGCCCTTGTCGACGCCGGTGCCGGTGCGCGGGCGGCGCAGGCCCTCCAGCGGCGACCGCGCGCGCGGGGTGCGGATGCCGGGCAGCTCCAGTGCGGTCAGCACGGACAGGGAGGCGGCGAACATGCCCGCCGCGACATACGACCCGAGGGCCGCCTGGTGCTGGTCGAACCAGGCCACGCCGGTGCCCAGCAGGTTGTTCAGCAGGCCGGCGACCACCAGGGCGGCGGCGGCGAGCGGGACCGCCAGGAAGGTCGTCCGCAGCGCCAGGCGGCGCAGGGCGTCCAGGTGGTCCGGGAGCGGCCGTACGGTGGCGCCCTCCGGCGGCGGGGCCGGCAGCAGGGCGGGAGCGGCGCTCTCGCGGCACACCGTCCACAGCCGCTCGGCGACGCCGGTGACGAAGGCGGTGACGAGCAGGACGGCGAGCGCGTCGTCCGGGGTCCAGTCGATCCACAGGGGAGCGACGATCAGCAGCGCGGCGCGGACGCCGTCGGCTCCGACCATGGTCCAGCGCCGGTCGAGGGGGCCCTCCTGGGCGGTGAGCGCGGTCAGCGGGCCGAGGAGGACGGCGCCGAAGAGGAGCGTGGCGAGGATGCGCGCCGCGAACACCATCGCGACCGCGAAGGCCACTCCTCGGTAGCCTCCGCCGAAGGCGCCCTCGGTGATCGCCGCCTGGAGGACCAGGACGACCAGTACGAGAAGGGCGAGGGTGTCGCCGACCCCGCTCACCAGCTGCGCGCTCCACAGGCGCCTCAGCTGCGGTCGTCGCAGCAGGGAGCGGACGGCGCGTTCGCGGGAGTCTGCGACCAGGGCGTCGTCCGGTGCTGTGGGGTGGGCCGTTGGCTGCTCGGCTCGCGTCATGCGTTCAGCCTATCCGCAGCCACCGACCCCACACCTCGCCTGTCCTGGCATGCGCACGCCCCGACATCAAAGTGATGCCGGGGCGTGCGCGACGCGAAGCCGGAGTGGAGGTTTCCGGTCGGGACCGGGCGTCAGTCGTCGGCGCCGGACACCGCCGCCTTGGAGGCCGTCGCCTTCTTGGCGGTGGTCTTCTTCGCCGTCGCCTTCTTCGTGGCCGCCGTCGTCTTCTTCGCGGCCGTCTTCTTGACCGCGGTCTTCTTCGCCGGGGCGGTCTTCTTCGCCGTCGCCTTCTTCACGGTCTTCTTGGCCGGAGCCTTCGCGCGCTTGTCGGCGAGCAGTTCGAAACCACGCTCAGGGGTGATGGCCTCGACGCTGTCGTCGGAGCGGAGGGTCGCGTTGGTCTCGCCGTCGGTGACGTACGGGCCGAACCGGCCGTCCTTGACCACGACCGGCTTCTTGGAGACCGGGTCCTCGCCCAGTTCCTTCAGCGGCGGCTTGGCCGCGGCCCGGCCGCGCTGCTTCGGCTGGGCGTAGATCGCCTGCGCCTCTTCCAGCGTGATCGTGAAGAGCTGGTCCTCGGCCTGGAGCGAACGCGAGTCCGTGCCCTTCTTCAGGTACGGGCCGTAGCGTCCGTTCTGCGCGGTGATCTCCACGCCGTCGGCGTCGGTGCCGACGATCCGCGGCAGCGACATCAGCCGCAGCGCGTCCTCGAGCGTCACCGTGTCGAGCGCCATGGACTTGAAGAGGGACGCCGTGCGCGGCTTGACCGCGTTCTTGCCGGTCTTCGGGGTGCCCTCGGGGAGGACCTCCGTGACGTACGGGCCGTACCGGCCGTCCTTGGCGACGATCGTGTGACCGGTGGCCGGGTCGGTGCCCAGCTCGAAGTCGCCGCTGGGCTTGGCCAGCAGTTCCTCCGCCAGCTCGACGGTCAGCTCGTCCGGCGCCAGGTCGTCCGGGATGTCGGCACGCTGGTGCTGTTCGGTGTCCTTCTCGCCGCGCTCGATGTACGGGCCGTAGCGGCCGACGCGGAGCACGATGTCGCTGCCCACCGGGAACGACGACACCTCGCGCGCGTCGATCGCGCCCAGGTCGGTCACCAGTTCCTTGAGGCCGCCGAGGTGGTCGCCGTCGCCGTTGCCCGCGTCCGCGGCGGCGGCCGTGACGTTGCCCTCGCCGAAGTAGAAGCGCTTCAGCCACGGCACGGCCTGGGCCTCGCCGCGGGCGATGCGGTCGAGGTCGTCCTCCATCCTGGCGGTGAAGTCGTAGTCGACGAGCCGGCCGAAGTGCTTCTCCAGCAGGTTGACCACGGCGAAGGACAGGAAGGACGGCACGAGGGCCGTGCCCTTCTTGAAGACGTAGCCGCGGTCGAGGATCGTGCCGATGATCGACGCGTACGTCGACGGGCGGCCGATCTCGCGCTCTTCCAGCTCCTTGACCAGGGAGGCCTCGGTGTAGCGGGCCGGGGCCTTGGTGGCGTGCCCGTCGACCGTGATCTGCTCGGCGGACAGCGCGTCGCCCTCGGCGACCTGCGGCAGCCGGCTCTCGCGGTCGTCCAGCTCGGCGTTCGGGTCGTCGGCGCCCTCGACGTAGGCCTTCAGGAAGCCGTGGAAGGTGATCGTCTTGCCGGAGGCGCTGAACTCGACGTCCCGGCCGTCGGCGGCGGCACCGCCGATCTTGACGGTCACGCTGTTGCCGGTCGCGTCCTTCATCTGGGAGGCGACGGTCCGCTTCCAGATCAGTTCGTAGAGCCGGAACTGGTCGCCGGTGAGGCCGGTCTCCGCGGGGGTGCGGAAGCGGTCACCCGACGGACGGATCGCCTCGTGCGCCTCCTGCGCGTTCTTCACCTTCGCGGCGTAGGTTCGCGGCTGCGGGGGGAGGTAGTTCGCGCCGTACAGCTGCGTGACCTGCGCGCGAGCGGCGGTGATGGCCGTGTCGCTCAGCGTCGTGGAGTCCGTACGCATGTACGTGATGTAACCGTTCTCGTACAGCTTCTGCGCGATCTGCATCGTCGCCTTCGCACCGAAACCGAGCTTGCGGCTCGCCTCCTGCTGGAGCGTCGTCGTACGGAACGGGGCGTACGGCGAGCGGCGGTACGGCTTGGACTCGACGGACCGCACGGAGAAGCGGGTGTTCTCCAGGGCGGCGGCGAGGGCGCGGGCGTTCGCCTCGTCGAGGTGGAGGGTGTTCGCGCTCTTGATCTGACCCAGGGAGTCGAAGTCGCGGCCCTGCGCGACCCGCCTGCCGTCGACGGTCTGGAGGCGTGCGACCAGCGACGACGGGTCCGACGGATCGCCCTCGCGGCCGGTCCCGAAGGTGCCCGTCAGATCCCAGTACTCAGCGGAACGGAAAGCGATGCGCTCGCGTTCCCGCTCGACCACGAGGCGGGTCGCGACGGACTGGACGCGGCCGGCCGACAGCCGCGGCATGACCTTCTTCCACAGGACCGGCGAGACCTCGTAGCCGTAGAGGCGGTCGAGGATGCGGCGGGTCTCCTGGGCGTCGACCAGCTTCTGGTTGAGCTCGCGCGGGTTGGCGACGGCCTCGCGGATCGCGTCCTTGGTGATCTCGTGGAAGACCATCCGCTTGACGGGGATCTTCGGCTTGAGGACCTCCTGGAGGTGCCAGGCGATCGCCTCGCCCTCCCGGTCCTCATCGGTGGCGAGGAACAGCTCGTCGGAATCCTTCAGCAGGTCCTTGAGCTTCTTGACCTGCGCCTTCTTGTCGGCGTTGACGACATAGATCGGCTGGAAGTCATGGTCGACGTCCACACCGAGGCGGCGGACCTCCCCGGTGTACTTCTCGGGCACCTCGGCGGCGCCGTTGGGGAGGTCGCGGATGTGCCCGACGCTCGCTTCGACGACGTAGCCGGGGCCGAGGTAGCCCTTGATCGTCTTCGCCTTGGCAGGCGACTCGACGATGACGAGTCGGCGGCCGCCCTGTGCGGTCTCGCTGGTCGGGGACAACTTCGCTCTTCTCTCCGGTCGACGCTGGGGCCTCCCCAGGCCTTGGTCCCGGGGGCACGGCGTACTGCTGGTCGTGTGACGCTGCGGAGTGTGACGCTACATCCCGCCCCCGTGTCAAACGGGAAAAGCCCACAACGGCCACTCGAACGGTAACCCGACTACCGCCATTCCTGCCGCCCGGACTGTCCGGCAAATCCCGCCCCCTGTCCGGAGCGTGACGCTCCCCTTACCCGGCGGGCATGGTGCCGCCCGGGGTCAGAGGCGGGCCAGGCAGTACACACCGAGGGCCAGGGATACCGTCCCTCCCATGATCGCGACGGTGGCCGACGCGACCCGGCTCACACCCTCGGCCACCGGCTCGCGATCCCGCAGACGGGCTCCGGTCCAGGCCAGCAGACCCGCTCCGAACAGGGCGAACACCACTCCGGCGAAGATCGCCGGTCCGCTCTCCATGCCCCGCCCACCTCCTGTGCGCCACCCGCCCGTGCCCGGCGCCGGGAGGGTGGCACGCGCGGACGACGGACAGGAGTCGCGGGGGTGAACGGACGGCCCACGAGCCGCCGGATGTGCGTTCGGACACGTCGCCCGGAACCCGGCACCCTATTTTTCCGGCCTTTTTCCCGTCACGGGCCGCTTCCCCTCCCTGCGGCACCTCCGCCGGGCCTGTGCCGCGGGCATAAGACGATGCGGGCGCCGGTCAGAAAGTGCGCCGCCGGCGCCTACGACTGCGCGGGCCGGTCCGTACGGCCGCGGGCCCGCCGGGGCCCTTCGTTCCGCGTCGCGCGCCCGCCGCTCACGGCGCTCCGAGCCCCACGGTGCGCTGAGCGCGCGCCCGCCGGGCTCCCCGCGTGCGCCCGCTCAGCGCACCGGGTCCAGGAAGCCCTGCTCCACCAGCAGCCGGATCTGCGCCGGTGTCCGGTCGCGGAGCACGACCGGGTCCTCGTCGACGAGCTGGGCGATGGCGTCCAGGATGCGGCCGGCACTCAGGGTTCCGTCGCACACGCCCGCGAACCCGGCACCGACCGTGTCCACCTTGGTCGCCCGGCGCATCCCGCGGTGCTGGCGCAGCACCACATGCTCCGGGTCCTCGGCACCGGGCAGCCCGACCTGCTCCTGGACCACCTCCGCGGCGAGGCGGAAGCGGCTGTCCAGCAGCGCCGCGTCATCGTGCGCCCGGAGGTAGTCGAGGCGCTCGAAGTGCGCCCGGATCGCCTCGCCGAGGGGCTGCTCGACCGGGTGCGGCCACTCCTCCACGGTGACCGAGGGCTCGGCGGCCCCGGTGCGGCGCAGGGTGATCCAGCCGAAGCCGACCGCCCTGACCTTGCGCGCCTCGAACTCGTCGAGCCAGGCGTCGTACCGCGCCTGGTACTCCACCGGGTCCACCCGATGATCACCCGCGTCCCGCAGCCACAGCTCGGCGTACTGCGTGATGTCCTGCACCTCGCGCTGCACGATCCAGGCGTCGCACCCGCGCGGCACCCACGACCTGAGCCTGTCCTGCCAGTCCTCCCCCGCCACGTGCTGCCAGTTCGCGAGGAACTGCGCGAACCCGCCCTCGGTCAGCCGTTCCCCCGCCTGCTGAACGAGCGAGCGGCACAGATCGTCCCCGCCCATGCCACCGTCCCGGTACGTCAGCCGGGCCCCGGGGGAGATGACGAACGGCGGGTTGGACACGATCAGGTCGAACTTCTCGTCTTCCCGGACCGGCGCGAACAGCGAACCCTCGCGGAGGTCGGCGGCGGGCGCCCCGGAGAGCGCCAGCGTGAGCGCCGTGGTGTGCAGCGCGCGCGGGTTGAGGTCGGTCGCCGTCACGCGCGTGGCGTGTCGGGCGGCGTGCAGCGCCTGGATGCCGGAACCGGTGCCGAGGTCCAGTGCGGAGGCGACCGGCATGCGGACCGTGATGCCGGCGAGGGTCGTGGAGGCGCCGCCGACGCCCAGGACGACCCCCTCGCCGCGCTGCCCGATGCCACCGGCGCCGCCCACCGCGCACCCCAGGTCGGAGACGATGAACCAGTCCTCGCCATCGGGGCCGCCGTACGGCCGTACGTCGACGGTGGCGGCCACCTCGTCGCCGCCCGCGCGGGTGAGCCACCCGGCTTCCAGCGCCTCGCCGGCCGGCAGGATCGCCGCCGCGCGCGCGTGGGGCACCGGCTGCTGGAGCAGGAAGAGCCGTACGAGCGTCTCCAGCGGCGTGTCGCCGCGGGTCGCCCTGAGTGCGGGCACGGTCTCGCTGCGGGCCAGCGCCGCGTAGGCGGGGGCGCCGAGCAGGTCGAGCAGCCCGTCGGCGGTGAAGGAGGCGGCCAGCAGGGCGTCCCGCAGGCGCGCGGCGATGTCGGGCCGGTCGGAAGCGGGCAGGGGAGCGAGTCCGGAGTCAGTCACGTCCCCATTGTGGCCCGGGGCGGCTGTCCGGGCCGTCCGCGCGCGGACCCGCCCCCGGCGTCAGCCGGCCGTCCCCTTCGGCGTCGCCTTGGCCGTCCCGGACGCCGAAGGGACCTTGCAGCTGGGCTGCTCGGCCATCGCCGCCTTGACGTCGCCCTGCTCCAGCCGCTTCAGCGCCTGAGTGCCGCTGTTGCTCTGCTTGCCGACGTCTTCCGCCTGGGCGGCGGCGACGTCCTTGAGGCCCTTGGCGAACTTGCCCTGGTCCTTGGTGTCGAGCCCGTCGACCTTCTTCTTCAGGTCGACGTAGGACGAGGAGAGGCCGGCCAGGTTCCTGGCGGCGTCCTGCTGCCGCTTGACGCCGTCGTCGATCCCGGGCGGCGCTCCGGCGTGACCGAGGGCGTCGGCGAGGGCCTTGTAGCCGTCGGCCAGGTCCTGGAAAGCCTGTGCGTAGGTCTTCTGGGCGCTCTTCGGCGGGAGGTTGCTGTCCGTGGCGATGGACGCGATCGACGCGTTGGCCGACCTGATCTTCGCGTCCTGCGGGGGTACCGCGTCACACACCTTCTTGGCCCAGGCGACCAGCTTCGGATCGGGCCCCTTGTCACCGCCGCCGCTGCTGCAACCCGACAGCGCCCCTACCAGTACCGCACCGCCGGACAGCGCGGCCGCGAGCTTCTTGTTCACCGGATCGGTCCCTTCCATGGCTCTCGGCCCCCGGAATCTACACGGCGGACGGCGAACCCCCCTCAGCCGAACAGACCCTACGTAGGCTTTTGTGACTATTCGCCCCAGGGAGAGAAGGCTCACGGCGTACGCGGGCGCACAAGGGAAGACGGCCGGGCAACGCGTACGCGGGCGCACAGGAAGCGGGCGGGCGGCGCGTCAGCACGCGCCACCCGCCCGCAGGTTGACCAGGCCTCGCCGGCAGGACTACGAGACCACCGCCGCGTCCGGTGAGTTGGCGGCCCGCCCGGCGTCCTCCTCGTCGCCGACGGCGATCCCGCGCCGCTTGGAGATGGAGACCGCGACGACGATCACCAGCAGTGCGAGGACCGCGACCCCGATCCGCACACCCAGGTTCCTGTCGTCGCCGTAGGAGAACCTGATCACGGCCGGTGCGATGAGCAGCGACACCAGGTTCATGACCTTCAGCAGGGGGTTGATCGCCGGGCCGGCGGTGTCCTTGAAGGGGTCACCGACCGTGTCGCCGATCACCGTGGCCGCGTGGGCGTCGCTTCCCTTGCCGCCGTGGTGGCCGTCCTCCACCAGTTTCTTGGCGTTGTCCCAGGCGCCGCCGGAGTTGGCCAGGAACACCGCCATCAGCGTGCCCGCGCCGATCGCGCCGGCGAGGTAGGAGCCGAGCGCGCCGACGCCCAGCGTGAACCCGATGAAGATCGGCGCCATGACGGCGAGCAGACCTGGTGTGGCCAGTTCCCGCAGCGCGTCCTTGGTACAGATGTCGACGACCCGTCCGTACTCGGGTTTCTCGGTGTAGTCCATGATCCCGGGGTGTTCGCGGAACTGCCGCCGTACCTCGAACACCACCGAACCCGCCGACCGCGACACCGCGTTGATGGCCAGCCCGGAGAAGAGGAAGACGACCGCGGCGCCCGCGATGAGGCCGACGAGGTTGTTGGGCTGGGAGATGTCCATCGACAGGGTCAGCGGCGAACCCGGCCCGCTGAGCGTCGCGCCGACGTCCCGCACGTTGGTGGTGATCGCGTCGCGGTACGACCCGAACAGCGCCGACGCGGCGAGGACGGCGGTGGCGATGGCGATGCCCTTGGTGATGGCCTTGGTGGTGTTGCCGACCGCGTCCAGGTTGGTGAGCACCTGCGCGCCCGCACCCTGGACGTCGCCGGACATCTCGGCGATGCCCTGCGCGTTGTCGGAGACCGGCCCGAACGTGTCCATGGCGACGATCACGCCGACCGTGGTGAGCAGACCGGTGCCGGCCAGTGCCACCGCGAACAGCGCCAGCATGATCGACGTACCGCCGAGCAGGAACGCCCCGTACACACTGAGGCCGATGAGCAGCGCGGTGTAGACGGCCGATTCCAGCCCCAGCGAGATACCGGACAGGATGACGGTGGCCGGCCCGGTGAGGGAGGTCTTGCCGATGTCCCGCACCGGGCGGCGGTTGGTCTCGGTGAAGTAGCCGGTCAGCTGCTGGATCACGGCGGCGAGCAGGATGCCGATGGCCACGGCGACCAGCGCGAGGATCCGTGGATCGCCGCTCTTGCCCCTGATCGCCGCGTCGGTGACGCCGTCCAGGTCGGCGTACCTCCCCGGCAGGTAGACGAAGACGGCGACCGCCACCAGCACGAGCGAGATCACCGCGGAGATGAAGAAGCCGCGGTTGATCGCCGTCATGCCGCTGCGGTCGGCGCGCCGCGGGGCGACCGCGAAGATGCCGACCATTGCCGTGAGTACCCCGATGGCCGGCACGAGCAGCGGGAAGGCCAGTCCGGAGTCGCCGAAGGCGGCCTTGCCGAGGATCAGCGCGGCCACCAGGGTGACGGCGTACGACTCGAAAAGGTCGGCCGCCATGCCCGCGCAGTCGCCGACGTTGTCGCCCACGTTGTCGGCGATGGTCGCGGCATTGCGCGGATCGTCCTCCGGAATGCCCTGCTCGACCTTGCCGACCAGGTCGGCGCCGACGTCGGCGGCCTTGGTGAAGATGCCGCCGCCCACACGCATGAACATCGCGATCAGAGCGGCGCCGAGGCCGAAGCCCTCCAGCACCTTCGGCGCGTCGGCCGCGTACACCAGCACCACACAGGAGGCGCCCAGCAGGCCGAGCCCCACCGTGAACATGCCGACGACACCGCCGGTACGAAATGCGATCTTCATCGCGGTGTGCGAGACGGTGGTGAGATCCTTTTCCGGTTCCCCTTCCGCCGGGGTGGCTTCCCGGGCCGCCGCGGCGACCCGCACATTGCTGCGTACGGCGAGCCACATGCCGATATATCCCGTGGTCGCCGAGAAAACCGCTCCGATCAGGAAGAACACCGAGCGTCCGGCCCGCTGATTCCAGTCGTCCGCGGGCAGCAGCATGAGCAGGAAGAAGACGACGACGGCGAATACGCCGAGCGTGCGCAACTGCCGGGCGAGATACGCCTTGGCGCCTTCCTGGACCGCCTCGGCGATCCGTTTCATGCTGCCGGTGCCCTCGCCCGCTGCCAGCACCTGGCGCACCAGGATCCCTGCGACCACCAGCGCGGCCAGGGCGACCGCCGCGATGACGGCCACGAGGATCCGGTTGTCGTCGGTCAGGACCGCAGCCGCGAGGGCTGTCGGGTGACCCAACTGATGTGAGGTGGAAAGCCCCGCCATTCGTCCTCCTTGACGCTTGGGCTGAGCTCAAGATGTGGACGGATTGTAGGTACCCCCGAGTGAACTAGACAGGGGACGGTAAACGGAATCGGCCTCTTGCACCCTCAACAATGGTCGAGTCGGTGACCGATGGCACGTCGTGGTGGCCCGAAAGGGGTAATGGCCCGAACGCGTCGACACTCGAGGAGCGCCTTGATCAATTCATCCGGTCATTGATCGTGAATTCTTTCACGCATTCCGGGCAGTGCCGGAAGAACGACAAGGGCCCTGCTCAGCAGGGCCCTTGCGAAGAGTGTGGGACGACTCAGAGGAGCGCGGTGGCCGGCGGAGTGGTCGGCCAGGTCATCCGGATGAGGCCGCCGTTGTGCCCGGTGGAGACCTCCACGTCGTCGACGAGGCCGCTGATGACCGCGAGGCCCATCTCGTCCTCCTCGACATCCGTGTCGCCGTCCGGCGTGTCGCCGGGCGTGTCGCCGCCCGGGACAGCGTGCGGGGCTTCGTCACCGACCTCGATGGAGAACTGCTTCTCGTCCTCGATCAGCGCCACCTTCACCGGTGCCGTGACGCCGCTGTTCTGATGCAGTCCGACGGCGCGGGAGCACGCCTCGCCCACGGCGAGCCGGACCTCGTCCAGGACGGCCTCGTCCACTCCGGCCCTGCGCGCCACCGCTGCCGCCACCAGCCGGGCGGTCCTGACGTGCTCGGGCAGCGCGCTGAAGCGGAGTTCGACGGTGGCCATACATCCCCCTCGCGACTACGGGCGTGCGGTCGGGGGCGGGACCGTCCGGGGCCCGCACCCCCTGGTGTACTTCTGTACGCCGGACCGTTTCACCGGCCCGGAACCGGACGTCTCATGCCCCGGAGCCGGACGTGTCACAGGACGCGCCGCAGCCCGGAGCCGACGGTCACGGCCCTGAGCCGGCGGGCCTCCGCCCGGGCCGGAAACCGCGACCACGACGCTGACCCGGACGGGTCACAGCCCGCGACCCGGGACGGGTCACAGCCCCCCGGCCGGGACGGGTCGCCACCCGTGATCCCGGGCCGGACGGCACCGACGACCGGGACGCTTCACGGCCCGGAGAACCGGACCGCTCACCGGCCGGCCGCGGCACAGGTCACGGCTCGGACGGGACCGGCCGGCGGCAGACCCCGGCAGGGGCCCGGCGCCGACGGCCGGCCCGACTTCAGTCGGTGGCCGATACCGCTTCATCGACCGAGGTGTGAATCGGGAACACCTTGGTGAGGCCGGTGATGCGGAAGATCTTCAAAATGCGCTCCTGGTTGCAGACCAGGCGCAGCGAGCCCTCATGGGCCCTTACCCGCTTCAGGCCGCCGACCAGCACGCCGAGCCCGGTGGAGTCGAGGAAGTCCACGCCCTCCATGTCGACGACGAGGTGAAAATTCCCGTCGTTCACCAGCTCGACCAACTGCTCGCGCAGCTTGGGCGCGGTATATACGTCGATTTCGCCACCGACCTCGACGACCGTACGATCGCCGACGGTACGGGTCGACAGGGACAGGTCCACGGATCCTCCAGCACCTTGCTATCGAGCGCTCGCCCCTCGGGCATCTCGGCTTGCGGCCCCCGGGGCGTATCGCCAGCCGCGATGGCATTCAATCACTTACCGGCAGGCGTGCACGACGCCTTGGCTCCATTGTCCGTCACTCCAGTGACACACTCGGTGCCGATGGCCAAGAATCACCGATCCGATCAGTCCCCGGCGACTGCGGCTTCCCGCCTGTCTCCTGGCACGGTCCTGGACCGGCTCGCCTCCGGGCCGAGCCGGTCTGCGCGCATCACTCATACGGAGCACTTGCCCCCGCGTGCGGGCCGCCATGCCGTCTGGCCTGACCGGATTCGGTCCGAGGTGATCGGGGCCGTCCAGGCGTGCGGCATCGAGCACCCCTGGGCGCACCAGGCACTGGCCGCCGAGCACGCCCTGGACGGTGAGTCGGTGGTCGTCGCCACCGGCACCGCCTCCGGCAAGTCCCTCGCCTACCTCGTCCCGGTCCTGTCCACCCTCCTGGACGGTGCCGAGGCCCCGAACGGCCGGGGCGCCACCGCGCTGTACCTGGCCCCCACCAAGGCGCTCGCGGCCGACCAGTGCCGCGCGGTGAAGGAACTTTCACAACCTCTCGGCACGGCCGTACGCCCGGCCGTGTACGACGGCGACACACCGTTCGAGGAACGCGAGTGGATCCGCCAGTACGGCAACTACGTCCTCACCAACCCGGACATGCTGCACCGCGGCATACTCCCGTCCCACCCGCGCTGGTCCTCCTTCCTGAAGTCGCTCAGGTACGTCGTCATCGACGAGTGCCACACCTATCGGGGCGTCTTCGGTTCGCACGTCGCCCAGGTGCTGCGCCGGCTGCGCCGCCTGTGCGCCCGCTACGGCTCCTCCCCCGTGTTCCTGCTGGCCTCGGCGACCTCCGCGGAACCCGCCGTCGCCGCCCGCCGGCTGACCGGCCTGCCGGTGGTGGAGGTCGCCGACGACGCCTCCCCGCGCGGCGAGCTGGTCTTCGCCCTCTGGGAGCCGCCCCTCACCGAGCTGCACGGCGAGAAGGGTGCACCCGTACGGCGTACCGCCACCGCGGAGACCGCCGACCTGCTGACCGACCTCACGGTGCAGGGCGTGCGCTCGGTGGCCTTCGTACGGTCCCGGCGCGGCGCCGAGCTGATCTCGGTGATCGCCCAGGAGAAACTGGCCGAGGTCGACCGCTCCCTGGTCCGGCGTGTCGCGGCCTACCGCGGTGGTTACCTGCCCGAGGAGCGCCGTGCCCTGGAGCGCGCCCTGCACTCCGGCGAACTCCTCGGCCTCGCCGCCACGACGGCCCTGGAGCTGGGTGTGGACGTCTCCGGCCTGGACGCGGTCGTGATCGCCGGCTACCCGGGGACACGTGCGTCCCTGTGGCAGCAGGCGGGCCGAGCGGGCCGCTCCGGGCAGGGCGCGCTCGCGATCCTCGTCGCCCGCGACGACCCGCTGGACACGTTCCTCGTCCACCACCCCGAGGCCCTGTTCCACCAACCGGTGGAATCCACCGTCCTCGACCCGGACAACCCCTACGTCCTCGCCCCGCACCTGTGCGCCGCCGCCGCGGAACTACCGGTGACCGAGGACGACCTGGAGCTCTTCGGCCCCGCCTGCGCGGACGTGCTCCCGCAGCTGGAGGCCGCGAAGCTGCTCCGCCGGCGGACCAGCGCCTGGCACTGGACCCGGCGGGAGCGGGCCGCCGACCTGACCGACATCCGCGGCACCGGCGGCCGTCCGGTGCAGGTCGTCGAGGCCGGTACGGGCCGACTGCTGGGCACGGTCGACGCGAGCGCCGCGCACTCCACGGTCCACGAGGGCGCCGTCCACCTGCATCAGGGCCGCACGTACCTGGTCCGCTCCCTCGACCTGGAGGACTCCGTCGCCCTCGTCGAGCGGGCCGACCCGCCGTACTCGACGGTCGCCCGCGACACCACGTCGATCTCCGTCCTGGAGACGGACACCGAGGTCCCGTGGGGCGCCGGCCGCCTGTGCTACGGCTCCGTCGAGGTCACCAACCAGGTCGTCTCCTACCTCCGCAGGCGCCTCATCACCGGTGAAGTGCTCGGCGAGACCAAACTCGACCTCCCTGCTCGTACGCTGCGCACCCGCGCGGTGTGGTGGACGGTCACCGAGGACCAGCTCGACGAGGCCCGGATCATCCCGGAGATCCTCGGCGGCTCCCTGCACGCCGCCGAACACGCCTCGATCGGCATGCTGCCCCTCTTCGCCACCTGCGACCGCTGGGACATCGGCGGTGTCTCGGTCCCCCTGCACCCCGACACGCTCCTCCCGACGGTCTTCGTCTACGACGGTCAGCCCGGCGGCGCGGGCTTCGCCGAGCGCGCCTTCCGCACCGCACGCGCCTGGCTCGCCGCCACCCGCGAGGCGATCGCCTCCTGCGAGTGCGAGGCCGGCTGCCCGTCCTGCATCCAGTCCCCCAAGTGCGGCAACGGCAACGACCCCCTGCACAAGAGGGGCGCGGTACGCCTGCTCACGGTCCTCCTGCGGGGAGCGCCGGAGGAAAAGCCGGAACAGACCCGACCGAGCGAAGAGGCCGGCTGAGTCAACGGGTGGGATTCCGGGCCGGCTGGGCGCAGAGCCGATGGATCAGGCGGACCGGTCGAGCCACAGGGGTTCCCGGGCGGCTGGTGCGGAGCCGACAGGAACACGCAGACCGGCCGAGCCACCAGGCAATCGCGGGTCGGCGGCGCGGCAGGTCTGTGGGGTCACGCGGACCGGTTACGCCAATGGGGGGACCCGCGGCCGGCCGGGCGGCGAGCCGACGGGCGAGGTGGTGCCCGCCGCCCCGGGCTGCCGGGCGGTGGGCACCAGTGGTTCAGCGGCCCCGGCGGGAGGCGGCTGGCGCGCCTCCCGCCGCTCCGCACCGCCCGGCGCCGAGATCGAAGGCCCTGCCAGGGGGCGGATGACGACGCACGACGATCGCCCAGGCCGCGGCGGGCGACAGAGGCGGGAACCCGCTCCCGACACCGGCAAGGCAGGGCCGGGCAAGCCAGGGCAGGGCACCGTAGGCGGTCCGGCAGACAGCTCGGCCCAGGGGCTGCTTGACCCTTCGGACGCCTTGGCCACGAGCCCACCCAGCACCGCCACCGGCACCGCAGACGGCTCCGCCCTACGCCCGCCCACCCGGCACGGCAGACGACTCGACCTCGGCCCCACCCGGCACGGCAGACGACTCGACCTCGGCCCCACCCGGCAGGGCAGACGGCTCGATCTCGGCCCCGCCCGGCACGGCCACCGGCACCGGCACCGGCGCCGCAGACGGCTCGGTCTGATGTCCGTTCGCGTCGGCAGACGACACGCCCTGGGGCTCGTCCGGCACATCAGGTGACTCCGGGGCCGCCGGCTCCACCGGTCCCGCCGGTCCGGCCCTCGCCCTGACCTCCGCCGTGAACGGCCCGCTTCCGGAGGCCACCGACACGTCCGATGTCTCACCAAGGATCACGCACCGCACCAGCCTCACCCCCTGGGCCGCCGTCACCCGTTCGGCCCGGGCGCAGGCCGCCGCGCCACCCTCGGCCCAGTGGTCCGCCGCCGCGAGCGCCGCCAGGTCCGCGCCGCCGGCCGCCCGGTGCCGGACGACGACGGCATGCCCGAGAGCGAGCACCCCGCCGAACACCGCCAGCAGCACGGTGATCGCCCCCAGACTCCAGACGGTGGCGGATCCCCGATCGGACTCCCGGCACCGGGCAGGCTCTCCACGCCCACCGCCCCACACCTTCTCGGGGTCTCTCCGCCCCTGCTCCTTCCTCCGTTCCTCGTCCCACGGCCCGGGCACCACCGCCCATCCCATGACGGCCCGCCGCCGGCCATCGGCGCACCCCTGCACGCCCCGGTGCCTCATGGCCTCGCCTCACCCGCTCCCGCCGTGTCCTCCACCAGTGCCACGGCCTCCTCCCGTACCTCGAACGGCAGCCCGTTCAGCCCGGGTGGCTCGGCCACCACCATCACGCGGACCCGTTCGCCCTCGCGTGCCACGGTCACCCGTGCTCCCCTCGGCGCCGCCTGCCGGGTCACCGTCACCACCCCGTCGGCCGGATCCTGCCGGGCGGCGGCCCGGGCGCCCGTGCGGGCCGCGTCCACGCACTGGATCTGGGCCGCCACGACGAGCAGCCCCCAGACCAGCGCCATCGTGAACGCCACCAGCACGGACAGCACCACGGCCGCCTCCGCCGTCACGAACCCCCGGTCCCCGCCTCGCTCACATCCGCGCACTGAGGGCCTTCTTCACGATGCCCTGTAGCTCCGCCCGGACCTGGCCGCTGGTGACGACCTCGTACAGCAGCAACGCGAACCCGACGGCCGCGATGATGCCCATCGCGTACTCGGACGTCACCATTCCGGTGTCCTGCCGGCACGCCCTGCGCACCCGGACCACCGCTTTCCTGATCTTCCTGTTCATCTCGACCCCCGTGAAGGTTGCGGTCTGTCTGTCGCCGTTCCCGGCACTTACCTGACATGTGTGTGCTGGTCCGCTTCCGTGCGCCTCACCTCCCTCTCATCACCCCGCCCGCCAGTCCGATCACGACGGGCAGTACGCCGATGGCGATGAAGGCGGGCAGGAAGCACAGGCCCACCGGCGCGGAGATCAGTACGGCGGCCCGGCGTGCCCGGGCCGTCGCGGTGCGGGCCCAGTCCGCCCGCGCGTCCGAGGCGAGGCGGGCGACGGGGCCGGCCGCGGGGAGCCCCGTCTCGTCGGCCCGTTCCAGGAGCCGCGCCAGGGCACCGGCGCCGGGCAGAGCGGCCAGGCTGCGCCAGGCATCGGCTGCTTCACCACCGAGCCGGACCTCCGCCGCGCCCCGCGCCAGTGCCTGCCCGACGGGCCCGCCGAGGGCCTCGCCGACCGCCTGCGCGGCGATCACCGGGCCGGCGCCGGCCGCGATACAGGCGGCCAGCAGGTCGGCGGCGAGCGGAAGCCGGCGTGCGGCCTCCGCGGTGTCGACCACCTCGTCCCGCCCGGTTGCCGCCTGGCGGTCGCGCCACCGCCACAGCACCACACCCAGGCAGAGCCCCAGCAGGACCCCGGTGACCCCGCCGACCAGCACCCACACCCCGCACGCCGCACCGGCCGGCGGCAGCCATCGGCGTACGGCCCCCGGGATCGCGAACGGTGCTCCGGCGACAGGCTCTTCGAAGCCCAGCAACTCGACCACCCGGCGTCGCACCAGGCGCCGCCGCCGCGCCAGCCCGAGTCTCCGGACACCCCAGCCCAGCGCCAGCACCCCGGCCACAGCCATCCCCAGCCTGTGGACGACTTCCCCGCTCATACCGTCCGCCCTCTCCCCGTCATTCGCGCCGCGCCCCGCATCACGACCACCTCGAACACCACCCCGCCCGCCACCCGGCCCATCGACAGCCGCCTACCGCGACCACGGCGACCCACCGGCCCACCGGCCCACCCGGCCTCCACCGCCCGCCCAGCCGCCTCACACCGCCTCAGCGCCCCGCACGATCCGCGTCGCCCACCACATCCCGGCCGCCTCTAACACCGCTCCCACCGCCAGGCAGCCGAGGCCGGCGCCGCTGTGCAGCAGGACCCGGAGCGGGTCCGCACCCATGGCCGCGCCGAGCAGCAGGCCTAGGGCGGGCAGGGCGGCGAGCAACACCGCGGTGGCCCGGGCACCCGCCAACTGGGCGCGCAGGTCGGCACGCTGGTCGCGTTCGGCGCGCAGGGCACCGTCCAGCCGGTCCAGGCCACCGGCGAGTCCGGCGCCCTGGTCGACGGCCACCCGCCAGCACGCCGCGAGTCCGAGCAGACCCTCGGCGCCCGGCTGCCTGGCCACGGCGGCGAGGGCGCCGGGTACGTCCCCGCCGAACCGGGCCGCCGCGACCACGGCCGCCTGCGCGTCACCGAGTCCGTGGAAGTCCCGCGCGGCCCGCAGCAGCGCCTCGCCCGGCTGCCGCCCCGCCCGCACCTCGCCGGCGAGTGCGCCGCACAAGGCGATCACCGCATCCGCCCGCCGCTCCCTGGCACGCCGGGCCTGCCGGGCCAGCCGCAGCCGGCGCAGCACCGGAACCCCAGCCGCCCCCGCGACGGCCGGAAGGACCGAGGCGCCCAGCAGACCGATCGCCAGCCCGGCGAGGAGCGCCCACCACTCCGGCCCCCACCGCGCGCGCATCCGCCGCAGTTCCGCGAGGGCCTGCTCCCAGGCGGGCGGCCCGGTCGCCACCACCCCGCCACCGGCGAACAACAGCCGTGCCCGTCGCATCCCCCCGTAATGCCGTCCAGCGAACAGCCAGGCCATCGCGCCGAGACAGAGCAGCGCCCCCGTCGTCGTCCCACCGGTCACCTCGATCGCCTCTCTCGCTCATCTCCGAACTCGTCTTCGAACTCATCCGCCGTACCGAGCAATTGCCGCAACCGCTCCCACCCCCGCTCGCGCACGAAGGCCCGCTCGCCCCACCGCAGGGCGGGCACCGTCCGCACCAGCCCGGTGCTGTCCCGGTCCAGCACATGGACCTCGGCGATCCGGCGCCGTCCGGTCCGGTCCCGTGCCAGGTGCACCACCACGGAGAGGGCCGCCGCCAACTGGCTGTGCAGTGCGGCCCGGTCCAGGCCGGCGGCCGTGGCCAGCGCCTCCAGCCGGGCCGGTACGTCGGTCGCGGTGTTGGCGTGGACCGTGCCACAGCCGCCGTCATGTCCCGTGTTGAGAGCCGCGAGCAGATGCACGACCTCGGGTCCGCGCACCTCACCGACGACCAGCCGGTCCGGTCGCATCCGCAGCGCCTGCCGCACGAGGTCCTCCAGGGTGACGAGGCCGGCGCCCTCCTGGTTGGCGGACCGCGTCTCCAGCCGGACGACGTGCGGGTGGTCCGGTCTCAGCTCGGCCGAGTCCTCGGCGAGCACGATCCGCTCACCCGGCCCCACCAGGCCGAGCAGGGCACTGAGCAGGGTCGTCTTGCCGCTCCCGGTGCCTCCGCTGATGAGGAAGGAGAGCCGGGCCTCGAGCAGCGCCCTGAGGATCCGGTCGCCGCCGGGCGGCACCGTGCCGGCCGCGACGAGTTCCTCGACGGTGAAGGCCCGCGGCCGTACCACCCGCAGGGCCAGGCAGGTGCAGCCGACGGCGACCGGGGGCAGCACCGCGTGCAGCCGGGTCCCGTCGGGCAGCCGGGCGTCCGCCCACGGCCGGGCGTCGTCCAGCCGGCGTCCGGCCACGGCTGCCAGCCGCTGCGCGAGGCGCCGTACCGCCGCCGCGTCGGGGAAGGCCACCGGGGTCAGTTCCAGGCCGTGGCCACGGTCCACCCACACCCGGTCCGGGGCGGAGACCAGGACGTCGGTGACGTCCGGGTCGGCGAGCAGCGGTTCCAGGGGGCCGGTGCCCACGAGTTCGGATCTCAGCTGCTCGGCCGCGCCGAGGACTTCCGCGTCACCGAGCACCCGGCCCTGTTCACGCAGGGCCTGGGCCACGCGCGCGGGGGTCGGTTCGGCGCCGCTCTCGGCGAGCCGGCGGCGGACGCCGTCGAGGAGGGCCGTGCCGTCGGCTCGTTCGGGTCCGGGGAGGGTCATCGGGCGCCTCCCGCCTCGGCCAGAGCGCGCTCCCAGAAGTTCACACAGAACCGGGCGAGCGGGCCGCGCCCGGTGGCACCCGGGGGTTTCGCGCCGCCCTGCGGCCGCAGCAGCGAAGGTTCGGCGGGCACCTCGCCGGCCAGCGGCAGGCCGAGCAGCCGGGCCACTTCCTGGTCGTCCAGACCGGGTGCGTAGGGCCCGCGGACGGCCACCCGCAGGTCCCGTACGACCATCCCGACGGCGGAGGCGACCCGGCCTGCGGCCGCGACCGCGCGCAGTTCGGCGGGGACGACGAGCACGGCGACATCGAGCTGGGCCAGGGCTTCGGCGACCCCGTCGTCCAGGCGGCGGGGCAGGTCGACCACGACGGTGCCACCGCGCCGGCGGGCGGCGGCCAGCACCGCGCGCACCGCCTGGGGCGGCACCGCGACGCAGTCACCGCGGTCCCAGCTGAGCACCCGCAGGGAGTGCAGTTCGGGCAGCGACTCCTCCAGGGCGCCACCGCCGACGCGTCCCCGGGAGGCGGCGAAGGCGGGCCAGCGCAGCCCTTCCGCGCTCTCGCCGCCGAGGAGGACGTCCAGGCCGCCACCGAGCGGATCGGCGTCCACGAGGAGGGTGCGCAACCCCTGGCGGGCGGAGGTGACGGCGAGCGCGCAGGCGAGGGTGGAGGCCCCGGCGCCGCCCCGGCCGCCGATCACCCCGACGGTGAGAGCGGGGCGGCCGATGCCCTCGGCGACGTCGGCGATGCGGTCGACCAGCCACTGCTCGCCGTCGGGAAGCATCAGAACGTGGTCGGCGCCGATCTGGACGGCTCGTTTCCATACCCCCGAGTCGTCCTGGTCCCGGCCCACGAGCACCACCCCGGGCCGGCGCGTGGCCCCGCGCACCCGGCGGGCGGCGTCGTCACCGACCAGCACGAGCGGTGCCGATTCCCAGTCGTCACCGGATTCCGGTACGCCGTGATGGACCTCGGGTGTGGCGCCTGCCGCCGCGCACAGGCGCAGCAGGTCGTCCAGCAGGGCGGCGTCCTCGGTGACGATGAGCGGTTGTCCGGGCCGCTCTCCGGTACCGGGCGGCGGGTCGTGGGTGACGGTTCCCGTCACGGTGTTCCCCCTTCGCTGCGCGGGCCGCGCGGCCCCGTGGCCACGCGATTCCCAAAGGTGTGAAGAACCGGCAAGCGGCCTCCATATGAACGGCCGATAGGAACCGGCCGTGCGCGCTCGGGCAATCGGAACCGGCCAGGAACTCGCCGCGGCCGGAGCGCGCTGCAATCACGGTGCAGGCATCCGCGAAATGATGGGGATCTTGGTCCAAAACTGTGGACAACGCGGACCCTGTGAATATCTCCCTCACCCATACCGGTGACCACTGTGCTGATCCGCATGCGGTTTCCACAGCGCAGCGCGACGATTACACTGCGTGAGTAACCATGGGCGTGGACGCATCGCGGACATGGCGGCGCGACGCCGGCCGTACGACCGCGGAAGGAAAGGGGAGGACGGGCAAAATGCGTCCGGACATGCGACGACCCCCGCCGGGGGGGAGAGCGGGGGTCGTCCCCACGGCCGACTCGGGGGGGGAGGAGCCGGACCGGGTTAGCACGGTCGCGAACGATCCGTGACTTCCATGGTGTACCCGAGAGGCCTCTCAGGCAAACCCACGCGTCCCACCTTACGCCGAATGGTGGGCGCCTATGCTCAGGGCGTGGAAAACCACTCCTTGCCCCGCGCGGCAGCCTTCTTCGACCTGGACAAGACGGTCATTGCGAAGTCGAGCACGCTCACCTTCAGCAAGTCCTTCTACCAAGGCGGGCTGATCAACCGCCGGGCCGCGTTGCGCACCGCATATGCCCAGTTCGTCTTCCTGGCCGGTGGCCTGGACCACGACCAGATGGAGCGGATGCGCGAGTATCTGTCCGCACTGTGCCGCGGCTGGAACGTCCAGCAGGTACGCGAGATTGTGGCCGAGACCCTGCACGAGCTGATCGACCCGATCATCTACGACGAGGCCGCCTCCCTCATCGAGGAGCACCACACGGCCGGCCGTGACGTGGTGATCGTGTCCACCTCGGGCGCCGAGGTGGTCGAGCCGATCGGCGAACTGCTGGGCGCCGACCGCGTGGTCGCGACCCGCATGGTCGTCGGCGAGGACGGCTGCTTCACCGGGGAGGTGGAGTATTACGCCTACGGCCCCACCAAGGCCGCGGCCATCAAGGAGCTGGCCGCGTCCGAGGGTTACGACCTCGACCGCTGCTACGCCTACAGCGACTCGGCGACGGACCTGCCGATGCTCCGCACGGTCGGGCACCCGCACGCGGTCAACCCGGACCGCGCACTGCGCCGTGAGGCACTCGCGCAGGGCTGGCCCGTCCTGGAGTTCCGCCGCCCGGTCCCACTCAAGAAGCGGCTGCCGACACTGTCCGTCCCGCCGCGCCCGGCACTGGTCGCGGCGGCGGCCGTGGCGGCGGCCGGGGCGACCGCGGGCCTCGTCTGGTATGCCAGCAGGCGCCGCGGCACCACCTGACCGGCGCCCGCTTCACCCCGGTCTGATACGGAAAATAAATAAGTGCGGGCAGAGGTTCCGCTCTGTCCCGGCTTGCAGTACAAAGGAGTCAAGGCCCGCGAGACCAGAGGACATCCGAGAGGATCCCCTACCACTACGCACGTGGCCCCACGGACCTCGCATGACCACCGCGCACCCACGCGACGTCGACCCGTCGATTACGGGCCAGCCGCACCAGGTGAGGGCAAAGTCCCCGGCCTGATGGGCATCTTTCGAGGACGCTTGGTAACCCGGTGAGCATGCCAGCGGCGGTACGAGAATTCGTACCGCCGCAACCCTTGTCCGGGGAGGTTTCAGGCCGCGCCGCGTTGCAGCGCCTCGCACACCGCCGTCGACTCGCGGACTCCCAGCTCGACCGCCCGGCCGCAGTGGGCGATCCAGGCCGCCATGCCCTCGGGGGTGCCGGAGACGTACCCGTCCAGGGCGGCCAGGTAGGAGGCGCGGCCCAGCTCGGCGTGGCCGACCTCGGCCGGGCAAACCGCCTTCGGGTCCAGGCCGCTGCCGATCAGCACGATCCGCTCGGCCGCGCGCGCGACAAGGCCGTTGTGGGACACGAAGGGACGCAGCGCGAGCAGTTCGCCGTGCACCACGGCGGCCGTCACCAGGGCGGGCGCGGAGCTGCCGGCGATGATCAGGTCCGCCAGCCCCTCCAGCCGGCCCGATACCTCGGCGGCGTCCGGCAGCGGCAGTTCGACCAGCGGCTCGTCCACCGGCTCGCCCGCCTGGCGCGGCCGGCCGACCTCGTCCTCACCGCTCGCAGCGGCCACCAGGTGCAGCCGGGCCAGCACCCGCAGCGGCGACTGGCGCCAGACGGACAGCAGCTGTCCCGCCTCGGCGGTGAGCCGCAGGGCCGCTCCCACGACACGAGCCTCGGCGTCGGCACTGAAGTCGGTACGCCGCCGCACCTCCTCCAGCGCCCAGTCGGCGCCGGACAGCGCCGCCGAGCCCCGCGAGCCACGCAGGGCCGCCTCGGAGGTGATCGCGTTGCTGCGGCGCCGCATGACCCGGTGCCCGTAGACACGGTCCACGGCTTTGCGCACGGACTCCACGGACTCGGCCACGCCGGGCAGTGCGCCCAGGGCCGCGAGCGGATCGGCGGTCGCGCCTGTCGTACTCATGAGTACGACAGTACGCACCCCACCGGCCGACCCCACGAAGGAGTGGTCTTCTTCACGTCCGCGTGACACGCACGGCTAGGGCGCGACTACGCTTCGTGAACATGAAAATTGCTTTCGTCGGGAAGGGCGGGAGCGGCAAGACCACTCTCTCCTCCCTCTTCGTCCGCCATCTCGTGGCCGCCGGTGCTCCGGTGGTCGCCATCGACGCGGACATCAACCAGCACCTCGGGCCGGCGCTCGGCCTCGACGAGCAGGAGGCGGCAGCGCTGCCCGCCATGGGTGAGCGGCTGCCGCTGATCAAGAACCACCTGCGCGGCACCAACCCGCGCATCGCCTCCGCCGCGACGATGATCAAGACGACGCCGCCCGGCGAGGGTTCGCGGCTGGTGCGGGTCGCGGATCCGAACCCGATCTACGACGCCTGCGCGCGTCCGGTGGAACTCGACGGCGGTGCCGTCCGTTTGATGGTCACGGGCCCCTTCACGGACGCCGACCTGGGGGTCGCCTGCTACCACTCCAAGACGGGCGCGGTGGAGTTGTACCTGAACCACCTCGTCGACGGCCCCGACGAGTACGTGGTGGTCGACATGACGGCCGGCTCCGACTCCTTCGCCTCCGGCATGTTCACCCGCTTCGACATGACGTTCCTCGTCGCCGAGCCGACCAGGAAGGGGGTGTCCGTCTACCGCCAGTACAAGGAGTACGCCCGCGACTTCGGCGTGGCCCTGAAGGTCGTCGGCAACAAGATCCAGGAACAGGATGACCTCGACTTCCTGCGCGCGGAGGTCGGTGACGACCTGCTCGTGACGGTCGGACGCTCGGACTGGGTGCGCGCCATGGAGAAGGGCCGCCCGCCCCGCTTCGATCTCCTGGAGGAGGCCAACGCCCGCGCCCTGCACACCCTGCGGGCCACCGTGGACGCCACGTACGAGCTGCGCGACTGGGAGCGCTACACCCGGCAGATGGTGCACTTCCATCTGAAGAACGCCGAGTCGTGGGGCAACGAGCGCACCGGGGCCGACCTGGCGGCGCAGGTCGACCCCGGGTTCGTGCTCGGCGAAGGGGTGGTGACGCCCGCCTGACGCCCTACAGCTTGTCCGCCGGCGCCCCGGGCACGCCCTTGGGTGCCGGGGCGGGGCGGCCGGACAGCAGGGACGCCCAGCCCTGCCGGGGAGCCTCCCCCACCTTCAGGGTGCGCAGCCGTGCGAGGGTCTGCGGGTCCTGGGCGTCCAGCCAGTCGGCCAGCTGGTGGAAGGAGACACAGCGTACGTCGGGCTTGTTGCAGACCTCCTTCACCACGTCCTCGACGGCGCGCATGTAGGTGCCGCCGTTCCAGGACTCGAAGTGGTTGCCGATGATCAGGGGGGCGCGGTTGCCGTCGTAGGCCCGGTAGAAGCCCTTGAGGAGGCCGTCGCGCATCTGGTCGCCCCAGTAGTCGAACTTGTCGGGGTCGCCCTGGGTCTCGGTGCCGGACTGGTTGACCATGAAGTTGTAGTCCATGGTCAGCTGCTCATAGGTGTGGCCCGGGAAGGGCACGAGCTGCATCGACAGATCCCACAGGCCCTGCTTCTTCTCGGGCCAGACCTGGTTGTCGACCCCGCTGGAGTCGTAGCGGAAGCCCAGCTCGCGGGCGGCCTTCATGAAGTTCTTCTGCCCTTCCAGGCAGGGGGTGCGGGCGCCGATCAGCTCCTTGTCGTAGTCGAAGGGCAGCGGGGCCGCCCGCTTCATGCCGGTGTTGGACTTCCAGGACTTCACGAAGTCCTTGGCCTGGGCGATCTCGCTCTTCCACTCCTGCACCGACCAGGTGCCGACACCGCCGTCGGGGCCGCAGAAGTGGCCGTTGAAGTGGGTCCCGATCTCGTTGCCCTCCAGCCAGGCCAGGCGTACCTGTCTGAGGGTGTCGGTGATGCCCTGTTCGTCGTTGAATCCGATGTCGGAGCGGCCGGGCGCGTGCTGCGGCGGCTTGTACAGGTCACGCTTGTCCTCCGGCAGCATGTACACGCCGCTGAGGAAGTACGTCATGGTCGCGTGGTTCTCCTTGGCGACCTTGCGGAAGTGCGAGAACAGCTTCTGGCTGTCCTCGCCCGCGCCGTCCCAGGAGAACACGACGAACTGCGGCGGCTTCTCACCGGGCTTCAGCCGTTCGGGGCTGGGCAGATACGGCTGGGAACCGGTGTACGCGGTGGATCCGTCGCCGATCAGCCGGAGCACGCTCTTGGGCGCGGGCGCTCCGTTCTGCGGGCCGGACGCCCCTTCCTTCGTGCCGTCGGAGCCGGTCGCACAACCGGCGAGCGACGCCGCACAGGCCGCGGCGGCCACGGCGCCGACGGCGATCCTCTGGGTGGCGGCCATGTTCCGCCCACCTTCTTCCTTCTCTCAGGCAAATGCTGACGAGGCCTTTTGTGCTGGTCTGCCGGGCTTGTACCGGCAGCGGCGCCAAGGTCCCACGAGGCCGAGAAGGAATTAATACGACAAGCCGATGAAATGCTCACTTCACCCTGACGCGCGATGTGATACGCCAATTGCCCCAGAAAGCTATGCCTGGCCTTTACGTGGCATTACGGTTCTTTTACCGACATAGATCCAACCCGCCGCTGCACGCCGTGACCCACGGCCGCGACCGAGCCCCGCCCATCGCCGCGGGGTCCCATCCAGTCCGCGACCGCGCCGCCCCGGAGGAGACGGGAACATGCCGACCTGCGCAGCCCCGAACGTCCAGCCCCGCCCACCGCACGGTCCCGCGCCCAAGCGCCGCCGCCACACCGTCGAGGGCGCCGACCTGTCGGCGGCCGTCGCGGTCTTCCTGATCGCCCTGCCCCTCTCCCTCGGCATCGCCCTGGCCACCGGAGCCCCGCTCCAGGCCGGCCTCGTCGCCGCCGCGGTAGGCGGAGTCGTCGCCGGACGGCTCGGCGGCTGCCCGCTGCAGGTGAGCGGCCCCGCCGCCGGACTCACCGTGGTCACCGCCGACCTGATCCACCGCTACGGCTGGCGGGCGACCTGCGGGATCACCGTCCTCGCCGGACTCGCCCAGATCGGCCTCGGCCGCCTGCGGGTGGCGCGCGGTGCGCTCGCGGTCAGCCCGGCCGTGGTGCACGGGATGCTCGCCGGCATCGGCATCACCATCGCCGTCGCCCAGCTGCACATCGTGCTCGGCGGCACCCCGGACAGCTCCGTGCTCGCCAACCTGCGGGCGCTGCCCGCCCAGTTGGCCGGTCTGCATCCGGCCGCCGTAGCGATGAGCGTACTCACCCTGGCCCTGTTGCTGGGCTGGCCGCGCCTGCCCGGCCGGGCCGGCCGCCTGCTGCGCAAGGTGCCGGCCGCCCTCGTCGCCGTTTCCGGTGCCGGCGCGACCGCCGCCCTCACCGGTCTGTCCCTGCCCCGGGTCGACCTGCCGTCCTGGCACAGCCACGCCCTGGCCGGGCTACCCGAAGGGCCGGTGTCCGGCATCATCGCCGCCGTGCTCACCACCACCCTGGTGTGCAGCGTCCAGTCGCTCCTCGGCGCGGTGGCCGTGGACAAACTGGTCGCCTCCCGCCCCGGCCCCCACACCCGGCCCGGCCGCTCCGACCTGGACCGGGAGCTGCTGGGCCAGGGGGCGGCCAACCTGATCTCCGGGGCGCTCGGCGGACTGCCCGTCGCGGGGGTGGCGGTGCGCAGCACCGCGAATGTGAGAGCGGGCGCCGTCAGCCGGAACTCCACGATGCTGCACGGCGTTCTCGTAGTAGCCGCCGCGCTGCTGATGGCCCCGGTCCTGGAGGAGATCCCGCTCGCCTCCCTCGCCGCCCTGGTGATGGCCGTCGGCATCCAGATGGTGTCCCCGCACCACATCCGCACGGTGACCCGCCACCGCGAAGTGCCGGTCTACGCCGCGACCACACTCGGCGTGGTGGTCCTCGGCGTCCTGGAGGGCGTGTTCCTCGGGGTCGCCGTGGCGGTCGCCGTCGCCCTGCACCGCCTCGCCCGCACCCGCATCACCCATGAAGAGAAGGAAGGAGTCCATCATGTAGGCGTACGCGGCCAGTTGACCTTCCTCGCGGTGCCGCGGCTCAGCAGAACCCTGCACCTCGTGCCCCAGGGCGCGCACGCCGTCGTGGAGTTGGACGGTACGTTCATCGACCACGCGGCGTACGAGTCGCTCCAGGACTGGCGCGGTACTCACACCGCCCGCGGCGGTACGGCCGAGTTGGCAGGACGGCGCGGCGGGAGCCGGCCCTCCGGGCCGGTCACGGCAACCGAGTGCCGGTGTCACCCGTGGACGCCCTGGCGCAACCACCGGTCCTGCTTCACCGCGTCCCCCGCCGCCCCGGCGGGACCGGGGGTCGGCCGCGGCGGCGGGGAACTGGTCCGTGGCATCAGCTCGTTCCAGCGGAACACCGCGCCGCTGGTGCGGGAGGAGCTGGCGCGGCTCGCCCGGGAGGGCCAGCGGCCCTCCCAGCTCTTCCTGGCCTGTGCCGACTCACGGCTCGTCACGTCGATGATCACCGCCAGTGGTCCCGGTGACCTGTTCGTGGTCCGCAACGTCGGCAATCTGGTGCCTCCGCCCGGCGAGGAGCACGGGGACGACTCGGTGGCCGCCGCCATCGAGTACGCGGTGGACGTGCTCGGGGTGCGCTCCATCACGGTGTGCGGACACTCCGGGTGCGGGGCGATGCAGGCACTGCTGTCCGCCGGCACCGGACAGGGGCCCGGCCCGCTGCACCGGTGGCTGCGGCACGGGCGGCCGAGTCTCGCGCGGACGGCCGGGGACCACCGCGGCCGGCCGGGTCTGGCGGGGCGCGCCCCCGGGGACGCGGTGGAGCGGCTGTGCCTGGCCAACGTGGTCCAGCAGCTGGCGCACCTGCGGGCGCACGAGCCGGTCGCCCGGGCACTGGCCAGGGGCGCGCTGCAACTGCACGGGATGTACTTCCACGTGGGCGAGGCACAGGCGTACCTGCTCACGGAGTCGCAGGGGGCAGCGGTCTTCGTGGAGGTGGCGGGCGGAATCGAGGGAGGTGAGGCGGCGCACGGGCCGATGTGGACACCAACCTCCGGACAGGTCTAAACCAATTTTGCCGTCGACCCTTGTCATCGGCCCCCCACGTCTGATGAGCTGTGGCCTGGGACACAACGGACACCCTTGGAAAGGGAGATGTCGTGAGCAACGAGAGCCTGGCCAACCTGCTCAAGGAAGAACGCAGGTTCGCGCCGCCCGCCGACCTGGCAGCGCAAGCCAACGTCACCGCGGAGGCGTACGAACAGGCCAAGGCTGACAGGCTCGGCTTCTGGGCCGAGCAGGCCCGCCGCCTGACCTGGGCCAAGGAACCGACCGAGACGCTGGACTGGTCGAACCCGCCGTTCGCCAAGTGGTTCAAGGACGGCGAACTGAACGTCACGTACAACTGCGTGGACCGGCATGTGGAGGCCGGACACGGGGACCGCGTCGCGATCCACTTCGAGGGTGAGCCCGGCGACAGCCGCGCGATCACCTACGCGGAGCTGAAGGACGAGGTCTCCAAGGCCGCCAACGCCCTGCTGGAGCTGGGCGTCCGCAAGGGCGACCGGGTCGCCGTCTACATGCCGATGATCCCCGAGACCGCGATCGCGATGCTGGCCTCGGCCCGGATCGGCGCCACCCACTCGGTCGTCTTCGGCGGCTTCTCCGCGGACGCGCTCGCCACCCGGATCCAGGACGCGGACGCCAAGGTCGTCATCACCTGTGACGGCGGCTACCGGCGCGGCAAGCCGTCCGCGCTCAAGCCGGCCGTGGACGAGGCGGTCCAGAAGGCGGGGAACGTCGAACACGTGCTCGTGGTCCGTCGTACCGGGCAGGACGTGGCCTGGAACGGTGAGCGGGACGTGTGGTGGCACGACCTGGTCGGACGGCAGTCCGACCAGCACACCCCGGAGGCGTTCGAGGCGGAGCACCCGCTGTTCATCCTCTACACCTCCGGTACGACGGGGAAGCCGAAGGGCATCCTGCACACCTCCGGGGGCTACCTCACCCAGGCGGCCTACACCCACTGGGCCGTTTTCGACCTCAAGCCGGAGACGGACGTGTACTGGTGCACGGCCGACGTCGGCTGGGTCACCGGCCACTCGTACATCGTCTACGGCCCGCTGGCCAACGGCGCGACGCAGGTGATGTACGAGGGCACGCCGGACACCCCGCACCAGGGCCGGTTCTGGGAGATCGTGCAGAAGTACAAGGTCACGATCCTCTACACGGCGCCGACCGCGATCCGGACGTTCATGAAGTGGGGCGACGACATCCCCGCCAAGTTCGACCTGTCCTCCCTGCGCGTCCTGGGATCGGTCGGCGAGCCCATCAACCCGGAGGCCTGGATCTGGTACCGCAAGCACATCGGTGCCGACCGGACGCCTGTCGTGGACACCTGGTGGCAGACCGAGACCGGCGCGATGATGATCTCGCCGCTGCCGGGCGTCACCGCCGCCAAGCCCGGTTCCGCGCAGCGCGCGCTGCCCGGCATCAGCGCCACGGTCGTCGACGACGAGGCGAACGAGGTGCCCGACGGCGGCGGTGGCTACCTGGTGCTGACCGAGCCGTGGCCGGCGATGCTCCGCACCATCTGGGGTGACGACCAGCGGTTCCTCGACACCTACTGGTCCCGCTTCGAGGGCAGGTACTTCGCCGGGGACGGGGCGAAGAAGGACGACGACGGGGACATCTGGCTGCTCGGCCGGGTGGACGACGTCATGCTCGTGTCGGGCCACAACATCTCCACCACCGAGGTGGAATCGGCGCTGGTCTCGCACCCGTCGGTCGCCGAGGCGGCCGTCGTCGGTGCCGCGGACGAGACCACCGGCCAGGCGATCGTCGCCTTCGTGATCCTGCGCGGCACGGCGTCGGAGGACGAGGCGCTCATCAGTGCCCTGCGCGACCATGTCGGCGCCACGCTCGGCCCGATCGCCAAGCCGAAGCGGATCCTGCCGGTGGCGGAGCTCCCGAAGACCCGCTCCGGCAAGATCATGCGCCGTCTGCTGCGCGATGTGGCCGAGAACCGCCAGCTCGGCGACGTCACCACGCTGACGGACTCCACGGTCATGGACTTCATCCAGGCCAAACTGCCGGCCGCGCCGAACGAGGACTAGCCCGTACGGCTCACGGCGGTGGGAAGGGGCGCCCGGTGGGGCACCGGGCGCCCCTTCCCGTCCGTCCCACGGGCCCTCGACGTCACAGTCGGGTAAAATGGCAGCTCGGGTGTGCCGGGAAGTCTGGTCGGCAGGGCCGTCGGCGATCCCCGCGACGGCCGTACGTCGCCGTACCGACTCGGAGGTCTATCGTGACCGCGCCGCCCCACCCCCCGAACACGCCCCGCAAGGCTTTGGGACGCCTGTCCCTGCCCGAGCGGAACTTCGTGGCTCAGGCGCTGCGCACCGAGACCACCGGCGGCGTCCTGCTGCTCCTCGCCGCGGTCGCGGCACTGGCCTGGGCGAACATCCCCGCCCTGCGCCACAGCTACGACACCGTGAGCGACTTCCACTTCGGCCCCGGCGCCCTCGGCCTGCACCTCTCCGTCGCCCACTGGGCCGCCGACGGCCTGCTCGCGGTGTTCTTCTTCGTCGCCGGCATCGAACTCAAACGTGAACTGGTCGCCGGCGACCTGCGCGATCCCAGGGCGGCCGTGCTGCCCGTCGTGGCCGCGCTGTGCGGGATGGCCGTACCCGCGCTCGTCTACACCCTGACCAGCCTCAGCGGCGGCGGCTCCGCCCAAGGCTGGGCGGTGCCCACCGCCACCGACATCGCCTTCGCACTCGCGGTGCTGGCGGTCATCGGCACCTCGCTGCCCAGCGCCCTGCGCGCCTTCCTGCTCACCCTCGCGGTCGTCGACGACCTGTGCGCGATCCTGATCATCGCGGTCTTCTTCACCGACCGGCTGAACCTCGCCGCGCTCGGCGGGGCCGCCGCCGGCCTCGTGGTCTTCTGGCTGCTGCTGCGCACGGGGGTACGCGGCTGGTACGTGTACGTACCGCTCGCGTTCGTCAACTGGACGCTGATGTACAACAGCGGTGTGCACGCCACCATCGCCGGCGTGGCGATGGGCCTGATGCTGCGCTGCACCACCCGCGAGGGTGAGCGGCACTCGCCGGGCCAGCACATCGAGCACCTGGTGCGACCGCTGTCGGCCGGACTCGCCGTGCCGCTGTTCGCGCTGTTCAGCGCCGGCGTACCGGTGTCCGCCGGAGCCCTGCGGGACGTGTTCACCCGGCCGGAGACGCTCGGGGTCGTACTGGGCCTGGTCGTCGGCAAGACGGTCGGCATATTCGCGGGCACCTGGCTGACCGTGCGCTTCACCCGGGCCCGGCTCGGCGAGGACCTCCGATGGGCCGACGTCTTCGCGGTGGCGTCCCTCGCCGGGATCGGCTTCACCGTCTCCCTGCTCATCGGCGAGCTGGCCTTCGACGGCGACGCGACGCTGACGGCCGAGGTGAAGGCGGCCGTCCTCACCGGGTCGCTGATCGCGGCGGCGTGGGCGACGGTGCTGCTGAAGATGCGCAACGCCCGCTACCGCAGGCTGTGCGAGGAAGAGGACCGCGACGAGGACCTCGACGGCATCCCGGACGTCTACGAGCAGGACGACCCGGCATACCACCTGCGGATGGCCGAGATCCACGAGCGCAAGGCCGCCGAGCACCGGCGCCTGGCCGCCGAGCGGGCGGCCGAGGCGCGCCACGGGCTTGCGGAAGTACCGGGTGGGGCAGGCGATGAGGGCGACCGTCCGGCATGATCTGACGAGACGGTACAAAACAAGACGGCCCACCGAGCACGGCGGCCGGCCGGCCACCCGGACACGTACGGCCGCACCCGGCCGTACGAGCGCGGCGGCCACCCGGCACAGCCCGCTCGCGGCACGAGAGACCTTCAAGGGAGAACGCGATGAGCGCACCCGACGGCAGCCCGGTCGGCGCCGAACGCAGCATCGGCCAGCTGTTCGCCTCGGCGACGACCGAGATGTCCGCGCTGGTGCACGACGAGATCGCACTGGCCAAGGCCCAGCTGAAGCAGGACGTGAAGCGTGGCGCGGTCAGCGGCGGCGCCTTCTCCGTGGCGGGCGCGGTACTGCTGTTCTCCCTGCCGATGCTCAACTTCGCCCTGGCGTACGGCATCCGCACCTGGAGCCACTGGAACCTGGCGATCTGCTTCGTGCTGTCCTTCGCGGCCAACGTGCTGGTCGCCGGCCTCCTCGGCCTGATCGGCGTGGTGTTCGCGAAGAAGGCCAAGAAGGGCCAGGGCCCGCAGAAGGCGGCCGCCTCGATGAAGGAGACGGCCGGCGTCCTGCAGAACGCCAAGCCGCACCCGCGCCCCGAACTGCCCGAGGACCGGGGGCCCGCGGCCATCGAGGCTGTGGCACGCTCGTCGTCATGACGGACCCCGCCGCTCCCTCGGCCGTACGGATCGAAGGTCCCTGGACGCACCGGGACGTCGCCGCGAACGGTGCGCGTTTCCACATCGCCGAACTCGGCGACGGCCCCCTGGTGCTGCTCCTGCACGGCTTCCCGCAGTTCTGGTGGACGTGGCGGCACCAGCTGACCGCGCTGGCCGACGCGGGCTACCGGGCGGTGGCGATGGACCTGCGGGGCGTCGGCGGCAGCGACCGCACGCCCCGCGGGTACGACCCCGCCAACCTGGCCCTCGACGTCACCGGCGTGATCCGCTCGCTCGGCGAGCCGGACGCCGCGCTGGTCGGCCACGATCTCGGCGGATACCTGGCGTGGACGGCGGCGGCCATGCGGCCCAAGCTCGTCCGGCGTCTCGCCGTGGTGTCCATGCCGCACCCGCGGCGCTGGCGCGCGGCGATGCTCCGGGACGCCCGGCAGACGGCCGCCGGCTCCTACATCTGGGGGTTCCAGCGGCCATGGATCCCCGAACGGCAACTCACCGCCGACAGCGGCGCCCTGACGGGCCGGCTGATCCGGGACTGGTCCGGGCCGCGGCCACCGGAGGACGCGGCCGTGGAGACCTATCAACGGGCCATGTGCATCCCGTCCACCGCGCACTGCGCGATCGAGCCGTACCGCTGGCTGGTGCGCTCACTGGCCCGCCCGGACGGCGTGCAGTTCTACCGTCGGATGAAGCGCCCGGTGCGGGTGCCGACCCTGCATCTGCACGGTTCGCTGGACCCGGTGGCCCGGACGCGCAGCGCGGCCGGCTCCGGTGAGTACGTCGAAGCGCCCTACCGCTGGCGGCTGTTCGACGGTCTGGGCCACTTCCCGCACGAGGAGGACCCGGCGGCCTTCTCGACCGAGCTGGTCAACTGGCTGGAGGACCCCGAACCCGACCGCTGAGGAGCCGGCGTCCGGTCGGTGACCGCACGGTGAAGAAACGATGCGCCGAGTATCCGGTTTCCTGAACACTTGTCCCCCGGACGGCTCATGCCCGCCGCATAGGCCAATTGGGCGGCCCCCAGGCGGTTATGGACCTTGGGGCGGGGGCACACGTCGGGGTATGGGCTGGACGCAGGACTACAGTGACGCACCCCGCACCCGCCGCTCGGCCACCGGCCTGAGCACGCCCCGGCGAGGCACCGCGCAGGTCGCGGAGGCGGACCTCCGAGTAGGCATTCCGCGCATCCTGCGCCGTCGGGCCCGCTGGGTCTCCGTGCGGCTGCGCCATCCGCGCGGCTGAGCGACCGCCGCCCGTCTTACAGGGCGCAGCTGTCCGTACCGACCTGCTCGTTCGCCGTGCGCCCCTGCCGGATGTCGGCCCGGATCTCGTCCGCCGTGAGGGCGTAGCCGGTGTCCGCGTCGTCGAGGGACTTGGCGAACACGACGCCGTACACCCTGCCGTCCGGCGTCAGCAGCGGGCCGCCGGAGTTGCCCTGGCGGACGGTCGCGTACAGCGAGTAGACGTCGCGGCGGACCGTGCCGCGGTGGTAGATGTCCGGACCGTTGGCCGTGATGCGCCCGCGTACGCGCGCGGCGCGCACGTCGTAGGCGCCGTTCTCCGGGAAGCCCGCGACGATCGCGCCGTCACCGCCGGAGGCGTCGCGCGCGGCGAACTTCAGCGCGGCCGTCCTCAGGTCCGGGACGTCGAGGACGGCGATGTCGCGCTTCCAGTCGTACAGGACGACCTTCGCGTCGTACGCGCGGCCCACACCGCCTATCTGCACGCTCGGCGCGTCCACGCCCCCGACGACGTGCGCGTTGGTCATCACCCGGCGGTCGGCGAACACGAAGCCGGTGCCCTCCAGGACCTTGCCGCAGCTCTGGGCCGTGCCGGTGACCTTGACGATGGAACGCTGGGCCGCACCGGCGACCGGGCTGCGGGCGAGGGCCCTGTCCGGGGGCTGTACGTCCTTGATCGGCTCGTTGGCGAACGGGCTGAAGACCTGCGGGAAGCCGTTCTGCGCGAGCACGGAGGAGAAGTCCGCGAACCAGGTGTCGGCCTGCGTCGGCAGCGCCCGGGAGACGCCGAGGAGCACCTTGGAGCCGCGGACCTCCTTGCCGAGCGTCGGCAGGGTCGTACCGGCGAGCGCGGAGCCGATCAGCCAGGCGACCAGCAGCATCGCGACGACATTGACCAGCGCGCCGCCGGTGGCGTCCAGGGCGCGCGCCGGTGACCAGGTGATCTGCCGGCGCAGCTTGTTGCCGAGGTGGGTGGTCAGCGCCTGGCCGACGGAGGCGCAGACGATGACGACGACCACCGCGGCGACGGCCGCGGTCGTGCCGACGTCCCTCTTCTCGGTCACGGCGTCCCAGATCAGGGGCAGCGCGTACACGGCGACGAGGCCGCCGCCCAGGAAGCCGATCACCGACAGGATGCCGACGACGAAGCCCTGGCGGTAGCCCACCACCGCGAACCACACGGCCGCGACCAGCAACAGGATGTCCAGCACGTTCACCGCTTCAGGCCTCGCCTACTCACTCCGGTCCCCGCGGCCCGGCCGGGGTCCGGCGCGCCGCGCAGTGGCTGAGGGACCCGGCGTCCCCGGAAGACACAGCACGGGATCACCCTGTCATGCGCGCCAGTCGAGCGGGACCTGCTTCTCCCGGTCCCAGGGGCGCTCCCAGCCCGCGTAGTGCAGCAGGCGGTCGATCACTCCGGCCGTGAAGCCCCACACGAGGGCCGATTCGACCAGGAATGCCGGGCCGCGGTGGCCTCTGGGGTGCACGGCGGTGGCACGGTTGACGGGGTCCGTGAGATCCGCCACGGGCACCGTGAAGACCCGCGCGGTCTCGTTCGGGTCGACCACGCCGACCGGGCTGGGCTCGCGCCACCAGCCGAGCACCGGGGTGACGACGAAGCCGCTGACCGGGATGTACAGCCGGGGCAGCACGGCGAAGAGCTGCACACCGGACGGGTCGAGTCCGGTCTCCTCCTCGGCCTCGCGCAGCGCGGCCCGCAGGGGGCCCTCGCCGTGCGGGTCGCCGTCCTGCGGGTCCAGCGCGCCGCCCGGGAAGGACGGCTGGCCGGCGTGCGAACGCAGCGAGCCCGCGCGCTCCATGAGCAGCAGCTCGGGACCGCGCTCACCCTCGCCGAACAGGATCAGGACGGCCGACTGCCGCCCCGAGCCGTTCTCCGGTGGCAGGAAGCGGCTCAGCTGGAGCGGCTGGACCGTCTCGGCGGCGCGCGCCACGGGATACAGCCAGTCCGGCAGCCCTTCCTCGCTGAGTGCCACCGGACCGCCCTGCGTGTCACTGGTCCTCGTCATCGCCACCCCCGTCGTTCTGCCCTCTCCAACGCCCGGGGAGTCCGGGATCGTTCCGTCACGCGGCCCCCAGTGGCGGCGCCGGCCTGCCGCCCGCGTCCAGGTAGGCCTGCGGGGGCTTGAGCCGCTGACCGGGGAAGCCGCCCTTCTCGTACTTCAGGAGCTTCTTCGCCTTCTCGGGATCGGTCTCGCCCTCACCGTAGGCGGGGCAGAGCGCTGCGACGGGGCAGGCGCCGCAGGCGGGCTTGCGGGCATGGCAGATGCGGCGGCCGTGCCAGATGACGTGGTGGGACAGGTCGGTCCAGTCGGCTTTCGGGAAGAGCGCGCCGATGGCGGCCTCGATCTTGTCGGGGTCGCTCTCGTCGGTCCACCTCCAGCGCCGGACCAGCCGCTGGAAGTGCGTGTCGACGGTGATCCCGGGCCGGCCGAACGCGTTGCCGAGGACGACGAAGGCCGTCTTGCGGCCGACGCCGGGCAGCTTCACCAGGTCCTCCAGCCTGCCGGGCACCTCGCCGCCGAAGTCCTCGGCGAGGGCCTTGGAGAGCCCTATGACCGACCTGGTCTTGGCCCGGAAGAAGCCGCAGGGGCGCAGGATCTCCTCGACCTCCTCCGGGTTCGCGGCGGCGAGGTCCTCGGGGGTGGGGTACTCGGCGAAGAGCGCCGGGGTCGTCTGGTTGACCCGCAGGTCGGTTGTCTGGGCCGACAGCACGGTGGCGACGAGCAGCTGGAAGGGATTCTCGAAGTCCAGCTCGGGGTGGGCGTACGGGTACACCTCGGCCAACTCGCGGTTGATGCGGCGGGCACGGCGGACCAGGGCGGTACGGGACTCGCCGCCGGCCGGCCCTCCGGCGGACGTGTCCTTTTCCGCGGCCGCCTTCTTGGGGGGCTTCTTCACGCTCGCCGTCTTCTCGGCGGCCTTCGCGACGGCCTTCCTGGCAGGCGCGGCCTTCTTCGCAGCGTCGACAACCCTTTTAGCCGATTTGCCTGTTTTATTACTTTCCTCGGGGACCTGTTCGCCCACGGCGGAATCCCGACGTACAACCACCCGCCCAGCCCCCTCGACCTGTGCTCTCACCGGCGTTTTGGATACCCGGCCAGCCTAGAGCCCGGCACCGTGATCCGTCCCGGACCCGGCTCACCGGCCCCCGATTGGACCCCTGACGCTTACCCCGGGACACGTGTGCGGCATCCTTGTGACAGATCACACTGTTTGGACCGTCCGGCAAAACGGGGAACACGGTCCCCTGGCACGCGGGGAGCACCATCCCCTGAGCAGGTCGACAAGGAGATAACTCGTGGACGACGTTCTGCGGCGCAACCCGCTCTTCGCGGCACTCGACGACGAGCAGGCCGCGGAGCTTCGCGCCTCCATGAGTGAGGTGACCCTCGCCCGTGGCGACTCGCTGTTCCACGAAGGCGACCCCGGAGACCGGCTGTACGTCGTCACCGAGGGCAAGGTGAAGCTGCACCGCACATCCCCCGACGGCCGCGAGAACATGCTCGCCGTCGTCGGACCCGGTGAGCTGATCGGCGAGCTGTCGCTGTTCGACCCCGGCCCCCGTACGGCCACGGCGACCGCGCTCACCGAGGTCAAGCTGCTCGGTCTCGGGCACGGCGACCTCCAGCCCTGGCTCAACGTCCGCCCGGAGGTGGCCGGCGCCCTGCTGCGCGCCGTCGCCCGCCGGCTGCGCAAGACGAACGACGCGATGTCCGACCTGGTCTTCTCGGACGTCCCCGGCCGCGTGGCCCGGGCCCTGCTGGACCTCTCCCGCCGCTTCGGCGTGCAGTCCGAGGAGGGCATCCACGTCGTCCACGACCTCACCCAGGAGGAGCTGGCCCAGCTGGTCGGCGCCTCCCGCGAGACCGTGAACAAGGCCCTGGCCGACTTCGCCCAGCGCGGGTGGCTGCGCCTGGAGGCGCGGGCCGTCATCCTGCTGGACGTCGAACGGCTGGCCAAGAGGTCGCGCTGACGCCGGGCTCCGGCCCACGGCGGCGGGGCCCGCTGCACGCGCGGACGGGCCCCGCCGCCGTGTCCGGTGCCGTGCCGCCCAGCCCCCTCACCAGGGTCCGCCGGGCCGGTCGACGGGCATCCACGCGCGCGTGCACGGCTCGCGGGCGCGCGACCGGCTAGATCAGCCCATGCTCGCTGAGATAGTCCAGCTGGGCCCGCACCGACAGTTCCGCCGCAGGCCACAGCGAACGGTCCACGTCGGCGTACACGTGGGCGACGACCTCGGCCGGGGCGCGGTAGCCGTTCTCGACCGCCGTCTCCACCTGCGCCAGCCGGTGGGCGCGGTGGGCGAGGTAGAACTCGACGGCGCCCTGGGCGTCGTCGAGGACCGGCCCGTGGCCCGGCAGGACGACGTGCACGCCGTCGTCCACCGTCAGGGACCGCAGCCGCCGCAGGGAGTCCAGATAGTCGCCGAGCCGTCCGTCGGGGTGGGCCACGAGCGTCGTACCGCGGCCGAGGACGGTGTCGCCGGTCAGCACGGCCCGGTCGGCCGGCAGATGGAAGGACAGCGAGTCGGCGGTGTGCCCGGGGGTCGGTACGACGCGCAGCTCCAGACCGCCGGTGGTGACCACGTCGCCGGCGGCCAGGCCCTCGTCACCGAGCCGCAGCGCCGGGTCCAGGGCACGCACGCGCGTACCGGTCAGCCCGGCGAAACGGGCGGCGCCCTCGGCGTGGTCGGGGTGGCCGTGGGTGAGCAGGGTCAGGGCTATGCGCTTGCCGGCCTTCTCGGCCGTGTCCACGACGTTGCGCAGATGGCCGTCGTCCAGCGGACCCGGATCGATCACCACGGCGAGATCGGAGTCGGGCTCGGCGACGATCCAGGTGTTGGTGCCGTCCAGGGTCATCGCGGAGGCGTTGGGCGCGAGGACGTTGACGGCCCGTTCGGTGGCGGGCCCCGAGAGGACTCCGCCGCGGGGCTGGCCCGGCAGGGCTGCTGCGTCGGTCATGCGGGGCCTCCACCGGTCTTCTCAGTGGTCGTGGGAGCCGTCGTCGAGGCGGCCGGGACGTGTTTGGTGAACTCGTCGTGCCCGGGCCAGGAGAGGACGATCTCGCCGTCCCGCAGGCGGGCCCGGGCCAGGACCGGGGTCATGTCGCGCGCGGGAGCGGCGGCGAGCGCCTCGGCGGCGGTGGCGTACGGCAGCAACTGGCGCAGGGTGGCGATGGTGGGCGGCATCATCACCAGCTCACCCCGGTCGTACCCGGCGGCGGCCTCCTCGGGGCGGATCCACACCGTGCGGTCGGCCTCCGTGGAGGCGTTGCGGGTGCGCTGCCCCTCGGGGAGGACGGCCACGAAGAACCACGTGTCGTAGCGGCGGGCCTCGAACTCCGGGGTGATCCAGCGGGTCCAACCGCCCAGCAGGTCCGACCGCAGCACCAGGCCGCGCCGGTCGAGGAACTCGGCGAAGGACAGCTCACGCGCGACCAGGGCCGCGCGGTCGGCCTCCCAGTCCTCACCGGTGGTGTCGCCCACGACCGAGTCCGGGCCGGGGCCGGCGAGGAGCACCCCGGCCTCCTCGTAGGTCTCGCGGACGGCCGCGCACACGATGGCCTGGGCGCCCGCCTCGTCGACGCCGAGCCGCTGCGCCCACCACGCGCGCGCGGGGCCCGCCCAGCGGACCCGGCGGTCGTCGTCGCGCGGGTCGACGCCGCCGCCGGGATACGCGTACGCGCCTCCGGCGAAAGCCATGGAGGCGCGTCTGCGCAGCATGTGGACGGCCGGACCGGCGGCGGTGTCCCGCAGGAGCAGCACCGTGGCCGCGCGCCGGGGGGACACCGGGGTGAGAGTGCCGTCCGCGAGGGCGCGGATGCGGTCCGGCCACTCCGGGGGGTACCACTGACCGTTCGCCATGGCCGGAGGCTATCCCGTGTAGGGCGAATGTTCGAGAGGTACCGAGGTCAGCGGCGCCCCGGCGGGATCACTGCGCCAGCTCGACCTGGATCTCGACCTCGACCGGCGCGTCCAGCGGCAGCACCGCGACACCGACCGCGCTGCGGGCGTGCACGCCCTTGTCGCCGAGGACCTCGCCGAGCAGCTCGCTGGCGCCGTTGACGACACCGGGCTGCCCGGTGAAGTCGGACGCCGAGGCGACGAAGCCGACGACCTTCACCACGCGCACGACGCGGTCCAGGTCGCCGGCGACGGACTTCACGGCGGCCAGGGCGTTCAGCGCGCACGTACGCGCCAGCTCCTTGGCCTCCTCCGGCGTGACCTCGGCACCCACCTTGCCGGTGACCGGCAGCTTGCCCTGGACCATCGGCAGCTGGCCGGAGGTGTACACGTACGCACCGGACCGCACGGCCGGCTGGTACGCGGCCAGCGGCGGTACGACGTCCGGCAGGGTCAGTCCCAGTTCGGCCAGCCTGGCCTCGACCGCGCTCACGCCTGCTTCTCCCGCTTCAGGTAGGCCACGAGCTGTTCCGGATTGTTCGGCCCGGGCACGACCTGGACGAGCTCCCAGCCGTCCTCGCCCCAGGTGTCCAGAATCTGCTTCGTGGCATGGACGAGCAGCGGCACGGTTGCGTATTCCCACTTGGTCATGGGGCCGACTGTAGCCGCTGTGCCGGAGGGGGCCGGACCTCCCTTATCCACAGCCTCCCGCGTGGTTGTCGGCCGGACTGGTTAGGCTCGAGGACGTGAGCAGGCTCCAGGTCGTCAGCGGCAAGGGCGGGACCGGAAAGACGACGGTCGCCGCAGCCCTCGCGCTGGCCCTCGCGTCCGAGGGGAAGCGGACGCTTCTCGTGGAGGTCGAGGGCCGGCAGGGCATCGCACAGCTCTTCGAGACGGAGGCGTTGCCGTATGAGGAGCGCAAGATCGCGGTCGCTCCGGGCGGCGGGGAGGTGTACGCCCTCGCCATGGACCCGGAACTGGCCCTTCTGGACTACCTCCAGATGTTCTACAAACTCGGCGGGGCGGGCAGAGCCCTCAAGAAGCTCGGCGCCATCGACTTCGCCACCACCGTCGCCCCCGGCATCAGGGACGTCCTGCTGACCGGCAAGGCGTGCGAGGCGGTGCGCCGCAAGGACAAGAGCGGGCGGTTCGTCTACGACTACGTCGTCATGGACGCCCCGCCGACCGGCCGCATCACCCGCTTCCTCAACGTCAACGACGAGGTGGCCGGCCTTGCCAAGATCGGCCCGATACACAATCAGGCGCAGGCGGTGATGAGGGTGCTGAAGTCGCCGGAGACGGCGGTGCACCTGGTGACACTGCTGGAGGAGATGCCGGTCCAGGAGACCGCTGACGGCATCGCCGAACTGCGCGCGGCGCGGTTGCCGGTGGGCCGGGTCATCGTGAACATGGTCCGACCGCAGGTGCTGGACGCGGACGACCTGGAACTCGTACGGGACGTGGAGCGTTCATCGGTTGCGCGGGCGCTCTCGGCCGCCGGTCTGGGCGGGGCCCGGCGGGGCGGGAACGCCGAGAGGCTGGTGGACCCGCTGCTGGCCCAGGCCGCGGAGTACGCCGAGCGGTACGCGCTGGAGCAGGAGCAGCGTGCGGCCCTCGGCGAGCTGGGCCTCCCACTGGACGAACTGCCGCTGCTCGCCGAGGGCATGGACCTGGCGGGCCTGTACGAACTCGCCACCGAGCTGCGGAAGCAGGGGTTGTCATGAGTCCGGACCCGGCCGAGGCGCGCGAGACCCCCGAGGAGTGGGAGGCCTCCCAGGAGCGGCAGGCCTCCCAGGAGCCGGAGACTTCCGGGGAGCCGGCGGAGGCCGAGACGCCGGCGGAACCCGGGGAGCCGGTCGAGTCCGAAGAGTCGGCGGAACCCGGGCAGGTGCCGGAGCCGGCGGAGGCCGAAGGGCGGGGGGCTGCCGGCGCGGCGGATACCGGACGCCGGCTCTCCTCCGCACGCGTGCTCCACATCGATCCGCTGCTGGACGACCCGAAGACCCGGATCGTGGTGTGCTGCGGCTCGGGCGGGGTGGGCAAGACGACGACCGCGGCGGCCCTCGGGCTCCGGGCCGCCGAGCGGGGCCGCAAGGTGGTCGTCCTGACCATCGACCCGGCCAGGCGGCTGGCCCAGTCGATGGGCATCGACTCGCTCGACAACGTGCCGCGCCGGGTGAAGGGCACGGAGGGCGACGGCGAGCTGCACGCCATGATGCTCGACATGAAGCGCACCTTCGACGAGGTCGTGGAGGCGCACACGGACTCGGAGCGGGCAGCCGCGATCCTGGCGAACCCCTTCTACCAGTCGCTCTCGGCGGGCTTCGCGGGCACGCAGGAGTACATGGCGATGGAGAAGCTGGGCCAGCTGCGGGCGAGGGACGAGTGGGACCTGATCGTCGTGGACACCCCGCCGTCCCGTTCGGCACTGGACTTCCTGGACGCGCCCAAGCGGCTGGGCTCCTTCCTGGACGGCCGCCTCATCCGCCTGCTGACCGCTCCCGCCAAGCTGGGCGGGCGCGCGGGCATGAAGTTCCTGAACGTCGGCATGTCGATGATGACCGGCACACTGGGCAAGCTGCTGGGCGGCCAGCTGCTGAAGGACGTCCAGACGTTCGTGGCCGCGATGGACACCACCTTCGGCGGCTTCCGTACGCGCGCGGACACCACCTACAAGCTGCTCCAGGCACCCGGCACGGCGTTCCTGGTGGTGGCGGCCCCGGAGCGGGACGCGCTGCGCGAGGCCGCGTACTTCGTGGAGCGGCTGGCCGCGGAGCACATGCCCCTGGTCGGCCTGGTGCTCAACCGGGTCCACGGCAACGGGGCCGGCGGGCTGTCGGCCGAGCGTGCGCTCGCGGCTGCGGAAAATCTTGAGGACGTCCGCATTGTGGATCAGGGGGGCGGGAAAGCTGGACTTCGTAACTCTCCCGACCCGTACGGCAGTTCACCATCTTCCGTATCCGAGACCGCAGCCGGCGCCCCAGCCGCTGCCGCCGAGGAAGGCTCCCCCGCCGAAGCCGAACGTTCCGTCGACCAACTCGCCGCGGCCCTGCTGAGGCTGCACGCCGAGCGCATGCAGCTGCTCTCGCGTGAGCAGCGCACGCGAGACCGTTTCGCCGCCCGCCACCCCGAGGTGGCGGTGGTGGAAGTGCCCGCGCTGCCCGGCGACGTCCACGACCTCACGGGCCTGCGGAACATCGGCGACCGGCTGGCGGACGGGCGGTCGGCACACCCGTAGGCGCTCATACCGCGCTCACGGCACGGCACGCGCGCGTGAGCGACGTTCACCGGCACACCACCGGCCCGGCGGAGGTGCGGCGGTCGTCACCGGCACAAGGCGCTCGGCGGCCCCGGCGGGCAGTCGTCACCGGCCGCGGTACCGAAGGACGCCGACAGCGTGCGACGGTCGCGGGCGCCGTGCGCAGCGCACGTCGATCAGACGGCGTTCGGACGTCGATGCCGTACGCGACGGACATCGGTGCCGTACGCGACGGGTGCCGATGCCCAAGCACGCGGCGGACGTCGATGCCCAACCGTCGGCGGACGGGGGCCTACGGGCGCGTTTGCCGTGGGGGGTCTGCCGGAACAGTGCGTTCCAGGTGTGCGCCCGAAGGATGCCGTCAGCTCACCGCCGCGTAGCTCTCGTAGACCTCGTCGCTGTCGAGGGACACGATCCCCATGCCCCGTTCGTACTCCGAGCGGGCGGTCTCCAGCAGCCTGCGCCACGAAGTCACGGTGGGCCGCCGGCGCAGCAGTGCGCGGCGCTCCCGCTCCGTCATGCCTCCCCACACGCCGAACTCCACACGGTTGTCCAGCGCGTCCGCCAGGCACTCCGTGCGCACCGGGCATCCGGTGCACACCGCCTTGGCCCTGTTCTGCGCTGCTCCCTGAACGAACAGTTCATCCGGATCCGTAGTGCGGCAGGCAGCCTGCGCACTCCAGTCGGTTACCCAGCCCATACCGGCGCCGTCCTCTCCCGAATCGAGGCTCCCCCACGGCGGCAGCGGCATATTCACCGCCGCCAGTTGAGGACGTTACGGAAGGTCGACACAGCGCAACACCCCCTTCGGGCCCAATCTTGGATGGCCCGAACGGACTATGGGTAAGCGGCAGATCACCCGCGGGAGTGAGCTGGCGACAAGCGCGACCATCCCGGCAAACCGGGACGGCTGCGGTGCGCCACATCGGGCACCAGGTGACACACGAGGCGGTTTCGGGCGCGCCGGCCCCGGAAAACGGGCGCGCACCCCGGTGATTCCGGGCCACGGCCGGAACGATTCGGGGGCGCCGGACGTAGTACGTACGCGACCGCATCGCTGTGACAGTCGAGAGCAGCTTAGGCCAACGCCTGCATGCGTGTCCGGCGAACGGGAAGGTGGACATCCCGGTTTGCCGTGCCGTGACACGGTCGCTCCTTAGGAACGCTCAACAGTACGGATTAGGCTGCCCCCATGCCAAAGAAGCGCTCGGGTGGCGGTCTGTCGCCAACGCAGCAGGCCGCCAAGTTCCTCGGTGTCAGTGTGCTCGCCGGAGCCGTGCTGGCGGGCATCGCGCTGCCCGCGGCCGGCGCACTGGGTCTCGCGGCCAAGGGATCGGTGCAGAGCTTCGACGAGATCCCGGCCAACCTCAAGAGTCCCCAGCTCAGCCAGCGCACGACCATCCTGGACGACCGCGGGAAGCAGATCGCGACCGTCTACTCCCGCGACCGCACGGTGGTCGACCTCAAGGACATCTCGCCGTACATGCAGAAGGCGATCGTCGCGATCGAGGACTCGCGCTTCTACCAGCACGGCGCGGTCGACCTCAAGGGTGTGCTGCGCGCCCTGAACAAGAACGCGCAGAGCGGCGGGGTCGCCCAGGGTGCCTCCACGCTCACCCAGCAGCTGGTGAAGAACTACTTCATCGAGGAGGCCGGCGACGATCCGACGAAGGTCGCCGAGGCCACCCAGCAGACCCTGGGCCGCAAGATCCGGGAGCTGAAGTACGCCATCCAGATCGAGGACAAGCTCGGCAAGAAGAAGATCCTCGAGAACTACCTGAACATCACCTTCTTCGGTGAGCAGGCCTACGGCGTCGAGGCCGCCGCCCAGCGCTACTTCTCCAAGCACGCGAAGAACCTGAACCTCCAGGAGTCGGCGCTCCTCGCCGGCATCGTGCAGTCGCCGAGCCGCTACGACCCGGTGAACGACGAGGCCGAGGCCACCAAGCGGCGCAACATCGTGCTCCAGCGCATGGCGGAGGTCGGTGACATCTCCCAGAAGGAGGCCGACGACGCCAAGCAGAAGCCCGTCGAGCTGGACCCCAGCCACCCCAAGAACGGCTGCATCACCGCCGTGAAGGGCGCCGGTTTCTTCTGTGACTACGTCCGCCAGATCCTCCTCACCGACAAGTCCTTCGGCAAGACCCGACAGGCGCGGTCGAAGCTCTGGAACCGCGGCGGCCTGACGATCCGCACGACCCTCGACCCGCAGGCCCAGCGCTCCGTGCAGGCGTCCCTCAAGGACCACGTCTACGAGAGCGACTCCGTGGCCACCGCCGCGACCATCGTGGAGCCCGGCACCGGCAAGATCCTCGCGATGGGCCAGTCCCGCCCGTACGGCGTCAACACCAAGAACCACGAGACGACGATCAACCTGTCCGTCAACCAGGACATGGGCGGCGGCGCCGGCTACCAGCCCGGTTCCACGTTCAAGCCGATCGTCGCCGCGGCGGCCATCGAGGGCGGGAAGCCCGCCACGCAGGAGTACTCCTCTCCGTACGAGATGGCGTACCCCAGCCCCGTGTCCGCGTGCAACGGCAGGACCTGGCACGACGACCCGAACCGCCCCACGAAGCTGACCAACGAGAACGAGTCGGAGCACGGCCCGTACGGCATGAAGGAAGCGACCGCCAAGTCGGTCAACACCTACTACGTGCAGCTGATCAGCGACATCGGCATCTGCCCGGTGATCGACATGGCCCACAGGATGGGCGTGCAGCGCGCGGACGGCCGCAAGGTGCAGCAGGCACCCTCCATCGCGCTCGGCACCCAGGAGATGTCCCCGCTGACGATGGCGAACGCGTACGCCACCTTCGCCGCGCGCGGGATGTACTGCACACCGGTCGCCATCAACTCGATCACCCAGAAGGCGGGCAGAGAGCAGAAGTCCCTGGAGGTGCCGAAGTCGACCTGCTCGCGTGCGATGTCGGAGAACACCGCCGACACGGTGAGCACGCTCCTCAAGGGCGTGGTCGAGGACGGCACGGGTCAGGAGGCCGGTCTCGGCAGCCGCCCGAGCGCGGGCAAGACGGGTACGACGGACGAGCGCTACGCGGCCTGGTTCGTCGGCTACACCCCGAACATGGCCGGCGCGGTCTGGGTCGGCGACCCCCAGCACAAGCGCCGGATGGTCGACATCACCATCGGCGGCGTCCCGCACGCCAAGGTCTACGGCGGTGAGGTCCCCGGCCCGATCTGGCGCGACATGATGTCCGGCGCCCTGGAGGGCAAGCCCGCACCGGATTTCCATCTGATCGACATTCCCGACGACACCCACAACGGGGGTGATCAGGGAAAAGGGGACGGGGGGACGGACGACGGCAACAACGGGGACAACGGGACCGCGCCGGGGCAGGTGACGGGCGGGCTGATCGGCGGTCTGACGGACGGGGGCACGACCGACGGCGGCACGACGGGTGACCAGAGCACCGGCGGCACCCTGCCGACGCCGACGTTCTCCCTCCCCGGCAACTTCATCCAGGGCCAGCTGAACGGCGGCAACAACGGCCACGGCCACGGCGGCCGCCGGGGCTAGCCACAGCGCGACAGGGCCGCGCGGCAGGACCGCGCGGCACGTCCGTGCGACAGGACCGCGCGGCATGACCCTGCACCACGACGGCGAGGCCGCACCGGTGTTCCCGGGTGCGGCCTCGCGGTCGTGGTCGGCGTCGTGGTGTTGAGCCGAAAGGTCCGGCGACGCGGCAGCGGCTCAGTCCTGGCGGGCGTCACCAGACGGCTCAGCCCTGGCGCAGCCACCACCGGCGGCTCAGCCCTGGCGCAGTTTCTCGACTCGGGTCAGCCCTGGAGCAGCTTCTTCACCGCGGTGGCGACCCGGCCGCCCTCGGCCAGGCCCGCCACCTTCGGGTTCACGATCTTCATGACGGCGCCCATGGCCCGCGGCCCCTCGGCGCCGGCCGCCTTCGCCTCCGCCACGGCCTGGGCGACGATCGTGTTGAGCTCGTCGTCGGACAGCTGCTTGGGCAGGTATCCGGCGAGCACCTCGCCCTCCGCCTTCTCCCGCTCGGCCTGCTCGGCACGGCCGCCCTGCGCGAAGGCCTCCGCGGCCTCACGGCGCTTCTTCGCCTCACGGGCGATCACCTTGAGCACCTCGTCGTCCGAAAGCTCCCGCTTCTCCTCGCCCGCGACCTCTTCCTTGGTGATCGCGGTGAGCGTCAGCCGGAGCGTCGAGGAACGCAGCTCGTCGCGCCCCTTGATCGCGGCGTTGAGGTCGTCGTGCAGCTTCGACTTGAGCGTGGTGGTCATGTGCCCGATTGTCGCAGGTGCCCGGCCCGGTACGCCCGCTCATTTATCCGGTGGCCGTTCCCGCCCCGGCCAACCGGTCTGACACGATGGGAACATGCGCGCGCGATACGGAATTCCCCTGGGCATCCTGGCGGCCGGCTCCGCCGGCCTGGTGTATGCGGCGGGCTTCGAGGCCCGGTCCTTCCGCCTGCGACGGGTCACCGTCCCGGTCCTGCCGCCGGGCATGCGCCCCCTGCGCGTCCTCCAGGTCTCCGACATCCACATGGTCGGCGGCCAGCGCAAGAAGCAGCGCTGGCTGCGGTCACTGGCCGGCCTGCGCCCGGACTTCGTGATCAACACGGGTGACAACCTGTCGGACCCCGAGGGCGTCCCCGAGGTCCTGGACGCCCTGGGCCCGCTGATGGAGTTCCCTGGCGCGTACGTCTTCGGGTCCAACGACTACTACGGCCCCAAGCTGCGCAACCCCGCCCGCTACCTGCTGGAGAAGACGAGCGGACGCCACGGACTGAACGGCAACGCGCCGGCGGAGGGCGTCATCCACAACCCGTGGGAGGACCTGCGGGACGGTTTCGACGGAGCGGGCTGGCTCAACCTGACGAACACGCGGGGAGTCCTGAAGATCGAGGGCGTCTCCATCGAGCTGACCGGCCTGGACGACCCCCACATCAAGCGCGACCGCTACGCCCGGGTGGCCGGCGGCCCGTCGGGGACGCACGACTTCTCCCTCGGTGTGGTCCACGCGCCGTACCTGCGGGTCCTGGACGCGTTCACGGCGGACGGCTACCCCCTGGTCCTGGCCGGCCACACCCACGGCGGCCAGTTGTGCATCCCCTTCTACGGCGCCCTGGTCACCAACTGCGACCTGGACACGGACCGGGTCAAGGGCCTCTCCACCCACACGGCCGAGGGCCGCACCTCCTACCTCCACGTCTCAGCAGGCTGCGGTACCAACCGCTACACCCCGGTCCGCTTCGCCTGCCCGCCGGAGGCGACACTGCTGACGCTGGTGGGCAGGGAGTAGGGCGAGCGCCGGCCGGGGAGGCCGCCGCAACCCACCGGGCGAGCCTCTTCCGGCACCGGGTGAAGGACATCGGCGCCACGTGACCACCGGGAGGGGCGCACCTCGCGCCTTGGACAGGGATCGGCAAGGCCGGGGAAGGCGGCAGCGGCCGTAACCCACCTGGCCCAGTCCGCCTCGCCGCTCCCCTCCCCCGCTCCTAGCGTGAGGGCATGACCGCCCCGATACCCAAGGACATCCCGGACCTGCCCGCGATCCCGGGCCCGCCCCTGCTGCTGCCCGCCCCGGTACCGGCCACGGCGGTGGTAGCCCCGGTCCGGCGCCCCCAGACCGCGGTGTTCCGCCTCGTCACCGCCGTGCTGGCGGCCGGCGGGGTCGCTTTCGAACTCCTGCTGAGCACCCCGGCCCACGGCCTGAGCTACTTCAGCGTCCAGGCCGATGTCCTGCTGGCCGTGGTGATGCTCCTGTCGGCGAGGAGGGCCTGGCGGGGCCGCCGCCCGCTGCCCTCCGCCGTGACAGGCGCCGCACTCCTCTACGTCCTGACCGCGGCGCTCGTCTACCACCTGCTCCTGGCCCATACGACGCCCCCGTTCTCCATGACCGGCGCGACGACGGCCCCGGAACGCTGGCACACCCAGTGGGCGGTACTACAGCTCCTCCACACGGTGATCCCGGCGGCAGCCCTGCTGGACTGGCTCCTGCTCACCCCCGCGGCCCGCCTGCACCTGCGCCAGACCGCGTCCTGGCTCGTCTATCCCCTGGCCTACCTGGCCTTCTCCCTGACCCGAGCGGCATTCCTCCCGCCCTCCCATCCGGCCCGCTACCTCTATCCCTTCCTCGACGCAGCCACCCACGGCTACCGCAGCACCCTGGCCAACGCCCTCCTCCTGGGCCTCGCGATCTACACCCTGTCCGTCCTCCTCGTGGCCCTGGACCACACCCGCCCGACCCCGGTCCGCCACCGCTGCTGAATCGGATTTCGCCTACAGCCACCGGTGGGCTAAAGTAAACGTCGTCGCCGCGAGAGCAGCGACATCGGGGTGTAGCGCAGCTTGGCAGCGCGCTTCGTTCGGGACGAAGAGGTCGTGGGTTCAAATCCCGCCACCCCGACAGTTAAGTAGCAGATCAGAGGGCCCTTACCGATTCGGTAAGGGCCCTCTGTCGTTGCTGCGTGTCCAACTGCGTGACTATCGATTCCTGAGTGATTCCCGCGTGACTACGGCCGCCGCGGATCGGCGCCGAAAATGCCGTCCATGACCACGGCACCGGTCTGGATCACCGGGCGGATCTGCTTCCGGTAGACCTCCTCGGTCACGGCCGTACCGGAGTGCCCGACGAGCCGGGAGATCACCTCCAGTGGGACGCCCCGGTCGGAGAGCAGGGACACGAAGCTGTGCCGGAGTTCCCGCGGCGTCCACTCATCGGCGTCGATCCCGTCGACGTCCTTGAGCGCCTGGCGGAAGGGGCGGCGGACGTCGGCCGCGTCGAGCGGCTTGCCCACGGCCGAGGAGAAGACGAGCCTTTGTTCCTCCCACTTGTCGCCGGCGGCGAGCCGATCCCATCCCTGGTCCTCGAACTGCTGCCAGAGCGCCTCGACGCAGCGCGCCGGCAGAGCGAGGGTGCGCCGGGACTTCCGGGTCTTGGTGTCCCCACCCCGTCGGACCGAGCGCCACACGGCGATGTGCGGAGGCTGTGGCGGATCGGCATCCGGCTTGCCCTTCAGGAAGACGTGGTCCCAGGTGAGGGGGGCCCGCAGCTCCTCGGTGCGGGCGCCGGTCAGCAGGGCGACGACGATGTACGCGTACGTCGAGGTCCCCTCGGCCCCCTTAAGCGGTCCAGGTGCGGTGCACGGGGATCCGCGCCTCCTCGACGCGATCGAAGGGCGACTCCCCCGTGATCTCGCTGTACGGGCGGCTGTGGTGCTGAAAGGTGCCGGAACCGGCACGCCGTTCCTCGCCGAGGAACGTCTTGATGACATCCCGCACTGCCTCCTTCCAGGGGCTGGTCGCGGTCCAGAAGCTGCTGTCCGCGAAGATGGCCACGACACCATCGGGTGCGACCTGGTCGCCCAGGCGGGCCAGGACAGCGGTCTGGTCGAGCCAGTGGAACGCGAGGCAGATCGTGACCAGGTCGGCCTTCCAGCCGGGGGGCGTCACGAAGTCCTCGGCGGTGCTCTCGACGAGCGACAGGCGCGTCCCTTCGGGCAGCTTCGGGCGCAGCGCCGACTCGGCCGCGGCCAGCATGTCGGCGTCGTTGTCGATGGCGATGATGTCGTCGAAGCGACCGAGCAGCGCCTCAGCCACCAGTCCGGTCCCGGTGCCGATGTCCAGCAGGCGACGCTGGCCGGGGGACGGGTGCGGAGCGGCCTGGTCCAAGGTCTCGGCGACGTCTTCCGAGATGTCGGGGCGGAACTGACGGTAGTAGCTGGCGGTCCCAGCGAACAGGTTCATGTGATCCCATCCCTTGAGGTACTGGGTGTAACCGAACGTAGCGGCTGGTTCCTCGTATGTGACTACCTCGCGCTGCCTCGCTGCTACGGTCCCGTGTATGACGCTCTCGGCCTCCACGAGTCAGGCTGTTGACCTACGCGTGCAGCCAGTTGACGAGGTTCTGGATCGCGTGGCCCGGTCTCTGCAGGTGCGTTTCCTACCGAAAACGGTGGTGCGCAAGCGTCGGTCCGTGGGAGCACGGACCGACCGCGAGACCTGGGTCCGCATCGAGCGACGCTTGCCCGACAAGATCACCGATCAAGGATGGAACGGCGCGGAGTGCGCCGCCCGCTTGGACGGCGTCGCCCAGCCGGCATGGCGGGGATGCCTGGTCTGGCGGGACACGAACGAACAGGTGATGTGGCGGGCCGACGAAACTGACCTTTCGCCCGCCGCTCCAGTCGGGAACGCCATTCTGAGTGAGGCCCCGGAACTCTCGGACGAGTGGTGGGACGGGTTGAACGCCTCTCTGGACGCGCTGGCAGCGCACCAGACAAGGCGGGTCGCCACACCGGACACCGAGACCATCACCCAGACGTCGGTCACCGAGGCCATTCGGGCTGTCTTTCCCGGTGATTTCGATACGACCGTCCAGCGTTGGGTGCCCGCCCACGCCGACCTGAACTGGGCCAACGTCACGGCGCCGGTGTTCAGCCTCTTCGACTGGGAGGATTGGGGGAACGCCCCACAGGGACTTGACCCGGCCTCGCTGTGGGCGAGCTCGCTTGCCGTCCCTTCTCTGGCCGCTCGTGTACGGCAGGAGCGTCGGCGGGATTTCGAGAGCCGGGACGGCAAGCTGATGACACTGTTCGTCTGCTCGAAGATCCTTGGGCCGTACGCGCACCCTGAGGATCCTCGGTTGGAGCCTGCACAGCGCACGGTCGAGCAGGTCATCGAGGAGCTTCAAGCGGAGTGATCACGCGAGCGGTCGCGGAGGAGCTTCCGGTACTCCTGGACGGTCCGCTCCTCCACCTGACCTGCCAGGGCTCCGACGAGTTCCCCAAGGTGGGTCGACTCGTCGGTGCCCACGGCTACTCGGCTCGGTACGTCCCTTCGCACCACGCCGGGAGCTCAGCCCAGGTGCCACATCGCATAGGCCGCGATGAACAAGAGAAGGCCCGCACTCGCCATTACAGCGCCCAGGAAGCGCAGATACCCGGGAGTCGCAAAAAGGGTCGGAGACCCACCGAGACGGCCCATCGCCATCCACGCCTCCTCGTTCCTGCGGCGCATTCGCTCGGCTCTGCGAGTGCTGATCCCGCGCACATCGAACGCCCAGCTCAACCCGCACCACAGGGCAGCCGCGCCTGCTATGGCGAAAAGACTTTCGATCACGGGAGAGGGTCCGTGCGCCCCTGCGGCGAGGTGCTGCAATTTCTTGGCCTTCCTATCGTCGTTCGCCGCCTCAGCCAGTCCCGCGATCCCATAGGGCATCCAGGGCGCGCATATCAGGTGCGGGGGTTAGGGGGTGAGGGAGGGTGGTAGCCACGGGGCTCGGGTGCCGGCGAGACCGCTGTCGTGATCCGCGTAGTGGCCCGGGTACCGCAGCGGACACGTCGGCGAGGTGGGTCTCGCCCGCGCCGTTGGTACGGGAGACCGGACGGCCCGCCGCATCATGTGGCCGTGTTCCTCACCCCGCATGGCCCCATTCGGCGTGAAGATCCGCGCACCGGACGGTGATCGTCGCGTCGGTGAGTTCGATCTCGTGCAGGCAACCGTCGTCCTCGTCGGGAAGGATCTCGTCGAGGAGCACGGTGTCGGCGCTCATCCAGTCGATGGAGTGCTGATAGTCGATGGAGAAGTGCTTCACGCCCGAGTAATTGATGCGCAGGCCGGAGTCGTGCTTGAACTTGTTGGGCGCGAAGTCCAGCACCAGCCCGCCGCTCTTGTCGGTGGCGAGGTGGACTCCGGCCAACTCCAGATCCTTGACACAACGGGCGGCACCCGCAATGTCATAGTGGCCGGGGTCGTTGGCGAAGGAGCGGGCGCCCGGGGGCAGGCTGGCGCCCAGACGCGGCAGCTCGGCCAGGTAGGCCGTCGGATCCACGTAGAACCCACCATCGTCCCAGACGGCGGTGACGTACTTCATTTGCAGCCTTCCGCAGCGAGAGGCGGTCGCCTCCATTTACCGTCGGTGATGTCCTCGGTCCCTTTGGGACCAATGCGACCGACTTTTCTCAGCTCAAAGATCAGTCGCCCCTTGATGGCATTCTCCACACCGGGCGGAACCTCGACTTCCGAGCCTTTGATGCCATGCTTATTGAACCATCCTTGACTGTTGTACAGCCCGACTTCACGCATGGACTTGTCGTAGACGTGAATTTCCACGTCCTTCCCCTTGTTACCCACGGGGAAGATGTCGCGTCGGCCGGTATACCCTTGCCCGAAATCCAGCGGATTCTTCGACCCCGACGGACCCTTCCCGGCCAGCCCGAGAGGATCGCTCCAGGACAATGGGTTCGTCACGTAGGCGTGGTGATCGGGTGCGGGAACCAGACCGAGTGGATCCGCGCTGATGTACCGGGCCGTCTCCGGGTCGTAGAAGCGGTGCAGGTTGTAGTGCAGGCCCGATTCGGGATCCGCGTACTGGCCCGGGAAGCGCAAGGGACAGTCCACCGGCGAGGCGATTTCATCTGGGGCCGGGAGGCGGGCACCCCACAAGCTGGTCCGGCGCTGCCAGACCAGTTCTCCTGATTCGGAGACCAGTTCCGTGGGCGTGCCCACCGCGTCGGTGACGACGGCGTGGAACCGAGTGCTGTGTTCGGGGTTCGTTTCCTCTGCCAACCGCGCCAGGAACGATGTGCCGGCGGGTGTTGGGGCCGGCTTGTGGGTCGTCTGGGCAACAGGACGAAACCCGTCCGGCACATAGTCCCAGGTGGTGACCCAGCCGTCCGGCGTGATCTGCTCGGCCAGACACAGGTCGTCCCAGACGAAGTCCGTACGCTCGGCCGCACGGCCGTCGTCGGTGACCCGGTGCTTGGAGATACGCCGGCCGAGTGGATCGTAGGCATACCGCCAACGGCTGCCGTCCGGGGCGACCACGTCCGTAAGACGGTCCTCGCCGTTCCAGGCGTAGCTCCAGGCACGGGTCTGGCCGTTCAAGAGCTTGCGGGTCCTGCGGACGAGGCGTCCGTCAGCGTCATGCTCGTACGAGGTGCCGCCGGCCTTGCGGATGAGGGTCCCGTCGAACCGGCGTTCAGTACCTGACTCCTGGTCCGGTGACGTGGCGTCCACGATATTGCCCGCCAGGTCGTAGGCGTAAGCCTCGCTCCAGCCATGGGCGCGCACGCCGGTGACCCGACCCATGTTGTCCAGGTCGAAGCGGCGGGTGCCCATTGTCAGCTCCCGGATCTCGGTCACGTAGCCGTCGACTCGATGGGCGTACGACCGATGTTGCAGAACCCTGTCCGGTGAGGCTGTCAGGGTCTGCGAGGTCAGGAACCCCGACGCGCTCCAGCTCTGCGTCAGCGTCACCTCCATGCCGAGGGTCCGCTTGGTCTCGCGTCCGGCGGCGTCGTGGGCGAAGCTCAGTGCGCCTGCGGACGAGCACAGGCCGAGGGGGTGCCCAGCGGGATCGTAGGTCCATTCCGAGGCCAGTCCGGAAGGTGTCACCCGCCGGGTGCGATGACCGGCGGCGTCGTAGACGTAGCTGGTCGTGCGTCCGTTCACGGTCTCCGACACGACCCTGCCACAGAGGTCCCGTTCATGGACGATTTCGGCGTCCGCGTTGGCCGCCCGGCACAGCCTGCCGTCGAGGTCGTAGGCGAACGTCGTGACATCACCCGACTCCGAGCGCTGCTCCACGACCCGCCCGAGCGGGTCCCTCGTGAAGGACAAAGTCTGCCCGACGCCGTTGGTGCGGCTTGCCAGCCGCCCGTTGCCGTCATGTGTATAGGCGAGGGTACGGCCGTTGAAATCCGTCTCCGCGGTCGGCCAACCGGCCGCATCGTAGGTGTACGACCAGGTCAGACCCTGAGGATTCGTGACGCCCGTCAGACGCAGCTCGGTGTCGTAGACGAATTCGTATCGTCCTCCGTCCGGGTCCGTGCGCGTGGCCGGCACACTGAAGGGGCCCACTGTGTGGTGCGTCGTGTTACCGGCGAGGTCCGTGTGTGTCAGCAGGTTGCCCTCAGCGTCCCAACTCCAGGACTCCCTCGTGCCGTCGCCCAGTTCACGCCAGGACGGCCGGCCCTCCGTGGTCCAGTCCAGACGGGTGGTGTGGCCAACAGGGTCGGTCACCTCGACGACCCGGCCGAACAGGTCGCGGCGAATCGTCGTCGTGTGGCCCAGTTCATCCGTCACGGCGAGGGGCAGACCCGCCGTGTCGTACGCCACCGTGCGGGTGTGACCGAGGGGGTCCGTGATCGCCGTCGGTCGTCCCGCATCGTCGTAGGCGTAACACGTCTCGGCGCCGAACGGATCGGACGTCGTCAGCAGATTGCCCCGCTCGTCGTAAGTGTGCCGCCAGACCGCGCCGCCCGGCTCGACCACCTCGGTCGGCAGGCCCAGTGCGTTATAGGCAGCCCCGACCACCGAGGCGTCGGGGAGCACGAGTTCGGTGACGTTGCCTGCCGCGTCGTACGTGTATCGAGTGGTGTGGCCCAGTGGGTCGGTCACCGCGAGGGGGTGCGCACCGTACTCGTCCCACTCCGTCCGGGTGACGTGCCCGAGGGGATCCACCTCCTCCACGACCAACCCGTCGGCGTCGTAGCGGTGCACCGAGACGCGACCCTGGGAGTCCGTGTACGTCGTCGTGCGGGTCGTGTCGTCGTAGGTGAGGGTGCCGGAGAGGATGCCGTCGATGCCCTCGGTGCGGGCCACGCGGCCGCGCTCGTCGTAGACGTACGAGAACCACGTGCCGTTGCGGTCGGTCCAGCGGGTGACGCGGCCCTCGGTGTCGTAGGTGAAGCGCAGGGGCTCGCCGCTGGAGTTGATGACCTCGGTGAGGTTTCCGGAGCTGTCGTAGCCGTAGCGCATGACGAGGGTGCCCTCGTCGGCCGAGGTGCTCCGGTGGTAGCGGGAGGGGGGCTCGTCGAGCAGGCGCAGGGCTGTGATGCGGGGGCCCTGGGTGTCGACGGCGACGTAGTAGCCGCCCGAGTGGCGGATGCCGGACGGAATGCCCTCGTCGTCGCGTTCGACGTCGATGCGGTTGCCGTTGCGGTCGGTCCAGGAGTCCAGGGCCAGGTGGAAGACGCCGAAGGAAGGTGAGGGGACGGGGGCGGCGAAGGTGCGGGTCACGCCCGTCGCGGGGTCGGTGACCGTCATGGCGCCGTCCGGCTTGCCGTCCCACTCCAGGGGCCAGCGCGGGCCTCTCACCGGCATGGTGGGCACGCCCGCCTCCGGTACCGGGTAGACCAGGCGCATGCCGTCGGCGGCGGCGAAGACCACGCCCTCGCCGTCGATCTGGAGGCATTCGTCGAGGGTGGAGATCCACGTCGGGCCGAAGCAGACGCCGCCTCGGTAGGAGGACAGGTGGGTGCGCGTGAACTGCAGCGGCAGGCTGCCCGGCAGGGTCAGGTCGGTCTGCGTCATCAGCATCGCGCCGGTCGCCACGTCGATCGGCTCGCCCACACACGGCGTGCGTTCGGCGTTGCGGGCCGCCGGGCCCAGTTCGACCAGGTCGGGGCGGAGCGAGGGCGGGCGCAGCAGTAGCGGGGTGGTGTCGCTCAGTCCGCCCTCCATGCTCGCCTTCAGCAGGCCGCCACCCGCTCCCAGCGCGCCGCCGAAGATCATGCCGTCCTTGGCGGCCTGGTTGACCTCGTCCAGGCTGAAGCCGTGTTGCAGCCCGGTCGCCATCTTCAGCGGCTGGGCCACGGCGAGGTCGACGGCGACCGATTCGACCCCGCCGAAGGCGGCGGCGACGAGCGTGCCGGCGGCGATCTCGGCCACCGTCGTGGTGACCGCGACGCCCATCGTGGCGCCGAACTCGATGACCGCGTCCGCCGCCGCGACAGCCGCCCCGGAGGCGAGGCCCGCGGTCAAGAAGGCCAGCGTCACACCGCCCGCGATCACAGCGGCGTCGATGCCGATCTGCGTCCACAGCTTGTTGATCGCGTCGTCGATGGCGTCGGCGAACTTCTCCAGTGCCTTGGCCATCTCCCGCGAGGACTTCGCGAGGTCGCTCAGCCAGCCGCCGTCCTGGTCCTTGGCATAGCGCCCCCAGAACTTCTCGAACGCCTCGATCGACTCACCGGTGTTGTTGTGGATGATCGACGACGCGCCGCGGTGCACGGGAGCGCGGACGTCGTCCACCGAGTCGGCGAAGGCACGCCAGGCCTTCGCCGCGGCCCGCAGCTTGCCGGAATCGGCCTCCGGCCACCACATGCCGAGTTTCAGCAGAATGTGGCGGGCTTTGTCCTCAACGCTCACCGGCACCGTCGCTCTGTTTGTCGGTCTTCACCTTCGTGAACATCCCGGCGATGAGCTGGTCGTTGTCCACGTGCCCGTCCGAGAGGTCCACCATGGCCTCGTGGATGCTCGTCAGGCCGAGCACCAGGATGCCCGCCGCGCTCTCGATCTTCTTCTGCTGCGGCTTGTAGGCGCTGCCGAACTTGTCGCCCTGCTCGTCATGGCCCCAGGGCTCACCCAGGCCGTCCAAGGTCTGGATGAGCGTGGTCAGCGCCTTGCTGAGATCGATGGCCCCCTGGTGGAAGGCCGGTGCCGCCGCCTTGATGTCGGCGGTCTTGATGTCCAGCACCTTGCCGGGCACCTTGCCGTCCCCCATCGCTGTCGCCTCCCCCGGTTCGCAGCTGCGGCTACCGACCATAGGGGAGACAGGTAAAGGAAGTGCCATCTTGTATGACCGGTTCACGTGATGGTGCCTGTCGAGGCTTCGTCTCCGAGTCCTCCTGCTGACTGGCGGTGACGGCCTTTCCGCGGGCGTCGGGCGGGTGATCACCTGGTTCGGCCGGGCAGGTGACCAGGGGACCCGCGGTGATGCGGTCCTGTGCCTCCGCACAGGTCTCGGGGCCGCGTAGGCAGGCAGCGCCCTCCGGACGCGCGCCGGGAGGCATCCGGGAGCCGACCCGCTCCCCGAGCCCCTGCCAGGCCACGCGGCACCACCGAGCCCACCCCTCCGACCCGCGGACACGTCATCAGGGCTGGCGGCCGCATCCTCGTCGACGGCCTCGGGCCCGCCGGGCCGGCCACACTCGCGGGCGAACGCCCAGCCTTCAAGAACTCCTCCCCGATGTACTCGCGCTCGCACTCCATCACGCCGACGAGGAGCGCGGGCGAAGCGGGCGGAGCGGTAGCTCGTCGTGAACGGCGCCGCAGATCTCACCGTTTCGCTGTTCCTCGCCCCCGCCTCCGGCTTGTGGAGTGCCAGAGGTCCGTGACTTCGTCATGCGCCGGGGCGCCTTCCGTTCCACTACATGGGGTGAGTTTGACCATTTTGCAGCGCCTTGTCGCATTGCGGCCGCGATGGTCGTCCCATGAGTGAGATGCGAGTACTGCGCGGTGGGACTCCGGCTGGCGTCCCGACGGACGAGGCGCCCCGGTTGCCGGGTGAGGGGGGAAAGTCCTCGCCGGCTGACCGCAGCCCGCGTCCACCGCGCCGGAACAGGCATACCCCGTGCTTTCGAACCCCCGGAACGCGGCGCCCGCTCCCCTTGCTGGTCCTGTGGGTCCTCGCGGTTCTGCTTCCCCTGACCGCCGTCCCCGCCCAGCGGGCCCACGCAGTCAACGGGAGCACCTCGCCGTGTGCGCTGCAGGGGCGGGGAACCACGGTCGACGAGGGCCAGAACACCGACTACACCCAATTCCTGAATCCCCTCGGGACCAAGAACATCGGCGTGGTCTACGTGGACTTCCCCGACGTGGCCGGCGCCGGCAATGTCGCGGACTACTACAACCTGCTGTCCCCGGCCGCCGACTGGGTGTGGAACGCCTCGTACGGCAAGACCTGGCTGAACATGCGGCCGGTCGTGAACCGCTGGATCCGGATGCCGTCGGCCTCCAACGCCTACGGCACCTCCAGTCCCACCTATCAGCAGCACTCCCGGTACGTGGCCGACGCGCTTCGGGCAGCAGCCGACGCCGGCGCCGATCTGGCCGGGTATGACATGTTCTACATCGTCTCCACCGCTCACTCCCAGGTCAGCGGCTCCCACGCGTGGTACTGGACGCCCACCCAGCCGATCGTCATCAAGGGCACGACGATCCGTTGGGCGGTGACGTTCGGCACTGACATGTGGCACTGGGGTCACAAGGTGGCCGCCCACGAGACCGCGCATGCCTTTGGAGCTCCCGACCTGTACGCCTTCAGCGGCGATCAGCACCGGTACGTCGGCGGCTGGGACCTCATGGGCCACGTGAACGGAGCCGCCCCGCAGTACTTCGGCTGGCTCTCCTGGAAGTTCGGCTGGACGGGGGACGACCAGGCCGTATGCGTCTGGCAGAACAGGACGCAGAACACCGCCACTTTGAACGGTGTGGAGTACACCGGCGGCACCAAGCTGCTGGTGGTCAAAACCGGCACCACCACCGCCTACGTCGCCGAGGCCCGCAGGAAGGCCCACAACGATTCCAGTGCCTGCTCCTCCGGCGTTGTCATCTACAAGGTCGACGCCTCCGTCGCGAACGGTCAGGGACCGATCCGGGTGGTGCCCAACCCCAACGCCGCGGCACCACCGGCAGGCTGCGGCACGCTGGACATGGCCACCTGGCAGCCGGGCCAGACCTTCTATGACCGCGCCGCCGACGTCCAGTTCACCGTCCGGTCCGCCGACGCCTACAACAGCACGGTGAACGCCATCAAGTGGTGACCATCACGTTGTCCGTGCTGAGCAGCGGTCCGCACCTGGCCCGGCCGCCCGCGACGACCGAGTTCGTGGGCGGCCCTGAGCCGGTGGCGGTGTCCGTCCCCCGTGCACGCGCGTGTCCCGTTGGTGGCCCCAGGTGGGAGGCGGAGCCACCAACGGGTGGGTGGGGAGGTCAGTCCTCGTTGGGGTCGAGGACCCGGCCCTTGAGTTTGACGGGGTTCGCGGCGCCCACGCGGAGTTCGCCGTCGGTGTAGCGGCCCGGTGTCGCGCCGTCCGTGGCGGTGACCTGGGCCGCGTAGCCGATGCACTCCTGGTTGGTGGAGAGGTACGGGTTGTGGGTGAAGGACAGGGTGCGGCCCTGGTTGCCCAGGGTGCCCTGGGTCGTCTGCATGTTGCCCTTGGCGGCGAGCGTGTTGACGTCGTGGTAGGCCCAGGACAGCCAACCCGTGAAGACGAAGCCCGTGGGGGCCTTGAGGCTGAAGGTGATGTCGCCGGGGTTCACCGGGTCGGGGACGGTGCTGAGGACGCCGAAGCTGAGGTGGGCCGGCACCCCTCCCGGGGCGTCCTCGACGATGCCCTGCTGGAGGATGTACAGCTTGTTCTCGGATCCCGGTTCGACGGGGGCCTGGGTCTGTGTGGCCATGGGTTTCCCTTCTGTGGATGAGCGTGTCCGCGAGGGCGGATCCGCCGGTGGCGGGCTTGGGGGGCGCGGGCGGGTCCGCTCGTGCCTGCGGGGACGAGGGGCGGGGCGGAGCGGCGCCGTGCGTTACGCGGAGGGCGCCGGGCCGGACGGCTCGTCCTCGGATCCGGAGGCGGCGTGATCGGACAGGAGCGGTCCCAGGACCGTGAGGGTGCCGAGGACGATGTCCTCGTAGAGGTAGAACCCCGCCTCAAGGGACGGTAGTTCGGGGGCGGTGGGCTGCGCGGGTGCGGGGCCGGGTTCGGTGTCGTCCTCCGCTCCCGTCCGGGGGGTGGGCGTGCCGAGGAGGTCGGTGAGGTCCTGTGCGGCGCCCAGGAAGGCCGTGCGGGCGGTGGTGGCCAGCAGGCGCAGGGGGAGGTCGAGGGCGGCGGCGGTGCGCTGGCCGGGGACGGCTCTCGTCGCGGCGGGGGCCTCGGAGGTGGCGGCGGCGAGCCACTGGACGGGGAAGGCGGCGGCGGAGAGGATCCGCTCCGTGGGGAGCACGGGCGGGGGTTCGCCGTCGACCATCAGGTCCTCCCATTCCATCAGGTCGAAGAGGAACTGACCGCCCTTGTAGAGGGGCCAGGGCCGGACCGTGTCCAGGAGCAGCCGGGCGCGTTCGGGGGTGTCGCGGCGCAGCGCCACCCCGTGCCGGGCCAGGGTGCACAGGCACTGGCGCAGAGAGCTGTTGACCTGGCCGAGGAAGGCGAAGGCCCGGTGGTCGGTGGGGGTGAGCGGTCCGGTGGCGGTGGGGCCGGTCGGCGGGCAGGGGGGCGGGGTGGGGGTCACAGTGGCCTCGAGGTGACGTAGTGGGCGATCTGCCGCAGTACGGCTTTGCCTTCGTTCTCGGGGATGACCCGGAGGTCTTCTTCGAAGCGGGCGATGCCTTCAGCGGCCAGCCGGTCGGCGAGTTCGGTGGCGTACTCGATGGAGCCGTGCCGTCGTATGGCGGCGAGGAGTTCCTCGGCGTGCTGCTGGGTCTTGTCGGTACGGCGCTGCCGCAGGACGTCGAGGAGGCGGGGGCGCTCGTAGGCGTACGCGGTGCGGAACAGGTGGATCAGCATCACCGTGCGTTTGCCTTCGAGCAGGTCACCGAGGGGTTCCTTGCCGTAGAGGGCCTCCTCGCCGACCAGGTTCAGGATGTCGTCCTGGATCTGGAAGGCGATGCCGATCAGGCGGAACGCCTCGTCGAACCGGCCCAGTACGGCCGGGTCGGTCACGCCGGCGCAGACGGCGCCGATGCGGCACGGGCTGATGCAGGTGTACCAGCCCGTCTTCTTGGTGCTCATCGTGAAGTAGGCGTCGTCCGCCTCGGGGACGATCTCGTGGCGGATCCAGCCCAGCTCCATGGCCTGGCCCTCGATGGACTCCCGGCACATGTGGACCGCCTCGTGGATGAGGCCGAGGGTGCGGGCGAGGCCGAGCGTCTCAAGGTTGGACAGGACGGCGTCGACGGCCAGCAGGTTCAGGCCGTCGCCGACGTTGACCGCCAGACCCAGTCCATGTTCCTCGTGCATGGTGGGCATGCCGCGCCGGTGCGTGGACTCGTCGGCGATGTCGTCGTGGACGAGGAAGCCGTTGTGGAACAGCTCCAGTGCGGCGGCGGCGCGTACGGCGTCGTCGGGGCGTCCGCCGTAGGCGGCACAGGCGGCGATGGTCAGGGTGGGGCGCAGGCCCTTGCCCTGGCGGGCGGGATAGGAGCGCATGAGGTCGTACAGCTCGGCGCGCGGCTCACGGTCCGGCAGCAGCCGTTCGATCTCCTCGCCGGTACGGGCCCGGCACCGGCGCATGGTCTCCAGGAGGTCCGCGTCGCGGACGGTGTCCTCCAGCGCCCAGCTGGTGCTGGTGCGGCCGTCCCAGAGCATGCGCGGCGCCCGTACGGTCGTGTCGCCGATCAGTACGAGGGGGGCGGGAGCGTCCTCGGGGGCGCGCCGGGCGAGGAAGTCCAGCGCCGTCCAGTCGACCGGGTCGGCGGCCGGCTCCAGGTCGGCGGGGGTCGCGCTGCCCCACAGCTGGGGGGCCTGTTCGCGGTAGGCGCCCCAGAGTTCCTGCATGCTGCGCAGTCCCGCCGCGCGCTGGGACAGCAGCGTGAAGGCCCGCCACACGGCGAGGGTGTCCTCCTGGGAGCCGCGGACGTCGAGGCTGTCGGACAGCACCTGGTCGACGGGCGGGCGCTGGAGGTCGAACAGGAGGTTCATCGCCCGGCTGTCGAAGGCGACCTCGACGTCGGGGTCGGGGCAGCGGTCCCGCTGTACGACGATGCGGCTGTGCAGGGCGGTGAGCGTGGCGTGGCTGCCGTCGTTGAAGTGCAGGCCGAGCCGGATGCCGCGCAGGTGGTCGGCGGCGGCGGCGAGGACGGCCGGGGCCCGGTCCGACAGGGCGGCCACGGTCTCGTCCAGCAGGCCGGCACCCGTGAGAGCGGAGGCGGTCTCAGTCATGGGCACCCCCGGCGAACTCCACGATGCCCTCGGCACGGAAGGCGATACGGCGCCCGCCGACCCGGCCCTCCACGGTGCACGGGCCGAGGGTCTCGTGCACGCTGAACGGGTGCAGGCTCGTCTCCGACGGGTTGGCGATCCGGCCCGCGGTGTGCGAGCGGAAGTCGAGGACGAGACGGTCGTCGCCGAGCTGGGCGGTGATCAGCAGCCGGCCGGGGACCGCGGCCATCGGCGGGGTGCCCAGCGTGTCGGCCAGCGGCGGCACCATCGCCACCCGGTCGCGGTCCAGGCTTCCGCTGACCGCGACGCGCAGGTTGCGGCGCGGGAAGTGGCGGATCATGCGTCCCTGCCGCCACAGCATCACCGACCCGTTGGCCGCGTCCGCCGGGTGCTCGGGCTGGATCAGGGTGAAGACCACCGCCGAGGGCGGGGCGGCGTCGGAGGGCCCGGACGGGTCGTTGACGAAGCCGAACACCCAGCCGCCGAGCCTGGGCCAGGACCAGCGGCCGCGGACCCGTTCGTGGTAGCCCAGCAGGTCTGTCTCCGTGACCGTGCCGTCGCCGTGCCACAGGGTGCCGGTGCCCAGGACTCCGGGCTCCGACTGCCACCGCAGGTGCTCGTCCTCGCCGAACGGCGCGCACTGCGAGGTGCAGGGCCTGCTGGTCCTGATCAGCCGTACGTCGGCCGCCGGCGCCGCGGACCGGGCCGCCACCCGGAACGCGCCCGGCTCGCCGTGCGGATGCGGCCACCGGAAGGCCGACCACGGCAGTTCGGGCTGGTCGGCGTTGAACTGTGTCGCGCTCCAGCCGCGCCCCTGAGCGTAGACCAGCAGGATCGCCATGTGCTGTCCCTCGGCCGCCGTGCCGGTGCCGCTGCGCCGCCCGGTTGCCGGGGCGCCCGGATCGGCGTAGACCTCGCCGGTGGAGGATCCCAGGACGGACAGGTTGGCGATCAGTGCCTGCCGACCGCACCGTGACAGGAAGGCGTAGTGCAGCCACTTGCGGTCAAGTGGATGGACGAGCGGGGCGTGCGGGAAGGGACCCGGGGGCCCGAGCCTGGGGAGGGTGGGCGTGGACACGTTTCGAACGTTAACCCACCGAATCCGCAATGTCGCAATGTGTGACGTTCGCGTGGGTGACCTGGAAGCACAGAAACGTTTACTTCCGTACTGAGGGTTTGAGAGTCGTCACCGTCGCAAAGTGTCGCCCCGCCGTCCGCTGCGGGTCACCCGTGGCCACCCGTGGCGGACGGTCCGTCGCAGCCGGCTCACGGGCTCGTACGCACTCCCACCGGTGCTACTCGTCGTCCCCCAGCACGCTCGCCTTCAGGCGTACTTCCGGCTGGCCCGAGATCACCGCCCGCCCGTCGGTGTGCCGGCCCGTCTCGGCGTCCGCCAGGGCCCGGATGCCGAGCGTGTAGACCAGGGCCGCCGCCGGATGCTCCCGGGTGTTCAAGCGGGGCTCGTCCGTGACGGCCAGCGATCTGCCGCCGTCCCGCACGGTCGCGGTCGGCGTCCCGCCCGGGAGCACCGTGCGATCCGCGCGGTAGTACGCGCTGGTCGCCCGGCCGTCGAAGACGAAACCCGTCGGAGCCGTGAAGTGGTGCTCCACCCGTCCCGGGGCCCACGGATCGGCGGACGAGACCCGTACGTGGAGCAACTCGCTCTCCCCGCGGGCGACCTCGACACCGATCTCCTGCCGGACCAGCAGTTGTGCGGGTGGGGTGGCCGGCGTGGGCGGGGCGGGCGGGGGCGGGGGTGTCGGCTCCGGTTCCCTCTCCTGATCCGGTTCGGGTGCGCGTTCGGCTTCCGGTTGGGGCTCCGGCTGGGGTTCCGGCTGGGGTTCCGGCTGGGGTTCCGGCTGGGGTTCCGGTTCGGCTTCCCGCTCGGACTTCGGCTTCCCGGCAGGCTCCCGCTCCGATTCCGGCTCCTCCGCCTGCGTAGGTGCGGTGGTGAGGGGCAGGGCGACGATCCGGTGGTGGAAGTTGTCCGCCACGAGCAGCCGGTGGCCGGCCTGGTCCACGGCGAGACCGCACGGGTAGGCCAGCACCGCACGGACGACCGTGTCGGCCGCGTCATCGGTGCCCCCGTCCCCCGCCGCGCCGGCCGCCGGGGCGTGCCCCGCGACGACCCGGGCGGCTCCGTCGGACAGCCGCCACACCCGGTGTCCGTTCACGTCGGCGACGTAGACCGCCCCTCGGCCGTCGACCGCCACCGCGCACGGTGCGCTCCAGTCGACGGCCGTGGCACCGGTGCCCGTGCCCGCGTCCGCGTCCGGTGGTCCCGCCAGGACTCGGAGCGTCCTGTCCGTGCCCAGCAGCAGCACCCGGCGGCCCGCCGGGTCGGCGATGTACAGCTGCCCGGCCGTGTCGACCGCGAGGCCCGCGGGCAAGAACGCCTCGCCGGCGTCGGCCGCGCCGGGGCCGGCGGGCCGTCCGGATGCCGCGACGACCGTACTGATGACGCCGTCGTCACCGATCCTGCGGACCCTATGGCCACCCGCCTCGCCGACGTACAGCGATCCGGCGCCGTCCACGGCCACGGCGCACGGGGCGTCCAGCCGGGCGCGGTCGGCGGGGCCGCCGTCGCCGTCGTCACGGTCACCGCCGGCGCGGGAGCCGTCTCCCGCGACGGTGTCGATGGCACCCGACGGGTCGATCCGGCGGAGCCGGTGGTTCATCTCGTCGGCGATGAGCACGCTCCCGTCCGGGGTGACCGCCAGGGCGGCCGGGAAGCCCAGTCGGGCCCGCGTCGCGTCCGCGCCGTCCCCGGCGAAACCCCGCAGCCCGTCACCGGCGACCGTGGTGAGCGTGCCGGTTGCGTCGATCCGGCGGACCCGGTGGTTGGCGTGGTCGGCGACGAAGGCCGCCCCGCCCCCCACGGCCACGGCCGCGGGAAAGGCCAGCTGTCCTGCCGGTGCGGGCCCGCCGTCCCCGGAGAATCCGGCGGTGCCGTTCCCCGCCACGGTGCCCCGGGTTCCGTCGGCGTCCGGGGGCGCCTGCTCGTCCGGACGGGGCCGGGTCCCGGCCGTCATGCCGTCACCACCCGGCACGGGCGCTGTGGGACTTCGGCGGCACGGGCCTCGGCGGCGCCCGCCCCTTTCCGCTTCCACGGCCTCGTCTCCCGCATGTGGGTCTCCTTCCGCGCCGTCGTTGCCATTCGTCCTGCATACCGGCCGGACCGGCCGCGCAAGGAGCAGCGCACCGAGCGCTCCACCCGCACGAGGGAGCAGCCGCGGGCGGCCTCAAGGGGCGGACAGCAAGGGGCGCCGGCGCCATCGCCGTGGCTCGGGGCCGTCGCGCTTCACCCTGCCGCACTCCCTGTACCTCAAGATCACCCGAACAAGTGACGCAGAATCGATCCGGCATTCTCGAACGGCGGAACGACGGCATACCGCCCGCGGACCCGGGCTAACGATGGCCCCGGAGACGGCCCGGTGCGTGCCGTGATGCCTGCGCGAACGCCCCGCCCGAAGCCGCGGGCGGCGTCCTGCCTCATGTCTTCCGGGCGCCGCTCCCCCATGGCGTCACGCATGCGGTGGCCCACGCGCTGTGCGGTGCGGCGGGACACCGCCCGCCGTCCGCGGGCCGGGTCCGCGCGTCGTGCGTCCCGTTTCGTCGCACGCTTCGATCACAGCCCCAGGAGGAACGCGGAGATGACCACCGACGTGCAGGCCAAGAAGAAAGCCTATGAGCGGGGAGAGGAGCAGGGCCGCGCCGACGCCCTCGCCGGCAGGCCCTACGCCGACCCGCCGCGCGACGGTGCGCGGGGCGAGACGGACCAGTACGCGAACGGTTACGACTGGGGTTACGAGCAGGGACGCGCGCAGAAGCTGGACCTGGTCGTCTGGCAGGAGGGCGGCGTCGAGGACGCCCCCGGGGGCCTCGGCACCACCCTCAACGTCTGTGTGCGGACGCCGAACTGGAGCGAGACGGTCGACGCCGGCGAACGCGAGCACATCTTCACCGCGCCCACCGGGTTCCGCTGGAACGGTGTGGTGGGCGTCCAGTACAAGCGCATGGACCAGACCACGCGAGGCGACCTGCCCCCCGTGCGGGCCGAGGTGAGCCAGGACGGGCGCACGCTGACCTTCACGTACCACGTGCACCTGAACACGACCGGCGAGGACAAGGACTGCCTCGTTTACACCTGTGGACTCGAGGCCGCCGACGGCGCCACACCCGGCCGCCGCACCGACGGCGTCGCCCAGATCGGTACCGCGCCGCCGGCCAAGCTCAAGGCCGAGGTCATCGAGGACGAGGACTGAGGACAGGGCCGAGGGCCGAGTACCGAGGACGAAGATCGAGGACCGAGAGAGCAGGAAGCAGACACCATGACCACCGTCGTCACCTCCGGCGTCTTCCCCTCCACCGACCCGGCCGTCTCACCGCTCGACGGCCTGGGCACCGCGGACATCAGGTGGGGGAGCAACAACTCCCAGAGCGGCTACCAGTTCCGCGGGGCGGCCGCGGCCGTCCAGCTCGACGGCACCGAGTTCGTCGTCGGCACCTTCGTGCACCGCAACGTCCCCACGAACGTCACCCCGAGCGTGTTCGACGTCCACCTGAAGGTGAACGTCATGTTCGAGGACGGCAGCACGACCGACCTGGACTTCAGCTTCCATCACAACGAGACCCCCAACACCACCAACTCCAGCCCCGCGGACGACGATCTGGTCGACCTCCAGACCTTCGTGCACCCGCAGCCGGTCACGATCGACGGCAAGCAGTACCGGGCGGTCCTGAGCGGGTTCAAGCGGGGCGGGCAGATCGTCCGGCAGTTCCGCAGCCCCGAGGACGGCATCAACTTCGCCGAGGTCGTCTGCGCGTTCACGCTCGACGAGCCCGACGTGGTCATCTCCGGCCTGCGCTACCAGGGCACCGGCCCGGACCAGGCCGACGAGTACGTGGAGATCCACAACAAGGGCGGCGCGCCGCAGGACCTCACCGGCTGGACCGTGCAGTGCAAGCCCACCGGGTACTCCTTCCCCTTCCCCCCGGGGACGGTGATCCAGCCCGGCCAGCGCTACCGGGTCTACACCGACGAGACCCACCAGGAGTACGGCGGGTTCTCCTTCGGCTCCTCCGGTGAGGTCTGGCGGGACCAGGGAGGCATCGCCCGCCTGGTCGCGGACGACGGCTTCGTCGTGGACCAGCACCCTTACCTGGACAAGGGGTTCAACAAGTCCGGTAGGCCGTAGGAAGCGGTCGGGCGCCCCGGCCCGTGGGTGGTGACGGCCGGGGGCGGGGCGTCGAGGAAGTGCACCGCCCCCGGAGGGAGTTCCCGGCCGGGGGCGGTGGTTCACGGGGTCGAGGTGACCGCCGGGGGCCGGTACGGGTGAGCGGCGGCCTCGTTCTCGTCCCAGGGGTCCGCCATGGCGTACACCGGCTCGGGTACGGCAGCAAGCGGCGCTGCGGGGGCGGAAAAGGGGGACATGCCGGCACCGAGGGAGACTTCGGCGCCGTCCTGCCGGGTGCCCCAGCCGGTCCTGGCGCAGGTCAGGATTCCGTACCAGCGCAGCCAGCGGAACCACGTCCAGGCCATGACGATCGCCAGTGGCATCATCAGCCAGGTCAGGATCCGGGAGCGGATGCGCTCGTCGGAGCGGATGATGCCGAGGTAGCGCAGGCCCTGCGCCCAGCCGAGCAGGAAGGGGATCCAGAGCATGCTCAGCGGGGGCATGTTGTTGTAGGCGACCGGCTCCACCACGAGCAGCCAGACCGTGACCAGCTGGGTGAGGACCATTTGGGTCCAGCGGATGGCGTGCAACCAGAAGGCGGGCCGGGCCATCGACAGGTAGCGCATGCGCCAGATGGAGCGGATCGTCGAGCCGCGCATCCACCGCAGGTACATGCGGCCGAAGTGGTTCCAGCGTTCCGGCATGGCCGTGAACACGATGGCCGTGGACTGCTGGACCGTCAGACCGCGCTCCTGGGCGTACAGCGTCAGCATGCTGTCGTCGCTGAAGGCGACACCGCGCCCCATGAACGTCTCGTTCAGGTAAGAGCCGAGGTTGTCGCGGACGACGTCGGCGCGGTAAGCCGCCAGGGGTCCGGAGTTGACCATGACGGCGCCCACCGCGGACTGACCGGAGCGGTCCACCATCTGCGAGGTCACGAACCACAGGTCCGTGGTCCGGGCCAGGAGCTGGCTGCTGCGCCAGTGCAGCACGGCCCTGCGGTGCTCACGCCTCTCCCGGCGGACTTCCTTGCGCGTGGGATTCCCCGGCAGCGGCGCGCGGACGGGGCGGCTGGGCCCCTGGTTGTTCGTCGCGATGACGATGCCCGCGACCGACTGGACGCGTCGCTTGGAGAGCGGTTTGAGGATCTCCTCGACCGCGTGCGGGTCGAGGTAGGAGTCGGAGTCCACCGTGATGTACACGTCGGCTTCCGGGCTGGCCTCGACGCCGTGCGCCTGGGCGTGGCGCTTGCCGCCGTTGGGGACGCGCTGCCAGCTCGTGCCCACGCCGGCCTGCGGAGCGGCCCGCAGCCACCAGTCGCGGACGTCCGCGTAGTCGGTGGTGGTCGAGCCGTCGTCGACGACATGGACACTGTCGGGACGGCGGGTCTGCTGGAGGAAGGACTCCAGGCCGAGCTTCAGGTAGCCGGGGTCCTCGTTGTAGACCGGCATCAGGATCGACACGTGCAGCCGGTCGAGGCGCTCACGCGCCCGGGCGGGCACCCGGGTCGGGCGGTCCAGGTGGTAGAGCGTGACCTGGATCGCGAAGAGCACGAACGTGCCGAGCCACACGAGGGACAGGCGGCCGGTGGTCGCGGAGTCCCATTTGGAGACGGTGAGCGCGTGGTGGGCGGTCCAAACCGTGAGCAGGGCCAGGCCGCAGATGCCGATCAGGACCGACCCCGACCGGTGCTGCCACGCGGACAGCACCGGGTCCGGGTCGCTTCGTCCGCGGCTCACTCCTCGCCCACGGTCTGCCGCCTGCGGAAGCCGACGCGGGTGACGAGGATGCCGGCGAGGACTACGCCGGCGGCCAGAGCGAGCATCCACCAGCCGGTGTAGATCGTCACACCCGCGACCGTCAGGCCGCCGGCACCGGTCGCGGCAAGCTGCTGTCCATCTGACATGAGAGAGCTCCCCCCCAGGAGTAAGGAAAAGATAAGTGGAGATACCGTGAAGAGTGTATGTGAATATTCAAGGGCTGACGATCACCGCCGTGTGATGTGGGACGCATCACACAACCTGCGCCAACCCGTGGGCGTCTTAATAGATTTGGGGTCCGTACGGCGTCCTCACGGGCGGCCGAGGGCGCGGTACTCCCAGCCGGCCGCGCGCCACTGGGCCGGGTCGAGGGCGTGCCGCCCGTCGACGATGCGCCGGTGGGCCACGACGGCACCCATCGCTCCCGGATCCATGTGGCGGAACTCGTTCCACTCGGTGAGCAGGACGACGACGTCGGCCCCCGCCGCGGCCGGGAGGGCGTCGGTGGCATAGGTGAGTTCGGGGTGGATGCGCCGGGCGTTGGCGATGGCGGCGGGGTCGACGACGGTGACGTGGGCCCCGAGCCGGTCAAGGGTGCTCGCGACGTCCAGGGCCGGAGCGTCGCGCACGTCATCGGAGTTGGGCTTGAAGGCCGCGCCGAGCGCCACCACCCGTACGCCGTTCAGATCGCCGCCGACCAGCTCGCGGACGAGGTCGACGGTACGGGCGCGGCGCCGCTTGTTGATCGCATCCACCTCGCGCAGGAACGTGACCGCCTGGCCGACGCCCAGCTCCTCGGCCCGGTGCGCGAACGCCCTGATGTCCTTGGGCAGGCAGCCTCCGCCGAAGCCCAGGCCGGGCTTGAGGAAACGGCCGCCGATCCGGTCGTCGTAGGCCAGGGCCTCGGCGAGCCGGGTCACGTCACCGCCGGTCGCCTCGCAGACCTCCGCCATCGCGTTGATGTAGGAGATTTTGGTGGCGAGGAAGGAGTTCGCGGCCACCTTGACCAGTTCGGCGGTGGTCAGGTCGGTGACCACGACCGGTGCGCCCTGGGCGATGACGGGCGCGAAGGCCGCGCGCAGCCGGCTCTCGGCCCAGGGAGAGGAGACGCCGAACACGAGCCGGTCGGGACGCAGCGTGTCGTCCACGGCGTATCCCTCGCGCAGGAACTCGGGGTTCCAGGCCAGTTCGACCTCCTCGCCGGCGGGCGACAGGCGGTGCACCAGCTCGGTGAGCCGGGCGGCCGTGCCCACGGGCACCGTGGACTTGCCGACCACGAGGGCGCGCCCGCGCAGGCGGGTGGCGAGTTCCGTGACCGCGCTGTCGACGTACCGCAGGTCCGCCGCGCCCGAGTCCGACTGCTGGGGCGTGCCCACGCAGATGAAGTGGACGTCGCCGAAGCCGGCCGCCTCGTCGAAGCTGGTGGTGAACCGCAGCCGGCCCGAGTCCAGCGCCTTGGCCAGCAGTTCCGGGAGCCCCGGCTCGAAGAAGGGGACCTCTCCCGCGTTGAGCCGGTCGATCTTGCCCGGGTCCACGTCCACACCAAGGACGTCGAAGCCCAGTACAGCCATGCAGATGGCGTGGGTGGCACCGAGGTAACCGGTGCCGACGACGGTGAGGCGGGGAGCCGGCTCCTCACTGTCGACCGGGACCGCGACGACGGCGTCCGGGGCAGCGATGCCTGCCATGCACAACTCCATGGTTCGTAGTGCAGCGGGACGAGTGGCGGTGGCGGCCAGCCGTGCCGGGCAGCGCCCGGTGGTGACGACACGCGGACCGCGCAGCGGACGCCGTCGCGGGTGGGCAGCGGCAGGCCTCGGCCCGGCGGTCCCCCCACACGGCGGCGCTTGGCCCCCCTGTAGTTGAAAGAGGGATCAAGGTAACCGATCAAGGGGTAGATGTGAGAATGTGGTGAAGGTCCGTGATCACGCCGTTACTTCCAAGATTTCGCAGCGCCCTGAGCGGTGGGCAGCCCGGCAGGTGGCCCGGAGTGGGGCAGCGGCGGGCGGGAACTAGGCTTTCCGTGGTGGAGCAGCGCTTCGCCGGTGCGGTCCGTTCAGTCACGAGGGATGTCGCGTTGAACTTCTGGTCGATCTATCAGCACGGCTTCGCGCGTGTCGCCGCGTGCACGGGGCACACCGTCATCGCCGACCCGCGGGCCAACGCCGAGGCGGTGCTGCGTCAGGCGCGCCGGTGCGCGGACGAGGGTGTCGCCGTCGCCGTCTTCCCGGAGCTGGGCCTGTGCGGGTACTCGATCGAGGACCTGCTGCTCCAGGACGCGCTGCTGGACCAGGTCGAGGCGGGGCTCGCGGCGGTCGTGGCCGGGTCGGCGGAACTGCTGCCGGTGCTGGTGGTCGGCGCTCCGCTGCGGCACCGCAACCGGATCTACAACTGCGCGGTGCTCGTGCACCGCGGGCGGATCCTCGGTGTCGTACCGAAGTCGTACCCGCCGACCTACCGGGAGTTCTACGAGCGCCGGCAGCTCGCCGACGGGCATGACGAGCGGGGCGGGACGATCCGCGTCGGGGGCGCGTCCGTGCCGTTCGGCGTGGACCTGCTGTTCGCCGCCGAGGACGTGCCCGGACTCGTGCTGCACACCGAGATCTGCGAGGACATGTGGGTGCCGGTACCGCCGAGCGCGGAGGCCGCGCTCGCCGGTGCGACCGTACTGCTCAACCTGTCCGGCAGCCCCATCACCGTCGGACGGGCCGAGGACCGAAAGCTGCTGTGCCGCTCGGCGTCCTCCCGCTGCCTCGCCGCCTACGTGTACGCCGCGGCCGGACTGGGCGAGTCCACCACCGACCTGTCCTGGGACGGGCAGACCATGATCTTCGAGAACGGGGTGCTGCTGGCCGAGACCGACCGGTTCCCGCTCGACGAGCAGTACGCGGTGGCCGACGTGGACCTCGACCTGCTGCGCCAGGAGCGGCAGCGGATGGGCACCTTCGACGACAACCGCCGGACCCATGGGGCACGGACCGGTGACTTCCGGACGGTCGAGTTCCGGCTGGAGCCGCCGGTCACCGACCTCGGGCTGCGGCGGCGCGTCGAGCGGTTCCCGTTCGTGCCGGCCGATCCCGAACGGCTCGCCCTGGACTGCTACGAGGCCTACAACATCCAGGTCGCCGGACTCCAGCAGCGGCTGGCGGCGATCGGCGGCCCCAAGGTCGTCATCGGGGTGTCGGGCGGTCTCGACTCCACGCATGCGCTGATCGTGGCCGCCCGGGCGATGGACCGCGCGGGCCGGCCGCGCAGCGACATCCTGGCCTTCACCCTGCCCGGCTTCGCGACCAGCGACCACACCAAGGACAACGCCCACACGCTGATGCGGGCGCTCGGCGTCACCGCGGCCGAACTGGACATCACGCCGACCGCGCGGCTCATGCTCCAGGAGATCGGCCACCCCTTCGCCTCCGGCGAACCGCAGTACGACGTGACCTTCGAGAACGTGCAGGCCGGGCTGCGCACGGACTACCTGTTCCGGCTGGCCAACCAGCGCGGCGGCATCGTGCTGGGCACCGGTGACCTCTCCGAGCTGGCGCTCGGCTGGTCCACGTACGGCGTCGGCGACCAGATGAGCCACTACAACGTCAACTCCGGCGTGCCCAAGACCTTCATCCAGCACCTGATCCGCTGGGTGATCGGCAGTGGCCAGTTCGACGAGGAGACCGGCGCGGTCCTGGCCGCGATCCTGGACACGGAGATCAGCCCGGAGCTGGTGCCGGGCGAGGAGATGCAGTCGACCGAGTCCAGGATCGGACCGTACGCGCTGCACGACTTCACCCTCTTCCAGGTGCTGCGCTACGGCCTGCGGCCCTCGAAGATCGCCTTCCTGGCCTGGCACGCCTGGCACGACCCGGAGTCCGGCGCGTGGCCGCCCGGCTTCCCCGAGGCCAAGCGGGTGGCGTACGACCTGGCGGAGATCCGGCGCTGGCTGGAGGTGTTCTGCCGCCGCTTCTTCGCTTTCTCGCAGTTCAAGCGCTCGGCCATGCCGAACGGGCCGAAGGTCTCGGCGGGTGGTTCCCTCTCGCCGCGCGGCGACTGGCGGGCCCCGTCCGACGGCAACGCCGAGGCGTGGCTGCGGGATCTGGACCGTTTCGACTTCGACGACGCCGGGGCCGGCCGGTAGGCGCAGGGGTATCTGGAACCGCGCGGCCGGCGCGCCGCGCGGGGGCGGCTCAGGTGTTCCAGGTCTCGTCGTACGGGTCGTGCGGTGCCGGGACCGGCCGTGCCGCGGTGACCCGCAGGTAAGGGACCGGGCCGTCGTTGACGGGATCGCGGGCCAGCCGCGGGGTGTACGTGCCGGTCACCTCCAGCCAGGCGTCCGGGCGCAGGACCGGCGGCAGCGCGCCGGCGAGGGCGATCTTCACCGGCTGGGCGTCCGCGGCGCAGCAGTTGAGGGCCATGCGGACCAGATAGGGCCGCCCCGCGCCGTCCAGCGCGAGGAAACCGGTGACCCGGACCGCGCGCCCGTGCAGCGAGCGGCCGTGGCCGTAGGCCGCGCGGGAGGCGTAGTCCACCACGGACAGCGGCACCGGATCGCCGGCGGGCAGCGGGCCGTAGGCGTACGGCTTCTGCAAGGCCGTGCCGGAGCGCAGGGCGCTGTAGGAGCCGAGGGCCGGCGGGGCGATGAGGATCAGGGCGAGCAACGGGAGCAGGAGCAGCCAGGCGACGCGGGGTTCGCGGTGCGCGTGCGCGTCGGCCCGGGCCCGCCGGTGGCGGCGGCGTTCGTACCAGGCCGTCGCCAGCGCAGCCGCGATCAGCACCGCGCCCGATGCCAGCAGCAGCGGGCGCAGGCCCGCCTTGACGTAGCGCAGGTACAGGTCGGTGGCGCCCGCGTGCAGCAGGGCCGCGCCGAGCAGGAACAGGACGGCAGCCTGGGCCTGGCGGTTCACAGCAGCACCGTCCCGGTCAGTACGGCGCCGGTGACGGCCAGCGCGAAGGTGGCGGGGGCGAACCGCAGGGCGAACGTACGGCCGAAGGTGCCGGCCTGCATCGCGAACAGCTTGAGGTCGATCATCGGGCCCACCACCAGGAACACCAGCTTGGCGGTCGGGGAGAACTGGGTGAGTGACGCCGCGACGAACGCGTCCGCCTCCGAGCAGATGGACAGCAGCACGGCCAGCACGGCCAGGGCGAGCACCGAGACCAGGGGGTTGCCGGCGGCCTCGCGCAGCCAGGTCGCCGGCACGGCCGCCTTCAGCGTGGCCGCGGCCGTCGCGCCGAGCACCAGGAAGCCGCCGGCGTGCATGACGTCGTGCCGCACCGCGCCCCAGAACGCCTCGCCCCGGGTGGCGCCCTCGTGTGCGCCGTGGGCCGGCGGGCGCAGCCAGTCCGCGCGGCCGAGCCGCTGCCACAGCCAACCCATCGCGCAGGCCACCAGCAGACTCGCCGCGAACCGGGCCAGGACCATCTCCGGGTGCCCGGGGAAGGCGATGGCGGTGGCGGTCAGCACGACCGGGTTGATGGCGGGCGCGGACAGGAGGAAGGCGAGCGCGGCGGCGGGGGTCACTCCCCGGCGGACCAGGGCACCCGCCACCGGCACCGACGCGCACTCGCAGCCCGGCAGCACCGCGCCCGCGAGCCCCGCCACGGGTATCGCCAGGCCGGGGCGGCGGGGCAGGGCGCGCGCGAAGAAGGACGCCGGGACGAACACCGCGATCGCCGCCGACAGCAGCACACCGAGGACCAGGAACGGCAGCGCCTGGACGGTCACGGCCACGAACACCGTCATCCAGCTCTGCATCAGCGGGGTGCCGAGCAGACCCCGGATCGGGGACTGGGCGAGGACGGCGCCCAGCAGGATCAGCGTCAGCAGCAGTGAGGAACCGAGCCGTCGGCCCTCGTGCTCCGGCGGGGGGCCGGGACGGTGGACGTCCGCGCCGGGCGGGGCGTCTTCGGTGATGGCCACGGGTGTTCCCTCCGGCTGCTGCTCTCCCTCCCCCTCGGTACGCGGATCCCCGCACGGGTGTTCACCGCATTGCTGGAACCACTCGACTCCTTGGGGCACTCTTTCCCCTTGTGGCGAGCGTTCCGTACCAAGGGGGGCCGGGTGCCCCGGCGGCACACATGGTGGTGTGCGGTGACGACGGGCTCGCGCACCGGCTGGCCGCCGAGTTGCGCGGGGTCTACGGCGAGCAGGTCACCCTCGTCGTGCCGCCGAACGAACGCACCGTCCGGCTCCCGGTGGTCGGACGGGCCCGGTCTGCCTCGGCGGCTCTGTTCGACCGTATGGTCAACGCCGCGGTGGGCTCCGTCGGCCGGACCGGCGGGGCGGGGCAGCCCGCCGGCCCCGCCGCCGGACACCGCCCGGACGGCGACGGCGTGCTGGAGGCCTTCGAGCTGACGGAGGCGGTGCTCGCGGAGGCCGGGGTGGCCCGAGCCACCGCGCTGGCCCTGGTGTACGACGACGACGAGACCAACATCCGTGCCGCGCTGATCGCCCGCCGCCTCAACCCCCGCCTGCGGCTCGTCCTGCGGCTCTACAACCGGCGGTTGGGCCAGCACGTCGAGGAACTCCTGGACCAGGCAGCCGCGTTGGCCGCCGGCGCGGACGGTGGGGACGCCGGGGCGGGCGCGGGTGGCCGCAACGGCGGCCTGGAGGCCTCCACGACCGTACTGTCCGACGCCGACACCGCCGCGCCCGCGCTGGCCGCCACCGCCGTCGCCGGCACCAGCAAGGTCGTCCAGGCCGAGGGGCTGCTGCTGCGGGCCGTGGAACGCCCGCTGTCCGCTCAGGGGCCGGACGCCGACTCCGGGCTGTGCACCCTGGCCCTGCTGTCGGGCGGCGACCGGGCCGCGACCGACGGACCGTACGGCGGCGGGGAACAGCAGCCCCGGCTGCTGCCGGACGACGAGGAGGTCCGGCAGGCCGCCGGCCGACAGGCGGTCGTGCTGGAACAGGTGTCCGCCACCGGCGGCTCGGAACCCGCCGCGCCCGCCCGCGGCGTGACCGGCGTGCCGCCGCTCGCCTCGCTGTTCTCCCGCCGGCTGCGCTGGTCCGTGGCCGGCCTGGTGGGGTGCGTCGTCGCGCTCGCCGTCGCGCTGTGGCTGGTGACCGGGCTCCATCCGCTGCGGGCCTTCTACGTCACCCTCCTCGACCTCCTGGCCATCGACGAGCCCGCCCTGCGCGCACCGCTGGGCCGGCAACTCCTCCAGCTCCTCTCCGCGTTCGTCGGGTTGCTGCTCCTGCCGGTGCTGCTGGCCGCCGCGCTGGAGGCGTTCGGCACCTTCCGCACCGCCTCGACGCTGCGCAAGCCGCCCCGGGGTCTCGGCGGGCACGTGGTGCTGCTGGGCCTCGGCAAGATCGGCACCCGGGTGCTGACCCGGCTGCGGGAACTGAACGTCCCCGTGGTGTGCGTCGAGGCCGACCCGGAGGCCCGGGGGCTCGCCACCGCGCGCCGGCTGCGGGTGCCGGTGGTGCTCGGCGACGTCACCCAGGAAGGCGTCCTGGAGGCGGCCAAGATCCACCGGGCGCAGACGCTGCTCGCGGTGACCAGCGCCGACACCACCAACCTCGAAGCGGTGCTGTACGCGCGCACGGTACGGCCCGATCTGCGCGTCGTCCTGCGGCTGTACGACGACGACTTCGCCACCGCCGTGTACCGCACCCTCCGGGCCGCCCACCCCGAGGCGCTGACCCGGAGCCGGAGCGTCACCCACCTGGCCGCCCCCGCGTTCGCCGGGGCGATGCTCGGGCGGCAGGTGCTCGGGGCCGTCGCCGTGGAGCGCAGGGTGCTGCTGTTCGCCGCCGTCGACGTGGACGGGCACCCCCACCTGGAGGGGCGGTCCGTGCGGGAGGCGTTCCAGGCCGGGTCCTGGCGGGTACTGGCGCTGCTCGGGCGGACCGGCACGCCGGCCGGGCATGTGCTGGAGAAGGGGGACCGAGTGGTGGTCGCCGCCACCCGCCGGGGCCTCGCGGAACTGCGGTGAGCCCCGGGGGCCGGCCCGCGCCCCCGGCGTTCACTCACCCGTCCCCGTGCCCGCTCCCCGGCCCCGGCTCCCCGGCCTCCGCTCAGGCACCACCCGTCAGGTGCCGCCGGGCGAAGTCCAGTTCCAGCCTCACCTGTTTGATCCGCTCCTCCACCACCAGGGAGCCGTGTCCCGCGTCGTACCGGTACACCTCGTGGGTCGCGCCCCGGCTCTCCAGCCTCTTGACGTAGTTGTCGATCTGGCGGATCGGGCAGCGCGGGTCGTTGACGCCCGCAGAGATGTGGACCGGGGCCTCGACCCGGTCGACGTAGGTCAGCGGGGAGGACGCCTCGAAGCGGTCCGGGACCTCCTCCGGTGTGCCGCCCAGCAGGGTGCGGTCCATGGCCTTCAGGGCCTCCATCTCGTCGTGGTAGGCGGTGACGTAGTCCGCGACCGGTACCACCGCGATGCCCACCGCCCACGCGTCGGGCTGGGTGCCGAGGCCGAGCAGGGTGAGGTAGCCGCCCCAGGAGGCGCCGGTGAGGACGAGACGGGCGGGGTCGGCGAGGCCGCAGGAGACGGCCCACTCGCGCACCGCGGCCACGTCCTCCAGCTCGATCAGGCCGACGCGGTGCTTGAGGGCGTCGGTCCAGGCGCGGCCGTAGCCGGTGGAGCCGCGGTAGTTGACGCGGATGACCGCATAGCCGTGGTCGACCCAGGCGGCGGGGCCCGCCGCGAAGGAGTCGCTGTCGTGCCAGGTCGGGCCGCCGTGCAGATCGAAGACCGTGGGCAGTGGGCCGGTGGCGCCGGCCGGCTTCTGGATCAGGGCGTGGATGCGGCCGCCCGGGCCCTCCACCCACACGTCCTCCACCGCGACCGACGCCGGGCACGCCATGCCCGGCGGGTCCAGCACGACCCCGCCGGCCGTGGACCGCACCACCGGCGGCTCGGCGGCCGACGACCACAGGTACTCCACGCTGCCGTCGGGGCGGGCCGTCGCGCCGGAGACCGTGCCGGGCGGGGTGGGGACGCGGGTCAGCGCGCGGGACGCCAGGTCGTACCGGAACAGTTCGCTGCGGGCCTCGAAGCCGTGGGCGATGAGCAGGCCCGACCCGTCCGGATACCACTCGGCGCTGACGTCACCGGGCAGGTCCAGGGCCAGGTCCGTCTCCTCGCCCGTCGCCACGTCCCAGACCAGCGGCTCCCAGCGGCCCCGGCGCTGGTGTCCGACGAGCAGCCGGGTGTCGCCGTCGACCGGGGCGAAGCCCAGCACCTCCAGGCCCAGTTCCTCGGTTCCGCCCCGGGTGTCGTCCAGCTCGGCGACCGTCGTGCCGTCCGGGCGCAGGACGCGCAGCGCCGCGTGCATGGCGTCGCCGTGCTCGGTGTGCTCGACGGCGATGAGGGAGCCGTCGTGGGAGAGGTCGCCGACGCCCGCCGACTCGCGGTGCCGGTAGATCTCCACCGGTTCCCCGCCCTCGCGGGCCAGGTGGACCGTCGTACCGTCCTCGTCGGTGGAGCGGCCGACGACCGCCGTGCGGCCGTCCCGGGACAGAGCCAGGCCGGCCGGGTAGGACGGGCCGAGGCCGGGGACGGCCGGCTCGTCCGGGCCGCCCGTGAAGGGCTGGCGGCGCCAGATCCCGAACTCGTCGCCGTCCTTGTCGTCGAACCACCAGATCCACGCGCCGTCGGGTGACAGGACGCCGTCCGTCGTGCCGTTCGGACGGTCCGTCGCCTGCCGCTGCGCGCCCGTCGCGCGGTCCCACGCGTACAGCTCGTACGTCCCCGTCGCGTTCGACACGAACAGGGAGCGGTCCGGCGCGTCCTCCGCCCAGTCGGGCAGCGACACACGCGGTGCCCGGAACCGCTTCTCCCAGTCCGGCATGTCCGTCGTGTCCGGCGTCCTGCTGTCACTCATCGCCCCAGTCATGCGCCCATACTGCCTGGCCGCGCGGATCCGTGGGCGACGGGTGTGCCCAGCCTGTGGATAACTTCCCACCGCGGCCCCCGCCCCCTCCGCACCCCGCCGGAGCGTCCGGACGCGGACATGGGCCGACCCGCGGCCGGACCACCGGCGCGGGCGCCGTACCGTGGAGGCGTGTACCGGTTTCTGCTGACACCCCGCTGGTGGGGCATCAACGTCTTCGTGCTGCTCGCCATCCCGTTCTGCGTCTTCATGGGGTCGTGGCAGCTGAGCCGGTTCGAGGACCGGGTGCAGGACGGCCGGGCGGTGACCGAGCAGGTGGCGTCCGGCAGGAACGAGGCCGCGCGTCCGCTGGCCGCGATGCTGCCCGTCGACAAGAGCACGGCGGGACGGCGGGCCAGTGCGAGCGGACGGTACGGCAAGCAGCTGCTCGTGCCGGGGCGGGAGCTGGACGGCAGGAGCGGCTTCTACGTCCTGACCCTGCTGCGGACCGGCTCCGGCAAGGCGTTGCCCGTGGTGCGGGGGTGGCTGCCGGGTACGGCGGACCCCGCGAAGGCGCCCGCGCCGCCCCGGGGGGAGGTCACCGTCACCGGTGCGTTGCAGGCGTCCGAGTCCCCCGGGAGCAACGGGGTCGGTACGCAGGGCGGTCTGCCGGCGGGGCAGACGGGAGTGATCAGCTCGGCGGCGCTGGTGAACCTGGTGCCGTACCGGCTGTACGACGCCTGGATCACGCTGGAGCGCGGTGACGCGGGGATGAAGGCGGTGCCCGCGACCGCGCCGGACGGTACGGGACTGGATCTGAAGGCGTTCCAGAACCTCGGTTACACCGGGGAGTGGTTCGTCTTCGCCGGGTTCGTGGTGTTCATGTGGTTCCGGTTGCTGCGGCGCGAGGTGGAGGCCCAGCGGGACGCCGAGCTGGGCCTGGTGACGCAGGAGCACCCGACGCCGGTGGCCGGCGGCTGACCGGCGCCGGTGCGGATGCCCGGCGGGAGCGGATGCCCGGCGCGGCGGGTACACCCCCGCCCGTGGGCGGGGTGCCGCCGTGGGCACCCCAGCCCGCCGCGCGTCACGCCCCCGGCAGCACCCCGGTGTAGTAGACCGTCCCGGCGCACGCCCCGGACACCGTCGCCGTGGCCGTCGGGGAGCCCGGTGCCGCCGTGTGGGTCAGCAGGATGCTGCCGTCGGCCGTGCCGTCCTCCCTGACGAGCTGGGGGGTGGTGCCCACGGAGGCGCCGGGGTCGGTCGTCCCGCCCGCGGCGTCGGTTTCCTGGGTCGGTGTCGGATCCGGCGTGGGCTCGCCCGTCTCGGTGCCGCCGGTGCTGCCGCCGCCGGGGGTGGGACAGGTCTCCGAGGGCACGAAGGCGAACTTCTCCTCGTACGCCGAGCCTGGCTGGAGGATCAGCCCGGAGACCTCCTGGGACGGGTCGGGCAGGGCCGCCGCCGCGTCCCCGGCCACGTGCCGGGCGGAGATGATCTTGGCCGGGTCGGCGGCGCCCTGTGCCATGGGCGTGACGGTGCCCGGGCCGCCGAGGGTGCAGGCGGTGCCGGAGACGTTGGTGACGCGGAAGACGCCGTAGACGACCCCCGCGGTGTCGGGTGCGTCGGCGGTGCCGGTGGCGGAGCCCAGCTGGGCCGCCGTACACAGCGCGACGCCCGGGGCGACGGTGGCCGGGGGGTTGACGCCGCCGCCGGTCGAACCGCCGCCGGTGTGGCCGCCCTTGTCCTTCTCGTCGTGCTTGCGCTGCGTCTTGCCGGGCTTGGCCGGCGCGCCTTCGGCGTCCTTCTTGCCGCCCTTGTCGCCGCCCTTGTCCCTGCTCTGGCCGGTGCCGCCCTGGGCCTGGGAGGACTGGCCGGCCATGGCGGTGTTGGGGTCGGAGCCGCCGGCGTACGAGACGTGGACCAGGGCGGGGATCGCGGTGCCGATGAAGAGGGCCGCCGCGGCCACGCCGACCACGGCCTGCCGCTTGCGGGCACGCCGCGCGGGCACGGCCCGGCGCAGATGGTCCAGGGTGCCGGTGCTCGGTTCGATGTCGTCGACCGCCGAGTGCAGCAGCCGGCGCAGGGCCAGTTCCTCGGAGCCCGGCGTGTCCGGTCCGTCGAGCCCGTCGGGCCCGTCACCGGGCCTGTCGGACCCGTCGGGACGGGGGCCGGACCCCTGGGGGCCCTTGTCGTCGGGGCCGTGGTTCACAGTTGCGTTCCCAGCGTGCGTTGGCGTGTGCTGTTGCCCGTGCCATTGTGTCGGCTCGTGCCAGGCGTAGGGCTCGTGACGTTCATGGGAGTGGCGTTCATGGGAGTGGCCGTCATGCGGTTCGCCCTCTTCGGCGCGGTCGTTCATGCCGATGCCTCCATGGCCACCCGCAGCGCGGCGATGCCCCGAGAGCCGTAGGCCTTGACCGAGCCCAGGGATATGCCGAGGGTCTCGGCGGTCTGCGCCTCGGTCATGTCCGCGAAGTAGCGCAGCACGAGCACCTCGCGCTGGCGGCGCTGGAGACCCTTCATCGCCTTGATGAGGTCCCGGCGCTCCAGCTGGTCGTAGGCGCCCTCTTCCGCGCTCGCCATGTCGGGCATGGGCTTGGAGAGCAGCTTCAGGCCGAGGATGCGCCGGCGCAGCGTGGACCGGGAGAGGTTGACGACCGTCTGGCGCAGGTAGGCCAGGGTCTTCTCGGGGTCGCGGACGCGTTTGCGCGCGGAGTGGACGCGGATGAAGGCCTCCTGGACGACGTCCTCGCAGGAGGCGGTGTCGTCGAGGAGGAGGGCGGCGAGGCCGAGCAGGGAGCGGTAGTGCGCCCGGTAGGTCTCGGTGAGGTGATCGACGGTCGTGCCGGCGGCCGCGGTCGCCGGGGTGGTCCCGGCCTCCTCGGCGCCGTCACGCTGACTGGGTATGCGGGCCGGCCGCGCTGCGGGCATGGGCGCGATCACCGGCATGCCGCCGGGCGTGCGGGGCCTGAGCGCCGCACGGGGCGGCCGCAGGGCCGTGCCGGTGCGGGCCACACTGAGTTCGAGTACCTCTGCCACGCCGGTTGGACACGTTCCCCCCCTCGGAGGTTGTACGTGCCGGGCGTCACATGTGCGACAACCGACGGTGCCTCAAGTGCCGTCATGCGTCCCGCTCTTCCCTCATGTCCCATTTGAACGGGCGCCCCCACGCCCTGATCACGGCGTCCCCACGCCAGGATCATCCCGCCCCCAGGTCCCGCAAGGGTGACCGCAAAGACGCTCCCCGCCCTCCGTACGGTTGCGGGGAGCGGGGAGGCAAATCCTCTGCCGCGGGGCGGGACCGGTTCAAGTGGTCAAGACCAGGCTCCCGGCCACCCTTCGCACGCAGATCCTACGCAGCGGGGCTAACGGGGGCCGGGCGGCTCCGCCGCGATCAGCTCCGCGATCTGCACGGCGTTCAGCGCGGCGCCCTTGCGCAGGTTGTCGCCGCACACGAAGAGTTCGAGCGCGGCCGGGTCGTCCAGGGCCCGCCGTACCCGGCCGACCCAGGTCGGATCCGTGCCCACCACGTCGGCGGGGGTGGGGAACTCGCCGGCCTCCGGGTCGTCGCAGAGCACGACGCCGGGCGCGGTGGCGAGGATCTCGCGGGCGCCGTCGACGCCGACCTCGCGCTGGAAGCGGGCGTGGACGGTCAGCGAGTGCGTGGTGATCACCGGTACCCGCACACAGGTCACGGCGACCGGCAGCCGCGGCAGCCCGAGGACCTTGCGGGACTCGTCGCGGATCTCCATCTCCTCCGACGACCAGCCGTCCTCCCGCAGCGATCCGGCCCACGGGACGACGTTGAGCGCGACCGGCTCCGGGAACGGCCCGGTGCCGTCCCCGACGGCCCGCCGTACGTCCCCGGGCTTGGTGCCCAGTTCGGTGCCGGCCACCAGGGACAGCTGGGCGCGGAGCGTCTCCACCCCGGCCCGCCCGGCCCCGCTCACCGCCTGGTACGACGACACCACCAGCTCGCGCAGCCCGAACTCGGCGTGCAGCGCGCCCAGGGCGACGATCATCGTCAGGGTCGTGCAGCTGGGGTTGGCGACGATCCCGCGCGGGCGGGACCGCACGGTGTGCGGATTGACCTCCGGCACGGCCAGGGGCACGTGCGGGTCCATCCGGAAGGCGCCGGAGTTGTCGACGACGACCGCACCGCGCGCGGCGGCGACCGGTGCCCACACGGCGGCGACCTCGTCGGGGACGTCGAACAGCGCGATGTCGACTCCGTCGAAGGCGTCCTCCGACAGGGCCACCACCTCGGTCTCCGCCCCGCGCACGGCCAGCTTGCGGCCGGCCGAGCGCGGGGAGGCGATCAGCCGGATCTCACCCCAGATGTCCGCCCGTTGGGACAGGATCTGGAGCATGACCGTGCCGACGACCCCGGTCGCTCCCACGACCGCGAGCGTCGGCCTGCCGGTCGGCGCCATCAGCGGCCCGTGCCTCCGTAGACGACGGCCTCGTCGGTGTCGGAGTCGAGCCCGAAGGCGGTGTGCACGGCGCGGACGGCCTCCGCCACGTCGTCGGCGCGGGTGACGACCGAGATGCGGATCTCGGAGGTCGAGATCAGCTCGATGTTCACGCCGGCGTTGCTCAGTGCCTCGAAGAAGGAGGCGGTGACGCCCGGGTTGGTCTTCATGCCGGCGCCGACCAGGGAGATCTTGCCGATCTGGTCGTCGTAGCGCAGCGAGTCGAAGCCGATGCCGGCGCGGTTGCGCTCCAGCGCGTCGATGGCCTTGCGGCCCTCTGTCTTGGGCAGCGTGAAGGAGATGTCCGTCAGGCCCGTGGAGGCGGCGGACACGTTCTGCACGACCATGTCGAGGTTGATGGCGGCGTCGGCGATGGTCCGGAAGATGGCGGCGGCCTCACCCGGCTTGTCCGGCACACCGACGACCGTGATCTTGGCCTCGGAGGTGTCGTGCGCGACACCGGAGATGATGGCCTGCTCCACCTGCTTGTCCCCAATCGGCTCACTGCTGACCCACGTGCCCTGGAGTCCGCTGAAGCTGGACCGGACGTGGATCGGGATGTTGTAGCGGCGGGCGTACTCCACACAGCGGTGGAGCAGCACCTTGGAGCCGGAGGCCGCGAGCTCCAGCATGTCCTCGAAGGAGATCCAGTCGATCTTCTTCGCCTTCTTCACCACGCGCGGGTCGGCGGTGAACACGCCGTCGACGTCGGTGTAGATCTCGCAGACCTCGGCGTCGAGTGCGGCGGCGAGCGCCACGGCCGTCGTGTCGGACCCGCCGCGGCCGAGCGTGGTGATGTCCTTCTTGTCCTGGCTCACGCCCTGGAAGCCGGCGACGATCGCGATGTTGCCCTCGTCCAGCGCGGTGCGGATCCGGCCCGGCGTGACGTCGATGATCCGGGCCTTGTTGTGGACCGAGTCGGTGATGACGCCCGCCTGGCTGCCGGTGAAGGACTGCGCCTCGTGGCCCAGGTTTTTGATCGCCATCGCCAGCAGGGCCATGGAGATCCGCTCTCCGGCGGTCAGCAGCATGTCGAACTCCCGGCCGGCAGGCATCGGAGACACCTGCTCGGCGAGATCGATCAGCTCGTCCGTCGTGTCGCCCATCGCGGAAACGACGACGACAACCTGGTTGCCGTTCTTCTTCGCTTCCACGATCCGCTTGGCGACGCGCTTGATGCCCTCGGCATCGGCTACGGAGGAGCCTCCGTACTTCTGCACGACAAGGCCCACGTGCGCTCCTCGCTCGGTTCGTTTGTGTCGGCTCAGTTTAACGAGCGTCCGTATCCCACCACCGCTCTCCCGCATGGTGAGACGCCGGGCGCCCGCTACCGCAGCCTGCCCGGCGTGCCGCCCGGCACTCGGAACGTGCCCCGGCTCACAACCGCGCCGGACGGGTTACGTCGCCGGCCGGATGCCCAGCGGGTCGCCGATCTCCTGGGCCATCACCCGGCCCGCCTCGAACTCCAGGGTCTCGTCGCCGAGGTTCGCCTGGTCGGTGTCGAGGCCGTCCAGCTCCTCCAGGGGCTGGTTCAGGCGGACGTGGATCAGGACGGACTGGAGGGCGCGCAGCACCGCGGAGGCCATCGGTCCCCAGTTGGAGAAGTACGAGAACTGCCACCACCACAGCGCCTCGGTGGTGCGGCCCGCGCGGTAGTGGACCATCCCGTGCCGCAGGTCGGTGATGATGTCGGCGAGGTCGTCGGAGATCCGGCCGGGCACCGGCGCCTTGCGGGGCTCGTACGGGTCGAAGACCTCGGAGTAGACGTCGACGGGGTCCAGGAGGCGGGCGAAGTTCTCGCGGATGCCGTCCACGTCCGGTTCGGGGCCCGGGTCGGGCTCGTAGCGGTCGTCGGGGACGATGTCCTCGTGGGCGCCCAGCCGGCCGCCGGCCAGGAGGAGCTGGGAGACCTCAAGGAGGAGGAAGGGCACCGTCGAGCCGGGTTCGTCGCCCTTCGCCACCTCCGTGACAGCCACGAGGAAGCTCTCGACCTGGTCCGCGATCTGGACCACGAAGTCGTCCGGGTTCTGCGCCGAGGCGTGCAGTGTGGCGTCAGACATCTAGGAGTCGTCTCCCCTCGAAGGCGCGGCCGAGGGTCACCTCGTCCGCGTATTCCAGGTCGCCACCCACCGGGAGGCCGCTGGCCAGGCGGGTGACCTTCAGGCCCATGGGCTTGATCATGCGGGCAAGATACGTCGCCGTGGCCTCGCCCTCCAGGTTGGGGTCCGTGGCCAGGATCAGCTCCGTGACCGTCCCGTCGGCCAACCGCGCGAGAAGTTCCCGGATACGCAGGTCGTCGGGACCGACACCCTCGATCGGGCTGATGGCGCCCCCGAGCACGTGGTAGCGGCCCCGGAACTCGCGGGTGCGCTCGATCGCGACGACGTCCTTCGGCTCCTCCACCACGCAGATGACGGTGCGGTCGCGGCGGGCGTCACGGCAGATGTTGCACAGCTCCTCCTGCGCCACGTTGCCGCACGTCGCGCAGAAGCGGACCTTCGCCTTCACCTCCAGGAGCGTCTGCGCGAGCCGTTTCACGTCGGCCGGCTCGGCCTGGAGGATGTGGAAGGCGATCCGCTGCGCGCTCTTGGGACCGACGCCGGGCAGCCGCCCCAGTTCGTCGATGAGGTCCTGGACCACGCCTTCGTACAACGGACTGCCTTTCCTGGAGACCTTTCGGTACGTACGGTAGTCGGCACCCGCCTTCGCGTGGAAGGCGGCGGGGTCAGAACGGCAGTCCGGGGATGCCGCTGCCGCCGCCCAGCCCCTGCGCCAGCGGGCCGAGCTTCTGCTGCTGGAGCGCCTGCGCGTTCTCGTTGGCCGCCTGCACGGCCGCCACGACCAGGTCGGCGAGGGTCTCGGTGTCCTCCGGGTCCACCGCCTTCGGGTCGATCCGCAGCGCGCGCAGCTCCCCGGAACCGGTCACGGTGGCCCGCACCAGACCGCCACCGGCCTGCCCGTCGACCTCCGTGTTCGCCAGTTCCTCCTGCGCCTGCTGGAGGTCCTGCTGCATCTTCTGGGCCTGCTGGAGCAACTGCTGCATGTTGGGCTGGCCACCGGGGATCACGATCAGCTCCTCGCCGTCTTCTCCGACGTCCTTCTCGACGTCTCTTCTTCTCCGTCGTCACTGAGCCTACGTGGTCCACGCGGCCCTCGCCCCGCCACTCTTTCGAGTGAGAACTACGGGACTCCTCCACCTGATCAAGACGCACTTCCGGGCGGAAAAGCCGGGGAAGGCCCCTCCCCGCCACCCATTGGGCGGTAGGAAGGGGGCCGCGCGTCGGCAGGGCATGTCACGCGATGTGACCGGTCGTGATCAGTAGGGAGTGCCGGGTGGGTCAGCCGGAGATGCAGCCCGAGGGTCCGCCTCAGGACGGGCGGGGCGAGGGCGCGGCCGGGCTGCGGCCGGGCGACCTGGCCGGGCGGGCCTTCCCGCTCGGCGACTGGGCGGAACCCGCCGAACGGCTGGACGAGCTGTACCGGTGGGTGGAGGGCCGGGCGCTGGAGACGTCCGCGTGGTATCTGCGGGACCGGGTCCGCAAGCGGCTGGGGGCGCGGGTGCTGCGGGCGGGCACGGCGGCCGGAACCGTGGTGGGGGCGGCGCTGCCCCTGCTGGACCTCACCGGGGTGGCCGGCGGGATCGCCCCCTGGGGCTGTCTGGCCCTGCTGCTCGCCGCGTCCTGCGCGGGCGCCGACCGGTTCTTCGGGGTCACCTCCGGCTGGATGAGAGACGTGGCGACCGCGCAGGCGGTGCAGCGGCGGCTCCAGGTGCTCCAGTTCGACTGGGCGTCGGAGTGCGTGCGGGAGGTGCTCGGGCCGGCGGAGGGGACGGCGAGCGAGGCGGCCGAGCGGTGCCTGTCGGTGCTGCGGCGGTTCTCCGAGGACGTCACCGAGCTGATGCGCACGGAGACGACCGACTGGATGGTGGAGTTCCGGACGGGTTCGGTGCCGCTGGGGATCCAGACGGCGGTGACGCCGGTGCCGCGGCAGGAGACCGGGGGGCCCGGCAGCCGTTTCCCCCTGCCGCCGGCGAACGGGAGCCGGCCCAACATGCCCAGGCAGCGCCCGCCCGAGCCGCGCTAGGCACCCCGCTCTGCCCGTCACTCCTTGCGGTACGTCAGGCTTTCCCCGCCGTTCGCCTTGGACCGCTTCAGGCGGCCGTCCGGCAGCAGGGTGACCTCGGTGGCCTCGCCGGGCGAGCAGGAGGAGGCGGGCGCACCGCTGGTGACGGTGGAGGGCCCGATCTCCAGCGGCCCGCCGGTACCGGGCTCGGCGGCGAGCGTGCCCTCGAAGACGCAGTGGTACGTCCCACCGCCCTCGGTGGGCCCGTCCGCGACCAGCGTCAGCACGGTGTCGCCCACCCCACCCTGCCGCAGGGTGAGTTCGCGGGTGTGGGAGCCGTCGGCGTTGTCGATGGTGGTCCGCCAGGAACCCAGGTAGGCGTCCGGGACCGCGCCCGCCGCGGAGGCGGACGGCGATGAGGTGGCCGGTGTGGGCCTCCCGGAGGCGGCCGGGGGCGCGGAGGTGAGGGTGGGGACGGGGCTGACCGCGCCGCCGCCCTTGTCGTCGACGCCGCTGCCGTTCTTCATCAGCGCGTACACCGTGCCGCCCGCGCCCAGCGCGACGACCAGGGCGACCACGACGAGCAGCGCGGTGGACCGCCCGTTGCGCCGCTCCTCCTCCCCCGGCACCCCGAGGGTCGTCGGCCCGTACGGCGGGGTGCGGCCGAGCCCGTCGGCGTACGGGTTGTACGGCTGCGGCCCCCCGCCCCAGGCCCCGGCGCCGGGCTGCCGCGGATACCCGTAGGCGGCGGGTCCGGGGTGCTGCTGCGGATGCTGCTGCGGGTACTGCTGTGCGTGCTGCTGGGGGTGCGCTGGCCCGTACGCGCCGGGTGCGGTTCCGGACCCGGGCCCGGCTGCGGCTGCGAACCCGGGCGGCGCCGGCGGCGTGCCGAGCGGCGTCCGGGCGGGAACGGCGGTGGGCAGATGCCCGGCGCCCCCGCCGGGTACCGGCCCGCCGAGCGGAGCGGGCACCCCGTCGGACACGGCGGCGTGCTCGGGCGACGCACCGGCACCCACGGAGGGCGCCCGGCCCCCGCCGGCACTCCCGTCGGACGCCCCCGTCGCGGCGCCGGACATGCCCGCCGCGCGCACGGGAGGTGCGAGCGGGAAGCCCTCCGCCGCCGCCTCCGTTCCCATCGCGTCCGCACCCGCGGCACCCGCACCCGTGCCGGACGGCGGCCGTCCCGGGCCGCCTTCCGGGCTCTCCACCTCCAGCAGCCGCACGGCGTGCCGGCCCAGCTGCGCGACCAGCGAACCGGGCAGCCAGGGGTCCCTGGCCCGGCCGTCGGCCACCGTGTCCTGCGCCCCGGTCCGCTCCAGGATCGCGTCGAGCGAGGGCCGGGCCCCCGGTTCCTTGCGCAGGCAGTCCCGGACCAGGTCGGCGATCCCCTCCGGCACCCCCGTCAGGTCCGGCTCCTCCTGGGCGATGCGGAACATCAGCGCGTGCACCCCGCTGTCGGCGCTTCCGAAGGGCGGCCTCCCGGTCGCCGCGTAGGCCAGCACGGAGCCGAGGCAGAACACGTCGCACGCCGGCGTGATCCGGTCCCCGCGCACCTGCTCGGGCGCCATGAACCCGGGCGATCCGACGAGCGACCCGGTCCGGGTGAGTCCCTCCCCCGCGGCTGTGGCCGTCTCCAGGGCCCGCGCGATACCGAAGTCGATCACGCGTGGTCCGTCGATGGTCACGAGCACGTTGGACGGCTTCAGGTCCCGGTGCACGATCCCCGCCGCGTGGATGTCCTTCAGCGCGTGCGCGAGCCCCGCCGCCAGGATCCGCACCGACCGTTCGGGCAGCGCCCCGTGGTCGTGCCCGACGACCTGCTGGAGGCTCGGCCCGGCCACGTACCCGGTCGCGACCCACGGCACGGGCGCCTCGGTGTCCGCGTCCAGCACCGGCGCGGTCCAGTACCCGCCGACCCGCCGCGCGGCCCGCACCTCCTGCCGGAACCGCGCCCGGAACTCCTCCTGCTCGGCCAGTGCCGCACGGACGAGTTTCACGGCGACGGTACGTCCGCGTTCCGACCGGGCCAGGTACACGTGCCCCATGCCGCCCGCGCCGAGCCGCGCCAGCAGCCGGTAGGACCCGATCCCCTGGGGGTCCCCCGGTCCCAGCTTCTCCATCGCCGTGCCGCCCTTCCCCCCATAGGTCGCAACGGACCGAGAATAGTGCGGGGCGCGCGGCGGCGGGCGCGGGCCGCTGTCTACGGTTGCGTAACAGGCCCGCCCGGGCCGTCCGCGGCCCCGCCACCGGCCCGGCGCGCCGACGGCCTGTCGACAACCTGTCGCGAATTGCCCTTGTCCACGGAACAGGACGCCGATACCTCTTCCGCATCGCGGACATCTACCCTCGGCCGCATGACCCCTCAGCCCCGCCCCGACGCCGGCGCCGCAGTGAAGGCCGCGGACCGCGCGCACGTCTTCCACTCCTGGTCCGCCCAGGACCTCATCGACCCGCTCGCCGTCGCCGGCGCCGAGGGGTCGTACTTCTGGGACTACGACGGCACGCGCTACCTGGACTTCACCAGCGGACTCGTCTTCACCAACATCGGCTACCAGCACCCCGAGGTCGTCGCGGCGATCCAGGAGCAGGCCGCGAGGATGACGACCTTCGCGCCCGCGTTCGCCGTCGAGGCCCGCTCGGAGGCGGCCCGGCTGATCGCCGAGCGGACCCCCGGTGATCTGGACAAGATCTTCTTCACCAACGGTGGCGCGGACGCCGTCGAGCACGCGGTGCGCATGGCCCGGCTGCACACGGGCCGCCCGAAGGTGCTCTCCGCCTACCGCTCGTACCACGGCGGCACCCAGCAGGCCGTCAACCTCACCGGTGACCCGCGCCGCTGGGCCTCCGACAGCGGCAGCGCCGGCGTCGTCCACTTCTGGGCGCCCTTCCTCTACCGCTCCCGCTTCTACGCGGAGACCGAGGAGCAGGAGTGCGCGCGGGCGCTGGAGCACCTGGAGACGACGATCGCCTTCGAGGGGCCCGCCACCATCGCCGCGATCGTCCTGGAGAGCGTCCCCGGCACCGCCGGGATCATGGTCCCGCCGCCCGGCTACCTGGCCGGCGTCCGCGAGCTGTGCGACACGTACGGGATCGTCTTCGTCCTGGACGAGGTCATGTCCGGGTTTGGCCGGACCGGGGAGTGGTTCGGCGCCGACCTGGCCGGTGTCGTACCCGACCTGATGACCTTCGCCAAGGGGGTGAACTCCGGTTACGTCCCGCTCGGCGGTGTGGCCATCTCGCCGCGGATCGCCGAGACCTTCGGCAAGCGCCCCTACCCCGGCGGCCTCACCTACTCCGGTCACCCGCTGGCCTGTGCCGCCGCCGTCGCCACGATCGGCGTGATGGCGCGGGACGGCGTGGTCGACAACGCCCGGCGCCTCGGCGAGACGGTCGTCGGCCCCGCCCTCGCCGCGCTGGCGGACCGGCACCCGAGCGTCGGCGAGGTGCGCGGCGTCGGCATGTTCTGGGCGCTGGAGCTGGTGCGGGACCGCGAGACCCGCGAACCGCTGGTGCCGTACAACGCGGCCGGCGAGGCCAACGCCCCGATGGCCGCGTTCGCGGCGGCCGCCAAGCGGCACGGTCTGTGGCCGTTCGTGAACATGAACCGCACACACGTCGTGCCGCCCTGCACCGTGACCGAGGCCGAGCTGAAGGAGGGCCTGGCCGCGCTCGACGCCGCGCTGACCGTGGCCGACGAGTACACCGTGTGACGCCGCGGCGCCGGAACCGAGGCTGCCGCCGGGCCGGTCCGAACGCGTAAGGTGACGTGCTCGTAAGTGATGCATACGCGCGTTTGCTCGCGCCTGTGTACGAGTACGTCACCCCGGACGTGTGAGGAGAGGCACGGACCATGCCCGGTACCGGCGCCGTGACGCGCAGCACCCTGCGCCAGCAGATCGCGGACGCGCTCCGGGACGAGGTGCTGGCGGGGCGGCTGCGCCCGGGCCGGGCGTTCACCGTCAAGGAGATCGCCGATCAGTACGGCGTCTCCGCCACCCCCGTCCGCGAGGCGCTGGTCGACCTGTCCGCGCAGGGCATCCTTGAGGCCGACCAGCACCGCGGTTTCCGCGTGCCCGAGTACTCGCTCGCCGACCACCGGCACATGATCGAGGCCCGCAGCCTGGTCACCGACGGCATGTTCCAGGCCCTCGTCGCGGACCACCCCGCCTTCCGCACCCCGCCGGACGACCCGCGCACGGCCGCCGCCCTGGCCACCGTGCGCCGCCGCGGCGAGGAGGCCCAGCGGGCCGCGGCGGCCGGGGACCTCACGGTCCTGGTCGGCTACGACCTGCGGTTCTGGCGCGAGCTGAGCGCCCTGTTCGGCAACGCCTACCTCGGTGACTTCCTGCACCGCCTGCGGGTGCAGTCCTGGGTCTGCGCGGTGCAGCACCTGCTCCGCCTGCCCGACCTGCGCGGCCGGCTCTGGGCCGGGCACACCGAGCTGGTCGACGCCCTGGCCCGCCGCGAGGCCCAGGCCGCCCGCGCGATCGTGGCCGCCTCCAACGCCCACGCGCTGGCACTGCTGGAACGCCTGACCAACGGGTAGGTGACCGCTACGGCCCCTGCGGGGAACCGCCGCGGGACCGGACGCACTACCCTGCCCTGACCACCTGCTGTCGTGCGTGACCCCGCGCTGCCGATGCGAGGAGCCTCTTTTGGCCTGTGACCTGTGGCTGGTACCGCTCGTGGACGTGTTGTGCCACACCCCGGACAACCCCTTCGCCGAGGAACTCGCGCAGTACAACAAGGCGTTGGCCGATGCCGGGCTGCCGCCGGTGCCGGTGTACCAGTACATGCCGGGTCTGTCCGGCGACGTCGCCCCGGTCGCCGGGTTCGACTACGACGCCCTGCACTTCCTGCGCCGCGCCCACCTGCTCCAGGTCTGCGGCCTGCCGGTGACCCCGGTGGACGGACTGGGCGGTGACTACGAGCAGTTGCTGGAGATGTTCGAGACGACGGCGCAGCAGTCGCATCTGGTCTGGCACTACGACCACGCGGGCGCGTACGTCCCCGTGGACTTCCCGCACCCGCTGTCCAACGAGGAACTCCTCGCGGGCGGCGGCCCGCTGGGCAGCTCCCAGACCCTGCTGCGCGAACTCCAGCACGTCGCGCCGGTCATCGGCATCGACCCGGCGAACCCCCCGGCGCCGCCCATCCCGCCGGCCGGCCCGACGGAACTGGAGGAACCGGCCGTCCCCGCCCCCTACGACCCCAGTCCCTTCGCCCGCGAACGCCACGTCTGGCTGGGTCTGCACGCGGCGGCGACCCGCTCCCTGGCTCAGGGCTCGATGATCGTGTTCAGCTGAGGCACGCCACCACCGCCCGCGCGGGCCGTCACGGCCGCAGGCCGGGTACACGGCCGATGAGATGGATGACCGGGGGCCACAGCACCCCGCTCGCCATCAGCAGCGAAGGACCGAGGTGCACCGGGCACACCCGCAGGGGCGGCCGGTTGTGGCGGGCGATCTCGAAGACGGCGGGGTCGGCGCAGTCCGTGCCGCCGGCCTGGTGGCCTTCACCGCCGTACGGGCCCCGGCATCGCGCGTTCCGGTGGACGCCCATACCTCGATTGTGCACCGTCGACCACACAGCGGCGCCCGCCGCCGTGCCCGGGGGCACGGCGGCGGGCGCTGCCGCGAGGCGTCTAGAGGAACGAGTTGATCTCGATCGTCTCGTCGCGGCCCGGGCCCACGCCGATCGCGGAGATCGGGGCGCCGGACATCTCCTCCAGCGCCTTGACGTAGTTCTGGGCGTTCTTGGGCAGGTCGGAGAAGGACTTCGCCCCGGTGATGTCCTCGGACCAGCCCGGCAGGGTCTCGTAGACCGGCTTCGCGTGGTGGAAGTCGGTCTGCGAGTAAGGGAGTTCCTCGACGCGCTTGCCGTCGATCTCGTATGCCACACAGACCGGGATCTGCTCCCAGCCGGTCAGGACGTCCAGCTTGGTGAGGAAGAAGTCGGTCAGGCCGTTGACGCGGGTCGCGTAGCGGGCGATGACCGCGTCGAACCAGCCGCAGCGGCGGTCACGGCCGGTGGTGACGCCCCGCTCGCCGCCGATGCGGCGCAGCGCCTCGCCGTCCGCGTCGAACAGCTCCGTGGGGAACGGGCCGGCGCCGACACGGGTCGTGTAGGCCTTGAGGATGCCGATCACGCGGCTGATCTTCGTCGGGCCCACGCCGGCGCCGGTGCAGGCGCCGCCCGCGGTCGGGTTGGAGGAGGTGACGAAGGGGTACGTGCCGTGGTCGATGTCCAGGAGGGTGCCCTGGCCGCCCTCGAACAGGACGACCTTGTCGTCCTCCAGCGCCTGGTTCAGCACCAGGACGGTGTCGGCGACGTACGGCGCGAGCTTCTCCGCGTACGTCAGCAGCTCCTCGACGACCTGGTCGACGGCGATGGCCCGCCGGTTGTAGAGCTTGGTGAGGATCTGGTTCTTGACGTCGAGGGCCGCCTCCACCTTCTGGGTGAGGATCGACTCGTCGTACAGGTCCTGGACCCGGATGCCCACGCGGTTGATCTTGTCGGCGTAGGTGGGGCCGATACCGCGGCCGGTCGTACCGATCTTGCGCTTGCCGAGGAAGCGTTCCGTCACCTTGTCGACCGTCACGTTGTACGGCGTGATGACGTGCGCGTTACCGCTGATCAGGAGCTTGGACGTGTCAACGCCACGCTCGTTCAGACCGCTCAGCTCGGAGAGCAGGACCGACGGGTCGACGACGACACCGTTGCCGATGACCGGCGTACAGCCGGGCGACAGGATTCCGGAAGGAAGGAGGTGCAGTGCGTACTTCTGGTCGCCGACGACCACCGTGTGGCCGGCGTTGTTGCCACCCTGGTATCGCACCACATAGTCGACGGAGCCACCGAGCAGGTCCGTCGCCTTTCCCTTGCCTTCGTCACCCCACTGAGCACCGAGCAGCACAAGTGCGGGCACGCGCGTACACCCCTTCCGGGCGGGGCATGTCCAAGGTCGGGGGCGTGGGCGTAAGGTTCACCGCCGCGTGCCACAGCGACCGCCGTTGGTCGCCAACCGTCGGACCGGATGCCCCGGAATAGACGAAGCCCCTGGCGCAATAGCGCAAGGGGCTCTTGCACAAAGATGCTACCCGAGGAAGCGAGGCAGGACCGAGGTGGCGACTTTCGCGACGTCCGATCAGCTGCTGGTGATCATCGATCCGGCGGCACGGCAGACGGACGGAGAGTCCGTGCGGATCGCGAAAGACGTGCTCAGCGCGGGTGCGGCGGCCAAAGTGTGTCTACCGGAGGGGCCGGAGGAATTCGCCCGCGCACTGGGCCGAAGGGGATCGCGGCGGCCGGTCGTGATCGGTGACGGCCGGGCTCTGGTGCGCACCGTCGCCCTGCTGCACCGGCACCGGGAGCTGGCCGGGTGTGCGCTGTCGGTGGTGCCGGTGGGGGACAGCGCGCTCGCCGAGTCCCTCGGGGTGCCCGGTGGGACGGTGGCGGCGGCGCGGGCCGTGCTGGACGGCGCGGAGCGGCGGCTGGACCTGCTGGTGGACGACAGCGACGGGGTGGTGCTGGGGGCGCTGGGCATCCCGTCGGCGCCGATGCGGACGGCCGCCGCCCAGCCGGTGCGCGTCCTGCTGGGCCGGCCCTGGTACCGCTCCCTGGTCCGTCCCCTGGCCACGCGTCCGCTCCGGCTGCCCGCGGTGCCCTCCCCGGGGCCCACGCGGCTGCGGGTGGAGGTCGACGGAGCGACGCTCGTGGACCTGGACCAGCCGGTGGAGACGGTCTCGGTGACCCCGCGCTCCCGCGGGATGGCGGAGGTGGAGGTCCGCCCGCTGTCGGTGGGCGCGGCGGCGACCCCGCTGCTGACCTCCGGCCACACGGTGACGGTCACCGGGGCGGACTTCCGCTACCGGGCGGACACGGCGGTGGCGGGACCGGTACGGCGGCGGACGTGGCGGGTGGAGGAGGGGGCGTGGGGGCTGGTGCTGCCCCGCCGCACCCTCGCCGGGGGCCCGGCGGTGATGACGGACCTCTGACCCGCGCCGGGTCCGTCCCGCACCGGTGTGCCGCGTCGCGCGGGGGTGGTCAGCCGATCTCCACGCTCAGCCCGCGCAGGCCCCGGATCACGAACCCCGGCTTCCGCTCCGGTTCCGCGGCCAGGGCCAGCGTGGGGGCCTGGCGGAGCAGCGCCGACAGGGACGCGGCCAGCTCGATGCGGGCGAGCGGGGCGCCGATGCAGTAGTGGATGCCGGCGCTGAAGGAGACGTGCGGGTTGTCCTCGCGGGTGAGGTCCAGGCGGCCGGGGTCGGCGAAGACGGCCGGGTCGTGGTTGGCGGAGCCGAAGAGCAGGGCGATCTCCGAGCCCCGGGGGATCGTGGTGCCGTCGATCTCGATGTCGTCCAGCACCCAGCGCTCGAACAGCTGGAGCGGGGTGTCGTAGCGCAGCAGCTCCTCGACCGCGGCCGGGACCAGACCGTGGTCGGCGCGCAGGGCCGCCAGCCGGCCGGGGTCGCGGAACAGGGCCCACCAGCCGTTCACCGTGGCGTTGACCGTGGCCTCGTGACCGGCGTTGAGCAGCAGGACGGCGGTGGAGATCATCTCCTGCTCGGTGAGGCGGTCGCCCTCGTCGTGGGCCGCGATCAGCCCGGAGACCAGGTCCTCTCCCGGCTTCTCGCGGCGGGCCGCGATCAGTTCGCGCAGGTAGTCCGAGAACTCCACCGACGCCCGTACCGCCCGGGCCGCCGTCTCCCCCGGCGGGTTCAGCTCGTACATCCCGCAGATGGCCGCCGACCAGGGGCGCAGCTGCGCCCGGTCCGCCTCCGGGATACCCAGCATCTCGGCGATCACCGCGACCGGCAGCGGTTCCGCCACGTCCGTCAGCAGATCGCCGCCGCCCTCCCGGACGAGCCCGGCGACCAGGTCGTCCGCCAGCCGGTGCACGTACGGCTTCAGCCGCTCCACCGTGCGCGGGGTGAACGCCTTCGACACCAGACGCCTGATCCGGGTGTGGTCCGGCGGCTCCAGGTCGAGCATCCCGTGGTCGTTGAGGGTGTGGAACGGCTCGTGCTCCGGTGGGGGCGCGCTCCGGCCGAACTCCTCGTGCGAGAAACGGTGGCGGTAGGCGCGGCCGAGGCGGCGGTCGCGCAGCAGCGCCGAGACGTCCGCGTGGTGCGGGACCAGCCACTGGTCGGTGGGCTCGTACCGGATCACCCGGCCGCGCGCCCGCAGCTGCGCGTAGGCCGGGTACGGGTCCGCGACGAACGCCGGGTCCCAGGGGTCGAAAGCGAGATCGGCGGGGTCTGCCATGCGGGGACGCTAACGCGTGGCGCCGCGTCCGGCCAGAGTGCCGTTCTCCGGCCGGCCCGGGGTGCCGCCGCGTCAGCCGGGCGTCACCAGCCGCGCCTCGTACGCGAACACCGCCGCCTGCGTGCGGTCCCTCAGTCCCAGTTTCACCAGGACGCGGCTCACATGGGTCTTGATCGTCGACTCCGCCACGACCAGGCGCCCGGCGATCTCCGCGTTGGACAGGCCCTGGGCGATCAGGACCAGCACCTCCGTCTCGCGTTCCGTCAGCTCCCCGAACGCCGCCTGCGCCGCCGGCATCAGGCGCGGTGCCTCGGACAGCCGGGAGAACTCGGTGATCAGCCGTCGAGTGACCGTGGGCGCGAGGAGGGCCTCGCCGGACGCCACCACCCGGACGCCGTCGGCCAGCTGCCGGGCCGAGGCGTCCTTCAGCAGGAAGCCGGAGGCCCCCGCCCGCAGTGCCTGGTACACGTACTCGTCGAGGTCGAACGTGGTCAGCACCAGGACCTTCGCCGCCGCGTCGGCGGCCACGATCTCGCGGGTCGCCTCGATGCCGTTCAGCTCCGGCATGCGGATGTCCATCAGCACCACGTCCGGGGCGAGCCGACGCACCTGGCCGACCGCCTCCCGGCCGTTGACGGCCTCGCCCACGACCTCGATGTCCGGCATCGCGTTCAGCAGGACCGAGAAGCCCTCGCGCACCATCATCTGATCGTCGGCGACCAGTACGCGAATGGTCATGCCTCGTCCTCGGTGACGGCGGCCGGCACCGGCAGGAACACCGCCACCTCGTATCCCCCGTCGGCCGTCGGGCCCGCCGTCATCTCGCCGTTCAGCATGGCGACGCGCTCCCGCATGCCCGTGATGCCGTGCCCGGCGCCGGGCGAGGCCTTGACCAGGTGCGGGGCCGGTGGCGGGTCGTTGACGACGCGCAGGCCCAGACCGCCGAGGACGTACGCGATCTCGACCCGTGCGTCCGCACCCGGCGCGTGCCGCAGCGTGTTGCTCAGCGCCTCCTGCACGATCCGGTAGGCCGACAGCTCCACGCCCTGCGGCAGTTCGCGCACCGCGCCGGTCACCGTCCTGCCCACGTCCGGGCCGGCCTCCCGCACGTTGGCGAGCAGCGCGTCCAGGTCGGCGAGGGTGGGCTGGGGGGCGTCCGGCGCCTGGTAGTCCTCCGCGCGTACGACGCCCAGCACGCGGCGCAGCTCGGTCAGGGCCGCCACCGCGTTCTCCCTGATGGTGACGAAGGCCTTCTCCAGCTCCGGCGGCGGATTCTCCACCCGGTAGGGCGCGGCCTCCGCCTGGATGGCCACCACCGACATGTGATGGGCGACCACGTCGTGCAGCTCGCGGGCGATGGTCGTGCGCTCCTCCAGCAGTGTGCGCCGTGAACGCTCCACCGCGGTGACCGTCCGCTGCGCGGACACCTCACGCTGGGCCTGCCGGCGGGTCTGCCGGACGGCGACGACCAGCAGGGCCAGCGCGGAGACGACCAGCATCGGGCCCACGTCGGTGCCGTCGTGCTCCCAGCCGAAGAGTCCGTCGGTCCACACGCCGTACAGGCCGGTCAGCGCCCACATCCAGGCCGCCGCGCGCGGGCGGGTGCGGGCCGCCACGATCGTGAGCACCAGCAGATGGGACACGAAGCCGCCCGGCAGCCACGGCCAGCTGCCCCATCTGCTGCTGCCGAGGACGTCGGCCACGCCGGTCGCCACGAGCGACACCCAGAACGCGCCGACCGGGCGCACCAGCGTCAGCAGGACCGGGGTCGCGGCGAGCAGTCCACCGAGGACGGACGGCCCGCCCACACCCGTGTTCACCGTTCCCACGATCAGCGCCACCAGCGCGCCGGCCACCACCAGCGCGTGCGGTGTCCAGACCGCGTACGCCCGCGGCCGGCTCGGCAGATGGCGGGTCAGCGGGCCGTCCGCGGCCGCGGGGGGCAGCGGACGGTAGGCGAAGGCGTCGTGGAACAGGTCCTGCCACAGTCCGCGCAGAGCATCCACGGCCAGCCGGAACTCCGGACTGCGGGGCCTGCCGGACACGGACGGCCTCATCGGCTGCGTGTGCGTCGTCTCGGTCACGAACGAAACGGTAGGCGCAGGCGGGACCGCGGTCGTCAGCAGTGAGAGGGGCGTTCGGCGTCCGCCGGAAGTACTACGGGGGGTGGGGTCAGTGGGTGGAGGGGCGGACCAGGCCGGATTCGTAGGCGAAGACCGCTGCCTGGGTGCGGTCCCTGAGGCCCAGTTTCAGCAGGATCCGGCCCACATGTGTCTTCACGGTCTGTTCGGCCACGACCAGCCGCCCGGCGATCTCCGCGTTCGACAGGCCCTGGGCGATCAGTGCCAGCACCTCCGTCTCCCGGTCGGTCAGTCCGCCCACGCGTTGCCGGAGCGGGGGCCGGGGGGAGCCGTCCAGCCGGGAGAACTCCGCTATCAGCCGGCGCGTGATGCCGGGGGCCAGCAGCGCGTCGCCGGCCGCCACGACCCGGACGGCCTCGGCGAGCTGGTCGGCGGAGGCGTCCTTGAGCAGGAATCCGGAGGCCCCCGCGCGCAGCGCCTCGTACACGTACTCGTCCAGGTCGAAGGTGGTCAGCATCAGGACCCTGATGCCCGGGTGGTCCGCGGTGACAATCAGGACCGGCGTCGGCGTCCCGCCGGGGAGCTGTTCCGCGCCGTAGCTCCCAGGTACTACGGGTATGACCGGGACCGGCCCCTGAGTGGGGAGCGGGTGGGTCACCAGGCGAGCTGGGCGATCTCCTCCGCCACCACCGCGCAGGCGTCCGCCGCCGGGTCGATCAGCGGGAAGTGGCCCACGTCCGCCAGGAGCGTCAGCCCGGGCGTCTCCCCCGCCTTCACCGCGGCCTCGGCGTACGACTCGGCGACCGCCGGCGGTACCACCAGGTCCGCCCGGCCCTGGACCAGCGTCGTGGCGATGCCCGTCGGGAGGAGCAGGACGGGGTCCGCGTAGGCCCGGCGCTGCGCGAAGATGTCGTGTCCGCCGAGGAGTTGGCGGGACGCGTGCCCGCAGACGCCGAGTTTCTCGGCCACCGAGAGGTCCGCGATCGGCGCGAGCGCGACCACACCGCGCAGCGCCGCCGGCCCGTCGGTGCGCCAGGGGGCGTCCGCGGGGAGGACGTGGCGGGCCGCCGCCCACAGGGCCAGGTGCCCGCCCGCCGAGTGGCCGGTCAGGACCGTACGGCCCGCGTCCGCCTGCGGGAGCGCCTCGCGGACCAGGGCGGGGAGGGCGTCCAGGGCCGCCGCGACGTCGTCGAGGGTGTCGGGCCAGCGGCCGGCGGGAGGCCGGTCCCCGGCATCGGCGTGCGGCTCGCGCGTCCCGTCGTCCTGTCCGGGGACCGGGGCCCGGCCACCGCGCCGGTACTCGACGTTGGCCACCGCGAAGCCCCTGCGGGCCAGGTGGTCGGCGAAGGGGGTGATGTGACGGCGGTCGTGGCGGGCGCGCCAGGCGCCGCCGTGCAGGACGACGACCAGGGGGGCCGGGGAGGCGGCGGACCGCGTGCCGGAGCGCGGGGCGTAGAAGTCGATCACCTGGTCGGGGTGGTCACCGTAGGCGGCGGTGACGTCGGGGTCGACCGGGGGGTGCGAGAAGACCGACTCCTCCTCGGCGGCGGCGCGGGCCGCGGCGGCGTCGTCCGGCATGCTCCAACCTCTCAGCGAAGGAACGGCATCGGCGGACCGGGCGGGGGTGGCCGGCCGTTGGCGGGGACGGTACCAGGCCGGTGACGTGCGGGGACACCCGGATGTGACGCACGGTGAGGAGCGCGCGGTGCGGCGGGGTCGGGCCGGCCGGCAACGAGGTCCCCCCGCCCCCGCCGGCCCGCCCCGCCCCGTCCCCTAGGCCAGCACCTCCGCCAGGATCCGCGCGGCCCGCTCGGTGTCCCGGAAGCCCACGTACAGCGGCGTGAACCCGAACCGGAGCACGTCGGGGTGCCGGAAGTCGCCGACGACCCCGCGCTCGACGAGGCGTTTCATGACCTCACCGGCGTCCGGGCAGCGCAGGGCGATCTGGCTGCCCCGCTCCTCGTGGCGTCCGGGCGTCACGGACTCCGTCCGCCCCGGGCCGGTGTACTCGGCCACGCACCGCAGGAAGAAGTCCGTCAGGGCGAGGGACTTCGCGCGGACCGCGGTGAGGGACACCCCGTCCCAGATCTCCAGGGCGGCCTCCAGGGCCAGCATGGAGAGGATGTCCGGCGTGCCGACCCGGCCGCGCGGGGCGCCCGGCGCCGGGGCGTAGGCCGGGCTCATGCCGAAGGGGTCGGCGTGGGAGTTCCAGCCGGGCAGCGGGGAGTCGAAGCGGTCCTGGAGCGCGCTGCGCACATACAGGTACGCCGGTGAACCCGGGCCTCCGTTCAGGTACTTGTAGGTGCAGCCGACCGCCAGGTCGACCCCGTGCTCGTCCAGGCCCACCGGCAGCGCGCCCGCGCTGTGGCACAGGTCCCAGACCGCGAGTGCGCCGGCCGCGTGGACCGCGGCGGTGAGCCCGGGCAGGTCGTGCAGGCGGCCGGTGCGGTAGTCGACGTGGTTCAGCAGGACCGCCGCCGTACGGCCGCCCAGGAGCCCCGGCACCTCTGCCGGGGTGACCGCGCGCAGGGTGCGGCCGGTCAGGCGGGCGGCCGACCCGGCGATGTAGCCGTCCGTGGGGAAGGTCGTGGCGTCGACCAGGATCTCGGTGCGGTCCTCGCCGGCCATGCGGACCGCCGCCACGAGCGCCTTGAAGACGTTCACGCTGGTGGAGTCCCCGACGACGATCTGGCCCGGGGCGGCGCCGACCAGCGGGGCGATCCGGTCGCCGATCCGCTCGGGCGCCGTCCACCAGCCGCTCTCCTCCCAGGAGCGGATGCGCAGTTCGCCCCACTGACGGCGGACGACGTCCTCGACCCGTCCCGGCACGTGCGCGGGCAGGGCGCCGAGCGAGTTCCCGTCCAGGTAGATCACGTCGTCGAGGACGAAGCGGTCGCGCAGCGGTGCCAGTTCGTCCGCCGCGTCCAGCTTCTCCGCGAGCAGGCGCAGCTCAGACATGGGACCTCGCCGTCCACAGCTCGGGGAAGACGTTCTTGCGGGCGCGCTTCTCCAGCCAGGCCACGCCGGCCGAGCCGCCGGTGCCGGCCTTGGCGCCCATCGCGCGCCGCGTGGCGACGAGGTGGTCGTTGCGCCAGCGCCACACCAGTTCGGCCACGTCCGTCAGCGCCTCGCCCAGCCGGGCGATCTCGTCGCTCTCGTCGTCCGCGTAGACGGCGGCCCAGGCGGCCTCCACGGCCTCCGACGGCTCGTACCGCTGCGTGACGTCGCGGCGCAGCACCGGGTCGGGGATCGCGTGGCCGCGGCGCGCGAGGAGCCGTACGACCTCGTCGTACAGGCTCGGCTCGTGCAGGGCCTTCTCCAGCTCCGCGTGGACGCGCGGGGCGCCGCGGTGCGGGACGAGCATGGACGCCGACTTGTCGCCGAGCAGGAACTCCAGGCGCCGGTACATCGCCGACTGGAAGCCGGAGCCCTCGCCGAGCGCGCTGCGGTAGCTGTTGAACTGCGCGGGGGTCAGCTGTCCGAGCGGCTTCCAGGAGGCGTTGAGGGCCTCCAGTTCGCGCACGGAACGCTTCAGCGCGGCGATCGCGGTGGGCACGTCGTCCGAGCGGAGCGCCTTCGCGGCGGTCTCCCACTCGTGCACGAGGACCGTGAACCACAGCTCCATGACCTGGGTGGTGACCAGGAAGACCATCTCTCCGGGGTCGTCGGAGAGGGTGTGCTGGAGATGGGTGAGCACGTCCGCCTTGACGTAGTCCTCGTACGGCGTCGTACCGGCGAAGTCGAGATGCGGGGTCTCGGGCTCAGTGGCCTCGGCAGGGAGGTGAGCCTGGTGGGACATCGCTGTCTCCTGTGTTACTCCGGGTAGCGGTCCGCCCCTGCCGATGCCGGCACGGGGGCCCCGGTCCCCACACCGCATCCTCCGCATTCCCTCCGGAAACGGCAAGGCCCGCCCGCTGCCGGACGGACCACACCGGTCACCGCGTCCCAGGTCGGCCCAGCGGCCTGACCGCCGTGGGCGAGGCGTCCGTCCCGGCGAGGAGGTCGCGTCACGGCGTGTCGGCGGAGGTGGGCCGTATCAGGAGCGGATCACCCGCCCGCGGTGCAGCCGCCCGGCCCCTCGGGGCCGTCCAGCACAGTGACGGCTGTCCCGACGCGGGCCATCGTGGCGCGGACGATCCGCTCCAGGGTGTCCACGCCGGCCTCCTCCACCACGCGCGGGGCGAGGCGGGGCCACTCCTCCGGCTCCGCGGTGAGGAATCGCTTCAGAGCCGAAGCCTGCGGTGACCGCGGCGGAAGGTGCGGCGCGGACATGATCGAGGCCTCCGTTCCCGAAGGGTGTTCCTGTCATTCGGGACGCGGATCCGCCGGCCGAGGATGCGCGCCGGCGCCTTGCCCCTCGGATCGGCCGGTTCAGGCGCCTGGCCTCCCGGGCGGTACAGGGCAGCGGGCGGCCATCGCCATCGGTCGCACACCCGCCGCTCCCCCGTCGGCCGGGGCCCCGGCCGAGACCCCTCACGGGCATCCTGAGGACCTGTTCGCAAGTGGCAGACTGCATTCATGACGACTCACAAGAACCTGCTCGGCGGCCCCGAACCGACGTTCCTGCCGGAGAACGAAGAGGCGTACCGCCTGCTGAGCGACGACTCTCTGCCGCCGGCCGAGGTCGCGGCGAAGCACCCCACGTTCGCGCTCGCCTGGGCCGTGCTCGCCGACGACGCCTTCGAGGCGGGGCGAGTGATCGAGTCGTACGCCTACGCGCGCACCGGCTACCACCGCGGTCTGGACGCCCTGCGCCGGGCCGGCTGGAAAGGACATGGCCCCATCCCCTGGGACCACCGGGCCAACCGCGGGTTCCTGCGCTGCCTCGCCGCGCTCGCCCGTGCCGCCGGCGCGATCGGCGAGAAGGACGAGACGGAGCGGTGCTGGCAGTTCCTCCAGGACAGCAGCGCCGAGGCGTACGCCGAGCTGAAGCGGTAGTCGCCACGGCGGGGAAGCGGTCCTCGCCGCGACCCGGAGCGGTCGTCGCCGAGGCTGGACGCCGGCCGGACCGGCCCGGACCCGGGCGGCCGGCCTGCCGTCCGTGCCGGGCCCGGACAGGTGGAAGGCCCGGCGCCGGGACGGCTGCCGGGCCCGCCGGGGGGTTGCCCGCTTACTTGATCTTGTTGCCCGCGGAGCGCAGGTGCTGCGTGGCCGCCAGGACGCGCGCGGCCATGCTCGCCTCGGCCAGCTTGCCCCAGGTGCGCGGGTCGTAGGCCTTCTTGTCGCCGACCTCGCCGTCGACCTTCAGGACGCCGTCGTAGTTGCGGAACATGTGGTCGGCGACCGGACGGGTGAAGGCGTACTGGGTGTCCGTGTCGAGGTTCATCTTCACGACGCCGTTCTCCAGCGCGGTCTGGATCTCCTGCTCGGTGGAGCCGGAGCCGCCGTGGAAGACGAAGTCGAACGGGGACGCCTTGCCGAACCGGGCGGCGACGCCCTCGTTCAGCTCCTTGAGCAGCTCCGGGCGGAGGACGACGTTGCCCGGCTTGTACACGCCGTGCACGTTGCCGAAGGAGGCGGCCAGCAGGTAGCGGCCCTTCTCACCCAGGCCCAGGGCCTCGGCGGTGCGGACCGCGTCGTCGACCGTGGTGTAGAGGGAGTCGTTGATCTCGTGCGAGACGCCGTCCTCCTCGCCGCCGGTCGGGGTGATCTCCACCTCGAGGATGATGTGCGCGGCGCGGGCCTGCTCCAGCAGCTCCTGCGCGATCTCCAGGTTGTCGGCGAGGGTCTCGGCCGAACCGTCCCACATGTGCGACTGGAACAGCGGGCCGAGGCCGGCGTCCACGCGCTTCTTCGACAGCGCGATGAGCGGGCGTACGTACCCGTCCAGCTTGTCCTTCGGGCAGTGGTCCGTGTGCAGGGCGATGTTGACCGGGTACTTCTCGGCGAGGATGTGGGCGTACTCGGCGAGCGCGACCGCGCCGGTCACCATGTCCTTGCTGTACTGGCCGCCGAGGAACTCGGCACCACCGGTCGAGATCTGGACGATGCCGTCGCTCTCCGCCTCCGCGAAACCGCGCAGCGCCGCGTTCAGGGTCTGGCTCGAGGTGACGTTGATGGCCGGGTAGGCGAACTTGCCTGCCTTCGCCCGGTCGAGCATCTCGTTGTAGACCTCGGGGGTTGCGATGGGCATCTGTCCGCTCCTTGTGTTGCGGGTGGATTCTGCGTTACGGCCCTGACCTAGACCTGGGGTGCGACGTCATCGTCGGCCCCATCTTTCCAGACACGCCGCGCCGGCCGGTGCGATGGTGGGCACCCCGGCCAAGTCCAGGTCATACCCGTCCGTCAGTCCAGACCCAGTTCATCCTTCGAGAAGGCGAAACGGTACGGAACGCCCGCACCGTCCTGGATCTTCTCGGCGGCGCCGGTCGCCCGGTCCACGATGGTCGCGACGGCGACGACCTCGGCACCGGCCTCGCGCACCGCCTCCACGGCGGTCAGCGGGGAGCCGCCGGTGGTGGAGGTGTCCTCGACGACGAGCACGCGGCGGCCCGCGATGTCCGGGCCCTCCACGCGCCGCTGCAGGCCGTGCGCCTTGGCCGCCTTGCGGACGACGAACGCGTCCAGCCGACGCCCGCGCGCGGCGGCGGCGTGCAGCATGGCGGCGGCGACCGGGTCGGCGCCCATGGTGAGCCCGCCGACCGCGTCGAACTCCAGGTCCGCGGTCAGGTCCAGCAGCACCTGGCCGACCAGCGGGGCGGCCTCGCCGTCGAGGGTGACGCGGCGGAGGTCGACGTAGTAGTCGGCCTCCAGACCCGAGGAGAGCGTCACCTTGCCGTGCACCACGGCCTTGTCCTTGATCTGCTGAAGCAGCGCGCCACGTACGTCCGTCATGGCAGCCAGCTTAAAGCCGCCGCCAGCTCCAGGTGGTCGTCGCCTCCAGCGGCTCCAGCGGGGTGACCAGGCGCGGGTGGGTGTTCAGGCCGTCGGGCGGGCCGGTCTGCGGCTCCACGCAGACGGCCTCGGCCTGCTCGTCGTAGACCACCACCCACTCCTGGCGGCTGGTCACCGTCAGCTCCAGCTGCCCGGGCCAGGTGAGGGTGACATCGACGCCGTCCGGCATGCCGAAGCAGTCGTCCCAGGGGCCGGGCTTCGGATCGACACGGTGGCCGGTGGGCAGGTGGTCGGCGCCGCGCTCCTCCTGCCAGGCGGGCGTGAAGTCCAGCCGCACGTCCTCGCCGCCGAGGTTGCGGTGGAACCACGGGTGCCAGCCGATCTGCGCCGGGAAGGAGTCGTCGTACGTCTCCACGGACATCGCCAGCGTCAGGGCGTCCTCGGCGAGCGCGACAACCTGGGTGACGCGGCCGGTGTGCGGCCAGGGGTCCGTCAGGTCGTACGTGATCACCGCCTCGTTCTCCGTGACCCGCGCGGTGCGCCAGGCGCCGTCGCGCGCGGTGCCGTGGATGGCGTGCGGCGGGGCGTTGAGCGGCATCTGGCGGACGGTGGCGCCGTCCAGGAACCGGCCCTGTCCGATCCGGCCGCACCAGGGCACCATCGGGAAGCAGCCGTAGCGGTCACCCTGCCGCAGCAGCTCCGCACCGCCGATCCGGAGTCCGCCGATCCGGCCGCCGTTGCCGGGCCTCACGGTCACTTCCGCGTCGCCCGCGGTCAGCGTGATGTCTTCGTCGCTCACGGAACCGACCCTACTGGGGCGATCAAGAGGGCATGGCGCAAGCGACCCGGCGGTGGCCGCGCGGGCCGGCGGCACTCGCGCAGGGCACGACTCGGCAGCGCGCGCAGGGGGACGGTCGGCGGCGCTGGTGCGGGGCGCGGGTCGGCAGCGCTCGCGCACACGCGGGTGGACGGCGCTCGCGCACCGCGCGCGTCAGCGGCGTTTGCGCAGGGCGCGGGTCAGTACGACCGCCGAGGCGAGGGCCAGCGCCGCCGCGGGGGCCGCCCAGCGCAGGGCGGGGTTGCCGGCGATCGTCTGGGGGGCCGGTACGGGGGCGTAGCGGCCGCGCGGCGGGGCGTGATCGACCTCCTCGGCGCTGCGGCCGATCATCGTCCGGCGGGCGTGCGCGGCCTCGGCCGGCGGCTCACCTGTGTCGGTGAAGGCGTCGGTGAGGCGGTCGGGACACGCGTCGTCACCGCCGGGTTCCTCGTCGGTCCCGGGCTCCGGCGACGACACGGACACCTCGGCCTCGGACACCGCGCCGGGCTCCGGGTCCTGGACCCCGTCCGCCGCCAGCGCGGCCACGAAGCGGTCCAGCAGCCGTGCCGCCGCCGAGGCCACCGCCTGGGCCGGCAGTTCCGTGATGCGGCCGTCCGCGGCCGCCGTGCCCCGCACGGTGACCGTGCAGCCGCCGTCGCCGTCCGCGAGGCGCAGCGTCAGGGCGAACCTGACCGATCCGTCGCCGCGGGCCTCGCCCGCGTCACCGTCGACCGCGTACGTGCCGTCCGCCCGGGCCGTCACCCGCAGCGCGCCCCGGTAGGTGACGGAGTGTCCGCCGACGCGCAGCTTCAGCCGGCCGGCGATCGGTTCGGCACCGGCATCCTGCTGCAGACCGGGAACCGACCGGGCGACGCGCGCGGGGTCGGCCAGCGCCGCCCTGAGCCGTTCGGCGGAAACCGGGACGAAGACCTGGTGCTCCATGTCCGGTGAGCCTACCCAGTCCCCGCGAGAACGCACCCGGCTCCGCCCCAGGCATCACCCCCCGCTCCCGGAACCCGTCCGCCCGCCCGGGCCTCAGTACCGTGGATGGAGCAGGGTCGAGGCCCGCAGGCCCCCGATGCGGGTACGTGCCGCCGCCTCGGCGTCCGAGGCGAGCGCCGCCCGGGCCGGGCCGGCGGGGTGGCCGGGGGCCGGGCGCAGGGGTGGCGGGGTGCGGCCCGGCGCCGCCAGGAGGAGACCCCAGTCGCGCGGGGCGGCGGCGGTACCCGCCGGCCCGCCGGATCCGGCCGCGGAACCGGAGTCGCCGCCGAGGACCCGGTAGGGCGAGACGGCGAAGCCGGCCGCGCGGAGTGTCGCGGCTACGGTCCAGAAGGCGCGGGGGCGGCTGGTGACGGACCCGGCGTGCACCGCCAGCCGGCCGTCCGCGGCCAGCACCCGGCGGGCCAGGCCGTAGAACTCCTGGGAGTAGAGCTTCGTGCCGGCGGTGACGCCGGGGTCGGGCAGGTCGGCGATCACGACGTCGTACGCCGGTCCGCGCGCCCCCCGCAGCCAGGTGAGCGCGTCGGCCGTGGTGACGTGGACGCGCGGGTCGGCGAGGGCGTGCCCGTTGGCGGCGGACAGGCCGGGGTCGCGGCGGGCGAGGTCCACCAGGCCGGGGTCGAGTTCGACGATGTCGACGCGGCGCACCCCGCTCCGGCGCAGGACCTCGCGGGCGGCCAGGCCGTCGCCGCCGCCCAGGATCAGGACGCGCGCGTGGGGGCCGGCGAGGGCGGGTCGGACCAGGGCCCGGTGGTAGCGGGGCGCGTCCCGGCCGCCGGCCCGGAGCCGGCCGTCGAGGTAGAGGCCGAGGGGCCTGCCGCCGGTGCCGCCGGTGAGGACGACCTCCTGGACACCGGTCCGCACGGCCACCCGGAGGTCCGTGCCGTACACGGCGCGGCGGGCGGCCCGCTCGAAGTCGCCGGCGAGGGCGGCGGCGGCGGCGAGGATCCCGAGGACGAGGAGGCCCGTGACGAGGAGGGTCCAGCGGGCGCGGCGGGTGAGGTCGCGGCGGAAGAGGCCGAGGACGAGGGCGCCGCCCGCGACCGTGTTGACCGTGCCGGTGAGCAGCGCGCCGGTCAGCTGGCCCAGGTACGGCAGGAGCAGGAAGGGGAAGGCCAGGCCGCCGACGAGGGCACCGACGTAGTCCGCGGCGAACAGGTCGGCCACCGTGGCGCCCGCGTCCTGCCGGCGGACGCGCTGGATCAGCTCCATCAGCAGGGGGACCTCGGCGCCGATGAGCAGACCGATGGCGAGGGAGAAGGCGACCAGCAGGCAGCGCGGGCCGCCGGCCCACATGCCGCCCCAGCCGCCGGTCCAGGCGAACACGGCGTACAGCGCCATGGCGCTGCCCCCACCGACCAGGGCGAGGGCCGCCTCCACCGCGCCGAACCCGGCGGCCGCGTGGCGGCGCAGGCGTTTGGCGCCCAGGGAGCCGATGCCCATGGCGAACACCATCACGGACAGCACGACGGAGGCCTGGGTGACCGAGTCGCCCATCAGGTACGAGGCGAACGCGACGAGTTCCAGCTCGTACACCAGCCCGCAGGCCGCGCAGACGAACACGCACGCGAGGACCAGGAACCGCCCGGTGCCGGGCCGGACGGGCAACCGCGCGGGGGCCGCCGAGGAGGGCGGGGTGCACGGGGGCGCGGGGGTGTGCGTTTCGATCACGTTGCGACGGTATGTCACGCAGTGGGCACGCTTCGTCACCCACACGTGTGAAGCTGACGGTGGTTGTCGCGTCCCGAGGTTTATGCCGCCCGGGACCGGCCCCGGCTCGGCTGCCCCGCCGTCGTCCGGGCGCCGACCCGGGTCCGGGTGGCCACCAGCTGCCCGTCCTGCGGGTAGGCGTGCCAGGTGCGCCAGTGCACCTGGCCCCCCTGCCGCTGGACGAGCATCGCGGTGAAGGCGTGCGGGCTGCCGGGGAAGACGCCGGCCAGGCCGTGCGGATGCTCGGAGACGAGCGCCAGCAGTTCCTGGGCGCGGCCCTCGAAGGAGCCGGGCGGGAGGACCTCGACGCGGGCGGCGAACTCGTACTCCCAGTCGCCGACGCGTTTGGCGACGCCCACCGGCAGCGGGGTGCTGGAGCCGGGGATGCAGGCCACGGTCTCCGAGCAGCTGCTCCGCTCCTCCTCCAGGAGGATCTGGTGGGACGCGCCGAGCAGCCGTAACTGGATCTTCGCGCCGGTGAGTTCGAGGTCGAGGGTGGCGAGGGCGGGCAGCGGTTCGCGTCCCAGGGCCCAGGCGAGGTCGGCAGCCCGGGTATCGGTGTAGGAGGTGTTCAGGGTCGTGAGCATGGGTCGGCTCCGCTAACGCTCAAGGAGGAGGGAGATCGGCCTGTCAGTCCGGTCGGCCCGGCCGCAAGGGGGCCAGGGGGACGCCCGAGGGGCTGCGTCGGCGTTGAGAGGGAACCACGAACTGTGGTGACGCCACAGCGTTTTTACCCAAGTACGCCGGGTTTCCATCCCTCAGGGGGCTCTACAGCTCAATTGTTCAACCACCGCGCACGACGGGCGCGGAGGGGAACGGGCGCACGCCCGCCGGATGTTCGTTTCCGGCGGGCGTCGGATGCGGCTGCCCCGGCTCCACGGGAGCCGGGCCGCCCCGTGTCAGCCGCCTCCCCCGCATCCGCCCCCGCCGCCGCACGACGAGCCCCCGCCGCACGACGAACCCCCGCCGCAGGAGGAGTGGCCGCCGCCGCAGGAGTGACCTCCGTGGTGCCCACCGTGCCCACCGTGCCCACCGTCTCCGGACGACGCGCCCAGGCCACCGGCCCACCAGCTGCTGCCACCGTCGGACGACGATGACGACGCCGACGACGAGCGGAACGCCCGGCCGCGCCCGCCGCCGCTGCCGAGCGACAGACCGGCCTTCCGGTTCCGGCGGTTGCGGCCCGCAGCCCGCGCGCACATCAATACCGCCCCCACCACCAGGATGATGCCGATGATCATGGCGTCCCCCGCCTTCCGTTCCCCCGAAGCGACCCCCCGTGGGCGCCTCGCCGTCACCGCGTCCGACGCGGTGACCGGGAGATGCCCACCCCGGTCCCCGCCCAAAGCACAGTTGAGCAACTCCAGAGCTTGGGCGGAGGATAGCCGGTATGACCTCCAGCGCACGTCCTCACCTCAACCGCCGGCTCGCCGCGTTCGGGACGACGATCTTCGCCGAGATGTCGGCGCTCGCCGTGGCGAGCGGGGCGATCAACCTGGGCCAGGGTTTCCCGGACACGGACGGGCCCGAGGAGATCCGGGAGGCCGCCGTGCGGGCGCTGCGCGACGGGCGCGGCAACCAGTACCCGCCGGGTCCCGGCGTCCCCGAACTGCGCTCCGCGATCGCCGCGCACCAGCAGCACCGGTACGGCCTGTCCTGGGACCCCTCCACCGAGGTGCTGGTCACGGCGGGCGCGACGGAGGCGATCGCGGCGGCGCTGCTGGCGCTGGTGGAGCCCGGGGACGAGGTCGTGGCCCTGGAGCCGTACTACGACTCGTACGCGGCGAGCATCGCCATGGCCGGCGGCACGCGGGTGCCGGTGACGCTGAGGCCGCACGGGGGGCGCTTCCGGCTGGACCTGGACGAGCTGCGCGCGGCCGTCACCGGACGCACCCGGCTGCTGCTGCTCAACACCCCGCACAACCCGACCGGGACGGTCCTCAGCCGCGCGGAACTCGCCGCGGTCGCCGAGCTCGCGGTGGAGCGGGATCTGCTGGTGGTGACCGACGAGGTGTACGAGCACCTGGTCTTCGACGGCGCCGAGCACCTGCCGCTCGCCGGGTTCCCGGGCATGCGCGAGCGCACGGTGAGCATCGGCTCGGCCGGCAAGACGTTCTCGTTCACCGGCTGGAAGGTCGGCTGGGTGACGGGATCGCCGGAGCTGGTCGGCGCGGTCCGCGCGGTGAAGCAGTACCTGACGTACGTCGCCTCGGGGCCCTTCCAGTACGCGGTCGCGGAGGCCCTCGCCCTGCCCGACTCCTACTTCGAGGAGTACCGCCGGAGCATGCTGGCCCGCCGGGACGTCCTGGCGGAGGGGCTGGCGACGGCGGGCTTCGAGGTGTTCCGGCCCGCCGGCACCTACTTCGTCACGGCCGACATCCGCTCCGTCGGCGAGAAGGACGGGTTCGCCTTCTGCCGCGCCCTGCCCGAGCGCGCGGGTGTCGTCGCCATCCCGAACGCGGTCTTCTACGACCACAAGGAGAGGGGGGCACCCTACGTCCGGTTCGCGTTCTGCAAGCACATCGAGGTACTGGCGGACGCGACGGAACGGCTCCGCAAGGCCTTCGCGCGCTGACGGCCCCGCCGGCCGAGCGTGGGACGCGGCGGAGCGGCTGCGGGCCATGTGAGCGCGTCCGGGGGCCGCAGCCCCCGGACCTCACGGACCGGGTTACTCCCCGTCGTCCTCGGGCTTCTCCGCCTCGTCGACCTCCTGCTCCAGGCCGAGCTGCTCGACCAGCCACTTGTCGAACTCGATCGCGGCCCGCACCCAGCTGACCGTGGAGGAGACGAAGTGGTTGATGTCGACGCCCGTGCCGATCAGCATCTGGGCCTCGCCGATCAGGCGGACGGTGCCGTCGTCATGGGTGTGGGTGTACACCTTGGGCCACAGGGTGCGGCGGTTCCAGTCGTCGATGGACTCCAGGAGCTGCGGCTTGTCGTCGATCGGGTGCGGGCGGTCGTAGAACGTCCGCACCGAGAAGATCGCCTGTTCGGCCTCTCCGCGGAACATGAAGTAGGTGCGGAACTGCTCCCACGGCGCCGCGAGGTCACCCTCCTCGTCGACGACGTACTTCAGCTCCATCTGCTCGAGGAGCTGCTTCACCAGGTCCTGATCCGGGAGGACGGGGCCCGCCGGTCCTTGGGGCTGCGGTTCGGGCTGGCCCCCGAAATTAGGAATCGAGGACGGGTCGATGCTCACCGTGTTTTTCCCTTCATGCGGATGCCGCCATCCTCCCCCATGCGGGGAGGGGGGTGGCAAGCCCTGACGGGGCCTGTCAGCCCGTGGCGGACATGATCCGGCAGGGGGTGCCGTGGACGGTGACGCGGGGGTGCGCCCGTACGTCCGTCCGAGTGCACCCCAGCCGCCGGCCGAAACGCGGAGGTCCCCTCCCCGGCGGGCCGGGGAGGGGACCGTGAGCGTGCCCTACAGGGTCTTGCCCGTGGCGGGGCCGACCAGCAGGCCGTCCTCGAAGCGGTCCACGCGGACCGTGTCGCCGTCCTTGACCTCGCCGGACAGGATCTCCTTGGCGAGCCGGTCGCCGATGGCGGTCTGCACCAGGCGGCGCAGCGGGCGGGCGCCGTACGCCGGGTCCAGGCCCTCCTCCGCCAGCCAGGCCAGCGCCGCCGGGGTGATCTCCAGCGTGAGCCGGCGTTCGGCGAGCCGCTTGGCCAGCCGCTCGATCTGCAACCGGGCGATCCGCTCCAGCTCGGGCTTGGTCAGCGCCGAGAAGACCACCAGGTCGTCGAGCCGGTTGAGGAACTCCGGCTTGAAGGAGGACCGGACGACCTCCAGCACCTGCTCCTTCTTCTCCGTCTCGCTGCGCAGCGGGTCGACCAGGAACTGGCTGCCCAGGTTGGAGGTGAGCACCAGGATGGTGTTGCGGAAGTCGACCGTGCGGCCCTGACCGTCGGTCAGGCGCCCGTCGTCCAGCACCTGGAGCAGGACGTCGAAGACCTCGGGGTGGGCCTTCTCCACCTCGTCCAGCAGGACGACGCTGTACGGGCGGCGCCGGACCGCCTCGGTGAGCTGGCCGCCCTCCTCGTAGCCGACGTATCCGGGAGGCGCGCCGACGAGCCGGGCCACGCTGTGCTTCTCGCCGTACTCCGACATGTCGATGCGGACCATGGCCCGCTCGTCGTCGAAGAGGAAGTCCGCGAGGGCCTTGGCGAGTTCGGTCTTGCCGACACCGGTCGGGCCGAGGAAGAGGAAGGACCCGGTGGGCCGGTCGGGGTCGGCGATGCCGGCCCGCGAGCGCCGTACGGCGTCGCTCACGGCGCGTACGGCCTCGTTCTGGCCGATGAGCCGCCTGCCCAGCTCCTCCTCCATGCGCAGCAGCTTCTGCGTCTCGCCCTCCAGCAGGCGGCCGGCCGGGATGCCGGTCCAGGCGGCGACGACGTCGGCGATGTCGTCGGAGCCGACCTCCTCCTTGACCATGGTGTCCCGGGCGACCTCCTCCTCGGCCTGGGAGGCGGCCTCAAGCTCCTTCTCCAGCTGCGGGATCTCGCCGTAGAGCAGCTTGGCGGCGGTGTCGAAGTCGCCGTCGCGCTGGGCGCGTTCGGCCTGCCCGCGCACGTCGTCGAGGCGTTCCTTCAGCTCACCGACCCGGTTGAGGGACTGCTTCTCCTTCTCCCAGCGGGCGGTGAGGCCGCGCAGCTCCTCCTCCTTGTCGGCGAGGTCGCGGCGCAGCTTCTCCAGGCGGGCGACGGAGGCCGGGTCGGTCTCCTTGGCGATCGCCAGCTCCTCCATCTTCAGCCGGTCGACGGCGCGCTGGAGTTCGTCGATCTCGACGGGCGAGGAGTCGATCTCCATGCGCAGCCGGGAGGCGGCCTCGTCCACCAGGTCGATGGCCTTGTCCGGCAGGAAGCGGGAGGTGATGTACCGGTCGGAGAGGGTGGCGGCGGCCACCAGCGCGCTGTCCGCGATCTGCACCTTGTGGTGGGCCTCGTACCGGCCCTTGAGGCCGCGCAGGATCGCGATGGTGTCCTCGACGCTCGGCTCGGCGACCAGCACCTGCTGGAAACGCCGTTCCAGTGCGGGATCCTTCTCGATCCGCTCCCGGTACTCGTCCAGGGTGGTGGCGCCCACCATCCGCAGCTCGCCGCGGGCCAGCATGGGCTTGAGCATGTTGCCCGCGTCCATGGCCGAGTCCCCGCCGGCGCCGGCGCCGACGACGGTGTGCAGCTCGTCGATGAAGGTGATGACCTGCCCGTCGGAGTCCTTGATCTCGGCGAGGACGGCCTTGAGCCGCTCCTCGAACTCGCCGCGGTACTTGGCGCCGGCGACCATCGCGCCGAGGTCCAGCGCGACCAGCCGCTTGTCCTTCAGCGACTCGGGCACGTCGCCCTTCACGATCCGCTGGGCGAGCCCCTCGACCACGGCGGTCTTGCCGACGCCGGGCTCACCGATGAGCACGGGGTTGTTCTTGGTCCTGCGGCTGAGCACCTGCACGACCCGCCGGATCTCCTGGTCCCGTCCGATGACCGGATCCAGCCGGCCCTCCCGGGCTGCGGCGGTGAAGTCGGTGCCGAACTTCTCCAGGGCCTTGTACTGGCCCTCCGGGTCGGCGGTGGTCACGCGGCGTCCTCCCCTGGCCTTCTGGAAGGCCTCTTGCAGTTTCCTGGCGTCGGCGCCCTGCTGCCTGAGCACGTCCCCGGCCGCCCCGCCCTGCGCGGCGATGCCCAGGAGCAGGTGCTCGGTGGACAGGTACTCGTCGCCGAGCGCCCGGGCGCGTTCGCCGGCGTCGGCGATCGCGGCCAGCAGCTCACGGTTGGGCTGCGGCGGGGCGACGGTGGACCCCGTCACACTGGGCAGGCCGGCGAGGATGCGCTCCGCGCCGGAGCGTACGGCGGCCTGGTCGGCCTCGACGGCCGCGAGCAGGTCGGTGATGTTCTCGTTCTCCTGCCCCTGGAGCAGAGCCAGCAGCAGGTGGGCAGGGGTGAGATCCGGGTGTCCCTCGGTCACGGCGCGGTTGCTCGCCGCGTTGATCGCGTCCCGGCTCCTGTTGGTCAGCTCGGCGTCCACGTGTCCGTTCTCCTCCTCGGCGTCGTCCCGACGGCCGCCTCTCCCAGTCCGGCGGTCCTGCCTCAACCAGCGTACACAAAGTTGAGTCTATTCCACTCAAGGCAAGAGGTGTACCCGCGTCGGCTAGGTTTCCCGCATGGCCCCGTACTCCGTAGACCCGGCTTCCCCCGACGAGCCGTACCTCGCCTTCTGGCGGGAGCGGCATCTGTGCACGCTCACGACCCTGCGGCCGGACGGCAGCCCGCACGTCGTACCGGTCGGGGTGACGTACGACCCCGGGGCGGGGCTGGCCCGGGTGATCACGAACGGGTCGAGCGCGAAGGTGGCGCACGTGCGCGCCGCCGGGGCCGACGGGGCGCGGGTGGCGGTGTGCCAGGTGGACGGCCGGCGCTGGGCCACGCTGGAGGGGCGCGCGCACGTGCGGACCGAGCCGGAGCGGGTCGGGGAGGCGGAGCGGCGGTACGCCGAGCGGTACGGGCGGACGCCGGCCCCGAACCCGTCCCGGGTGGTCGTCGAGATCGAGGTCGAGCGGGCACTGGGGCGCGGCTGAGGAACGGCTGACCCCGGCCACCGCCGAGGCGCGTCCACACCCGGAACATATCCCCGGAAATTACAGCGGCGTCACCGTGTTCAGGTCACGGTGACGCCGCTGCGGGGGGAAGTACCTGAGCGATCTGTTACGACGGGGGAATCGCGTCAGGCACTGCGGGGGGTGGCCGAGATGGTCCTCAGGTCGGTCTCCGGCGGCTCGCACAGCCGGTGGTCCCGCTGGTCCAGGTTCACAAAGATCATTCCGTATCGGATGGCGCACCGAACCGGCTGCGGCGCACCACGCGGCTTGCGCAGACACCGGTACGCCCGCACGTCCCCGTCCTCGTCCCGCGTGACGACGACCGGCTCGCCGAACACGGGCACCATCAGCGAGTCACCGCTGTGGGGGATGGCGGTGACCAGGTCGATGAAGTGCCAGCCGGAGCGGTAGGCGGTGGCCATCTCGCGACGGAAGGAGCGGTCGTCTGGCGGGGTCGTCACGTCAGCTCCTCACAGCATCCGTGTGAATCACCGGCCAACTGGTATCACCGGCGACCACGGTAGTCGTGGCCACCGACGGCCAGCTGGTGTCCGCTCGAGCGTCGCTCTTCTCACCGGTGAGGCCGCCCAGCGCTCCCGCGGCCGCCACAACGGAGAAGGCGGCGACAAGTATCGAGCGAAGCAGTCTCTTACCCATAGTCGGCTTCGTCCTCACTTGAAGGTCCCCTCTTCCCCCGTCGGGTACGACGATGGCTCATTCGGGCACTTCGTGGCCACATAATCAATGCATCATGTTCCTGCATGTTCAGGACCCTGGGGGGTGGAGATTTGGCAACGAATCAGACTAAACCTGCACATCCCCATGCGGTGACGGAGATGTGCGAGCAAGGGGGCCGTCTCTACGCCGATGCGTTGCGTGCCGGACGCATCGCCCGCGCCGAGGCGGAATCCGCTCCGTGCCTGCTGGAGTTCGCCCTCCTGCACCCCGATCCCGACGATCCGCAATGGCTTCGTCCGGTTCCCGCGCCCGTCGCGCTGGCCCAGCGGCTCAGCCCCCTGGAGCGCGAGATCACCGAGCGCCGGCGGCTGTCGATCCAACTCGCCGACGTCTTCGAGCCGTTCATGGCACTCAGCAGCCCCATGACCGCGACCACCGATTCAATCACGGTGCTGGAGGGCGGCGATCGCATCAACGCGGCGCTGAACCTGGCCACGGCCCAGTGCCAGGGCGAGGTGCTCACGGTCCAGCCGAGCAACCGCTACTCCGAACGCAGCCTCCTGCGGGGGCTGGAACGCGACCGGCCGCTCATCGAACGTGGTGTGAAGATCCGGACGCTGTATCAGCACACCGCGCGCTACAACCCGGAGAAGCTGGCCTACGTCGCCCAGCTCACCAACGGCAAGGCGGAGTACCGCACCATCGACGAACTGGTGGAGCGCCTCATCATCTGCGACGAGACCGTCGCCTTCATCCCCACCCGGGACGACCAGCAGGTCGCCCTGGAACTGCGCCACCCCGGCCTCGTCCGCTACCTGATCAAGGTCTTCGAGTTCATGTGGGACCGGGCGGTCCCACTGAGCGCCGGCGCCCCCTACGAGACGGCCGCCGACGGCATCACCAACATCCAGCACTCCATCGCCAAGCTCCTCGTGGAAGGCCACGTGGACGAGGCCATCGCCCGCCGCCTCGGCATGAACGTGCGCACCTGCCGGGCCCACATCGCCAAACTGGCCCAGGCCCTCGGCAGCGGCAGCCGCGCCCAGCTCGGCTACCTCATCGCCCAGTCGGGCATCCTCGACCGGGACCAGTGAGGCCGCCTCCCCCGGTCCCTCCCGCAGGCTCCGTCCACACGCCTCAGCGCGCCCTCGGGGACTCCCGGTCGGACCCGGTGAGGGCGGTGGTCGGGGCGGGGCGCTGAAGGCCGTCCAGGCCCGCCTGGGCGATGCGCACGCCGAGCTGGGTACGGCTCGCCGCGCCCAGCGTCTCCGACAGCCGGGCGATATGGGCCCGGCAGGTGCGCACGCTGATGCCGAGCCGCTCGGCGATCACCGCGTCCTGGTGGCCCTCGGCGAGCAGCGCCGCGATGGACTGCTCGCGGTGCGAGATGCCCTCGATCCCCGTGTCGGGCAGCGGGGCGGTGAGCGGGATCGCCAGCCGCCACAGGCGCTCGAAGACGGTCACGAGATATTCGACCAGGGCCGGGTGGCGCAGCTCCAGCGCCATCGTGCGGTCGGTGTTGGCGGGGATGAAGGCCACCGTGCGGTCGAAGAGGATCAGCCGGTCGATGACCTCGTCCAGGGTGCGGGCCTCGACCGTGTCACCCATCAGCTCCAGGTAGTTGAGCAGGCCCTGGCCGTGCCGGGCCACGTGCGTGTAGAGGTCCCGCATGCGCACGCCCCGGCCGCGCAGGGCCAGCGCCCGGTGCAGGCCCTCGGTCAGCTCGGCCTCGCGCCGGATGCCGCCCGGCTGCACCGTGAGCACCTCGGTGGTGCACGCCTCGGTCGCCTCGTCCATCGCGGCCTGGATGCGGGAGAGCCCGTCCAGTACGCGGATGGCGCTGCCCTCGGCGGACGCCGCCAGGGTCTGGGGCCGCCGGCCCAGGCCCGCGTACCACTCGACGGCGGCCACCGCCGAGCCCACCCGCCGCTGGCTCTCACTGACCTCGTCGTAGACCCCGCGCAGCAGCCGGGTCATGACCTCCTGCGGGGAGGTCGGCACCAGCCAGTCCATGTCGTCGGGATCCGGGTGCAGCAGGGCCAGTTCCAGCAGGCAGGGCACCGGTCCGGCGTCCGTGCGGGGCACCCGTCCCCGGCGTACGGCCCGGGAATACACCCGATCCCCGGCCTCGCACAGCCGGTCGGCACCGTGAGGATGTTCCTCCGTCCCGTGCCCGGCCATCGCCCATTCCACCCCCGGTGTGCTGCCCTTCCGCAGCGCAACTATGCGCGGCGCCGACCGGGTCCGCAACACGGCTCCCCGGACCCCGGCCACCGGAATGCGCCGCTGTGCCCGGGTTGCGACCTGCTCCGCGCCTCACTCCGCGACGAGCCGGGGGTGCGGCCGGCTCTCCGGGCCGTCACCCGGAGCGGTGACGTGCCGGTGAGCCGCACGGCCGGGGGCCGTTGCCGCTACTTCAGACCGATCGCCGCGCAGTTCGCCTTGTACCTGGCGGTGCAGATGTCGCCGACGGTGTAGATGCCGTCGGCGATGACGGTGTCCTTGACCGTCTTCCTGGTCAGCGCGCTCACCTGGACCAGCTTGGACGGGATGCCCTTGGTGGTGGGGCTGTCGACACGGTCCTGGGTGAGGGCGTCGAACTGGATGTCCTTGCCCTGGATCTTGGTGACGGCGATCTGCGCGGCGGCGGCCGCCTCGTCCGGGTAGGACTTGTAGACGCTCATGTACTGCTCACCGCTCACCACCCGCTGGACGCCGTCCAGTTCGGCGTCCTGGCCGGTGATCGGGGGCAGTGCGGTGACGCCGGCCGCCTTCAGGGCCTTGATGACGCCGCCCGCCATGCCGTCGTTGGCGGCGTAGACACCGGCGATGTTGTTCTTGCCGATCTGCGCGATCGCCTTGGCCATGTTGGCCTCGGCGTTCTCCGGCTTCCAGCCGACGGTGTCGAAGCTCTCCGCGATGTCCACCTTGCCGTTCAGCTCGGAGAGCGCGCCCTCCTTGAACTGCTTGGCGTTCGGGTCGGTGAGTGAACCGTTCATCATGACGATCTTGTCGGAGGTGTCGACGCCCGATCCCAGCGCCTCCAGCAGGGTGCGGCCCTGCACCTCGCCGACGAGCTCGTTGTCGAAGGAGACGTACGCGTCGATCGGGCCCTCGGCGAGGCGGTCGTAGGCGATGACCGGGATGCCCGCGTCCTTGGCCTTCTTCACCCCGGGAGCGACGGCGTGCGCGTCCACGGCGTCGAGCAGGATGACGTCGACCTTGTCGTCGATCATGTTCTGGAGCTGCTCGGCCTGACGGGTGGCGCTGGCGTCCGCGTTGGCGTACTCCACCTTGCCCTGCTTCTTGGTGAGTTCGGCCACCTTGTCCTTGATGATGGGGTAGTCGAACTTCTCGTAGCGGGTGTTGGCCTTCTCGGGGAGCAGCAGACCCACGGTGACGTCGTTGCCCTTGGTCGGGCTCGCGCTCGCTCCGTCCCCCGTCGCGTTCAGCACGCCACAGCCGGCGAGCGAGAGGGTCATCGTGGACGCGGCCACGGATATGGCGATACGGCGCATGCGAGGGCTCACTTCAGGTGCGTTTCCGGACGTGGGTGCTGCAATACGACCCAGGTGTCTGAAAAGACAACGCGGAGGGCCCACCCGGCGTCAAGAAGAATCACTTAACGAGTGCGCAACGCCACGCACAGCTGACCCTGTGGAGGTTCCGCGAAATCCCCTTCAACTGCCCTTTACGGACCCTTCATCCAAAGGAAGTTCACGCGTCGGCAAAGTTCCGTACAACCCGCCCGGCCCGCCACGCCCCGTGATCGCGCACCTCCGGGCCGGCCTCGACTCGATCAGGAGAGCGAACAAACTCAGCCAGGTTCACGGCCGTCAGGAGCTGGGGACGCCGGCGCCCGGGGGCACACGGAAGGGGCCGACGGGATCGCTCCCGCCGGCCCCTTCCGGCCCGCTCGGTGCTGCCAGGTGCTGCTCAGTCCTGCTGCTGCCGCTTGGGCCGCCACACCACCAGCGCGCTGGTCTGCTGGACCTCCTGGTACGGCACCAGGTCGCGCCGGTAGGAGGCGTGCACGGCGGCCTCGCGCTGCCGCATGGCCGTCGCCGCGCCGTCCAGCGCCGACTCCAGCTCCGCCACGCGGGACTGGAGCGCGGCGACCTGGTTCTCCAGTTCGATGATGCGCTTGATGCCGGCCAGGTTGACGCCCTCGTCCTGCGACAACTGCTGCACCTGGCGGAGCAGTTCGATGTCACGGGCCGAGTAGCGCCGGCCCCGGCCCGCGGTGCGGTCCGGGGAGACCAGGCCCAGGCGGTCGTACTGGCGCAGCGTCTGCGGGTGGAGTCCGGAGAGCTGGGCAGCCACCGAGATGACGTAGACCGGGGTCTCCTCGGTCAGTTCATAGGGGTTGCGCCGACGGCCGTCCATCACTCTCAAGCTCCCTTCGCGGCCTCGAACAGCTCCGCCCGCGGATCCTCGCCCGCGGTCGCCTCGCGATACGCCTCCAGTGCGTCACGAGCCTTCCCCGACAGGTCCTTCGGGACACTCACCTCGACGGTGACCAACAGGTCCCCGCGGGTGCCGTCCTTGCGGACCGCGCCCTTGCCCCGCGCCCGCATCGTACGACCGTTCGGGATGCCGGGGGGCAGCTTCAGCGTGACCGGCGGGCCGCCCAGGGTCGGGACCCGCACCTCACCGCCGAGAGCCGCCTCCGCGAACGTCACCGGCACGGTGACGGTGAGGTTGTCGCCCTTGCGCCCGAACACCGGGTGCTGGCCGACGTGCACGGCCACGTACAGGTCGCCCGCCGGTCCGCCCCGCTCGCCGGGCGCGCCCTTGCCGCGCAGCCGGATGCGCTGCCCGTCGGTGACGCCCGCCGGGATGCGGACCTGCATCGTCCGGGAGGACTTCGCGCGCCCGCTGCCCTTGCACTCCATGCAGGGGTGCTCCGCGATCAGGCCGCGGCCCTTGCAGTCGGGGCAGGGGTCGGTGAGCGAGAAACCGCCGCCCGAGCCCCGGGCGACCTGCCCGGTGCCGACGCAGGTCGGGCACACGCGCGGTGTGCCGTTCTTGTCGCCGGTGCCCGAACAGGCCTTGCAGGGCGCCTGGGAGGACATCCGCAGGGGCACCGTGGCGCCCTCGATGGCCTCCGCGAAGCTCAGCGTGACCTCGGACTCGACGTCCTGGCCGCGCCGGGGCTGGGTACGGGTGCCCGCGGTGCCGCCGCGGTTGAACAGGCCGCCGAAGACGTCACCTATGCCGCCGCCGAAGCCGCCGGCCTGGGTGGTGCCCCCGCCGCCGAAGAGGTCGCCCAGGTCGAAGTTGAAGGAGCCGCCGGCCGTGCCGGGCCCGGGGCGGAAGCCGCCGTTGCCGAACAGGGCGCGTGCCTCGTCGTACTCCTTGCGCTTCTTGGGGTCACCGAGGATGTCGTTCGCCTCGGAGATCTCCTTGAAGCGCTCCTCCGCCTTGGCGTTCCCCTTGTTGGCGTCCGGGTGGAACTCGCGGGCGAGCTTGCGGTACGCCTTCTTGATCTCGGCCTCGGTGGCGTCCTTGGGGACGCCGAGGACCTTGTAGTAGTCCTTCTCGATGAAGTCCTTGGTGCTCATCCTCGACGTCCCTCCTTCCCCCGGGTCCTCACGTCAGCCCTCGTCCGGGCCACCGCTCTCCTTGTCGTCGGCCGCCGCGGCCTCCTCGGTGTCCTCCGCCTTGCCGGCCTGCGCGCCGGGCTGCGGCTCGGCGACCGCCACCCGCGCGGGGCGGATGGTGCGCTCGCCGATGCGGTACCCCGGCTGGAGGATCGCCACGCAGGTCGTCTCGGTGACGTCCGGCGCGTAGGAGTGCATCAGGGCCTCGTGGATCGTCGGGTCGAAGGGCTCGCCCTCCTTGCCGAACTGCTGGAGGCCCATCTTGGCCGCGACGGTCTCCAGCGACTCGGCCACCGACTTGAAGCCGCCGACCAGTTCGCCGTGTTCCCGCGCGCGGCCGATGTCGTCGAGCACGGGCAGGAGCTCGGTCAGGAGGTTCGCGATGGCGATCTCCTTGACCGCGGCCCGGTCCCGGTCGACGCGGCGGCGGTAGTTCTGGTACTCGGCCTGGAGTCGCTGGAGGTCGGCCGTGCGCTCGCCGAGCGCCGTGCGCACCTGGTCCAGCTGGGCCACCAGGCCCGGATCTGCACTTACGTCCCCGGCCGGGGCCGCCCCCTCATCGGGAGCGGCCTTCGGTTCGGCGTCGTCGGGGGTGGCGCCGGAGGGGACGTCGGGCTTCTCCTCGAAACCCGGGGTCTCCTCCGTCACGCGGCACCGTCCTTGCGCTCGTCGTCCACGATCTCGGCGTCGACGACGTCGTCGTCGGCCTTGGCCTCACCGGCACCGGCGGACGCGCCACCGGCTGCCTGGGCGCCCTGGGCGTCGGCGTACAGCGCCTGGCCCAGCTTCTGCGAGACGGCGGCGACCTTCTCCGTGGCGGAGCGGATCTCGCCGGTGTCCTCGCCCTTGAGGGCTTCCTTCAGCTCGCCGACCGCGGCCTCGACCTCGGTCCTGATCTCACCGGGGACCTTGTCCTCGTTGTCCTTGAGGAACTTCTCGGTCTGGTAGACGAGCTGCTCGCCCTGGTTGCGGGTCTCGGCGGCCTCGCGGCGCTTGTGGTCCTCCTCCGCGTAGCGCTCGGCCTCCTCGCGCATGCGGTCGACCTCGTCCTTCGGGAGCGAGGAGCCGCCGGTGACGGTCATCTTCTGCTCCTTGCCGGTGCCGAGGTCCTTCGCCGTGACGTGCATGATGCCGTTGGCGTCGATGTCGAAGGAGACCTCGATCTGCGGGACGCCGCGCGGCGCCGGCGGCAGACCGGTCAGCTCGAACATGCCGAGCTTCTTGTTGTAGGCCGCGATCTCGCGCTCGCCCTGGTAGACCTGGATCTGCACCGACGGCTGGTTGTCCTCGGCCGTCGTGAAGATCTCCGAGCGCTTGGTCGGGATCGTGGTGTTGCGCTCGATCAGCTTGGTCATGATGCCGCCCTTGGTCTCGATACCGAGGGACAGCGGGGTGACGTCGAGCAGCAGGACGTCCTTGACCTCGCCCTTGAGGACACCGGCCTGGAGCGAGGCGCCGATGGCGACGACCTCGTCCGGGTTCACACCCTTGTTGGCCTCCTTGCCGCCGGTCAGCTCCTTGACGAGCTCGGCGACGGCGGGCATACGGGTGGAGCCGCCGACCAGGACGACGTGGTCGATCTCGCCGAGCTGGATGCCGGCGTCCTTGATGACGTTGTGGAACGGCGTCTTGCAGCGCTCCAGCAGGTCGGCCGTCAGCTGCTGGAACTGGGCGCGGGTGAGCTTCTCGTCCAGGTGCAGCGGGCCCTCGGCCGACGCGGTGATGTACGGCAGGTTGATCGAGGTCTCGGTGGAGGAGGAGAGCTCGATCTTGGCCTTCTCCGCCGCCTCACGCAGGCGCTGGAGAGCCATCTTGTCCTTGGACAGGTCCACGCCGTGGCCCGACTGGAACTGCTTGACCAGGTAGTCGACGACGCGCTGGTCCCAGTCGTCACCGCCGAGGTGGTTGTCACCGTTGGTGGCCTTCACCTCGACGACGCCGTCGCCGATCTCCAGGAGGGACACGTCGAAGGTGCCGCCACCGAGGTCGAAGACGAGGATCGTCTGGTCGTCCTTGTCGAGGCCGTAGGCGAGCGCCGCCGCGGTGGGCTCGTTGACGATGCGCAGGACGTTCAGGCCGGCGATCTCACCGGCCTCCTTCGTCGCCTGGCGCTCGGAGTCGTTGAAGTAGGCCGGGACGGTGATGACCGCGTCCGTGACCTTCTCGCCCAGGTAGGACTCGGCGTCGCGCTTCAGCTTCTGAAGGATGAACGCGGAGATCTGCTGCGGGTTGAAGTCCTTGCCGTCGAGCTGGATCTTCCAGTCGGTGCCCATGTGGCGCTTCACCGAGCGGATGGTCCGGTCCACGTTCGTGACCGCCTGGCGCTTGGCGACCTCGCCGACGAGCACCTCACCGTTCTTGGCGAAGGCGACGACGGACGGCGTGGTCCTGGCGCCCTCGGCGTTGGTGATGACGGTGGGCTCGCCGCCCTCCAGAACGCTGACGACGGAGTTAGTCGTGCCCAGGTCGATGCCGACCGCACGTGCCATGGTTGATTCCTCCAGCTGACTTGAGTGGAACAGACTCAAGTGTGCACGAGGAGACGCGATGGGTCAACAGACCTGAGTCAGCGAGACTCAAGTCTTATCCGTTCCTTACGCGCAAGTGGCCTGTGACCTGCGTGGATGCCTCGCGCCGGGGCGGCTGCCCAGGAACGCGCGGCCCGCGTCTGGGCGGCGGGACGGGGACACGCAGCAGCACCAGCACCACCGGCAGTGCCGTCCCCGCGACCCACAGCGCGGCCCCGTCGCCCGTCCACCCCGCGTGGACGAGTACCCCGACGAGCACCGCCGAGAAGGAGCCGGCACCCAGCAGTACGACGGATCCCGGCGGGGTCAGCCCGATCCGCCGCAGCCGGTGCGCGAGGTGGTCCGGGCGCCGGCGCAGCAGCGGGTGCCTCGCCAGGAGCCGGGCGAGGACCACGAGGACGGCGTCGGCGGCGGCGACCGCACCGAGGCAGAACGCCACCGCCGCGCTCGGCCCGAGCGGGTACCCCGCGCGCGTGAAGACCACGGACGACGCCAGCAGGAACCCCGTGAACAGCGATCCGCACGCCCCCATGCCGACCCGCGCGGGATGCCAGTTGTGCATCAGGAAGCCGGTGAGGGCGGCGGCGAACACGCTCAGCAGCACGGCGAGCCCGTCCATCACCTCCGCGGCGGCACAGGCGCCCGCGCCGAAAGCGGTGATCACTCCGACCGTCCCCGCCAGGCCGTCGGCGTGGTCGAGGCCCTTGAAGGCCAGGGAGGCGAGCACGACGCAGCCCACGGCGAGCGCGCCGCCCGGCAGGCCCGTCTCGTCGTAGGGCACCACACAGGCCGCCGCCACGGCCGTACCGGCGACGAGCACACGCGCGCGCAGCCGCCACACATCGGCCACCAGGCCGAGCAGGGCCACCGCGGCGGCTGCCGCCAGCAGCTTCCCCACCCCCTCACCGAGCGGAGCGACCCGGGTCCATTCGCCCACCCAGGCGACCAGGCAGGTGACGACCACGACGGCGAGCCCGCCCAGCACCGGCAGGGGGCGCTGCCGTCGCCGGTCGAGGACGCCCAGCCGCAGTGCGGGCACCCGGAGCAGCGCCGCCAGCACGGCGGCGAGGAGTAGAGCTGCGGTTGCGGCGGCGATCCCGTAGAGCACGGCTCTAAGGTAGGGGCGAACGTAGCAATTCGGGATGAATAACACGATCGGATTGCCGGGAGAACGCGGACGGAGGCCACCCTCAGCGACCCAGATCACCCCGCACCGTGCTGCATCCCGGCGGATGATGGGGGTAGTCTCAGACGAGCCGCATAAGTTACCGCTTAGTAATGTTGCTCGGTTAATCCCAGGCCGCCTCAGGAGCCCCCATGCAACTCGCCGCGATCATCGTGTCGCTGGTCCTGACCGTGGTCGGCGTCGCGCTGCTCGCCCGTGCCATCGGCCAGTTCGTCCGGCACTTCAGGCTGGGCCAGCCCGTCCCCGCCGGATCCCGGACCGACAACCCCTACCAGCGCAGCGTGACCCTGGTCCGGGAGTTCCTCGGGCACACCCGGATGAACCGGTGGGGCATCGTGGGCGTCGCCCACTGGTTCGTGGCCATCGGCTTCCTGACGCTGCCGCCGACCATCATCAACGCCTACGGACAGCTCTTCCAGGCCGACTGGACCCTTCCGGTCCTCGGCGGCTTCCTGCCGTACGAGCTGTACATCGAGTTCATCGGCGCGATGACCACCCTCGGCATCGCGACGCTGATCGTCATCCGCCTGCTGAGCCTGCCGTCGCGCCCCGGCCGCAAGTCCCGGTTCGCGGGCTCGAAGATGGGCCAGGCGTACTTCGTCGAGTACGTCATCCTCATCATCGGCCTGGCGATCTACACCCTGCGCGGCCTCGAGGGCGCCCTGCACCACGTGGACCACTACGAGGCCGCCTACTTCGCCTCGTACCCGCTGGTCCTCGCCTTCAAGGGCCTGAGCCTCACCACGCTCCAGAACCTCACGTACCTCGCCGCCATGATCAAGCTGGGCACGACCATGATCTGGATGATCACGGTCTCGCTCAACACCAACATGGGCGTGGCCTGGCACCGCTTCCTGGCGTTCCCGAACATCTGGTTCAAGCGCAACGCCGACGGCTCCACCGCCCTGGGCGCCCTGGCGCCGATGACCTCCGGCGGCAAGCCGATCAACTTCGAGGACCCCGGCGAGGACGACGTCTTCGGCGTCTCCCAGGTCGAGCAGTTCTCCTGGAAGGGCCTGCTCGACTTCTCCACCTGCACCGAGTGCGGCCGCTGCCAGTCGCAGTGCCCCGCCTGGAACACCGGCAAGCCGCTCTCCCCCAAGCTCCTCATCATGTCCCTGCGGGACCACGCCCACGCCAAGGCCCCGTACCTGCTGGCCGGCGGCGGCAAGACCGTGGAGGGCGAGGAGAAGGCGAGCGAGGAGCAGCTGGCCGGCGTCCCCGCCGCCGCCCTCGCCGAGGCCGAGCGCCCGCTGATCGGCACCGCCGAGGAGAACGGCGTCATCGACCCGGACGTCCTGTGGTCCTGCACCACCTGCGGCGCCTGCGTCGAGCAGTGCCCGGTCGACATCGAGCACGTCGACCACATCGTCGACATGCGCCGCTACCAGGTGATGATCGAGTCCGCGTTCCCGTCCGAGGCGGGCACGATGCTCAAGAACCTGGAGAAGAAGGGCAACCCCTGGGGCCTGGCCAAGAAGCAGCGCCTGGAGTGGACCAAGGAGGTCGACTTCGAGGTTCCGGTCGTCGGCAAGGACATCGAGGACCTCACCGAGATCGAGTACCTGTACTGGGTCGGCTGCGCCGGCGCCCTCGAGGACCGCGCCAAGAAGACGACCAAGGCCTTCGCCGAACTCCTCCACATCGCGGGCGTCAAGTTCGCGATCATGGGCGGCGACGAGAAGTGCACCGGTGACTCCGCCCGCCGCCTCGGCAACGAGCCCCTGTTCCAGGAGCTGGGCATGGAGAACGTCATGGCCCTGAACACGGCGTTCGGCGAGGAGCTGGACGACGACGGCAAGGTCACGGCGGAGTCCAGGAAGCCGAAGTCGGCGAAGAAGATCGTCGCCACCTGCCCGCACTGCCTCAACACGCTCGGCAACGAGTACCCGCAGCTCGGCGGCGACTACGAGGTCATCCACCACACCCAGCTGCTCCAGCACCTGGTGGACGAGGGCAAGCTGATCCCGGTCACCCCGGTCGAGGGCCTCATCACCTACCACGACCCGTGCTACCTGGGCCGCCACAACAAGATCTACACGCCCCCGCGCGAGATCATCGGCAAGGTCCCGGGCCTGCGCAACGAGGAGATGCACCGCCACAAGGAGCGCGGCTTCTGCTGCGGCGCCGGCGGCGCCCGGATGTGGATGGAGGAGCGCATCGGCAAGCGCATCAACAACGAGCGCGTCGACGAGGCCCTCTCCCTCAACCCGGACATCGTCTCCACCGCCTGCCCGTTCTGCCTGGTCATGCTCACGGACTCGGTGAACGGCAAGAAGAACGAGGGCAAGGCCAAGGAGTCCGTCCAGGTCGTGGACGTCGCCCAGCTGCTGCTGGACTCCGTCCGGACCCCGGTCGCGGACGACGAGCCCCCGGCGGGCACGGCCGACTCGGCGAACGAGCCGGAACCGGAGCCGGTGAAGTAACGGCCTCCTGACGGCCCGGAACCCGGCGACACCCCCTGACCCGCACAGGCAGGGGGTGTCGTCGCGTGTGCGGCACCGCCGGTCGTGCCCGGGGAGGGGTCAGGCGTTCTTGGCGCCCGCCTGCTGCACCACCTCGAACGACCACAGGGTCGAACCGGAGGCCGCCGGCTTCGGCCGCTCGCCGCCGCCCTCGCCGCCGCCCTGGTGCGCGGACTTCATCGGGCCCTCCATCCACGCCTGGAAGGACTCCTCGTCACGCCAGCGCGTGTACACGAGGTACTGGTCGGTGCCCTCGACGGGCCGCAGCAGCTCGAACCACTCGAAGCCGTCGGAGTTCTCCACGGCGTGGGCCCGCGAGGCGAACCGCTTCTCCAGCGTCTCCCGCTGCTCGGCGGGCACGGTCAGCACGTTGATCTTCACTACGCTCATGGACCCATCCTGGACCATGGCCCCGGCCCGCACCGGAGGACGGCGGTGAAGGCGCGCCGCCCCCACCTCCGCCAGCACCCGTCACAGCGATCCCATACCGTTACCCGACGCACGTACAACCCTGGCGCCCCACGGCGGGTCTCCTGATCGCCGACCGCCCGTGAACCGCGGAACAACCCGTGATGAACACGGACGGACGCACCCCATCAACTGCGGATGCCCCGCCAGGCATCCCCCGCATGCCGCAGGAGAACGCATGCACACGCACCAGCCGCGACCGGTCCTCGCGACGGCCGTCGCCGCCGCGCTGACGGGCGGCCTGCTCACGTTCGCCGCCTCCCCCGCCACCGCCGCCGACTCCGCCAGGGTCGCGAAGGCCGACTTCAACGGCGACGGCATCGGCGACATCGCCACCGCGGCCGCCGGCGCCTACGTCAGCGGCCACAAGAACGCCGGACAGGTCGTCGTCCTGTACGGCACCGCCACCGGCGTCTCCTCCGCCAAGCGCACCACCATCAGCCAGAACACCTCCGGTGTCCCCGGCACCGCCGAGGCCGGCGACTTCTTCGGCGCCGAGCTGGCGTACGCCGACTTCAACGGCGACGGCTACGACGACCTCGCCGTCGGCACCCCGGACGAGAAGGTGGGCACCGACACCGACGGCGGCGGCCTGGCCATCCTCTGGGGCTCCGGCAGCGGCCTGACCGGCAAGGGCATCGACGTGCCCGACCCGGCCGCCTCCTCCCACGACTACTGGGGCCAGAACCTGGCCGCCGGCGACTTCGACGGCGACGGCAAGGCCGACCTGGTCGTCGGCAGCTCCGCCAGCACCCTGTACCTGTACAAGGGCGGCTTCACCGCCGCCGGCGGCTACGGCAGCCGGACCACCGTCACACCGCCGATCCGCACGGGCAGCAACGACTACCCCTACGGCCCGCTGAACCTGACGGCCGGCGACATCAACGGCGACGGCCGCACCGACCTCGTCGTCGACGGCTACGAGACCAAGACGCAGTACGGCTGGAACACCAACTACTGGCTGCCCGGCACCAGCGGCGGCCTGAGCGGCGCCTCGGCCAAGGCCCTCAAGGCCGGCATCATCACCGCCATCGGCGACATCAACGGCGACGGCTTCGGCGACATCGTCAGCGGCGCCGACTGGGACACCAGGACCAGCGACGGCACGGCCATCCCGGACTCCGCCACCGGCGGCAAGGTCAACGTCACCTACGGCTCCGCGTCCGGCCCGGCCGCCACCACCGGCATCACCCAGAACACCGGCAACGTGCCCGGCTCCTCGGAGAAGGGCGACGCCTTCGGCTGGGAGCTGGACCTCGGCGACATCAACGGCGACGGCTGCCAGGACCTCGTCGTCAGCAGCCCGCAGGAGGACATCGACGGCGTCCCCGACACCGGCAGCGTCACCGTCCTGTACGGCTCCGCCTCCGGCGTGAACACCGCCTCCCGCGCCCAGGCCTTCTCCCAGAACTCCGCGGGCGTCCCCGGCGGCGACGAGAAGTCCGACCTGTTCGGCGCCGACGTCAAGCTCGACGACGTCACCGGCGACGGCAGGGCCGACCTGGTGATCGGATCGTACGAGAACGGCGGCGACGGGGCGGTCACCTACCTGCCGTCCGACGGCACGAAGATCACCACGACCGGCTCGCGTGCCGTCGGCGCGTCCACCGTCGGCGTCTCCACCACCGGCACCCCGCAGTTCGGCGCCGTCTTCGCGGACTGACCGGCCACCACGAGGGGCGGGGACCGGGCACGCACCGGGGAAACCCCGAAGAACCCCCGGTTGTCCCGCTGACGGTCCCTTAGGGGATGTCACAGGTCGGCCGCAAAGCCGGGCCCGGACCGCCGGGCCCGGCACGTCGGCCGCCGGGACCAGGTACGTTCGATGACGTGGCTGGATTCAGGATCGGACGCGGGGGACGAAACAACCGCACCCCCCAGGGACAACAGGCGCCGCAGGGCCCGTCGTACGGACGCGGCCGCGGCCCCGCTCAGGCCGGGGGGCCGTCGTACGGTCAGCCGCCGTACGACAGGCCGACGCACGGCCAGCCGCCACGCGGACGGCAGGGCGGCGGCCCCTCGTACGGCTATCCGTCGGCGCCGCAACCGCCGTACCCCCAGGCGGGACAACCGCGCCCACAGGCCGGACAGCAGTACGGCTATCCGGGCCCGGCCGGCGACGGGCCGGAGTACTTCGGCGACGGCCACCCGGGCCAGGGCCCCGGCACGCACGACCCCTACGCGGCCAACAACCCGGGCCACACCCAGGCGTTCTCGGTCGACGAGGCCGCCGGCTACACCCAGGGCGCGACCTACCACGCCGGCTCGCCCGCCGCGCCCGCCGCACCGCTCGGGCCGCCCCTGCACTGGAAGGAACTGCTGCGGGGGATCGTCCTCTCCCCGAACGACACCTTCCTGCGGATGCGGGACTACACCATGTGGGCCCCCGCCCTCGTCGTGACCTTCCTCTACGGCCTGCTCGCCGTCTTCGGCTTCGACGGCGCCCGCGCGGACGCGATCAGCGCCACGCTGTCCAACGCGGTGCCGATCGTGCTGGTGACGGCGGTCGTGATGGTGCTGGGCCTGTTCGTCCTCGGCGTGGTCACCCACACCCTGGCCCGCCAGCTCGGCGGTGACGGCGCCTGGCAGCCCACGGTGGGCCTGTCCATGCTCATCACGGCCCTCACGGACACACCCCGCCTGGTCTTCGCCATGTTCTTCGGCGGCGACGCCGGCTTCGTCCAGATCCTCGGCTGGGCCACCTGGATCGGCGCGGGCGCCCTGCTGACCCTGATGGTCTCCCGCTCCCACGACCTGCCCTGGCCGAAGGCGCTGGGCGCGTCGGCGATCCAGCTGGTCGCACTGCTGTCGATCGTGAAGCTGGGCACCTTCTGACCGTCCCCGCACGAGAGCCCCCGGCACGACCGACAGCCGGGGGCTCTTGCGCGTGAACGGCGCACTTACCGCGTCGGCGGCGGGACTGTCCGCGTCATCGGCGGGACCCTCCGCAGCATCGGCGGGATTGTTCGCACCGTCGACGGCATCAGGCGTCGAGAACCTGCCCGGCCCGCTTCACTACGGGCGGTTCGACGCTCCACGGGAAGTTGATCCAGTCATCGGTCCGCTTCCACACGTACTCGCACTTCACGAGGGAGTGGGGCTTCTCGTAGACCACCGCGGAGCGCACCTCGGCGACGGTGTCGAGACAGAAGTCGCGTACGAGCTTCAGCGTCTTGCCGGTGTCGGCGACGTCATCGGTGATCAGCACCTTCTTGTCGGAGAAGTCGATCACGTTCGGCACGGGCGCGAGCATGACCGGCATCTCCAGGGTGGTCCCCACACCGGTGTAGAACTCGACGTTCACGAGATGGATGTTCTTGCAGTCCAGCGCGTAGGCGAGCCCGCCGGCGACGAAGACGCCGCCGCGCGCGATGCTCAGCACGACATCGGGCTCGTAGCCGTCGTCGGCGATGGTCTGCGCCAGCTCACGGATGGCGGACCCGAACCGCTCGTAGGTCAGGTTCTCCCGCACGTGTGCGTCACTCATGCCGTCGCCGCCCTCACACCTGGGTCCGATGGAAGTTGAGGAAGGAGCGCGAGGCGGTCGGCCCGCGCTGCCCCTGGTACCGGGACCCGTACCGCTCGCTTCCGTACGGCGACTCGGCCGGCGAGGTCAGCCGGAACATGCACAGCTGCCCGATCTTCATCCCCGGCCACAGCTTGATGGGAAGCGTGGCCAGGTTGGACAGCTCCAGGGTGACGTGCCCGCTGAAGCCGGGGTCGATGAACCCGGCGGTGGAGTGCGTGACCAGCCCCAGCCGCCCGAGCGAGCTCTTCCCCTCCAGCCGCGAGGCCAGGTCGTCCGGGAGCGAGATGACCTCGTACGTCGACGCCAGCACGAACTCCCCGGGATGCAGGATGAACGGCTCGTCGCCCTCGGGCTCCACCAGCCGCGTCAGGTCCGCCTGCTCGACGGAGGGGTCGATGTGCGGGTACCGGTGGTTCTCGAACACCCGGAAGTACCGGTCCAGCCGCACGTCGATGCTCGACGGCTGCACCATGGATTCGTCGTAGGGATCGATCCGTACCCGCCCGGCGTCGATCTCGGCCCGGATGTCCTTGTCTGAGAGAAGCACGTAGCGAGGATACGCAAGCCACGCGGAGCCACGACAATCACGACGGCTCCGCGCGCCCGCGGTGACGCCCCCGCTACGAGGCGTGTCCCGTCACCGCCGCCTGCCGCAGCTCCGGCACGACCGGGACCGCGCTGCGGAGCCGGGCGCAGCGCGGACACCGCACGAGCCGGCCCGGACCGAGCCGCCCGGCCTGCTGCATCGGGAACGACGCGGTGCTGAAGACGTGCCCGTCCACGCAACGGACAACGGTGCGTTCCATCAAGTCCCTCAAGTCCCTTCCCCAAGAGCCGCGTCCGGCGTTGCTGCCCGAACGACAAAAGCCACATTACGGGATCAAAGAGAGGACTCTCCAGGCGGCACTCCGGCCCCACCGCAGCCCGCCGCCGGCGCTCCACGGTACGCCCCAACTCCGCCCGCCCGTAGCCGTATCCCACGTCGCGCCCGACTCAAACCCCCGGCCTGCCGCCACCAGGGCTCCGCGATGATGTAAAGTGAGCGAGCGTCCGGACACCGGCTCCACGCGGGCCCGTTCGTACTTACGCGGGTGTAGTTTAATGGTAGAACATCAGCTTCCCAAGCTGAGAGCGCGAGTTCGATTCTCGTCACCCGCTCCATGAGAAACCCCCAGGTCAGAGACTTGGGGGTTGTTTGTTGTCTGGACCACTGTGCGGGCCGCGCACCACATCCGCACCACAAGCGGCGGCTAGCTGCCCGTGGGCTTCTCCTTGTGGTGCGCGCTGCTGTCGGTGTGGTGCTTCGCACGCTCGGAGCGGACCATGTCGTCCAGGCCGGCGGCAACGTCGCGCTGCCGCTCCTCGTCGGAATGCTGGTAGATCAGCGCGGCCTTCTCGGACGACTGCCCGGCGCGGACCATCGTGTCCTTGAGGGTGGCCCCGGAACGGGTCGAGAGCGTGTGTCCGGTGTGACGAAGGTCGTAGAAACGGAAGTCGTCGGGGAGACCGGCGGCGGTTCGGGCACGGCGCCACTTCCGTCCGAAGGAGGTACGACGGAACGGCGCCCCCTTCTCGCCGACGAAGACCAGGCCGTCAGGTCCCTTCTCGGCGAACCACGCGAGGTGCTGCCTCAGCTCCTTGCGGAGGAAGGCCGGGAGTACGACGGGCCGGGCGCCCGCGTCGGACTTGGTCGGGCCGGGAGCGCGCTTGCCGTTGGTCCGCTCCGGCTCGGCCCGGCGGACACGGATGACGAGGTTGTCGGCGTCGACGTCCCGGCGGCGGAGGCCGGCCAGCTCTTCCGGGCGCATCGGACCGTACGCGCCGAGGTAGACCATGAGCCGCCACCGGATACCGATCGCGTCGGCGAGGGCGTCGACCTGGGCGACGGTGGCAACGCGCCGCTCGGTGGCGGACTCCTTGCCCGCGCCCTTGATCCGGCACGGGTTGCGGCTGATCAAGTCGTCATCCACGGCCGTCTCAAGGATGCCCTTGAGAAGCCGGTAAGCCTTGGCAACGGTGGTCTTGGCCTTGGTGGTGCGCAGCCGTTCCGCCCGCCACTCACGGACGCGCGGAGCGGTGATCTCGTCCAGGTCGAGTTCCGCGAACGTCGGCAGGATGTGAAGCCGCAGAAGGTGCTTGTACAGGTCTTCCGTGCGAACGGCCAGCTCCCGTTCCTCGACCCACTTCTCGGCGTAGACGCGGAAGTTGACCGCGCCCGCATCGGGAGCGCGCCAGTCCCCACGGCTGAGGTCTGCCTCTACCTGGGACAGCCAGACTTCGGCGGCCTTCTTGGTCTCGAAGGTCTCCTCTGCGCGGATGCGCTCACCGTCCGGGCCGAGGTAGGACGCCGTCCAGCGGCCGGAGCGATACTGCCTGACTGCACCGAAGCGACGGCGCCGGCCCTTCTTGTTGCCCACTACGCAGCCCTCCGGAAGGTGGCGCGACGGACCCTGACGGGCTCCACCGTGCGAGCCGTGATGAACTCCTCCACCGCGCTCTCGGGGATGCGCACATGCCGGCCAACCTTCACGTACCGGATGCGTCGCTCCTCGATCAGCCGCCGGGGGAAGCGAGCTGTCGTGCCGAGCAGTTCGGCGACCTGGTCCACGGACAGGTAGCGGTCATTCATGCTGCGAGATCCCCTTCCGTACTGGTCGCGGTTGTGCGAGAGGTGGAGAGCCAGGCTTCTGCGGTGGTCAGTCCGGTCCCGGCGAAGCGCCAGTGGGAGAGGACGAGGACGGTGTCTGGATCGGGCAAGGGGTGGCCCGCTTCGGCCGCGCGGGCGCGGGCCAGGGCTTCGTTGTGGTCGGCGCGTTCCTGGCGGAGGGCGCCAAGGGTGACGGAGTAGGTGCGGGACTTGGTGGAGAAGTGGCCGCGGAAGCCGAGCATGTGGGCCCACTTGCGCAGGCGCAGCGCTTCGAGTTCGGGGAGCGCGCCGAGGTGCCAGCAGGTGAGGATCATCCGGCGGGCGTGGTCGGTGACGCCGGAGCCGATCAGGTCGGTGATGGGGTTACGGACGGGGCGGTCGAGCGTGCCGGCCGTCTCGGCGCCTTTGGTGGCGTACTTGGCGATGTAGGCGGCCACGGCCCGGCTGGACAGCTCCGAGGTGCCCGCGAAGTCCGCTGAGCGGATGGGGCGGATGTCGAGCTGGTCGCCGAAGCGGAAGGCGTAGGCGCGGCCGTCGATGACCGGGCCGGGTGTCTCGGCGAGGCGGGCTGCCGAGCGAATCGCGTCCGTGAGGAGTTCGGTCGTGGCCCAGGCGGGCGGGTCGTCCTCCGCGCCTCCGGGGCCGTCGAGGCGGATGACGGCGTGAAAGTGGACGGCACCGCGCCGCTGATATTCGGCGACCTTGGCGTACGACACCCGGACGCAGTCGCGTGACGCGGAGCGGGTGAGGCCCGCGCGGGAGGCGATCTGCTGGCGGAGGTACGTGGTGAACCGGCCCCAGAGGGCACCAGCGTGCGCGTTCCAGAGGACGGCCGCCCGGTAGTCGTAGCGCTCCGGGTCGAGCGGCGTGCCCAGAGCGGGGTCGTCCACCGTGTGCGAGCGTCCGCAGCGGCACCGGCCGCCGACCGGGCGATTGTGGACCGGGCCGAAGGACGGCGCGGTGAAGGTGGCGAAGACGCGGGGGTGCCGGGCGACCGCCGGGCCGATGCCCTTGCCGCCGCTCAGACCGGCCCTGACGAGGTGGAAGGTGTCTTTGCGGTACGTCTCCGCGCAGGTGGCACACCGGGTGGCGCGACGGTTGTTGCAACGGATGAGGAGCTGTCCGGCCGGAAGGTCGCGGTCGGTGATCTCCCGGACGATCTCACCGGTGGCCGCGTGAACGTCGAGCCGGTGACCCTCCATTCGTACGGGCCGCTCGCAGCCGCCGAGGCGCTGGATCTGCCGGGCGTAGGAGCCGAGGTCGCCGTGCCGGGCGAGGGCGGCCAGGTGACGGATGGCTCCAAGGGGAGCCGGTGGACGCATGTGCAGGTTCCTCCTTGTGGTGCGGGTGTTGGGCCCTGGCCTGACTGTCTAGGGGTCTAGACAGTCAGGCCAGACAAAAGAAGTCGTTGGTTCAGCGGCGGGTGAGGAGAGAGCGGAGAACGACGGCGCACACGGCGACCGATGTGGCGGTCACGGTGACGGCGAGCAGCATGGAGACGAGGACTGCACCCACGACCAGGACCACGGCGGTCCCACCACCGACGAGGGCGAGCGCCGTGCCGGGCGTCAACTGGATGGTCGGGCGGGCCGGCACCGGAGGAGTGGGCGTCGAGGGCGTGACCGGAGTGGCTGCGGTCGGCTCCACGGCAGTGGCGGGCGCGGCGACCGGGATGGTCGGCTGCGGCATGGTGGGGATCTTCGGCCGGATCATGAGCAGGGCTCCTTACGGGTCACTTGACGAGGGAGTCGATGACGGGGGCCAGCAGGCTGTCGGTCAGCAGGTAGCCGCCGAGGAGGAGCACGGCGACGAGCCACCAGGGCGGGCGGATGAGTTTGACGCCCAGGACCGCGACGCAGAGCAGGGCGAGCCAGAGCGGGACGCGCATGCGGTGATCTCCTGTCAGGCCGAGCAGCGGTGGGTGCGGGCGGCGAGTTCGGCGGCGGCGCGGGAGTCGTACTCGGCCGAGAAGTCGCAGCGGGGCGCGGTGCAGGCGGCCAGGTGGCGATGCCTGCCGCGGTCGATGTAGGAGGCGACGTTCACGGGGCCGATACGGCGGACGTTGCGGAAGCGGCGGTTCATGGCGGTGCTCCTCTCAGAGGTGGGCGGCGACGGAGGCGGTCATGGACGGGGGCAGGCCGAGCCGTGCGCGGACGGCGTCGGGGTCGGCTGGGCGGCCGGTGGTCGAGCGCTGTTCGTCGGCCAGAGCCCGGGCGCGCTGGATGAGGGCGGGCGGGAGCGCGACAGCGGGACCGGGCGGCGGTGGAGCCGGGACGGCTTCCGGTTCGGCGGTGGCGGGAGAGGGGGTTGGTGCCGGCAGTTCTTCCGGCCCCGGGACGTCGACAGCAGCCGGAGCAGGGTCCCGTTGCTCGTGCGGAGTAGCCGTCGGCGAGTCTGGGAGCGCCGGAGGCTTCTGGCCGTGCGGGGTATGGGCCAGCAGAGTGCCGCCGAAGAAGGCGATGGCGGGCCAGCCCGCCACCACCACGCGGAGCGAGGCGGGAACGTGGTCCAGGTCGAGGAGTCCGGCGGTGGCGACGTTGGCGCCGAGGGAGGCGGCAAGGGCCACCAGGAACCACAGCCGAGGACTTCCGGCCGCCTGCCCTCCCTGCGACTGGCGCATCCGGCGCCAGGCGGCGACCAGCAACAGGTCGACGCTGACGGGATAGGCCCACGCCTTCCATCCGCCCTGTCCGGCCGCTGCGGCGAGGTCGTGCAAGTGGGAGAAGGACAGGGCACCCGCGATGACGGCCTGGACAACGACGGCGTCCACGCGGGCCAGGTGGGCACGCATCGGCTCCGGTTCCTTCCTGTTTCGGGCATGGGAGGGGTAGGGACATGGCGCGAGGCGGTCACGCCGGCCGCAGGGAAGGGAGGGGGCTACTCGGTCACCGGGCGCGTGGTGGGCGTGGCGCCGGTCGAGGAGGACGGCCCGGCCGAGGCGACGGCGATGGCGGGCCGGAAGCGGTCGAGCCGGGGCAGTTCAGGGACCAGAGCCGAGGTGTCGCGGCAGACGGTCGCCGCGTCTTCGAGCGAGAGAAGAGGAGAGCGGACGCGGGACCATCCGCCGGACGAGTCGCCGACGACCGCGACGCCGGGCCGGTCGGCAGGAATGGACGTGGCGGCCAGGGCTGCTTCGGGAGAGATGTCGGCCAGGGCCATGTTCGCCGACGCTTCGTCGTTGACGCGGTGGCAGACGCGGCCGGTCAGTTGGGCACGCAGCATGGTGGCGCCCTTGCCGAGTTCCGAGCCGAAGCGCTGCCCGCAGACTTCGAGGTAGATGCCGGCCGCGCGGCCGAGCTGGGCGAGGCGGATGAGCTTGGTGACCATCGCGTCGCGCCGCTTCTCGTCATCCCTGTTCGCGGCGAGGAAGAGTTCCGCCACCTCGTCAACGACCAGCACTACTGGGACTGGCCGCACGGCGTCCGGCAGCCCCCAGACATCCGAGGTGAGAACAGCGTCCGGATCGGCACCGCTGAGACCGATGAGCCGGAAGCGTTCCTCCATCTCTTCGAGCAGCGCGTCGAGGAGGTCGTTCGCCCGCTCCGGGTCGTCGGCCAGCGCCGACAACCGGGGTGCGAAGGGGGCCAGTTCCACACCCCATTTGCAGTCGATCCCGACGAGGACGACCCGTTGCCGGGCCAGGCCGCACAGCAGGTTGCGCAGGTAGACGGACTTTCCGGACTGCGTGGCGCCGAGGATCAGTTCGTGCGGCACGGTGCGAAAGTCACGTACGTGCCAGTCGCCGTCCTCGCGCAGGGCCAGCGGCAGGCGGAGCGGCTCGGCCGCAGCCTGACGCCGAGTGGGCCGCACATCGGCGAGCACGTCCCAGCCGACCAGCCGCAGTTCAAGCCAGCCCGGTTTCGTGGGGCGTACGTGAACGGCGTGGGCGCCCCAGGCATGGCGCAGGCGGTCGGCCGAGGCGGTGAAGTCCTCGGGCGCCTGCCCGGTCGCCATGCGCAGCCGCATGACGAGACCGGATGCGTTGGGCCGGGGGAAAGACCGCCGTGGCGGCACGGGTGCCGCCTGCCGGCCGATCACCCGGGCCGTGGCGACCCGGACAGCGGAAGCCGGGACCGTCAGGCCGCACGCGTCCATCGTCGCGCGGTACGACAGCAGCACCCGCAACGCGACGACCGGATACCCGACCAGCCACCAGAACACCACCGGCATCCGCCGGCGGACCACCAGCAGCGCGACCACGAGGAGCAGGGCCAGCAGCACCCAGGCGACGTCAGTCATGGCAATCAACCCTGGGCCGCAACCGGAGCGTTGACCATGACAGCGTCGGCCCGGTAGGCGATGCCGTGACGGCTACGCCCGCCGAACTCGCTCTCCCACGGCCGGGCGACCAGACCCGACAGGATGACCGGCGCACCCATGACCAGGCCGTCTCCGATCCCCTCTTCGGGAACGGTCACCTTGATCATGTCCGAGCCGCCGGCCGCGATGAACACCAGCTCCAGCGTCATGAGCCGCTGGTTGGTCACCGGGTCCACGGCGACCTCGCCGGTCTGACGGTCCCTGACCTTCACCTCAGGGAGCTTGGTGACGAGCAGCGTCGCGGCGGAGGTGTCTACGGGGATCACACGCACTGTCGGTACCTCACAGAGTCTTCGGGCGCCCTGACATCGGCGCCAAGCAGCTTGAATAGCCCCCTAGACAGCAACGGGGCGACCACCCCAACTGTCTAGGGGGGTTGACAGTGAAGGTAGCCGACGAACCATTAACTGTCTAGGGGGGTATACGGCGTGGCCGCGAAACCGTGCGAGAGGACTACCGAACGGCCCAGTGGAGGACGGTCGCGTCGTCGTGCGCCTTCCCTCGCGGCCAGCGCCGGCCGTCGAGGTCGCTCTTCTCGGCCTCTCGCACACGGCGGATCAGTTCGTCCGGCCCGGAGGAAGCGAGCACGTCCAAGTACTGTGCCCAGTCGGCGATGTGGAAGCGATCGACGAGCCGGGTCGCGCCGTCGCTCAGAAGCGTCACGGTGGACAGCGAGTCAAGTGGCACCGTGCCGGTCAACGCGTGTTCGGCCGCCTGCGGATCGGGGCCGGCGATCCAGAAGCCCCCCGGCCGGTTACGCAGACCGGTCAAAGCCTCCCGGTAGTCGGCGAGCGCGGCGGAATGCTCGGGCGAGCCGGTGGGCAGCGCGTCGACCGGCCCGCGCAGTCGCTTGCCGACTTCGTCCAGGCGCCGGTCGGCGACGACGGTCGTACTGCCGTCCTTCTCCTCCAGGAGCAAGGAGGAATCGCCGAGGACCAGGTACTCCAGCGTTTCCCGGTTGATCCGTGCGGCGACGACCGTACTGGTGGGACTGGCCCGGTACGTCAGGTCACAGCTGTCGCTGTGCAGCGAGCGGACGCGGTCGATCGAGTCGGCCAGGCACTCGGTGAGCGGCCGGGCGGGGGACGCGGTGATGGCTTGGAGCAGCAGGCCGCCCAGCGTCCCGGAGAACCAGGCGACACCGTGTGTGCACCCGGTCTCGGCACCGCCGACGCCGGCGCCGTCGAGGAGCACGGCCGCGCCGGGAGTGGCGGCGGTGAAGTCCTCGTTCTCTCGTTCCGGGTCGGCGGGGAGCGTGGCGAGGTCGACCCTCACGCTGCCGTCTCCTCGTCGTGCCGGTACAGGGGGCAGAGCAGCTCGACGGACTGCGGTTCGCTGGTCTCGGGGTCGTACTCGACACCCACCAGGGTGGAGAACCGGCGGTCGCCGACCTGGCCCCACATCACGTTCAGGTCGTTGGCGAGGAGCTGCACGACACCGAGGGAACCTTGCGTGTGGATACCGGCGATCGCGAGCAGCGAGCCCTTCCCGTCCGGGCGCGGCAGCCGGCCGAGGTAGCCGACGTCGTACGGCCGGGCCGGGTCGCTGTCCTGCCCCGAGCGGTACACGGTGCCGGTCTGCCGGTCCACCACGGTCCAGGGCCCGTCTTCCGCACGCTCCCACTGGAGAACCGGGTCCTGGGCGTAGGTGTCCCACATGGCCTGGGACATGCGGGGACCGCAGACCACGATCAAGCCGTCCCGGTTGAGATCGATCTCGCCGGCCACCGGCACATGCTCCGAGGCGACGTCGAGCCCATACGACCGCGCCAGGTCTTCCAGCCGTTTGCCCGAACTGACGTCGTCCACGGCGACGACGGTCCGGCCGCGTTCGTCGTCCCGCCGCAACGGTGTGGCGACGGTGACGGCACCCCGGCCGAGGAAGGCCCCTTCGGGCGCCGGGCCGGTATGCCGGATCTGGTGGATCCGCCCGCGGCTCAGGCCGGCCTTCGCGGCGATCTGCGCGTACGACAACCCTTGCGCGTGCAGGTCCTGAACCACTCGGCGACGAAGGCGGGCCAGCTCGGTCACCTCTTGCTGCGCGTCCGCCAAGCGAGTCGTCACCTCGCGCAACAGCAGGTACGGATCATCGATCGTCATGATCCGTTGGAGCTCGTCCGACATGACCTCACCTCCTAGCAGTACCCAGGAGTCTAGGGCCCTAGACGGAATGGGAGGCAGCCGCCGCCCGGTACGCACGCCGATCACATAGAAGCGTGATCTCCTCCGGGGCACACCTCTCGGGCTCACACCTCACCGCCGACTATGCGAACCCGCGATCGCACCGCTTTCTGTGCGCTCATACGCTCGCCCGCACCAGATCGGCCCAGACGAAACGCCCGTCAGGCAAGATCGTGTAACCCCAGTTCTTCGCCAAGGCATCGATCAGCCGGAGCCCTCGACCCCCCTCTTCACGGCTGGTGACGGGGCACAGGTGAGGCACACGATCGCCGCCCTGGTCGACCACCTTGATGCGCACGAGATCGTCGCCAAGGCCGACGACCACCAAGAACCACCCACCGGGCATGCCACTCCGCGTATGCCGCAGGGCGTTGGTCGCCAGCTCGCTCACGACCAGGACGGCGTCTTCGACCGGGCCACGGTCCCCGAGCAGGGAGGCCACGAAGTGACGGGCATTGGACACCTCTTCCGGCAGGCCGGGGAAGACACGGCACCACTTGGTGAGCATGGGAACCTCTCCGTTCGTCTAGGGGGCTAGACAGCGTGACGGCAGAGTATTCCCAGCGATGAGCAGCATTCTAGGCATGTCGAGGAATTATTCCTCTATTGGGTGAGGGCATCCCCCAGGTCGCGGAACTCCTTCATCACCCGCAACAGCAGCTCGCGCACCTCATCGCCGAAGACGGCAGCGCGCTCGAAGCGCTCGAAGGTCTCCTCGTAGGCGGCCACTTCAGCAGCGTCAGTGGACACCCGTTCGTTGTCGAAGGTCTCGATCACGACTGCCCGCTGGTCGCACAAGGTGAAGCCGTGCCGCGGCAGCATCGGCACCGACCGGCGCCAGGGAATCACCCCCAGCCGTACCGTGCTCAGACTCTCCACCGCCAGCAGCCGGTCGAACTGCGCGAGCATCAGCGCCGGACTTCCCGGCCAGGTCCGCAACACGGCCTCGGTGACCACGAACACCGACTCCCGCCCCGGCTCGTACAACACGCTCTGCCGATCTACGCGGGCAGCGACGGCCCGACCGACAGCCTCGGGCGTCGAGCGCGGGGCGCTCTGGAAGACGTGCCGGGCGTACTCCGCGCTCTGCAACATGGCCGGCAGAACGACGCACTGGAACGAGCGGACCGACTGAGCGGACCGCACCTCTTCGTCAACGGTCGTGACCTCGGCGACGTCGACAGCGGTCGGCTCGTCGTCCTCGGCGGCGACCACGTCCGCCAGCAGCTCGCGCACCTCACGAGAGACAGGCTCATCCACGCCGAGGGCGCCCAGGATCCGGTCGAGCACATCCCGGCTCGGAACCATGCGCCCGGTCTCGATCTTGGACACGGTCGGCTGACCTACGCCGGCCCGTTGCGCCAGCACAGCACCCGTCAGACCCGACTCTCCACGAAGCACACGAAGACGCGCACCCAGCGCCTTCATCCGCTCCCGCCGCTCACTCCCCATGTCCAGGGTTCTACACCACGAGCCAGCAGGCACCGGTACGACCAGACCAACGACCACCAGCCGAGCGTGATTCAAACTTTCTCTACTGGTTCAAGGCGGCTCGCTCCGCTCACCGCGCGCGGCCCGGCCCCCGGCCGGGCCTGCGCTCCTGTCTCCGCCCCGCTCCAGCCCGGCCGGCGCCCGTGCCGCGCGCACAGCGATCAGCCTCCTGAGGCCAGAGAAGGAGGTACGTCGTGGCTGGGGGCTCCACGGCTTTACCCACCTCCCCGGTCCGGGTCCCGCGTCAAGCAAGACCAGGGGGCCACTCATGCTAATTGCGGTCAGGCCCAAAGCCTGCCCGAGTTGCCAACCAGCGTACGGCCCCCTGGCCATGCTCGACCCCAGACCGGGCAGGCCACCGACCAAACCCGCTCCGCCTCGGTGAGCTCGCCAGCATGGCCAACTTCGCTAGATCGCTACCGCAGTTGGCGACCCAAATGAGAACATCATCACCATGGAGCAGAAGGACTTCGCGGTCACAGACCTCACCCTTGACAGGCAGAACCCTCGGCACGACGTGCCTACACCAACGACGCGCGAGGCCATTTCAGCGCTCCTTGCGACAGATCCCGAGAAATGGGTCAACTTGGCCCAAGACATCGCCTCTGAAGGACTGAACCCGACTGAGCTGACCATCGTCGTGAAAGAAGAAGGCGACATGGTGGTCATTGAAGGAAATCGCAGAATTTCGGCACTCAAGGCATTATTAGATCCAACCCTGGTAGAAGATCCCGAGATCCGGCAGCAGATAGCAATTATTGCTCGCCGAAATCGAACCACAATCCCTCGTGTGGTGCGCTGCATTGTTTCACCTAGTAGAGACGCGGCACGCCATTGGATCACACTTCGACACACCGGAGAGAATGGCGGCGTAGGCGTTGTCAGATGGAATCATGAACAGGTAACTCGGTATGCGAAGAAGAAAAACCCGTCCGAAAGGGCACTGCGCTTTATCCATCAGGTCAACCTCTGGTATGCCAACGATCGGGAACTTCTTCTAGACGTCGAGAAGGTTCGATCTACTCGCCTTACTACGCTAGCCCGAGTACTCAGCGACTCCAAGGTTCGAAACGCTCTGGGAATCGAATTCACCGAGAAGGGAATTCTCGCCGATTACGAACCGGAAGCTATGCATAGTTCAGTTCGTAAGCTCTTCTCTGATCTGGCATCTCACCTTTCGGTATCACACGTCAAGAATAGAGATCAACGTCGCGAGTACGTCGCTGGAATAAAGAACTACCTTCCTCAGAATTCCGATCGCCTCACACAGCCTCGTTTGATACCAAGTCCTGATGCTACAACGCCCACCGCCAGTCCTGTTATTCCACCCGCTCAGACGGCCACGCCGCAGACAAAGCCTCCTGCTGCCGGGCGCTCGAACCAAGACAAGCGTGTATTCCAAAATGTTGTTCTGCGGAACGTTAGCCCGCGAACCGCAAAAGTACTCAACGAAGCCAAAAAAGTCATCATTACAGAGTCGCCGAACGTAGCAGCGATCATGATTCGCGCAGTGATCGACATTGCTGTCACCGAGCTCGCCGAGAAGCAAGGATGGCGAAGAAAGCAAGACCGGTTGCGCGACCGTATTCGTCTGGCACTACTACACATAGACCCCAATAGCAGCGATCGGGATCTAGATGAAGCTCGCCGAATGTCCCAGAATGATGGGGCCCTTTCTGTTAAGAATCTTCACGCTTTCATGCATCAGTGGGACGTCGAACCTATGATCATCGACATCACTAGACTAAGCGCAGTTTACACACCGATGCTCATGAAACTTGATGCTTCCTTGGGGGAAAAGCGATGAGATACATCAGCCCTCTGCGCTATCCGGGCGGGAAAGCTCGTCTAGCGGGTTATATTGGTCAACTCATTCGCGCTCAGGAACCCCAACCGAAACACTACGCAGAACCTTTCTGCGGCGGAGCCGGCGCTGCATTGAAGCTGCTCGTAGACGGCGCCGTGGAGCGCATCCACTTGAATGACGCAGACCCTGGGATCGCTGCCTTCTGGCGTTGCGTCTTTGGAAAGAGCAATGAGCTTGCCTCAATGATCCGTAGCGCTGAGGTGACCATCGAGGCATGGCGGAGGAACTCAGCTATATACGCGAGCCCAATCGGAAAGAACGACTTGGAACTCGGCTTCGCGACGTTTTTCCTCAACAGATGTAACCGATCCGGCATCTTGCGCGCCCGACCGATTGGCGGTTTCGAGCAGACAGGAAAGTGGAAGATCGATGCCCGCTTTAACCGTGAAGCCCTAGCAGAACGCATAGAGTTCCTGGGGCGTTACAGTGAGAGTGTTTCTCTATCACAGCAGGATGGCAGGGACCACATCCGTAGCCTCGCTGGGTTAGGGCAGGACGTAATTGCCTACGTGGACCCGCCCTATCTAGTGCAGGGTGATCGTCTGTACATGGACTCCCTAAGTTCCGGAGACCACACCGAGCTAGCCACCATGCTGGGCGAAACGCCGATCAAGTGGTTCCTCACCTACGATGCCGAGGCCCGAATCACGGAAGAGCTCTATACGAGGCATCGTTGCATGCAATTCGAAATCTCTCACAGTGCCCAAGTGCGCCATCAAGGTGTCGAGTACGCTGTCTTCAGCGACTCTCTCACCGTGCCGGAATTTGATGGAGTCATTGGGACAGGTGATTATCTGTGGCTAACCAGCTAAGGAGGCTAGTGTGAGCCTTGTTCGTTTCCCGGAGTATCGCGCGTACGAGCAAGCGAGAATTCGCGCCAGTGACGCAATCATGGCACTGTTGGCCGGCTCGCGACTTGCCGAAAACACTCTTCAGTTAACTGCGGGCAGTACACGTCTATTGCCTGAGATATTTCCGGCCGTGCCTCATATCAGGCGCATGAATCTGTCTACCGCGAACGCGCAATCGCTCCTAGCCGAGGCAGAGACGCACCTTAGCGCGATGGCGGTTCCGTATGCCCTCGCAATCCACGAGGATTTTGTGCACACCTGCTTCGGCCTACTCATTAGAGCGGGGCAAATGACTCAAGCAGAGGCCGACAGCACGAAAGCGTACTCCATGCACGCTGCTTTCGAAAAAAAGGTAGGGCAGAGTCTTCCTCGGGATTCCATACAGCAATTTCATCTGATTCGCCAGATGAGGAACGCAGTTATCCATGCTGGAGGGATGCCCGAGACGCGCCTCATACAAGCAGCTGGTGGCCTCAGCCAGAGCGCCCAAGATCAGTGGATTAAGGTAACGGGAGACCGTCCACAGACGCGCATCGTCCCAGGGGTGCCTGTGACCTTCTCACACGGCGAGTTGATTCTCGCGCTCGCTGTCACGAAGCGGATATCCCAGGAAATGAATTACCTACTCAGGGATAGATTGAAACGCGAAGTGTGGGCAGATATAAGCCTGGAGGATTTTGAGTCGCAACACGCGACCCTCAAACACATTTCCCAGAAGACGCGAAAGCTGCCGGGATTTCTAAGCACTTACTACAGTCCACTCAATTTGACCAGCGGCGAGTTGAACTCTGCAATGCAGAGAGCAGGCTGGTAAAGAATGAAAAGAGGACGCTCTACCGGTTAAGCTACAAGCCGGGACTCGAACCCGGATCTCCCTCTTCTGTGGATGCCAACGGTCATGAGCCGTAGTGGGCTTCTTCAGCCTCGCACCCCATAACAGGGCTACCGTATCAATGTCTTGGGGGCAGCTGACAGCCATTTAGGTTACATGTGATGCACGCCACACGGTGGACCAGGGGGCAGTTGCCAGCCCGGGGGCACGTTGCGACGAACTGTGGGCGGGGCGGGCGGACCCGCGTACGTGGCGCTCCACGAAACGGCTCCTACGGACCAGAGGGCTTCTGACATCCACGGCTGACATCAACGACGCCGGATGGGGGTGTACACCATCATCCCTCTCCGGCCGTCGTACCAGTCGATGACAGCCACCAGGGCCGGCTCGCATCGAACTCCTTAAAGTCCATGCTCGAGCGCACCACACGCGCACCAGATCGAGCGGGGAACAGCGGGGAACCACGGTGAAAGCAGCCGAGCCCGCCGGGACCGCTCCCCGACCGTTCGCCCAGGTCAGTGCGCGATCCGGCCCCGAATGTCCGCAGCTTCCCAAGCTGAGAGCGCGAGTTCGATTCTCGTCACCCGCTCCATAGCTAAGGTCCAGGTCAGCGACTTGGACCTTTTTGCTGTGCGCTGCCCTCACTGGCCGCGTGCCAGATGCGTGCCAGAAGGCTCGTCGGGCACCCGCTCGACCGCGGCACTCAAGGACCATCCGGACGAACGAGCCACGCGGACCAGCAAAGCTACAGTCCCCTTCTCCGAGTTCGCCCAACGACTGTACGGTTCAGGGCGTCAGGCATATCTGTCGTTCGATGCCGGCTCCAGCAGCTTGCGGGTCGTCCCACACCTCGACAGTGACGACAGCCGGGGCATCGGCAGCATGGTGATCTGCTGCTTCGACCTCACCATGGCGGTCGTCGCCCACAGACACGGACGGGGCCCGGACTTCCTCGTCCACGACAGCTGCGACGACGCCCACCCGACTGGCTGAAGCCTCCCGGTGGTTGGCTGGTCTTTTGCTGACAGGAGGCACTCCCGAGTCAGCAGCGTGCCCGTAGCGTGCCCTCAAGACCGGTGCACCACGGTCAACAGCGGTGCGACACCACACGTCCGGACGCTACTCCAAGGCACATATCCCCAGGTCAGAGCTGCCCTGCTGCACAAGCGCCATCACTTCCCAAGCTGTTCTCGCGCACGCGTGCTTTCCCACACGGTGTGCCCCTGGACGAGGGTGATCCACCCTCGTCCAGGGGCACGGTCCGGCAGTGGAGGCTCAGTGCGCGGCGCGGCGGGCCAGCGCCCCGCGCGAGCGGGTCACCAGCGCGGCCAGCAGGGTGGCTCCGAGGGGCACGGCGACCAGGAGGGCGGCGAGTGTCTCCCAGGGGACGACGATCGGCACGTGCGGCGCGACGTCACCGACGTCTGCCCACCCCTGGTCGAGAGCCTCCTGGTAGGAGCGCATCTGCTCGCGCCCCTCGGTGAGCCGCAGCCCGACCGCGGGCAGGACACCGGCCGCCGAGCCGAGGACCACACCCATCGCGGCGACCACACCGCACTGGAAGCCGCTGAGCACGCGGCGCACCCGGGGCGGGGCGCCGACCGCGGCGAGCGTCTTGAGATCGGCCTCCGCGTCGGCCTGGGCGAGACCGGTGGCTATGCCGGCCGCACCGATGGTGACCAGGCCGGCGAAGACGGTCAGCGCGAGCAGGACGAGGTCGTTCTTGTCGACCCAGCCCTGCTCCACGGTCAGCTCGACGTTGCTGCCGAGCTTGGCGATCTCGGCTTCGAGCTTCTGCCGCTGCTCGGTGCTGGGCATCCGGTCGGTGCTGAAGAAGGCGCCGAGGGGGACGGTGATCAGTCCGGCGGCCTTGGCGGCGGCGGGGCTGAGCACGCTCTGCACTCCGTAGGAGTCGGGCGAGCCGGGCACCTGGTAGGCGGGGAACGACTTCACCTCGCCCGGGATCGGCTTGTGCTGCTCGTGGGCGCGGTCGGCGGCCTCCGGGTCGGTGATCAGCTTGATGCCGACGGCGCCGTTCTTGTCGACCTGGGGCTTGTGGAAGCTGACGAGCTTTCCGTCGGCGAGGGCCTTGGCCGCGCCCGGGTCGTCGATGCCGAGGACCTTCAGCAGCGGGGCGTCGGCGATGAGGAGACCGTTGTCGACGTGGATGCCGTGTCCGTCGCGCGAGCGGCAGCGCCAGTCCTTGGTGAGCGCGCGCCGTTGCTCGTCGGTGTACTTCTCCGCCGGGTCGGAGCCGTCGGGGGTGCTGGCCCACAGCGGGCACTCGTTGGCCTTCGGGGTGACGACCTCGTAGTAGCCACAGCCCTTGCCCCCGCCGTACGGGCCGCAGCCCGGCTTGCCGACGGCGATCCGGGACACGTCGGCGCGGACGTCGACGGGCAGCGTCCGCTGCACGGCGTCGCGGACCGCGGGGACGTCCCGGCCTCCCTCCTCGGTGACGAGCGCGGCACCGGCCCCGTACGGCAGGCTGGGCCGGTACTCGGCCAGACTCTGGGCGTCGCGGCTCGCGGCGTACGTCGAGACGGCGACGGTGCCCGCGACGGCGGCCAGGACGGCGGCGACAGCGGGTGCCGTGCGGCCCCGGTTGCGGACGGCGTCCCGCAGGGCGAGGCGCGGCGAGAGCGGCAGCCAGCGGCCGGCCCGGCCGAACAGGCCGACCAGGGCGGGCGTCATGGCGACCACACCCAGCTCGGCGACAGCCGAGCCGCCCGAGACCAGGACGGACTGGTCGGAGACGACCGAGCCGTACAGGGCGACGGCCGCGCCGAGCAGGACAGCGCCGAGGCCGATCAGCGGCAGCACGCGGTTGCTGCGGCGCACGCCGCGACGGCCGGTGAGGGAGGCCAGGACGGTCTGCCGGGAGGCGGTGACGGCCGGGATGATCGCGGAGAGCAGGCCGGTGAGGACGGCGAGCGCGGCGATGGCGAGCAGTTCCAGCGGTCTGACGGTGAAGCCGCCGAACCGCTGCCCCATGTGGTCCTCGAGGAGCGGCCGGAGGGCGACGGTCAGGATCAGGGCGAGGACAATGCCGACCACGGCCGCCACGACGCCGATGACCAGGCCGCCGCTCAGCACGATGGCCCGGATGTGGCTGCGGGCACCGCCGTTGGCGCCGACCAGGCCGAGCTGGCGGCGGGAACGACGGGCGCCGACGGCGAAGGCGGGACCGGCGAGCAGGCAGATCTCCAGCATCGCCAGGCCGACGACCGTACCCACGGCGGCGAGCGCGGCGGCATCAGTGCCCCCGCTGTCCTCGTAGGTGGCCCAGCCCTTCTGCTGGTAGAGCGGCACGTTGGAGTCGGCGGGCGGGTCGAGGGCCACGACGCGCGAGGTGACCAGGACACCCTTGGCGTTGATCGCCTGGACCGTGTTCCACGTGAAACCACCGGCCTTCTTCACCAGGTAGCTGGTGGAGATGTTGGGCTTCGGCAGCCCGGCCTTCTCGACCGCCTTGGCGTACGGCGCCAGGAAGGCCCCCGGCAGGGCGTTGACCTGCTCCGCCGTGAGGTCGCTGGGCAACTCGTACGAGCCGCTGATCACATAGGTGCGGTCGAAGCCGCGGGCGGTGAGGGTGGAGCCGACGGACAGCCCGCTGCTCTCCAGGAACCGGGTGGTCGCGGCGATCTCGTCGTTCTTCTCGGGGAAGCGGCCCTCCTGCAGCCGCATGATGCCCCGGGCGACGGGGTCGGCGGCGGCCAGCTCGCGGACCTCGGTCTGGAGCAGACCGTGAGTGGTGGTCAGCTTGGCGGTGCCGTTGCTGTCGGTCAGCACCTTCGAACCGGTTGGGATGGTCTTGCTGACATCTGTCGGGCCCTCGGGCCAGGACTTGCCCGGCGAGTCGTAGTCCCCGGCCGGGGTGTTCCTCTCGCCCTCGGGGTTCTGCAGGATGGCCGCGCCGCCCGTCTGGGCGTCGGAGAAGCGAGCGTCGGCGGCGCCCAGGGTGCGCTCCATCCGCTGCGCGGGGGTGAGTTCGGCGCTGCGCACGGTCAGGTCCAGGGCGCTCACGCCCAGGATCGGCAGCGCGATCATGGCGAGGACGAGGAAGCTGCGGCCCTTGGAGCGCCAGGCATCACGACGGGCGATGCGGACCGCGGCCCGCCAGGAGTGGAACCAGGTCGTCACCGCTGGGCCGCCCGGCCGGTCAGGAGCGAGTCGGCGTCGCTGCGCAGGGTCTGGTCGACGACGGCGCCGTCCCGCAGGAAGACGACCCGGTCGGCCCAGGCGGCGAACCGCGGCTCGTGGGTGACCATGATGCCGGCGGCTCCGGCGTCGCAGCGGGAGCGCAGCAAGGACAGCACGGACTCGCCGGTCTCGGAGTCGAGGGCGCCGGTGGGCTCGTCGGCGAGGACGAGCCGGCGGTCGCCGACGAGGGCGCGGGCGATGGCCACGCGCTGCTGCTGGCCGCCGGACATCTCGTCGGGGAACCGGTCGGCGAGTTGACCGAGGTCCATCTCGGCGAGGGCGGCGAGGGCCTCGGTGCGGGCCTTGCGGGCCGATATGCCGTCCAGTTCGCGGGGCAGGGCCACGTTCTCGGCGGCGGTGAGGGCCGGGATGAGGTTGTAGTCCTGGAAGACGTAGCCGATGCTGCGGCGGCGCAGGGCGGCGAGCCCCTTGATGCCGAGGGCGGTGATGTCGGTGCCCTCGACGAAGACCTGCCCGGAGGTGGGGTTGTCGAGGCCACCGGCGATGGTGAGCAGGGTGGACTTGCCGGAGCCCGACGGGCCCATGACGGCGACGAGTTCACCGGTGTGGACGTCGAGGTCGATGCCGCGCAGGGCGTGCACCTCGGTGGCGCCGGAGCCGTGGACGCGGGTCAGGTTCCGCAGACTCAGCACGGGCTGCTGCTGTTGTGTGGACATGGTTTCCCCTCGGGCGTACGCCGCCGAACGGCCGGACGTCGGTGCGACGGACGGACGGTCCTTGGCAGCGCCGTGCCTACGGTATGGGTCTGGTCGGGTGGTTCGGAGTCTTCAGGTGCTCCGAATGGGTCGGGTTGAGCCGGTGGACTCGGTCGGCCCTGTGAGGCCGGTCGTTCGGGCGCTCAGGACCGGTCGTGAAGGTCGGACGTCACGGGCGGTGGCATGCGGCCTCCTCTGCCCCGGCCGCCGCCCGCGCCCCCGTCCCCGCCGCTCCCGCTACCGCCCCCGGCGAAGCCGGCTCCGGCCCCGCCGCCCGGGCGGTCGACGAGAGACGGATCAGCCGGGACTCGCAGTGGTCGAGCCAGCGCGCCTCAGCCTCGGTCTGGAAGATCAGCTGCTCCAGGACGAGGTGCCAGGCGATGTCGTCCCGCTCCCGGTCCCCGTTCTTCTCCACGGCGGTGAGGGCCTGCGCCTTCAGCCGGGTGTAGTCCTGCATGGCCTTCACGGTGTGCCGGCGCTGGGACTGGATGACGTCACGGATGTCGACCCCTGGCGCCCCGACGGCCATGGCCAGCTTGATGGCCAGCTCGTCACGGGCCGGGCTGGTGCGGTCGACGGGGTGCTCGAACCAGCTGCGAAGTTCGACGCGACCGCTGTCGGTGATCGCGTAGAGCAGGTGGCCGGCCTCGTCCTCACCGTCCTGCACGACCATGCCGTCGCGTTCGAGCCGGCTGAGCGTCGTGTAGACCTGACCCACGTTGAGCGGCCAGGTGGAGCCGGTGCGGAACTCGAACTCCGTACGGAGCTGTGAGCCGTAGCGCGGGCCGCGTTCGAGGAGGGCGAGAAGCCCGTGGCGGATGGACATACCGAGTATGCAATAGCGAGTAAGTCCGCGTGGACAAGCGTCCTGAGGCGGACGCCGGAGGCCCGACTCAAGGGGGACCCGGGCCGTCGCGAGCCGCTCGGCGGCGGCGCATCCGCACCCGGAAGAAGCCGATGCCGGGGCCCGGCGGAGCCGGCCCCACGCCCAGTGTGAACACGGGAATCCGCCGGTCGGAGAGGCCGAGGGGGGGCCTCGGTGCCGGTCCCGTGAGCGGCCGCCGACTGCTCCGCGGGCAAGCTCTACGGCGGCCGGGGCGTCCGTCTTGAGTACCGCATCGCCCCCTCGTCCGACTCCTCGGCGGGTTCCTCCTCTGTTGCCGTTGCAGTACGAGCGGGCTTCACCGGGCTCGTGGAGGACGGCGAACCGGGGCCGGTCGGCCGGGCCGCTCCCGGCCCTCCCCCGCCGGCGTCCCCGAGGGCGGCAGAGTCGCCGGGGCGCGGGAGCGTCGCGCGGCCCCGACGGCTCGGGGCCGCCGGACGGGCGGGTCCGGCGGGTCCGGAGGAAGGCGACGCCGACGGGGCGGACGGGCGATCGGGCGGGGTGGGTGCGGCGTTCGCAGCCGCGGAACCGTTCGTAGCGGGGGAGACCGTCGCCGTACCCTGGCGCGAGGGGGCCGGCGGGCGCGGGACGGACGGGGTGGTGGGCGGCCCGGAGGGGTGCCTCACGGCAGCGCCTCCGGCCCGAAGGCGCCGGCGCTCCGCACGGCGCGGGGCGCGCCCTCGCCCTCGTGCGCTTCGGCCTCGTGCGCATCGCCCTGGTGCGCGTCAAGGCCCAAGGAGTCCTCGACTCGCAGCAGGATGCTTGATGCGCGCCACTGCATCCGAATGACGCCATGTGAGCCGTCGCGACGGCCTCACTCGGCTGCCGTTCGAGTCGGAGCCACTCCCGGCCTCCGGCAGCCGACCGGAGGCCTTGATCTCCCCATCCCTGCGTCGTGCCCATAGCGTGCCCCTCAGAGCGGACAACCACGGTCAACAACGGTGCAATCAGTCCCTCACACCTGCCACCCGACAACGAATCCGCCCAGGTCAGCTGCCCTATGGCCGCGCAAGCGTCGTCGCTTCCCAAGCTGATGGCCCCTGAAGCTGCCATAGCGGCTTGGCCGTCGCAGCTTGTTCACATCTCCAGCGCGTCAGCAGTCAACGCAGCAGCGGCGCAGTGTGCCTCATAGAGAAGCGGCCGCGGCCAGCATGAGCTGTGCCCGTGCAAAAGCAACACGGCATATCGAACCTCAGCAACTCGCCGCGGGCCTCGCGCCGAACTCTGCGCAGGCACCGCTCACATGCGACGCCCTGTCGAGGGGTCTGCTCACGCTTGATCGCTGCTGATAGCGGCAATCTGGCCTCCGGGCCGCACATGCAGAAGGCGAGCCGGCCACGATCCACCCAGTGAACGCGCTTGGTCCTCAGTCGCTCCAGCTCGACCCCGGCCCGGCAGTTGCAGCGCTCGGCGTAGGGCGTGCGCCACCACTCAGTGTCAGGAACTGACACTGGGTTCGGGCAATGAGGAAGAGTGAGCTTCGAGGGTTGAGGCACACCGGGATGGTAAGGCCCCCGTCCCTTCCTCGGGTATGGAGTCGCCTGACATCCACGGCTGACATCAACGGCACCGGACGCCAGAAGCTTCGTGCAGTCGTGAGCGTCAGCTCAGGCCTCGCAGCTGCAGACCGCTGAGGGCGTCGATTCGAACTCCTAAAGCGGGTGTCAGCCCACCTGGCCCGGCTCGAACGGGCTGGCCCCCTCCACAACGGGCCGGTGCTGCGGGTCTACAGCGGGCCGGCCGACGCAGGCAGAATGATCGTAGAGCAGCCCTCAGCCCGCCCGCGCCAATGTTTCCGGGGAGCGAAGAGCGGCACTGGTGCGTGTCCAACTGCGTGACAACGCAGACGCACAACGGTGGACGTGCACGGACACCTGTGGACCGTCGGCGCAGGTGAGGAGCACACCAACCCAAGGGGGAGCCCCCGCTCCCGTTGCTTCGGGACGAAGAGGTCGTGCGTCCAAGTCCCGCAGTCCCGATGGAGAAGTGCCGGCCCAGGGCAGTGGGGCAGCTGGTCTACGAAGTGGGTCGGCTCTCCAGCAGGGTTGCCACCGTCAGGGTTCCTGCCAGCGTGCCGGTGAGCCATTCCGTGAGGTTCATGCCCTGGGGCCAGTGCTCGCCTTCATGGTTGCACCACATGGCGCCCGCGGGATCGCGGAAGTCGACCAGGGACCAAATGGTGCAGCCCCAGTCATAGATCAGGACCAGCCCGGCCGGGATGCGGCCGGACGGATCCGGGCCGTCCTGGTACAGCTCGGCGATGTCCGCGAAGTTGCCCTGCGCGGACCCACCGTGCACGCCCAGGATGCCCTCGTTCGGGCCGAATCCGCCGTTGTCGACTTCGACGTACAAGCGCCGCAAGAGAAGAGGCAACGGGAACCCGATGACTTCTTCCGCCGCAGCGACAGCCTCCGGTGTCGCGGGCGGTGGCAAGGTCCCTGCCCGGGCTACGATCCGCAACGCCTCGACAACCTCATCATCAGTCACCGGCTCAGCCTCTCAGCCCGGAGTGGTTGGACGTGCCAGATGTATGCCAGATCCTGCGGAGAACCACGGGGAACAGCGGGGAACAAGTCGGGGATCGCCTCCGCACCTTTCCAGGTCCACCGCAGGTCAGGACGGGTAGCGCCTTCAGAGAATCCGAGCTTCCCAAGCTGAGAGCGCGAGTTCGATCTCGTAACCCGCTCCACGCGAAACCCCCAGGTCATCGACCCGGGGGTTCTTTGTTGTCCGGACAAGTGAGCGGGGTGCGCACCACATCCGCACCACAAGGGCCTGACTAGCTTGCCCGTGGGTTTCTCGTTGTGGTGCGCGGAGTCGTGATCCTTGTCCCTGTGGTGCTTCGCACGTTCGGCGCGGACCAGGTCGTCGAGGCCGGCCGCGAGGTCCCGCTGCCGCTCCTCGTCGGAGTGCTGATAGATCAGCGCGGCCTTCTCGGAAGCATCCCCTGTCCGGCCGTCGCACAAGTCGACGACAGCCACCAGGGCGGGCTCGGTTCGAGCTCCTGAAGCGAGTGCCGCAGGGCCGAGCCCTGCCGGGCACCAGGCGAAGGGCCCCGGACCGATCATGGTCCGGGGCCACGTCCGACCGGCGCAAGCCGGTATCGGCGGGACATGGTGCCTCAGTTCACCGGCGCGACCCTCACGGCGTGAGGACGACCTTCTCGCAGTGGTCCTTCTTGTTCTTGAACAGGTCGTAACCGGTCGGTGCCTCGGTCAGGGGCAGCCGGTGGGTGATGACCCGGGTGGGGTCGATCTTGCCCTGCTCGATCAGGCCCAGCAGCGGCTTCATGTACTTGTGCACATGGCACTGCCCGGTACGCAGGGTCAGCGACCTGTTCATCCAGGCACCCGCCGGGAACTTGTCGATCAGCCCGCCGTAGACGCCGATGACCGACACCACGCCGCCGCTCCGGCAGGACAGGATGGCCTGGCGCAGAGCGTGTGGCCGGTCGGTCTCGGAGCGGACCGCCTGCTTGGCGCGGTCGTAGAGGTGGATGTGGGAGGCACCGTGTGTGGCCTCCATGCCGACCGCGTCGATGCACTTGTCGGGGCCCCGGCCGCCGGTGAGTTCGAGCAGTGCCGAACGTACGTCGGTGTCCTCGAAGTTGATGGTGGTGTAGCCCTGGGCGGCGGCCATGTCGAGCCGGTAGGTCTCCTTGTCGATCGCGATGACCTTCTCCGCGCCCAGGACCCGGGCGCTGTCCATGGCGAACTGGCCGACCGGACCGGCGCCCCAGACGGCGACGACGTCACCTTCTTGGATGTCGCACATCTCGGCGCCCATGTACCCGGTCGGCAGGATGTCGGACAGGAACAGCACCTGCTCGTCGGTGAGCTCCGGACCGATCTTCAGGACGTTGGCGTCGGCGAGCACCACGCGGGCGTACTCGGCCTGGCCGCCGGCGAAGCCGCCGGTGAGGTGGGAGTAGCCGTAGATGCCGCTGGTCGGGTGGCCGAAGAACTTCTCGGAGATGCCGGCGTTGGGATTGGTGTTCTCGCAGCACGAGTACAGCTCCGCGCGGCAGGACGCGCAGGCGCCGCACGCGATGGGGAAGGGTACGACGACCCGGTCGCCGACGCGGAGTTTGTCGCTGACGCCGGGGCCGACCTCGACGATCTCTCCCATGAACTCGTGGCCCATGATGTCGCCCTTTTCCATGGTGGGGACGTAGCCGTCGAGCAGATGGAGGTCGGAGCCGCAGATTGCCGTCGAGGTGATCTTCACGATGGCGTCGCGGCTGCTCAGGATCGACGGTTCGGGGACGTCCCGCACCTCGACCGAGTTGCGTCCCGTCCAGCAGTTCGCCTTCATGCCAGGGCCTCCTTCAGTTCGTCCTCGGTCAGCGGTCGGGCCGGGTGCTGCGGGAACTCCCCGCGGGCCTGCTTGCCGCCGGGTGCGCCTTCGGAGCGGACGACCTCGCCGACCTCCACGATCTGTTTGAAGCGGCGCAGGTCGTCATCCAGTTGCTGGTGCGGTTCCTCGCCGAAGTAGCGCGCCGCGGCCTTGCCCACCGCCCCGCCGGGCAGGTCGTAGCGCAAGGTCACCCGGATCTCGGTGCCCCGGCCGCCGGGGGCGGCCACGAAGCGGACCTCGCCGGAGTTGTCGATGTCGGCGCCGTCCACCGACCGCCAGGCGATCAGCCGGCCGGGGTCGTCCTGCGTGGTCTCGGCGTCCCATTCGACCGCCTTGCCGAACGGGGCGCTGGCCCGCCAGTGACTGGTGCGCGGACCGGTGACGCGCACCTCGTCCAGGTGCGCCATGAAGTCCGGCAGTCGCTTCAGGTCCTTCCAGAGGGCGTAGACCTCGCCCGGTGACCGGGTGACGGTGGTGGTGGCGGTCAGTTCCATGGGGGCGCTCCTGCGGGTGCGGGTCACGGCCGCATAGACGTCCGTGGCCGTGATGGCGGTGACCGCGGCGGTCGCGGCAACGGTGCGGCCCAGGCCGCGACCGTTGTGATTCCTCAGGGCCCGGGTCAGCATCGTCAGATCCATGAGATCGCCGCCGACGCGGCCCCAGAGCCAGGCGGGATGCGGCCGCCCCAGCAGCCCGGTCGCCGCCGCCAGCTCACGCACACCGACGGCGGTCGTGGCCGAGCGGTGCCGGAAGGCGTCGTCCACGCCCAGGGCCCGGGCGAAACCCGCCGGGGCGACGACCTGCGGCACGCCCAGGAGCGCACTGGCCCAGCCGATGCCCCGGACGAGCGGATCGTGCCGTAGACGGGTGGCGGAACGGGTGTCTGTCTTCATGAGTGCTCCCCACGTGCGGTGAAGTGAACGGAAAGGCGGGCCACTTGAGTGAGAAGGTGAAGAGTGCACAGCGGACAACGCCGGAGTTTCCGCGTGGCCGGCATCCAATCCTCAACCAGCGTCATCGGGTTCCGCGGTTCCGCCGTCCGGCCTACCGGCCGAACACGGTTGATCGCCGCTGCTCAGGTATGGCAGGAGCGCTGGCGACGATCGCCCGTCCGGCCCCGGCCGAAGCCGGGGCCGGACGCCGCTCGTCGGTCGGCCCTGTCCTGCGGGGAGCAGGGGCGGCGGCCCTGTGCTTACTGCTTGTGGCCGTTGCCGTGTCCGTCGGGGTGCAGGACCACCTTGGTCCAGCCCTCGTCACGGGCGTCGAAGTGCTCGTAGGCGGTGGGGGCCTCGTCCAGGCCGAGTTCGTGGGAGACGACGAAGCTCGGCTTCGCCTTCCCGCCGGCGATCAGGTCCCGCAGCGCCCGGTTGTACTTCTTCACCGGAGCCTGCCCGGTACCCATGTGCTGGCCCTTGAACCACATCATGCCGAAGTCGATCGGGACCTTGCCCTGCGCTTCCAGCTCCCCCTGGGCCTCCGCGCCGCCGGGGTCCTGGGGCAGGAACACGCCCACCACGCCGATGTCACCCGTGAACCTGACCGACTCGATCAGACCGTTGAGCGTGAGGCTGGCGTCCTCGTGTCCCTGGGGGTCGTGTGCCTGGTAGCCGACGCATTCGCAGCCGTTGTCGGCGCCCAGACCGAGGGTGGCCTCCTTGACGACCTCGGCCGGGTTCTGCTCGGCGGTGTTGATCGGGATGGCCCCGATCTCCTCCGCCTTGCGCAGCCGGTCGGGCTGATGGTCGGCCGTCCAGACCCGGCCGGCGCCCTTGAGGAGGGCGGAATAGGTCGCCATCAGCCCGACGGGGCCGGCCCCGAAGACGATCGTCTGGTCGCCCGGTTTGACGTGGGCCATCTCGGTGGCGTGATAGCCGGTGGGGAAGATGTCGGCGAGCATCACGTAGTCGGTCTGCCGCTCGGCGGCGTCCTCGCCCAGACGCAGCGCGTTGAAGTCGCCGTAGGGCACGCGCAGCAACTCCGCCTGGCCGCCCTGGTAGGGGCCCATGTCGGCGAATCCGTAGGCGGCTCCGGCGAGGGCCGGTTCCGGCTGCATGGTCAGGCAGTAGTTGGTCAGACCCTGCTCGCACTGCTTGCAGAAGCCGCAGGCGATGTTGAAGGGCAGGACCACGTACTCCCCCACCTGGACCTTGCGGACGGCCGAGCCGATCTCCACCACCTGGCCCATGTTCTCGTGTCCCAGGGTGCGGCCGGACTCGAACGAGGTACGGCCCTCGTACATGTGCAGGTCCGAACCGCAGATGTTGGTGGCGGTGATCTTGACGACGATGTCGCAGGGATGTTCGATCTTCGCGTCCGGTACGTCCTTCACTGTGACCGTTCGCGGTCCTTCGTATACCGCTGCCTTCATGGTGGCTTCCCTTGATGTCGCGGCATGGCGGTGATGGGGAAGGCGCAGCGAGCCTGACTCTCAAAAGTGCTGCGACGGGGCCCGGGGCTCCGGCACGCCTCTGGGAACCGTTCACCTGGATCAGATGAAACGGCCGTTCTGCCGCCGGCCCCGCCAGGCGGACCTTCGGCGCTCCGGCGGCGTGCCGTGCGGGTCCCCGTCGGCCCCCGAGGCGAAACCACCACGTACCGACCGATCAGCGCAATCTCCGGACCCCGACGACCACCGACCGACGGCACATCTCCGACTGAGGTCACCCGCTAGTCACCGTCGTCGTCCTGCAGCGCCCTGCGACGCTCCTGTTCGCGCTTGGAGTAGGCGGCTGCCCGGATCGCCTCGTCGCTCTCCAGGCCCGATCCCAGCGCGCCGCCCACCGTGGCGACCGAAGCGACGAACCAGGACAGCGTCCAGTACTCCGTGGCGTGCAGCGGGGTTCGTGTCGTGGAAGCGAACACCCGGTCGTTGAGGATGAACAGCGCCCACACCAGGTTGATGACCACCAAACCCACGTAGCAGGCGATCACCCCGATACCCACGGTCAGGACCGTCGAGGCGTTGTAGAGAGCCGCCCTCTTCCTCGCCTCCGGCGAAACCTCATCCGTTCGATGCCACAGGTTCGCGTCCACGATCAGCCAGCCGATCATGAGAGCGACAGACCCGACCATGGCGATCACCAGGCGTGGCGTGCTCAGGGAGGTGGCCAGGGTCCAGATGGTGGAGTTCACGGTGGCGACTGCTCCCGTGGCGAGTGCGGCCGCCAGGGCTTTCGACAAGCCCGGCACCAAACGCCACGGCCGGTTGGCGCGGACCATACCGAGGAGCACCCTCAGGTAACCGCGCGGCCCACTGATGATGTACCGCAGGTCGGCGATCTCCTCCGCACCGACCTGGCCCGGATGGACGGGCGCGAGACGACCGATGAAGGGCCCCCGCAGTGGCTGACTTCCCGGAGGCCCCTCAGGCCCGGTGGCCTGCGGGCCCGCCAAGCTGAGCACGGCTTCTTCCACGGCCTGCCGGGCCCTCGTCTGCAGCCGGAAGCCCCCCAGCGTGGGAAGAGACAGCAGCGCCAAGCCGTGTTCGTGACTCAGATCCACCACGAGCTTGCGCCCATGTGAGTGCAGCGGAAGGTCGGTGAGAGCCACGACGATGTCCCAACTCTCCGCACTTCCGCGGTCCATGATCCGGTGCATCAAGGCGGGCGGGTCCTCGGTCCCCGCGGTGAAGGGCTCACTGACCACCTCGACGTCGAACCGCCGTCCCTGGCCCGACCTGTCGGCGAGCCGATCAGGAAGCATCCGGGCCATGCGCTGCGCGACCTCCGTCGGCGCGTCCGGATCCGCCAGGAGAGCCACGACCGTCACGCCCTGCGAGGACTCCCTCATGACCGGACCCTCCTCGTCGGTCGCCCCGGCGCTCACCAGTGCCCCCAGGATGCCCCTGAGGCAACATCGGCGCCCTCTGACACGCTGCCCACGCTGCTTCGGTCGGCGGGCAGACCTGGACAGTGATAACTGCGTCAGTGCAATGCTCGCCGCGGTGGTTGATCCCCGAACAACGGGAGGACCGGCCGGGACAACAGGCCGTCTCGGTTTCCGTCCCATTCAGCACCGCGCAGGGCCGTTCAGGCGGGCCTCCTCACCGTTTTGGAGGTGGTGGCCAACCGCGCATGAACCCAGGTGGACACGCCTGTACAACGTCCTGTGAGCCCCCGACAGACTTGGAAAGCGGGCACTTCCGTCCGGGATACCGTGCCGGTCATGCCAACCAAGCGGGTCTGTCCGCGCTGCGAGCAGGACTGGGTCCATCCGTACCGCTTCAAGGACGATGGGACACCCTTCTTCCTGTGCACCGAGTGCGACTCGCTGTGGTGGCCGGACGACACAGTCGGGGTGGCTCAGGCGCACTTCCTCGACGATGTCGTCGCGGGACGCATCGGTGCGGAGGGGAACCCGTGGAGTGACCGGGTCTGGGCCGACGTCATCGAGCCGGCGCCCGACCCGCAGCGCTGAGCCGCGCCGCACCACAAGCGCACCAGGTGCCGGAGGTCGTAGAAGCGGACTTCTTCCGGCGTGCCGGCCTTCGCCCTGGCCCTGCGCCGCTTCCGCCCGAAGGTCGAGCGGCGGAAGGGACGCCGTTCTCTCCGGCGAAGAGGAGGCCGTCCGGCTCCTTCTCCGCGAACCCCTGCGGGATGGCGGCGCGGCTCCTGAGCAGGAAGCCGGGCGGTACCCGGTGCTTGCCGGGTGGGTCGTGGGGACGCCGGTGACCCACCTGCTGTACGCAGGAACTACCGAGTGCAGTTTTCCCTGACCCGCGGCGCCTTCGTGGTCGACCTGCAGGTCAGTCCCTGCCGACCGTCATGCGATCAGTGATGCGCACGGCACCCCGCGCCGGCGGTCCTGCTGCCCGCACTCGTATGCACGGCGAACCGCCCGTCCACGGTGTACGCGTGGCCGTCGGCGAGGGCCGGGCGCGGTGGTGCCGGTCACGGTGGCCACCGGCAAGCGGATGGTGCAGGACCGGCTGGTGGAGAGCCGGCAGAGCCGGACCCGGCTGCGGCGGCCGAAGCCGCACGTCAAGGTGCGGTACCGGCGTCGCACTTCGCCGGTCCGTTCCGCTATGGCCTGGCCGGCAGAAAATCTGTGGATCTTCGCGTGCGCGGCAACCTTTTCGGCCGCCCGAACCACTCAGTCCTGCCCGGCCAGGTGGTCCGGTCAGATGCAACGGCTGAAAGAGAGCACAGACATGCCCCCTCGCCCACCCACGTCATCGGCGGCGTACCGCTCGACCGATCCAGCCGCCGCGGGGAGACGAAAAGTGACACATCGCGGCCGGCGGTTGTTCGCACGGCGGAGTGTCTGGGCGGCCGTTGTGATGGCTGTCGTGGCCGGCGCCGTTGTGGTGGTCAGCAGCGCCTCAGCGCAGCCCGTGGATCCGAAGGCGTGGTACGTGCTGGTCAACCGCAACAGCGGCAAGGTGCTGGATGACCGCGCCTTCGCCACGAACGACGGCGCGGCGGTGGTGCAGTGGGGCCGTCACGGCGGGGCCAACCAGCAGTGGCGTTTCATCGACGCCGGCGACGGCTACTACCGGCTGCAGAACCGGAACTCCGGCAAGGTGCTGGACGACCACCACTGGTCGAAGAAGAACGGCTCCGACCTCGTGCAGTGGAGCGACCTGAACGGCACCAACCAGCAGTTCGAACTGGCGAAGTCGCCGGACGGCTACGTACGTTTGATCAATCGCTTCAGTGGCAAGGCCGTCGAGGTCCACAACGCGTCCAAGGCCGACGGTGACCACGTCGTCCAGGACCGCGACCGGGGCGGCGCCGATCAGCAATGGAAGCTCGTCCCGGCCGGGAGCAAGGGCAGCACCGGCACGCCCACCGCGCAGGGCGGCAGCATTCCTGCAAGCCGGGCTCCGAGCGGCACGCGACCGTCGTCGCCGTCGTCTCCCGCGGCCGGTGGCGGCAGCTCGACGAAACGCTTCATGGGCAGTAGCGCGGTGCTCATCGGCGGCTCGATGTCCGACGCCTCGGCGGCCGCCGCGCCGTTCGACGTGCGGTACGCCTATGTGCACAGCCGGCCCGCGCCCTCGTCGGCCTCCTACTCGGCATCGCTCTGCCAGGCCGCGTGGTCGAGCTGGTGGGGCTGCTGGAACGGCAGCACCACGGCACCGGGCACTTATGTGACCTGGCGGGACGCCCAGGTGGCCCAGGCGAAGTACAAGGGCCGCCCGCGCCCGCAGAAGATGCTCTGGACCTGGTACTCGTTGCGCGACCTCGGGGATCTGGCGGGCCAGGGCGACGGTCCGGGCGAGGTCGTGGCCATCAACCGGCTTGACCTGCTCACCCGGTACATGAACGACTACCGTTTCTTCCTCCGGAAGATCGGCGACTCGCACGACATGATCGACCTCGAACCCGACTTCTGGGGATACGTCCGGTCGCTCGGCGATCCGCACAAGGTTGCCGCGCAGGTCTCGGCCGCGAATCCGGCCGACTGCGGATCGCAGGAGAACAGCGCCGCCGGACTCTCCCGCTGCCTGATCTCGATGGCGCACAAGTACGCGCCGCACACCGCCGTGGGGCTCCACCTCACCTGCTGGGACTGGCAGAACAACACCCAGGGATGCGTCAAGGACTACGCGAGCCTCGGGGCACCGAACGCCGACTTCCTGGTCACCGACGTGTCGGACCGCGACGCGGGCTGGTACGCACAGCCGGCCCACGGCGGCCGTGACGCCTTCTGGAGCGACCAGAAGGCCGCTGACTCGCTGAGGTTCTACAAGACGATGGCCGAGTCCGTGGGCAAGCCGGTGGTCCTGTGGCAGATCCCCGTGGGCAACATGGCGCAGAACAACACCCTCAACCACTACAAGGACGACAAGGTGGACTGGTTCTTCGCGCACATGGACCAGGTGGCGAACGCGCATGTCGCCGGCCTGCTGTTCGGTCCGGGGCAGCAGGAACAGACATCCGTCGAGACCGACGGCGGAAACCTGATCAGCAAGACCATCGCCTACCACAACTCGGGTGGTACAGCGCTCAAGTAGGCAGCGGTCGTGCATCAAGGGCAGGGGGACGACGCCAGAGGCGTCGTCCCCCTGCCTGCTGCTGATGTCACCGCGCGGTGCCCGATCCTGACCTGTCCACGGACACCCCGACGTCCGGGTGAGCGGGACGGCCCTGCGGTATCCGCGGTGGCGTCGCAGTACTTCGGTCCGTACCCAGGATGAAGGTCCACAGAAGAGAGGAACCCCAGCCGACGCACGGCTGGGGTTCCTCAAGGCGGTGAGTATCGGTCGGCAGGTGCGGTTGCGGGTCAGCGTCGCAGGGTGAGGAGACCCGGCCGCCACGGCAGCCGGTCGTAGGGGCCGCTCGCGGTGGGGGACTTGCCCTGGTAGAGGAACCGCAGGTTGCAGGGGTCGATGGTCATGGTCTGGTCGGGGTTGTCGCGGACCAGATCACCGTGGCTGATGTCGTTGGTCCAGGTGGCACCGCTGTTGGTCTTGCCCGCGAAGGGATTGCTCTCGCCGGCGGACTGCGGGGTCCACGGACCGTTCAGGCTGGAGGCCGTGAAGGAGCGGAAGTAGCGCTGCTGATTCGCACCCTTCGCCTCAACGATCATGAGGTACTGGTTCTGGCCCTGAACCTTGTAGACCTGCGGCGCCTCGAACAGGTTCGCCTCAGTGTCGCTCAGGACCGTCGTGTACGACGAGCCGAAGTTACCCGGGAAGTTCCCGATCGGCATGCTCGCCCGGTAGATCTTGCCGTTGTCACCGGCGAAGAACAGGTACATGTTCCGACCGTCACCGATCAGGGTCTGGTCGATCGGGCCGGTCTTGGAGCCGGGGATGCTGCCGGTGAACAACGGCTGCGGTGAGGACCAGCCGTTGGGGTTGGTGGGGTCGCTCGACGTGCGGTAGATGAAGGGCCACGCACCCCACTGGTACGCCAGCACCCAGATCTTCTTGGGCGCGAAGTAGAACAGCGTGGGCGCCACCGCGTACGGCGAGCTCATCCCGATCTGGCCGGCCGACGCCATGTCCGACCAGTTCGTGAAGGGCTTGAACATCATCGAGCCGTACGACGATCCCGACACGTTCGACGCGTAGACAAGGTGCTTGCCGTTGTACACCACGTCGGTGAAGTCCTTCACTGCGTCCCACCCGTTCGACGGCTGCGCCAGCGCACCCGTCGACGTCCACCGGTACGTCGACGGAAGAGCACACGTGGCACCCGTCGGCCTGGGCGTCGCGGTCCTGAGGTTCCAGTGCTGGTTGGCGCCGCCGGCCGAGTCCCAGACCTGGACGGGGGTGCCGTTGGCGGTCTGGCTGCCGGGGATCTCCAGCGCCCGGCCGCTGGCGGCGTTGGTGAGGGTGTAGGAGCCGTCGTCGTTCCGGTGGGCTCGCCAGTGCTGGTTGGCGCCGCCGTTCGAGTCCCAGACCTGCATTCTCGTTCCGTTGCCCGTCCGGTTGCCCGGCTCGTCCAGTGCCCGGCCGCTGGCGACGTTGGTCAGCGTGTAGGAGCCGTCGCTGTTGCGGCCGGCCCGCCACTGCTGGTTGGAGGCGCCGCTGGCGTCCCACACCTGGAGCGGGGTGCCGTTGCCGTTCTGTCCCGCGGGCTCGTCGAGAACGCGTCCGGCGGCCACGTCGGAGAGCGTGTAGACCGTGCCGGAGGTGATGCCGCCCCCGTCCGGTGTGCCGCTGCTGTTGCCGCCCAGGGCGGTGAGCACCGCACTGTAGGCGGGTTTCGTGTTGCCGCCCGCGTCGAACAGCAACGGGTTCTCACCGGTGCGCCAGGAATCGCTGTCGCGGATGCCCCACACGGTGATGCCCGTGCATCGGGTGACGTTCATGCACGCCTGGACAGCGTCGGCGTACGCCGTCGGCGACGCCTGGGCGATGTCGAGCTCGGTGAGCTGCACGTCCACACCGAGCGCGGCGAAGTCGGCCAGGGTGGTCCGGAAGCTCGACGGCGGGCCACCGGCGCCGAAGTGGCTCTGGAAGCCGACGCAGTCGATGGGTACACCGCGGGACTTGAAGTCCTTGACCATGTTGTAGACGCCCTGCGTCTTGGCGTCGGACCAGTTCTCGATGTTGTAGTCGTTGTAGCAGAGCTTGGCCGAGGGATCGGCGGTCCGCGCCGTGCGGAACGCCTCCTCGATGAAGCCGTTGCCCAGCAGGTTCTGGAAGACCGAGTCGCGGTGCTGGGAGGAGCCGTCGGCGAAGGCTTCGTTGACCACGTCCCAGGCGTAGATCTTGCCCTTGTAGTGGGCCATCTCGGTGGTGATGTGGTTCTTCATCACGCTGCGCAGCGTGTTCGGGTCGGTGATGGACTTGACCCAGCCGGGCAACTGCTTGTGCCACACCAGGGTGTGGCCGCGCATCCGCTGCCCGTGCGCGGTGGCGTGGCTGACGATCGAGTCGGCGGAGCCGAAGTCGAAGCTGCCGCGGGACGGTTCGGTGGTGTCCCACTTCATCTCGTTCTCCGGGGTGATCATGTTGAACTCCCGGTCGAGAATCGTGGAGTACGTCGAGTCCCCGAGCCTGCCCGAGGCCACTGCCGTACCGAAGTAGCGGCCACTGCCGGCCGCCGCGGCGGCCAGGGTCGGCGTGCGGGCCTTCGGCGTGTGGGCGGCCCGGGCGACCAGCGGCACGGCGGCACCCGCGGCGGCGAGCACCACGGCGGCGGCGAGCACGCGGCGGGTTGCCGGACGGCGGCGATGAGAGCGGTTCTGATCTGGCAACGGAATGTCCTTCTGGCGCAACGGGCCTTGGTCGCGGCCCCTGTTACCCGTCAGTCGCCGCCGCGCACACAAGGGTTGCCGTGACCGGGAAGGAATGACTCTCGCGCCGATTCGTATCCCTCCGCAGGAAGCTGCCGGCTCAGACGGCATGCCGCCCGGACGGGTCCGCATGATGCCCGGGTAGTTCTGCCCATGCTGGACGGCCGCCCGGTGCGGCTGGAGCGGCGGATCGACGAGGCGCCGCGCACACACGACGGGCGCACCCGCCACGAGCCGTGGGGCGAGCCGGCCGTCGGCCGTACCGCGCCGACGCAGCTCATCGACATCGCCGACGCCGACCCGTCACCGCCGTACGGGCTGACCCGCTGACGGCGGGAGGCCGGTGCTCAGCGCCGCGTGACGCGTGTGACGGCCAGCAGCACGACGGCCAGGATCTGGATCGCGACGACCACCGTGATCAGCACCGGAATCGAGTAGCCGTACAGCCCGCCCGTCAGCGCGCCGCCGGCCAGGCTCGCCGCACCGACCACCCCGGCGAACAGCCCGTACGCGGTCGCCCGGCGCCCGCTGGGCACCAGGTCGGCGACCGTGGCGCGCAGTGTGGACTCCTGGATGCCCATGGCCGCGCCCCACACCAGCGATCCGGCCACCGCGACGGCGAGTGTGTTCGTGAAGGCCAGCGCCACCACGCCCGCCGTGAGCACGGGCAGCGCGATCAGCACGCGCGGGCCGACGCGGTCGTACAGCCACCCCGTCGCGAGCGCGGCGACGGCGTCGACGGCCATCGCCGCCGCGTACAGCACCGGCACCCACGCGGCGCTCAGCAGATGCCGCTCGACCAGGTGGAAGGAGAGGACGCCGAAGGTCGCGAACCCGGTGGTGGTGGCCGCGGTGAAGGCGGCGTACGTCCAGAACGCCGCCGGCAGACGGCCGTCGCTCGTCTGTGGCGCCGCGGGCGTCACCTCGCGTTCGTAGGCTTCGGGGTCCGGCACTCGGGCCCGCAGCCGAAGCAGCAGGAGCAGCACGGCCACCCCGGGGACGGCGAGCACACCGAGCGCGGGACCGTAGTCGTTGCCGGTGATCGCGAGCACGCCTGCCACCAGCAGCGGGCCGACCAGGGCGCCGATCTGGTCCATCGCCTCGTGCACGGCGAAGCCCCGCCCGCGCCCCGTCGCGGCCGTGGCGTGCGACAGCAGGGTGTCCTTGGCGGGTGAGCGCACCGCTTTGCCGACCCGTTCGGCGATCACCAACGCGCACGCCGCCCACAGCACGCCGACGACGCCCAGCAGCGGCACGGACACGACCGTCAGGGCGTATCCGGCGATCGCCAGCCCCCAGAAGCGGCGGGTACGGTCGGCCAGCGGGCCGGAGACCAGGCGCAGCCCCAGCGCCGCCGCCTCACCGGCACCGGTGACGACACCGACGACCAGCGCGGACGCCCCCAGCGACGCGAGCAGCGGGCCGGTGATCGAGCGGGCGCCCTCGTACACGAAGTCGGCGAGCAGACTGACGGTCCCGAACCAGACCACGAACCGCCAGGGACTCATCGGTCCCGGTGGCCGGTCCGCCTGCCGCTCCTTGGGCGCCGGCCGGTTCAGGCCCACAACGCCTCCGCGAACGACGCCCCCAGGAACGCCGCGCCCAGACCCGCCACCACGCTGCCCACCGCATTGGCGGCGGCGAAGAACTTCGCCCCGTCCTCGGCCAGCCGCAGCGTCTCGTAGGAGAACGTCGAGTACGTGGTCAGCGCCCCGCACAGCCCGGTGCCCAGCAGCAGCTGCACCTGCGAGGAGGCGGCCCCGGCCACCACGGCTCCCGACAGCAGGCCCAGGATCAGGCAGCCGACCACGTTCACGGTGAAGGTGCCCCAGGGGAAGACGGTGTCGTGCCGCCTCTGCACCGCCCGGTCGGTCAGGTACCGCAACGGTGCGCCGATCATGGCCCCTGCGACGACGAGCAGCCAGTTCACGCCTTCTTCTCCCTGCCCACGTACCGGATGACCTCGCAGTCGTCGAGGATCACCAGTCCCTCCCCGACCAGCTCGTCCAGCTGGGGCAGGAACGCCCGGATGTGCTCGTCCGTGTCGACGATGACGATCGCCACCGGCAGATCCTCGCTCAGCGACAGCAGCCGGTGCGTGTGGATCAGGGAGGAGGCGCCGAAGCCCTCCACACCGCGGAAGACGGAGGCGCCGGCCAGCCCCGCCTTGTGCGCCCGGTGCACGATCTCGCTGTACAGCGGCTTGTGATGCCAGACGTCGTTCTCACCGATGAAGATCGTCACACGTAGGGCAGAGCCCGTCAGCCTTGTCACCGCTGCCTCCATGCCACCAGGCGGCGCGTCACCGTCGCCGCGAGCCACACCGCCGCCAGCGCCGCGCACATCGTCGCGGCGAGATACGCGAGCCCGCTCCGGGGACGGCCCCCGTCGACGAGCTTCTGGATGTCCACGGCGTAGGTCGAGAAAGTCGTGAAGCCGCCCAGGACGCCGGTTCCGAAGAACGGCCGCACCAGCCGGTGCGCCGCCCACACGTCGGTGATCACCACCATGAAGACGCCGATGACGGCACAGCCGACGACGTTGACCCACAGGGTCGTCCACGGGAAGGACCCGGGCCCGACCGGCCATATCAGCGACGCCCCGTACCGAGCCGAGGCCCCGGTGGCCCCGCCGAGGGCCACCGCCGCCAGGACCGGCCCCTGCGCCCGCCAGGACTGCCGTCGCCGAGCGGGCATCCGCCGATGCACGTCGGGATCCATGGGCTCGTCCGTCACCTTGGGATTCGGGGCCGTCATGAACGTACGTCTCCTACTCGCCGGGGCCCGCACGCATGCGGGCGCACACCATCGCAAGTAGGGACTGTTGGCGGCACCGATGCCGCGGTTCGGGTACGGCGAGCCCCACCGCCGCGCTGCGATCACGCACCGCAGCCGACGTTCAGGATATCGCGCGACCCCGCACCGCCGCTCCCCCTGTCCGGGTCATGGACGCGGCGCCTTCCACGGGTGCCTTGTCGGGCACCGCCTGCCGACCCGGGCGCCCGCAGCCCGGCACCCTCGTGGACGTGCGCCCGGTACGCCGGTCGAGGACTGAAGTCGATCGGCTGATGCGTCACCCCGGCTGTGGCAGGAGCCTGGGTGTACGGCGGGCGCCCACTCCGCAGCGATCGACCGCGGGCGGTCGGTGAGCGCCGACCACGTCCTGCGGTGGCCGGCCGCCTGGGGATCAGGGGCCAGGGCACCGCCCACACCTGATCGGCGATCACCGTTTCCACCTCGCCCCCACCGGCCCACGACAGCCCCACCGGCCCACCATCCGGCACCTCACCGGGGCCTGACACAAGGAGCGCACACGGACATGAACGCACAGCTGCACGGACGCACCGCCGTCGTCACCGGTGCCAGCAAGGGCATCGGACTGGCCGTCGTCGCAGCCCTCGCCCGGGCGGGAGCGACGGTGATCGCCGGTTCGCGCACCTCCACGCCCGAGCTGGCCGCGCTGGTCGAGCGGGGTTCGGTCACCTGGGTGCCCGTCGACCTCGCCGAGCCCCGCGCCGCCGAGGAACTCGTCGGCGCGGCCCGGGGACGCGTCGACGTACTGGTCAACAACGTGGGCACGGCACCGGCCCGTACCGGTGGGTTCCTGTCGGTGACGGACACGGACTGGCAGCACGCACTCGATCTGAACCTGCTCAGCGCCGTACGGGTCACCCGAGCGGCCCTGCCGGTCATGCTGGAGGCCGGCCAGGGGTCGGTCGTCACGATCGCCTCGGTCAACGCCACCCTCCCCGACCCCGTGGTCATCGACTACAGCGCGGGCAAGGCCGCCCTCGTCGCCTTCTCCAAGGCCCTGTCGAAGGAAGTCGGCCCCAAGGGCATCCGGGTCAACACCGTCAGCCCCGGCCCGGTGGAGACCGATCTCTGGCTGGCGCGGGACGGAGTCGCGGCCACCCTCTCCTCCGCGGGTGGCGTGACGCCCGAGGACGTCGTCGCGCAGGCCGCGGGTTCCACCGCCACCGGCCGCTTCTCCCGGCCCGAGGAAGTCGCCGAGCTGGTCCTGTTCCTCGCCGGCGACGGCGCGCGGAACATCACCGGAAGCGACGTGATCATCGACGGTGGCTTCGTCCCCACCTGGTGACGGCGCACCCGGCGCGACGCACGGCCGCCGCCCACCTGTCCGAGGAGAAGACCATGAACATGATGAACGCGGTCCGGGCCCACAGGCGGGGCGGCCCCGAACAGCTCACCTACGAAACGGCGCCGCGACCGCGGCCCGGCCCCGACGAGGTCCTCGTCGCCGTGCGGGCCGCCTCCGTCACCGCCGGGGAGCTGACCTGGGACGCCACCTGGACCGACAGCTTCGACGGCTCCGGCCGCGACCGGACCCCCACCATTCCCTCCCATGAGTTCTCCGGCACCGTGGTCGCCACCGGCGCCGCGGTGACCGGTCGGCAGGCGGGAGACGAGGTGTACGGGCTCGTCCCGTTCACCCGGGACGGCGCGGCCGCCGAGTACGTGACCCTGCCCGCCGACGTGTCGGCGGGCAAACCGGCCTCACTGACCCATGACCAGGCCGCAGCGGTTCCGCTGGCCGCGCTCACGGGCCGGCAGGCACTGGTGGACCATGCGCGGCTGCGCCCCGGTGACCGCGTTCTCGTGCACGGCGGTGCCGGGGGTGTGGGCTCCTTCGTCGTGCAGATCGCTGCGGCTCTCGGCGCCCGGGTCGCGGCCACGGCAGGCGCCGCGGACCTGGAGTTCGTGCGGTCGCTGGGGGCCGACACGGCGATCGACTACGCGAACGACCGCTTCGAGGACCGCGTCAGCGACGCCGACGTCATCGTCGACCTGGTCGGTGGCCGGACACTGCGCAGGTCCTGGGACGTGTTGCGTCCCGGAGGCACCCTGGTGGGCATCGCGGCGCCCCCTGACCCGCAGGACGCCGAGCGCCACCAGGCCCGCGGCGTGTTCTTCGTCGTACGACCCGACCGGGCCGGACTCGACGCGATCACCCGGCTCGTCGAAGACGGCCGCCTGACCCCGGCGGTGGACCGCGTGCTGCCCCTGTCCGAGGCCCGGGCCGCCTACGAGGCCCTCGAACGCGAGCACCGCCGCGGCAAGATCGTCCTTCATGTCGCCGATTGACGGTCCCTCGGTGCCTCCCGGGAAGCCGCTGTCACGCCACACCGGGCCGCACAGCGGAACCCGGCCGAACCCCGGTTCGGGGTCCGGGTGACGAAGGAACCGCGGCTCCCTGCGAACCCGCGCCGGGAGACCCGGGGGTCTCCGCCGCTGGGGTCTGTGGGCGGCGCGCGCACCACGACCACACCGTAAGGCCGGGGTTACCTCCCGGTGGGCTTCTCCTCGTGGTGCCCGTCCGGGTGCGGCCGCTCGCCGATGTGGTGGTTCGTGCGCTCGGCGCGGGCCGTGCCGTCCAGCCGCGGCCGGGATCCCGTGGCGCCGGGTGCCGGAGCGGGGCCCGAGGGCGTGGCTGCCGGCGTCGGGCCGGCCGTCACCGAGAAGGTGTCGCCGGGGCGGACCCGGGCGTAGAACCACCTGACGTCCTCGGCGCCGAGGCCGATCCAGCCGCCGCCGCCGTCGTCGCTCAGGGTCTTGAGCTGCGGGGAGAAGAGGCCGACGTAGTGCGGCCGGCCCTCCCCGTCCCGCAGCTCGACCACGTCCCGGACGCTCACCACGGTGGGGCCTATGGTCGGGCCGCTGGGTGACACGGGGTGGCTCAGCTCCCTCGGATCTTCTTTGGCGACCACCGTCATGGGGCTGTCGGCCCCGCGCAGGGCGTCGGATTCGGAGAGGACCGGCATCACCCGACCGCCGAATGAGAGGGTGCGCCGGGAGAGGTCGAGCGTGTCGGAGAAGGGCGTCGGGGAGACCACGGCCTCGGTCCGGTGCCCGGCCGGGTGGTCCGGGGCCGTGCCGAGGCGAAGGCTCAGGGCGAAGCCCAGCACCGCGAGGGCCGCGGTCCCCGCGCCGAGGCTCGCGGCGGCACGGCGGCGGCGCCGGCGACGCGTCGCCCGGGCACGTGTCGCGGGGCCGCCGACGACCGGAGCGCTCTCCTGTGCCGCGGCCAACTCGCGCAGCGCGGAGGAAAGTTCATCGGCCACGGCCGCTCTCCTTCCCGACCGGCCCGTCGGCCTCGTCGACCCGCCCCTCGGCCTCGTCCCCCGCGAGACGCTTCGCCAGCTCCGCCCGCCCTCGGGACAGCCTCGCCTTGACCGTCCCCACGGGCGCACGGGTCTCGGAGGCTACCTGCTCCACACTCAGGTCGCACAGATGGTGCAGGACGATCGCCATCCGCTGGGCCTCGGGCAGCTCCCGCAGTGCGGCCACGAGCGCGGCGTATTCAGGGTTCGGCCCCGGGGTGGGGTCGGGCGGCGGAGTGCGCCGTACCAGTTCGAGCCAGCGCCTGGAGCGCCGCCAGCGGCTCACGGCCAGCCGCATGGCCACGGTGCGGATCCATGCCTCGGGAGCACCTTCCGCCAGGAACCGCTGGCGCCGGTCCCAGGCTCGTACGAAGGCTTCCTGCACGACGTCCTGGGCCTCGCCGTGGTCGCCGGTGAAGGCGTAGAGCTGTCCGGTGAGCCGGGGGAAGGCGGCCGCGTAGAAGGCGTCGAACTCGTCCTCGGTCATGCCTCCACCGAAATCTCTGTCCTTTGCTTGCAACCCGGCCGCCACCGCCGTGCGTACAGGTCCCGTAGTCGCGTAGGTCGCATCCGGCGAAGCGCGGCCCTTCGGGAAGACGGTGCGCGGGGGTCCGAGGCTCCCTCTTCCTGGACGGTGTCGGCTCGCCGGCTGATCAACCTACCGGCACACCGAAGAGTTGCCCGACGAGGACGGACGCCCGCACGTCCGGCCGCGAAGGGGTTCCCGAGCCTAAGGACCGCCCACGTGCCACCGACCCACGATGTGCTCCCCACCGGCCACGACTTCGCCACGTACGCCCGGACGCGCTGGTCCCGGCTGATCGTGACCGCGCGGCTGCTCACCGGCGATCCCGGTGCGGCGGAGGAACTGGTGCGCAGAACCCTGGTGCGGACGTACGCGCGGTGGCGACGCGTTCCGCGCGACGACACGGACTTCCACGTGCGGCGCTGCCTGGTGCAGGGCCACTTGCGCCGGCTGCGCGGTCGGCGGGCCGCGCGGCGGCGCACGGTTCTCGTGCTGCGGATCTGGGAAGGGCTGGCGGACGCGGAGATCGCCCAGTTGCTGGGCTGCTCGGTGGGCGCGGTGCGTGCCTGTGCCCGTCACGGTCTGAAGGCGGCCGGCGGCGATCCCGGGCGGCTGCGCGAGGTGTACGCCCGTACCGCCCAGGACATCGTCCCGTCGAAGGTGCCGCTGGCCGATGTCCGGGCAGCGGGGGGCCGCCTGCGGCGACGACGCCTCGTCGTGTCGTCGGCCGCCTGCGCGGCGCTGCTCGTGCCCGTCGCCCTGCTCGCGGCGGACCGTGACGGGGGCGGCGGTGCGCAGGACGGGACACGCCGGGCCCAGGCGGGGGACCGCGCCCCGTCGGTGACGAGCCCGATCCGGGTCGTGGCACCGGGCGAACGGGTGACCGTCGCACCGGGAATCCGGGTGTGGCTGACGGCCGACGGCGGGCACTGGTCGGTCCCCACGCATCTCCCGGCGGACGACAGCGACCGCCCGCTCGACGAACCCGGCGTCTCCGTGCGGGTGGACAGCGTGAAGGGTGGGTTCCTCCTGTCGGGCCTCTTCCGCGGCCTCCGCGGCGAGCCGGACCGGGTCGAGGTGAGGACCGGCGGCGGCACGGCCACCGCGAAGGTCCTCGTGCTGGCGGGAAGTCCGGGCTGGGGAGTCTGGTACACGAGCCCGCCGCTGTCCGAGAAGGACGTACGGATGCTTCTCGGCGCCGGATCGGGCGAGCGGATCGTCACGGTGTACGACGCCTCGGGCAAGGCCGCCGCACGGTCGGACAGCTCATGGTGACGGACATGGACGCGAACGACGGGACGGCCGGCCCGCGAACGGCACGGCGACCGGGAAAGGGGATGGGGCCGGGCCCCCGGCGGGGACAGCGCACGCCGCTGCGGACCCGGTACCGGCGCACCCGGGGCCGGCGGATTCGCCGGCTGTGCCACGCCCTCCTCACGCTGATCGCGACGCTGTGCGCGGCGGCCGTCGTGGCGTACCACTTCACGACCATCCCGAGGCCGCACCCCGAGACCGTCACCCAGAGCACCGTGTTCCTCGACTCGAACGGCGCCTATCTGGGCCGGCGCGGACCGGTCGACCGGCAGGACATCCCGCTGTCCGCGGTCCCCGCGCATGTGCGGGAAGCGGTGATCGCCGCGGAGAACCGCTCCTTCCGTACGGACAGCGGGATCTCGCCGCGGGCCATCGCACGGGCCGCCCTGGCGGCGCTGACGGGCGGTGACCCGCAGGGCGGTTCCACCATCACCCAGCAGTACGTGAAGAACGCGCTGCTGAGCCCGGAACGTTCGCTGTCCCGCAAGGCCCGCGAGGCGCTCATCGCGATCAAGCTGGACCGCACCCGCAGCAAGGACGAGATCCTCGAGGGCTATCTCAACACCGTGTACTTCGGTCGGGGCGCCGCCGGCATCCAGTCCGCCGCGCGCAACTACTTCGGCGTGGACGCGAAGAGCCTGACCGTCGCACAGGGCGCCGCGCTGGCGTCCATCATCAACATCCCCTCGTACTACGAGAAGGCGGGCTCCGATCCGAAGGTGACCGCGAAGCTGGAGCACCGCTGGGAGTGGGTGCTCGACGCGATGGTGGCGAGCGGCGCCATCACGGCCGGGCAGCGGGCCGCGGCGCGTTTCCCGGCGTTCCGGTTCTATCCGCCGGGCGAGACCGAGGGGCAGCGGCAGTATCTGATCGACATCGCGGCCAAGGAGGCCGCGGACCGGCTCGGCATCGCCGAGGACCGGCTCGCGAGCGGCGGTTACAGCGTGACGACCACCTTCGACCTGGCGGCGCAGGACCGGGCCACGCAACTGGCCGGGGAGAATCCCGGGGGCAAGGGCGTCCGCGTGCACACCGCCGTCGTGGGGATGGTGCCCGGTGACGGAGCGGTACGGCTGCTGTACGGAGGCTCGGACTACGCGCGACAGCCGTTCAACGACGCGGTGAGCGGGGCGGTGGAAGCGGGGACGGCCCTCGAGCCGTTCGACGGCGTGAGGCGGGCGGGCGAGCCGCTGCGCACACTGCTGAAGACGGCCGCGCCGACTCCGCTCGGCCTGGCGTCGGCGTACGCGACGGTGGCGGCGGACGGCAGGTACGCCACCCCGTACACCGTCGCGCGCATCACGCGGGAGGGCCGCACCGTCTACCGGGCGCGTCCCGACGTGCGCCGTGTGCTGGACGGCAAGGAGGCGATGACGGCGGGCGCACGATCGGGGGCCGGGCCGGTACCCGATGCCGTCGGCTCGCCGGAGGCGGAGGCGAAGGTGTTCACCACCGGCGGAGCGGGCGGTGGGATCACCCGGCGGACCGTGTGGACCTCCGGGTACGACGGCCGACTCGCCCTGACGGTCGCACTGTTCGCCGACCGGGCGGGCAGCAGAAAGGGCACGACGGTGCCCGCGCGCCTGCCGCACGAGCCGTCACCGGCCGACTTCGCACAGCGGGTGGCGGCGGGAGTCTGGGAGGCATCCCGTTCGCCGTCCCAAGGAGGTCACGTTTCCCCAGGTCAGAGCCGGTGAAAGCATTCCAGCATCCCGAAATCGCCGATGGAGCGCCCGATGGGACGCCGCATGGCACAGGCTTGGGCCATCCCAGCACGGCGCCTCGCCGGCCACGGCGCCCGGTCGCACCCGACCCGGCTTCCACGGCCCGCGCTTCCGGCGTGTGCGTCCGGGTGCGTCCGCGTCCCGAGCGGCACAGGCCGGGCCGGACCGACCGGCACGGACCACGTTCGGCAATCCCACTTCACGGGCTACAGAGAAAGCAGTTCATTCATGCGCATCACCACTCGCTCCGCCTCCCGTACGGCCGCTTCCTCCATGGTTGTCGCCGCCGCCCTCGCGCTCGTCGGCATCCAGACCGCCGGGCAGACGGCCTCCGCCGCCACGAAGGACGCGTCCTCGGTCGTCACCTGCACCACGGCGAACACCGCGCTGACCGTCACCGAGGTGTCCCGCCCGATCAACCACCTGCTGCTCAAGGCAACCAACACCGGCACCAAGCCCTGCTACGCCTACAGCGCCCCCTACCTGAGGGCCGGCGCCGACGCCCAGGCCCCGCTGCCGTGGGTCCGGGAGTCGACCCCGCAGGCCGTGCTGACGCTCGAGCCCGGCCAGTCGGCGTACGCGGGCATCGGGACGTACTCCCCCGACGGTGAGGGGGGCGCCACCGAGAAGACCCTGGGCGTGCTCTTCGCCGACAAGAAGGACGCCGCGGCCGGCAAGGAGAAGACCCTGAAGCTGCCGAACGGCGGTGTCTTCTTCAACAGTGCCGCCGCCGTCACCTACTGGCAGGACAACCCGGCGGACGCCCTCGTCTGGTGACCGTCCCGGCGTGACCTGACACTGCCGCCGTCCGGCCGCACCGGCGTCTCCTTCACGGAGGCCCGGTGCTGCCGCGCGGCGGCATCGCGTGCGCCGCCGCGCGGGTCCGCCCCCGGACGTGCCCGCTCCTCACGCCCCCGTCTCCGTCTCGGCCTCCATGGCACGCGCCACCGCCTCCCTCATTCCGCGCCACCCCCGGGGACGCTGCGGCGCCAGCCTCGCGACCACGCGGCCCAGCCACTCGGGATCGCCCAGGAGGTGCGTCTGCCCGGTGTCGATGACCCGCGTCGTCAGCGTCTGGAGGAAGACGAGGTGGGACCCGGGATAGGGGCGCGGGTGCCGGTCGAAGCGGACGATCCGGTTCTCGTACGGGTGGCGCAGCGTCATGTGCAGGTAACCGCTGCCGTGTCCCCGCCAGGGGCCGGGCAAGCCACCGAGGATGCCCCCGAAGCCGTTCGACCCCCGGGCCGGGAACTCGCTGCCCATGGTGAGGTTCATGCCCAGCATGATCCTGGGCCACGGGATCAGCTGCCCTTCGGAGCCGGGCTCGTGCTGGTACAGGCCGTCCGTGCGGAACTCCAGCCAGTGGCGCTTGCCGGGGTCCCCCACCACCCAGCGGCCGTCACACAGTTCCAGCGGTCCCAGAGTCGTACGCGCGTCCCCCATCGGCTCATTGGACCACGTGCCCCTGTGCCCCGGCCGCCGTCTCCGTGGCCTCGGGGGGCCGTGGTGGACGCCCGTGCGGCGAGCGGGCGGTCAGTCCGAGCAAGGCGGTCCCTGGGCCTCGCTCGACTGGTGCTGGTCGAAGGCGCCGCAGGCGAGGACCGCCTTCGGCTTGTCACCCGTCTGGCGCAGCAGAACGAGGGTCTTGTCCTTGGGCGGGGCGTTGGCGCCGTCGTAGGACACGTAACCGGTGGCCCCGTTGAAGGCGATGCCGGCTTCGAGCACCAGCAGGACGGACTTGCGTTCGATGTCCGGGTCGGCCAGTCCGGCCTGGCGGACCGCCTCGGAGAGGACGTGGAAGGCGTCGTAGGAGACCGCGGAGTGGCCGTCCTGCCGCCAGGGGTCCGTGCCCGGGGCGGTGGCCTTCACATAGGCGTCGTAGTCGGCGACGAACTGCCGGGTCCTGTCGCCGGCGCCCGGGTCATCGGTCGGCAGCCGGTGCGCGGAGTAGTACAGGCGCAGCCAGTCCTTGTCGGCGAAGGCGCCGGTCTGCGCCACGTTGGTCAGCTCGTTGCCCCCGAGGACCGTCACGTCGCGCGAGGTGCACGTCCCGGCGGTGTCCATGGAGTTGATGAGGGCGGTGAAGTCCTTGGCCCGCGCCGACCAGTACACCACCGAGTCCGGCCGGTCCCGCAGCGCGTCGCACAGCGCCCGGGCCAGCGGGTCGGCGCCGTGCTCGCTGACCGCGCCGCTCAGCGGAGCGGCGCCGAAGACGCCCTCCTGGTTGAAGTCGAACACCTGGTGGGTGCCGTGGAAGTCGCCGACGAACCGGCGGGCGAGGCTGTCGCTGTAGAGGTCCGCGGAGCTCTCGATCACGATCGCGTTCCTGGCCGGGGTGCAGCGGTCCTCGTGACCGGGCCGGGCCACGATGTTCTCGGTGGCCGCGAAGTCCGCCTCGATCCTGGCCTCGCGCGAGTTGAACGGCGTGGACGGCCAGTAGGTCAGCGCGGCGGAACCGCTGAGCATCTCGTCGGCGGTCGCGGTGGTGCCGATCGTGGGGATGCGCGCGTCGCCCAGCACCCGGAGGGCCGCCTGGGTCTCGCGGCGGCTCTGCGCGAAGCCCAGTACCCCGACGACCCGGTCGGACGCCGGGACGCCGCCCTCGTCCGCCACCTCGGCGACGAGCTTCCGCGCCGCGCTCTCGGCGTCACGGAAGGCGACTCCGGCCCCGCGGACGTCGACGCGCAGGGGTATCAGGGAGTCGTCGGCGGCGGCCTCGCGGTTCAGTTTCTCCTGCCACATCGCGATGCCGCGCAGCTCCGGGATCGTCCCGTCGAAGCGGGTCTCGTCGTCGGTCGTCGGCGGGTCGGACACGAAGGCGACGACCGTCCGCACGGTGCGGCCCTGGGCGGCGTACTGCCCGACGCGGGCGTTCTGGCGGCCGATGGTCCGCACGGCCGCCTTGTACCAGGCGGTGGCGTGCACCGGTACCGGCTCGGCCGGGGCGGCCTCCGCCACGGAGCCGGTGCCGCCGAGGCAGTCGCGGGGCGGGGGGAAGAGGACCGGCCGGAGCAGCAGTCCCCCCGCGAGCAGGGCGAGTACGGTCACCCCGCCCACGACCGCGGTCGGGACGTACCGGCTGAACCGGAACGTCCGCGGCCCGACGGGCAGGACGGGTACGCCGCGCGCGGTCAGGTCGGCCGCGGAGACGGTGACCAGGACCGGGGGTTCGCCGTCGGCGGCGTCGGCGGCGAGCCGGACACTCGCCTCCGGCCACGTGCTCTCCACCGGATCGCCCAGTTCCCGCAGCAGGGCCTCGGAGGGGACGCCCACGGCGACGACGAGCGGGCCCGGCGGTCCGGCGGTGGCCCTCACCCGGCGCAGCGAACGCAGGAAGCGCTCGGCTGCGCGGGCACCGGGCTCTCCCGGCGGGGGCAGTTCCAGGAAGAGGACCGGGCGGCTGGTCCTGCGGCGCCGGCCGGGGAGGATGCGGCCGATCGCGGGCCGGCGCAGGTCTTCGAGCAGGGCGCGCAGGACGAGCCAGTCGAACTCCTGGAGCGCCTCCTCCTGGGACGCGCCGTCCGTGAGCTGGACGGCGCGCTCGGCGGCCACGTGGTCCATCACCCGGAAGAGGTTGTTGCTGCCCTGGGCCACCGGTTCCGCGCCGAGCCAGCCCCGCATCACCTTGCGGGAGGTGCGGTGGGCCCAGATCCGCCGTGGGAGCAGCTGGACGAACGACAGCCAGCTGAGACCGGCCAGGAAACCGGCGATCCCGTCGAGGGCCGGCCCCTCCATCCTGGTGAAGGCCAGGGCACCGCCGCGCTGGGCCCGCTGCTCACTGGCGTAGGTCCGCAGCTCCGCTTCCTGGTTCGCGTTCGTCACCCACTCCTCCGGGTGGCTCCTGATGTACTCCACCAGGTCACACATGACGCGGAAGTGCGGGAAGCGGTCGGGAGTCATGTGCTGCGGGGCACTGCGGTACAGCTGCGTGCCGGCGCCGGCGGAGAGCAGCCGGGCGTCGGCTCCGTCACCGGTCCCTGCCGGCAGGTGGGCGAAGGGCACCCGCTGCCGCAGCGCGCCGGCCAGGGCGGCGACGACACGGTCCACCCCGGTCCGGTACGACTCGCGCGGTACGCGCAGGAGGAACAGCGGCGGACTGGTCGCCAGCTTCGCCCGGTTCTCGTACGTGGGAGCCACGCTCACCCGGAACTCCCGGACGAACGCGGTGGCTTGGTCGTTGGGAAATCTGGGACTGTCGAGTGGTGCGGTCATGCGGAACTTCCCCCGTGTTCGACCTGCACGACGTGCGCCGGGAATCGGCACCGGCTCCCGGCCGGCTCCGGCTCCCACGCGTTCGGTTGGGGGACAGAAGGTGAGAGGAGGAGGCCGAGGAGCCGAAGTTGGAGGATACCGTCGGTGTGGCAGGCGTCACAACGGATGGTCGGGAGCGTTCCGGCGGGCCCCGCATGCGCCCTCTGCTCCACCACATGCGCCCCCTCTGTCCCGGGTTGCCCAGCGATGGCGGACGCTTCGGCGGGTCGCCCGCCGGGCCACACGGCGTACAGGGCGGCCGCGAACCACGGAAGCGCCGCGACCGGCATGAAGGTGCCCAGTTCCACGGCGGTGAGCGCTCCCTCGCCGCCACGCCTTCCGGGCCGGTGCCGCAGGCGGCCCTCGCCGCCCGCCGGCGTCCGGACGGACGTCAGCGGCCGGCCCCCGTGTCGCGCAGTTCGTCCGCCGCGGCCTGGTAAGCCTCAGTGGCGCGGGTGAAGTAGTCGAAGAGGACGGTCAGTTGCTCGGACGTGTAGTCGGCGAGGATCTCGCCGATCCTCCGTCGCGCGGGCGCCATGGCGAGGTCCAGGCCGGCCGGTTCGCCCACCGGTCGCACGACGACCTTGCGCCGGTCTCCGGGGTCGGCCGCGCGGCGGGCGTAGCCGGCCTGCTCCAGCCTGTCGATCAACCGGGTCGTCGGACCGGTCGTCAGACCTGTGCGTTCGGCCAGTTCGCCCGGGGACATCGGGCCGCACAGCTGGAGGATGTTCAGCGCGTACAGGTCGGTGGCGCCCAGTTCGCACGCTCGGGCGCTCGCGTGGCCGTGGAGCATGACCGCGCTCAAGTAGTGCCGGTAGACCTGGCTCGCGTCGGGGCGCATGGGCAGCGGCGTTGACATGGTCCTCTCCCCTCCCTAATCTCTTCTTTGGCGCAGATAAATTCTGGCGGCATTTACTTCTCTGGTGAAGTTACCACGGGGAGGGTGAGGAGCGTCGCCGGTGTTGCCCGTGGATCCCGTCGTGGGGTCCGTCCAGTGAACCGGAGGCACACAGATGAGCACCCGCACCCCAGCCGGCCCCGCCCGTGAGAGCGACGTGGCCGCGATCCGTGACCTCCTCGAAGAGAGCCGCGCGGCGTGGAACCGCGGTGACGGGGCCGCGTACGGCCGGTGCTTCACCCGGGACGCGACCGACGTGACGTACGCCGGCACCGTCTACCGCGGCGGTACGGAGATCGGCCGCGCCCACCAGGCGCTCTTCACCGGATTCCTCAAGGGCACGCGGTTGGCCCTCGACATCACCGACATCCGCTTCCACGGCCCCGACACCGCTGTCGTCGTCACCCGCGGCGACGTCGGCAAGGGCCGGCCCGGGCGGCTGGGGAAACTCGCCACCTACACGGTCGTGCGGGAGCGCGGCGCCGAGGGAGGCGGCGGGTGGCTGATCGCAGCCGTCCAGAAGACCCGGCACAAGCGCCTGATGGAGGCCGTGTCGTTCCGGCTCCAGCCCGCCACCCGGCCCGCCGCCCCATGAGGGTCCGCCCCGCGCCCGCCACCCGGCCCGCCGCCCCGTGAGGTCCTCCCCGCCGTGCCGCCGGCCGGGGCCGGAGCGGCCGGAGCGGACGCAACCGCCCTCAGGCCCGGCGCAAGCCCGCCAGTACGGCCCGCTCCACGGGTGACGGCTCCGGGCCGTCGAGGTCGAGCACGCCCGTCGGCTCCAGCGGCGGCTGAGCAAGGAACCGCGGTGTGCGCCCGCCGTGCCGCTGGGCGGCGTGGACCAGGAACGGGTGGCACAGGAACACATCGCCGGCCTTCCCGGTGGCGGCCACCTCGCGGCAGCCCGCGGTGGCCGGGGCGGCCTCCGCGCACAGCGGGAACCACGCCCGGCCCTCCTCGCCCGCCGCGGCGAGCCGCGGCGGCAGGTCCAGGTGCGAGCCGGACCGGACGCGGGTGGGGGCGTCGTCCGGGCCGACGTCGGAGAAGAGGAACAGCATCAGCAGGGCGCGTCCGCGTGACCGCAGGCTCACCCGGTACTCCCCCGATTCCGCGGTCCAGCCCGCGTCGAGGTGCCAACCGTCGTCACCGGGGTCCTCCTCACTCGGGAAGCGGAGCGGGAAGGTGCCCAGCCCCAGCGGAGCACGCCAGCGCCCCGCTCCGACCAACTGGTCGTAGGCCTCGTGCAGCGCCGGAGCGTTGGCCGCCTGGCGGAACGGCGGAGTGGCCATGGCGCCGATCCGTACGACCGGTTCGGTCCAGCTGCCCGGATCGTCGGGGGAGCAGCCGCTCGCCGCCCACAGTTGCGCGCGGCACTCCTCCACCGTGGCCCCGGGGACGGCTCCCGGAACGCGGACGAAACCGTCCGTGACGAAGGCCTCGATCTCTGCGTCGGACAACATCGGCATCCCCCACGGGCCGGCCCGGCTGGCTACCCGGGCAGCTTCACCGAGCGGCCGCGCGACGGCAACCGCGTTTCCACGCCGCCGCGCGGCCGGCCGGAACACCGACCGGCCGCCCGGCTGCCTTACGGGCCGCGTCCGTGCGCTTCGCCACGCGGCCCTGGGGACGCGGCCCGCCTCCTCGCGTCCGTCCGAGAGCGCTTCACGCCTCAGGCCCTTCCGGTACTGCGCCATTCCCGTGACCAGCGGGTTCTCCCAGCGCTTCCGGCCGTGTCAGCGATCACGTCCGGCCTGTTCCGGTCCCGGCCCAATGCGTCCGGAGCACCTCGCCGGGAGACGGCGGGCGGATCCCGGACGGCATCCGCGCCCCCGCCGGTGCGGCCCCCGGCGTGCCGGGAGCGGGGTCGGGGCATCCGGGAGGGGGGAGGTGGACGTGGTGGGAGACGAGGGCTTGGGGCTGGGAGAAGTACTGCGGGCCGCCGAGGAGGCGGCGCCGACGGAATCGGTCGACGTCGTCGCCCGGAACCTGGAGAAGCGGTTCGGCGGGCGGGCGGTGTCGTTCTGGCTCGTCGACCTGATAGGGCGGGAGGCGGTGCGGCTGCCACGCGCCGGTGAGTCCCTGCGCGACGGCACACAGCGGACCGGGCTGCGGGGCAGCGTGTACGACCAGGTCCTGCGCAGCCAGCGCCTCCACCACGAGTACGACGCCGACGAGGGGTTCCGCGTCATCGCGCCGGTGACGAACCGGGGCGACAGCATCGGGGTGCTGGAGCTGTGGGTGCCCCGCCTGGACGACGAGGTGCGGGAGGAGATCGAGAAGGCCGCGCACGCGCTGGCGTACATCGTGGTCACCGACCGGCGCTTCACCGACCTGTACCACTGGGGAAGACGCACCACCAGCATCAGCCTGGCCGCGGAGATCCAGCACCAGCTGCTGCCCTCGGCCTCCTGCTGCGAGGCCCCGCAGTTCACCCTCGCCGGCGGCCTGCTCCCGGCGGACGAGGTGGGCGGCGACACCTACGACTACACCCTCGACGCCGACGCGCTGAACCTGTCGATCACCGACGCCATGGGGCACGACACCGCGTCCGCCCTGCTGGCCACCCTCACCGTCAATGCCCTGCGCGGCGCCCGGCGCGCCGGGCTCGGCCTGACCGAGCAGGCCCACGCCGCCCATCGGGCGATCCGGGCGCACGGCCACGGCATGACCACCGGGCAGCTGCTGCGCATCGAGCTGGACAGCGGGCGCTGCCGGCTGGTCAACGCCGGGCACCCCTGGCCCCTGCGCCTGCGCGACGGGCTGGTGGAGGAGATCCCCCTGCGGATCAACCTGCCGTTCGGGGTGCCGCTCCCCGTCCGTTACGAGACGCAGGACATCGATCTGCGCCCCGGCGACCGCCTGCTGCTGCTCACCGACGGCATGTGCGAGCGCGAGGCCGCCACCCTCGACATGGCGGCGCTGCTGCGGGACACCCTCGGCGAACATCCCCGCGAGGTCGTGCGCGCGCTGGCCGACTCGGTGCACGACGTGTGCGGGGGCGTCCTGGCCGACGACGCCACCATCATGGTCCTGGACTGGCACGGCGCCCGGCTCGGGGAACGGCACGCGGCCGACGCCGGCTTCTCCTGAAGAACCGCCCGTGCGGCCCCATCCCGGTCCCGACCGGGACCTCCGGAGCGCTCCGCGGCGGGCCCGCGGAGCCCGGGTTCTCCGGGCGGGAGCCCGGAGAACCCGGTCGGGGCTGCTTTCCCAACCCCTGGACGGCGAGTAACCAGGCTCCGGCCGGCGCAACCGGCCGGTTGCCCGCGGGCCGGGCGGCGAGGGCGGTCACGGCCCACGCCGCCCCCCGTCCGGGCCGCTCGCCACGCCGGACGTGCGATGGGTCACTCCGGTGGCGCACACCCGGCCGGCGCCCGATCGGGGCGGTTTCGGATCACGCGCATCACTGAGGCCGGAAATCTGCCGGGGCAGCGCCACATATCCGGGCGCGTCGACGTTAGGCTTGGGTCCACCGGGGCGCCAGACGGACCCGCGCCCCCGAAACGAAGGTGCCATGCCCGCCGAGAACTCACCCGCCGGCAACCTAGACGACGACGACTATCCCGCCTACACGATGGGCCGCGCCGCCGACATCCTCGGCACCACGCCCGCCTTCCTGCGCGCCATCGGCGAGGCCAAACTGATCGCTCCGCTGCGTTCGGAGGGCGGCCACCGCCGCTACTCGCGGTACCAGCTGCGCATCGCCGCCCGCGCCCGCGAGCTGGTCGACCAGGGCACGCCCGTCGAGGCCGCGTGCCGCATCATCATCCTGGAGGACCAGCTGGAGGAGGCCCTGCGGCTGAACGAGACGATGCGCCACGGGCTGGGCGGCGCCGCCGGGGCGGATGGCGGTCACTGAGCGTCACATCTGCGTCTCGTACGAATATCTGTCGTCGCCGTTGCAGGATTACCGCCGGGGTGCCGGAAGTTTCTCCGGTCCCGTCGGGTCAGAATCGCCCGCCGGCGAGACCCGAATGCAGGAAAGCCTGGGATGCCAGGGGCCGCCTGTGTTACCGTGATAACAGTTGCAGTTTTGATTGCCGGAGATCGCCTGTGAAACTTTCCAGGCATTTCCGGGTCCCCTTGAGGGGTGATCATCGCGGCGACTCGGGTTCTGCACAGTGTGGATCCCGGCACTGCCCCTAAGGGAGATTCAATATGGCATCTGGCACCGTGAAGTGGTTCAACGCGGAAAAGGGCTTCGGCTTCATCGAGCAGGACGGCGGCGGCGCCGACGTGTTCGCGCACTACTCGAACATCGCCACCTCCGGCTTCCGCGAGCTTCAGGAGGGCCAGAAGGTGACCTTCGACGTGACGCAGGGCCAGAAGGGCCCGCAGGCCGAGAACATCGTTCCCGCCTGACGCTGACGATTTGCACGTGGTGGGGCCCGCGCTCTTGGGCGCGGGCCCCAGCCCGTTTTTCCCACTTTTTTCTGCCCTCGCCTTTTTGGCTTCCTTTCGGCTTGTTCTTGCGAATTCCGTCGCGGTTCCGCACCGCCGAATCGAATTCCTCGATACGTGCCGCACGCATCGAGGAGGGTTCCGCGTGAACCGCATCCCACAGACCCGTCGTACCGGCAACGATCCCGCCCGGTTCCGTTCGCGCAGGACGAGCCCGCAGGGATCGAGTCCCCAGCCGCGGCGGGCGCCGCAGGGAGAGTTCGCGCTCCCCGTCAGTCTCACCGAGCCGCTGCCGGCCGTGGAGACGTTCGCCGATCTCGACCTGCCCGCGCCGCTCCAGGCCGCGCTGCTCGCCGAGGGCGTCACCGCGCCCTTCCCGATCCAGGCCGCGACCCTGCCGAACTCACTGGCCGGCCGCGACGTCCTGGGCCGCGGACGCACCGGCTCCGGCAAGACGCTCGCCTTCGGCCTGCCCCTGCTGGCCCGCCTGCACGGCCAGCGGGCCGAGCCCAGGCAGCCGCTCGGCCTCATCCTCGTACCCACCCGGGAACTGGCCCAGCAGGTCACGGAGGCGCTCACCCCCTACGCGCGGGCGCTGCGCCTGCGGCCGGCCACCGTCGTCGGCGGCATGTCGATCGGCCGGCAGGCCGCCGCGCTGCGCGCCGGCGCCGAGGTCGTCGTCGCGACCCCCGGGCGGCTCAAGGACCTCGTGGACCGGGGTGACTGCCGCCTGGACCGCGTGGGCGTGACCGTCCTGGACGAGGCCGACCAGATGACCGACATGGGCTTCATGCCCCAGGTCACCGGCCTCCTCGACCAGGTACGCCCCGACGGCCAGCGGCTGCTGTTCTCCGCCACGCTGGACCGCAACATCGACAAGCTGGTCCGCCGTTACCTGCACGACCCCGTGGTGCACTCCGTCGACCCGTCGGCGGGCACGGTCACCACCATGGAGCACCACCTGCTCCACGTGCACGACGACGACAAGCACAGCACCGCCACCGAGATCGCCGCCCGCGACGGCCGCGTGATCATGTTCCTGGACACCAAGCACGCGGCGGAACGCCTCGCCCGGCACCTGCTGTCGGTCGGCGTGCGGGCCTCGGCCCTGCACGGCGGCAAGTCCCAGCCCCAGCGGACCCGCACGCTCGACCAGTTCAGGGACGGGCACGTCACGGTCCTGGTCGCCACCAACGTCGCCGCCCGCGGCATCCACGTCGACAACGTCGACCTCGTCGTGAACTTCGACCCGCCCGGCGACCACAAGGACTACCTGCACCGCGGCGGCCGTACCGCCCGGGCCGGCGAGTCCGGCACCGTCGTCACGCTCGTCCTGCCGCACCAGCGGCGCACGGTGAACCGCCTCATGGCCGACGCCGGCATCACCGCCCAGGCCACGCAGGTCCGCCCCGGCGAGCCCGAGCTGAGCCGCATCACCGGCGCCCGTACCCCCTCCGGCGTGCCCGTCGTCCTCGCCACGCCCGCGGCCGAGCGCCCCGAGCGCGCGGGTTCCGCCGGACGTCCCCGCGGCGGACGGGCGAGGCGCGCACGGCGTCCCGGTGCCGGCCGGACCCGTTGACCGTCCGCACCCCGGGCGGGTCCGCGAGGCCCTCCGCCGAGGAAGGGAAGCCCTTGAACCCACCCGAGGAGAGACCCCTGTCCCCGGCCTCGGCATCCCACCCGGTGCCGGTGGCCGGTGGCACGGGACTGACCGCCCGTGACGCCATGGGCGCCCCCGGCCCCCAGCTCGGCGATCGCATGAGCGTCGACGTGGCCCTGTCCGTGCTCATCGGCGCCCGCGCCACCCACCTGCTCCTCCAGGACGACGACGGCCGGTGTTCCGGGCTGGTCACCAGGGCCCAGCTCACCGCCCAACGTGCCGCCTCCTCCTACGGCGACCGGGCCCGGCTGCGGGACATACCGCTCGACCGCGGACCGTTCACCGCGTCCGTCTCGGCCCTGGGCGACGCGGAGTCCGCCATGCGGACCCGCACACTGGACGTCTCCCCCGTGGTCGACGAGCAGGGCTACGCCCTGGGCGTCCTCACCGTCATCCCCTGACCGCTCTCCCCGTGGAGGCAGCATGCGCTGTGTCATCGCCCGTTTCCCCTTCGACCTGACCAAGAGTGAGGTCGAGCAGTCGATGGAGGGCATCCGGCCCGAACCCGCCGTCGGCAGCTGCGTGACCATCGACCGCCGGGTCTACCCGGTCAAGCAGGTCGGACAGGTCATCACCCGGCAGGACCGCCGTGACTTCACCGCCGCCGAGGTGAGCAGGGCACTGACCCGGCTCGGCTTCACCTGCCACGAGGCGGCGCCCGCCGCCCCCCAGGACCAGGCCGACCCCTCGACCCTTCCCTGGGCCGACCACTCGCTGGGCTAGGCCGTCGCGGTCGCCGCCGCCCGCTCCCGCTCCGTGCCACGGGCGGACGTACGCTGGACGGCACCGGAAGCAAGTCGCGCGGCGACCGCGGCGGTGCCGTTCCCGGCGTACGACGGAAAACGGGCGGCCGGGAGCCGTCCGGGACGGGATCGCACGTATGGACACGAACGGTTGGCCCGCCGCGGACGGTTTCCCGGGCGGGGCGCACACGTACCGGATGCCCCTCCCCCGGCTGACCCTCACCCCCGAAGCCGGCCACGGCCCGCTGCACGGCGCCTGGTGGCCCCGCTGCGACGCGCTCGAACTCGAACTGCCCGCGCTGCTCGGCGCGTTGGGCCCGGCACTGGGCACGGTCGTCGGCGTCACCGTGGACACCGCCGCCTGGCCCGACGTGCCGCGTACGGTGCCGGCGCCCGGCCGCGTCATCGAGGTGTTCCTGTCCGCCGTCGACATCGAGGCGCACACCATCACGCTGGACCGCGGCCCTCTGGGACGCCGCGACCTGCTGGTCGTCCCGCCCGGTGAACCCGCGGGCGCGGCAAGCTGGTTGCTGACCACCGCCGCCGACCCGGGCAACGCCCTCTCGGCCCCGCACATGCTGGCGCTCGCCCAGGCCAACTGGGAACGCTGAGCGGTGCTTCGGGCACCCGACGCACGACTCCCCTGCGGCTGTCGTCGTGGCAGCGGTGGCTGTCAGGCCGCCGGGTGGCCCTCGTCCCGCCCCACGGCGCGCACCACCGCGGCCACGACGGTGGTCGCCGCGAGGCTGCCCAGCATGACCAGGGCCACGCCGACGGCGAAGAGTCCGGTGGCGTCGTCCGACCAGTCCAGGTAGGCGGCCGTGGTCAGCCCGGCCGTTGTGCCGGCCACCGCGCCCACGACATGTCCCCGGGCCGCCGCCCAGCCCACCGGTACCAGCAGGGTCAGCACCAGCCCCGCCACCTGCCAGGCCTCGTACGGCCCGGTCGTCGTGCCGTCGGCGCGCACGCCGTAGCCGCGGTCCCAGCCCAGCCAGGCGGCCCACGCGGCCGACGCCGCGGCGGCCGGCAGGAGGACGGTGAGGAACCGGCGGACGCGTGTGCGCGGTATCTGTCGCATGACCGAAGCCTCGCGGCCCGTCCCGGCGCCGGACAGAGCACGATCACTCAGATCGGTTCGAGTAGCCCGGCAGCCGGAGGCCCGGGCGCGCGGTCGTCCGCGCTGCTCCATCCGTGTGTATCCGTCATCCGAACGGCCGAGTGCCGGGCGCTCAGGGCGTCCGGTCCGGGCTCCCACGGCGAGGATGGCGGGTGACTGCCGCCAAGGCGTGGGCGGACGGCGAGCATCAGGAGACAGACGACTTGTGAGCATCCTCAACGAACCCCAGGGCGGTGCCGCGGCAGCTGAGGACTCGTACGAGAACGAGCTGCCCGTGAGGCCCAGGCAGCCCGGCAACGTCGTGGTGAAGTGGCTGACGACCACCGACCACAAGACGATCGGCACGCTGTACCTGTCGACGTCCTTCCTGTTCTTCCTCTTCGGCGGCGTGATGGCACTGCTCATGCGTGCCGAACTGGCGCGGCCGGGCCTGCAGATCATCTCCAACGAGCAGTACAACCAGTTGCTCACGATGCACGGCACCGTGATGCTGCTGATGTTCGCCACCCCGCTGTTCGCCGGGTTCACGAACTGGATCATGCCGCTCCAGATCGGCGCGCCCGACGTGGCGTTCCCCCGGCTGAACATGTTCGCCTACTGGCTCTACCTGCTCGGCTCCTCCATCGCGGTCGGCGGCTTCCTCACCCCGCAGGGCTCGGCCGACTTCGGCTGGTTCGCCTACACCCCGCTGTCCGACGCGGTCCGCACCCCCGGGCTCGGCGCCGACCTGTGGATCATGGGGCTGGCCTTCTCCGGCTTCGGCACCATCCTCGGCGCCGTCAACTTCATCACCACGATCATCTGCATGCGCGCCCCGGGCATGACCATGTTCCGCATGCCGATCTTCACCTGGAACGTGCTGCTGACCGGTGTCCTGGTGCTGCTGGCCTTCCCGGTGCTGGCCGCCGCCCTGTTCGCCCTGGAGGCGGACCGCAAGTTCGGCGCGCACGTCTTCGACGCGGCCAACGGCGGCCCGCTGCTGTGGCAGCACCTCTTCTGGTTCTTCGGCCATCCCGAGGTGTACATCATCGCGCTGCCGTTCTTCGGCATCGTCACCGAGGTCATCCCCGTGTTCAGCCGCAAACCGATCTTCGGTTACATGGGGCTGGTGGCGGCCACCATCGCGATCGCGGGTCTGTCCGTGACGGTGTGGGCGCACCACATGTTCGTCACCGGCGCGGTGCTGCTGCCGTTCTTCTCCTTCATGACCTTCCTGATCGCCGTCCCGACCGGGGTGAAGTTCTTCAACTGGATCGGCACGATGTGGAAGGGCAGTCTCTCCTTCGAGACGCCGATGCTGTGGGCCACGGGCTTCCTCATCACGTTCCTCTTCGGCGGCCTGACCGGTGTCATCCTGGCCTCCCCGCCGATGGACTTCCACGTCTCCGACTCCTACTTCGTGGTCGCGCACTTCCACTACGTCGTGTTCGGCACGGTCGTCTTCGCCATGTTCACCGGCTTCCACTTCTGGTGGCCGAAGTTCACCGGCAAGATGCTGGACGAGCGTCTGGGCAAGATCTGCTTCTGGACGCTGTTCGTCGGCTTCCACGGCACCTTCCTGGTCCAGCACTGGCTGGGCGCCGAGGGCATGCCGCGCCGCTACGCCGACTACCTGGCGAGCGACGGGTTCACGGCCCTGAACACGGTCTCGACGATCAGCTCGTTCCTGCTGGGCCTGTCGCTGCTGCCGTTCCTGTACAACGTGTGGAAGACGGCCAAGTACGGCAAGCCGGTCGGCGTGGACGACCCGTGGGGTTACGGCCGTTCGCTGGAGTGGGCGACCTCCTGCCCGCCGCCGCGGCACAACTTCGTCACCCTGCCCCGCATCCGCAGCGAGTCCCCGGCGTTCGACCTGCACCACCCCGACATCGCGGTGACGGAGCACGAGGGCGGCGGGTACCCCGCCACGACCGACCGGGGCCACGGGTGAACGGACTGCCCAAACAGGGGGCGGGCACCGGTGGTGACCTCGGCAACGAGGTGGAGGGGTACCTGCTGTGGCAGGCCAGGGTCGCCGAGGCCGAGCAGCGGGCGCGGGAGTTCACCGGGTCCCTGGAGTGGCTGACGACGGCGCAGCGCGAAGAGGTCGAGAGGCGGTACGCAGCCGACAGCCTGCGCCGGGCCCGCGCGGACCTCGAGCGCGTCGCGGCCCGGTGCGTGTCGCTGCGGGCCGAGTACGAGCAGCGCTACCGGGAACTGCGGCGGCGCTGCCTGGCCGTGACACTGGCCGTCTGCGCCGCACTGACCACGGTGGCCACGCTGCTGCTGGTCCTCTGACACCGGACATCCGGCCGGCCGCATGCGGCGGGTGGCGACCTGCTAGCCCGCCGCCGACAGCAGTGCGTGCGCGTCCTCCTGGGTGATCGCGGGCTGCGCGCCTCCGGTCACGCACACGGTCGCGGGATGCCCGTCCTCCACCACTAGGTCCGCCAGCCGCAGCTCCGCGACGCGTCCGGGCCGGTCCTGCCACCGCTCGACCCGGGCCGGCTCACCGGGCGGCGAGACCTCGAGGCGGCGCGGCGGCAGCCGCAGTCCGATGCCCAGGGCCTTGAGCACCGCTTCCTTGCGGGTCCAGTAGCGCAGCAGGGCACCGGCCCGGTCGGCGGGCACCAGTGCGAGCAGTACGGCGAGTTCGGCCGCGGACAGGATGTGCGGGGCCACCAGGTCCACGTCGGGCGGGTCGTCGGCCCGCTCCACGTCCAGCCCGATGTCCGCGCCCCGGCACACGGCCAGGCCGACGGTGGGGCCGCTGTGGCTGACGGAGAAGCGCAGGCCGCCCGGCGGGTCCGCCGCCGGATCCAGGGCGGGCTTGCCGTGCGGGCCGCCGCAGCGCGGGCAGACCCGGCGCAGCGGCACCCGCTCGGCCGGCAGGCCGAGGAGCCGGCCGAGCGCCAGCCGGCTCAGCGCGCAGCCGATCAGGAACCGCTGTCGGTCGGCCGGGTCGACGGTCGCCTCGTAGCGGGCGGTCTCCACGGGATCGAGCAGCCTGCGCAGCGGCGGGGGGTCGCCCGGCAGCCTGGCCCACCAGAGCCGGACGGGCCGCAGGCCCCCGGCAGCGGTCATGTGTCGGCCTTCGCCATGTCCGAGGCCTGTCCGGTGGCCGTCACCCGCCGTACGCAACTCTTCCCGCCGGGCGTGCCACAGGACGCCTGACGGAATATCAGCGCGGGGGCCGGGCGGGAAGGAGACGCGGGGAGGTCACTGCGGGTCGAGCGGGCGTTCCCGTTCGTCGGTGTCGTCCTCGTCGACCAGGATGTCCGCAACAGCGGGGCGCGGCTCGTCGTCGGTGGACGCCAGTTCCTGCTGAAGTGCCCTGAGATCGGTGCTGGGAGCACGGTATTTGAGTTCGCGAGCGATTTTGGCCTGCTTCGCACGTGCGCGACCGCGTCCCATGATCCATCTCCTCACAGATGCCCGGGCGCAGGGGCCCGTACGTCATCCCCGCGACCGATACTCCCTAGACACCACACCATGCTAGCTCAGTCGACCTGTTCTCAGCAGACAGGCCGGAGCCCCGGGCCGGTGGTCCGGGCCCGGTACGTACGACGAACGGTACTCAGTGCACGGCCCGGAGCATCCGGGTCACGTTGATCCTGGTCGGGGAGAGCCCGAGTTCGACGCTCTGCATCATGCGCTCGCCGTTCAGCCGGCCGTACGCGAGCAGGTCGACGTTGGCGAGGCTGAATTCCGGCCACGTGTGAATGCTCAGGTGCGAGGCGGAAAGCAGCAGAATCGCGGTCACGGCGCCGTTGGGAAAGACATGCGACGCCTCCCCGAGAACCTTGGCGTTGCCCTTGTCAGCGGCGTCGCGCAGTACCTTCAGAAGGCGCTGCTCATCGGTCAGAATGCTGTGATCGCTCACCCATACGTCGACCGCGTAGGAGCACAGGTCGTCGACGTCTATACCTTCGGTGGCGAGTTCCGCGGGATTACTCATGGCGCTCCGGGAAGCGCGCGCCTGAGCCGCTTCCCGCATCTCCTCTCCAAGGGATTCACCACGCGGATTCACCCACGCGGATTCACAACGATCACGGTGACCGGATCGGGGACTTGACATCCCGACCGCCGACACTTAGCCACATCAGGCTAGCACCCAGGGTAACCTACCGCAGCGCGCCGCGGTGGCCTGCGGGTCCGCCCACCGCGACGTCCGCCGAAGTCTTGTCTGCCGGCCGGCGGAGGGGTGCATTTCCCCGGTGACGCCGACGGGGGACGACCCGGATTCCACGGCACCGGATCGCGTTACCGCCACGTCGGCGATCCGGCGGCGGACGCGTCCGCCCCGGCAGCGCGAGACGGTACGCGCCCCTTTGTTTTTCCGGATACGAAAAGACGTCCCGGCCTTGGCCCGCACCGCCGCGCTTTCCGGCGATATCGCCACTCAGAAAAAGCTCGAACAGCCGCTTCCTGGAATTGCCGGAAGGCCCTTGGACGCCTGGCATCGCGCTTTGCCCGGCCCGTATACTGGCACGAACATTCTCACCCCACGTGGAGCACGATTGTGACGAACGCCCGCCCACGACGCCGCAGTATCAGCGCCGACCGAGTGCTCAATGACGTCGCGGACGCCGTCAGGCTCCAGGAGGGGCCTCCGGGGGTGCGGTCGATCCTGCGTGCCATCCGCCGGCTGGCTCCGGCCTCGACCAAGGACATCAGCCGTGCGGTGGGCCTGCCGGTGCCGATCGTGGCGGCCGTGGGGAACGAACTGCGCACCCGCGGGCTGATCACCCGCGAGCGGCCGTCGCAGCTCACCCCCGCCGGCCGGGCCGTCGTCACCGAACTGGGCATGGATCTCACCCTGGACGCCACCTGCCGCACCTGTGACGGGCGGGAACTGGTGATCCCGGAGGTGCTGGAGGAGGCCGTCGCGCGGCTCGGCGCCGTCATGGGGGACGGGCCGGCCGCCGACATGACGCTCGACCAGTCCAAGTGCACCCCCGAGACCAAGGTGCGGCGGGTTCTGGCGCTGCTGTCGGCGGGCACGCTGCCCGGCGGTTCACTGCTCCTGATCGGCGACGACGACCTGATCTCGCTGGCGGTCGCCGTCGTGGGGGACGTGCTCGGGGCACCGCTCGTGGACCAGGTGACGGTGGTCGACATCTCTCCCGACATCCTCGGTTACATCGAGCGGGTGTCGGCGGATCTCGGTACCCGCGTGAGGACCGTGCAGCACGATCTGCGGAATCCGCTGCCGGAAGAACTGCACCGTCAGTTCGATGTCGCGATGACCGATCCGCCGTACACCCCCGAGGGTGCCCGGCTCTTTCTTTCGCGTGCGGTGGAAGGGCTTCGCCAGGGGCCGGCGCACAGCATTTTCCTGTCGTTCGGCGGGAAGAGCCCGGACGAAATGCTCCAGGTGCAGCGCGAAATCATGGAGCTCGGTCTCGTCACCAATGGATACATCCGCAACTTCAACGAGTACGAGGGCAGCGGAATCCTCGGCGGGGTCGGGTTCTTCCAGCACCTGCTGACCACGAGCGCGACCTCGCCCTCGCAGGAGGGCGATTACCAGGGCCCCCTCTACACGGGTGACAAGCGCTCGCGGCAGCGGATGTACGAGTGCGTGGCCTGCGGTGAGATGGTCCGGGTCGGCGCGGGAGCGAAGTGGGCGTCGGTCGGCGTGCTGCGCGCGGAGGGCTGCCCGAACTGCGGCAAGGGCCCCTTCCGCCCCGGCCCGCTGGTCCCCGTAGGAGCGGAGAACCAGGCCGAGCAGCCTGCGGCGCCGGGCCCGGACGCCGGCGGCGGCTCCCAGGGCGCGCCGGAGGCCGCGGAGCGGTCCGCCGCCCCGGATCAGGCCGAGGCAACCGCCGTACCGGACCTCGCCGCGGAGGCCGCCGTACCGGCCACCGTCGGGAAGCGGGATCCGTACATCCCCGCCGGCCGGACCTGGCAGCCCCTCACCGCCGGTGAGCGCCTCCTGCTGGAGGAACGGGCGGCGCCCTACGTCACCCGCCAGGCCGCCGAACACGACCTGCCGGCGATCGGGGCCTTCGAGGTCGACATCGCGCGTGTCTCCTTCGGCGGTGACGCCGTGGACGATCCCCTGCGGCACCGCACACGCCTGGCGCGCGCGATGGAGAAGTCCAGTGAAGGGATGATCGTCGCCCACCGGCCGGGCGGTCCGGCGATCGGCTGGCTGTGGGTCAGCGTCAACCAGAACACGATGACCGGCGACCGCTACGCGAACTTCCGCTCGCTGGCCGTGGCCCCGGTCGAGCGCCGGGCCGAGGTCGCCGAGCTGCTGATCTCCTCGGGGCTGGAGTTCGCCGTGCGGCAGGGGCTCACCGAGGTCGTCGGCCGGGTGCACGTCGCCAACGTCCCGATGCGCACCCTGTACCGGAAGTTCGGTTTCACCCCGACCAACCTGGTGATGAAGCTGCGCCTGCCGGCGGGGGACGACAGCCGGCCGGCCGTACGGCGGGATCCGAGCCATGCCGAGCACTGACGGCGTCAAGTGCGTGGTGTGGGACCTGGACGGCACCCTGTGGGACGGCGTGGCGCTGGAGCGCGCCGACAGCGGGCTGCCCGAGGTCCGGCCGGACGTGCTCGCGGCGGTCGACACGCTCGCCGGGCACGGCGTGCTCAGCAGCATCGCCAGCCGCAGCGCTCCCGAGGTGCTGGAGCGCGTCACCCGTGACCCCCGGCTCGCCTCCCGTTTCCTGGCCCCGCAGATCTCCTGGCAGGACAAGAGCCAGGCGCTGCGGGCCATCGCCGCGGAGCTGGGCGTGGCGGTCGGGTCGCTGCTCCTGGTCGACGACTCCCCGTACGAGCGGGCCGAGGTGGAGGCCCTGCTGCCCGGGGCGCGTACGGCGGCCCCGCAGGACGTGCCCGCGCTGCTGGACGCCGTCGCCGGGCGGCCGGTCACCCCGGAGGCACGCGCGCGAGCCGGCCTGTACCGCACCGAGGAGGCCCGCCGCCGGGCGGGCGAGCGCTTCGAGGGCGGCAGGGAAGAGTTCCTGCGGTGGTGCGGGATGCGGATGGAGGCCGGTGCGGCGGGCGGTGCGGAACTGCCACGGGCACTGGAACTCGCCGAGCGCACCCACCGGCTGAATTCCTCGGGCCTGGACCGCGAGCGGGTCCGGGTCCTGGTCGAAGGGGGTGGCCACCGGCTGTTCACGGCCCGTATGACCGACCGGTTCGGGGACTACGGCATCATCGGCATGGCGCTGGTGCGGCCCGGTCCCGACGAGTGGTCGGTACCCCTGCTCGCGCTGTCCTGCCGGATCGCCGGCCGGGGTGCCTCCGTGGCCTTCCTGCGCTGGCTGATGGAACAGGCGCGGTCGGCCGGCGCGGACACGTTCGCGCTGGACCTCCGGCCGACCGAGGCCAACACCGAGCTGCGGCTGCTGTTCCGCCAGGCCGGCCTGCGGGCCGGCACCGGCGGCGGCGGTCCCCAGGCCGGCCTGCGGGCCGGCACCGACGGCGGCGGTCCGGCGCCGTCGACGGTGACGCTGTCCCGGACCCTTCATGGCGACCTGCCTCCCTGGCCCGCCTGGTTGCAGGTGCGTCCGCTGCCGATTAAGGAACGACCCCATGACCGATGACACCCTGCGCGGACGACGGATCCGGGTGGAGCGCGAGATCCGCGTGATGCTGGCCGACGCCACGCGCACGGAACGGGCCCGCGTCGAGCGACTGCCCTCGGACACCAAGCTGTTCGGCCCGGAGATCTCGCTGTCGTCCCTCGCCGGCGTGACCCTGCTGGCCGCCATCACCGACCGCTTCGGCGTCGACGTGGCGGCCCAGGACCTGGGCCTGGACTGCCTGGAGTCCATCTCCACCCTGGTCGACTTCGTGGTGTGGCACCTGGCCATATCGCCCGGGAGCGGCGTGTGACCCGTCCCGCCCCCGGCTGACGCGGACCGGGCCCGGCTCGCTTCCCGGCCGGGCCCAGGCCGTCACCGCCGGCCGGCACGGCCCCGCCCAGCGCCGCGGCGGGTTCCGCGAGCCCGCGCCGGGACACGTCGGCGGACAGGAGTGCCGGGGAACCAGGGAACGTGCCGGGCCCCTGGCGCGGTTCGACGCAGACGCCGGCCCGCAGCAAGGCGGCCCGGGGCGCAGGCGATGTCCTCGTCGGCGAGGTCCTCGTCGTGGCCGACCGGGATCACCGTCGCACCGGAGCCGGCGGCGATCCGGGCGGCCCGGTGGTGCTCGGTGTCCGGGTCCCCCCGGACGTCCGATCGCCCCCGTCACCGCCGCGGGTGCGCGCATGTCCCGCCCCGAGCGGGTACCCGGCGCAGGAGCGATCGCAGTCACGCCTGTTCGACCCACCGGACCACGGCGTGACGGCGGATGCCTCCGTGACCTGCCGGGATCGCCGGCGGCCAGGGAGCGTGCCGTCCGGCCGGGAGGAAGCCGATGCTGCGTTTCGACGGCTGGATCGCCGGTCTGGGAACGGCGTCCGGTACCCGTGCGGTGCTGGGGCACTGGCCGCGATCGCCGTTCGGGCCGTTCAGTGACGTCATGATCGAGCGGGAGGACGGGCACCGGCTGCTGCTCGCGCCGTCCCGGCGGATCGCGGACTTCATCGCCACGACCTACAGCTTCGACGAGGTCCGGGTCACGCCCGTCTCCGTGCGGGTCGAGGCGGCTCGGTGGACGGTCGCGGCCGGGCCGCTGGACCTGCGCTTCACCACGGGCCGGCGCGGCCTGGCGGGCCTGCTCCTGCGTGCCGTGCCCGCGCGGCTCGCCGCCCGGCCCGCCTGGACAGCGGTGACGTACCTCCCCGCCCGGCTGCTGGGCGTGCGCACCCGTGGCAGCGCCGGCGGCGGGCGGCGCGAGTGGTACGGCGCGCTCGACCTCCGTCCGGTCGTGTCGGCCACCGCGGTCCTCGCCGGCCGGGACCTCGGACCGCTCGCCCCGGTCGTACCGCCCGTGCGGTTCGGTTTCGGTTCGGCACCCCGCCGGCCCGGCCTCGTACGGGTGACCACGACCGTGGCGACGCGGGATCACGATCACCGGTGAGGGGCCCCGGACCCGGCGGGCGGTTTCAGCACTTGCCGGTGGGGGCCACGCTCACCGCGTCGCGCTGCCAGGTCAGGTGGCGGACCGTCGTGGCGCCCTTGCCGCTCGGGCCGCCCTGCCCGGTCCTGACCGTGACACCGCTGCCGTCGGCGGCCAGCAGTTCGCCGCACACCGTCCGCCCCCGGGTGTGCACCAGCACCGTCCGCGCCGGCTCGTCCGGTGCCGGCGCCACCCAGGTGGCCAGGATCCCGAGCGCGGTGGCCGACACGCCGAGCACGGTCGCCCAGCGCGTGACCCGGATCCGCCTCGCGATCCGGTCGCGCTCCCCGCGCTCCCAGTCCAGCAGCGCCACGGCATGGGCGTACGGCAGCCGGTCACCGGGCCGGCCGTGGGCGGCCGACACGGCGGCGAAGGCGGCGAGGAGCAGCGCCACCAGCCCCACCGCCACCAGCACGACGACCGCCGTCCGGTAACCGGCGGGCAGTTCGGCGACGTTCTCGCGGCCCTTGAGGACCAGGACGGCGGCGAGCAGCCCGGTGGCGAGGGTGAGGAAGTTCCGCCAGCCCTCCGCCTGCGCCCGCGCGATCGCCACCTGGTTCTCCACCATCGCGTCCAGCCGCCGCTGGGCGCGCCGCAGTTCCAGGGGCGCGTACCTGCTCCCGGACGCCGTCACGAGCCGGTGCCCGCCGGGCGGACCGCCATCCACGCGGCGCCGCAGCCCCCGGTCTCCTGCTCGTCGCCGGCGTGCGCCCGCATGCACCGGCACTGCATGTACACCTCGTCCGGGACCGGCACCTCCAGCCTGAGGCGCCGCCGGCCCAGGGTCACCGCGCCGGGCATCACCTCCGGGACCGGGTGCACGGTCGGGCCCGCGCAGGCCGGGCAGCTGCCGGAGACGACGAGGCGCCCGCCGGAGGAGTCCCACACGAACCCGGCCTGCTGGTCCGGCCAGTACGTGGCCTCGTATGCCTTCTCGACGTGAGACACGTCAGCTCCTCTCGTACGGCGGCAGACGGAAGCCGAACAGCGGAGCGTAGTCCAGGAGCCGGGCGCGCACGTCACCGGCGGCCAGCTCCGTCTCCTCGGCGGCCAGCTGGACGTGGTCGTCGGAGACGTCACCGGACAGAACCGGTTCCCGGCCGGTGAGCCGGGCGGTGAGCAGGACGACGTCCCGCCAGTCGGGGACGCGGGTGCACGCGGGCTCGGGGAACGGGACGTCCAGCCCGATCGCGACGAAGGGCCGCAGCCTGCGGTACGTCTCCCGCAGCCCGCTGCCCAGCCGGCCGGCGGCCACCACCAGGGCGAGCGGCGTCAGCGTCCAGGACCTCTCCAGCGCGGCCTGGAGCAGCGCGTTCTCGGCGGCCTCGTCCCGCTCCTGGAGTGCGGGCGGCCGGACGGCGCCGGTGGGCACGGGCACGGTGGGGGCGCCCAGGGAGCGGAAGGCGTTGAGGACGGCGGCGGCGGTGGCGAGGTCGATACCCATGCTGCGCGCGAATTCGACCAGGTCGTGCAGCCAGATGCCCTTCCGCCACCTTCCGTCTCCGAAAGACAGGGCACTGACCATCGACTCGTCCGGTGTCAGTCCGCAGGCGTCGGGTGGGATCTCCGGCACGTCGAAGCCGTAGGGGGCCAGCTTGTCCCGCACTCTCTTCCCGGTGGTGCCGAGGTCGTCACCGGTCTCCGCCGCGAGAGCCATGAGCGAGGCGGGGCCGATCCGGGCGTCGCGCCCGGCGCCCACCGGGCCGGCGGGGTGTCCCGCGCTCCGCTGACCCAGCGACAACGAGCTGCGCCCCCACAGACTCCGGGGGCGCGCGGACCGGGACTGGGCCAGCCAGGCGCGGGCCGCCTCGACCGCTCCGCGCTCGACCAGGCCCGCTTCCGCGAGCGCCTCCACCGCGGCGATGTGCCGCGGCCGCGCCGCGGCGTCGTCCAGATCGGCGATCCGCCCCAGCAGCTGCCAGGTGGTGATCGGCGGTGTCCCGGGTGCGTCACCGTCACCGCGGGTGGCAGCCCGCTCCGCCGGGAGCTGCCTGCACCAGCCGGGCGGCAGGAACGCGGCGAGCGGGCCCGGCCCCGCGACCTCGACGCCCAACGGGACCGCCCAGCCCGCCAGCCAGTGCGCTGTGGCCCCGACGGTCTCCTCCCGCTTCGCCGCCAGCCGGACCAGGTGCCGCGGACCGATCGGGCCCGGGGTGAGGAAGGGGGGTTCGGCATCGAGATCCCGGCTGAGCGCTTCGAGCTGCGCCTCGTCCAGCAGGTAAGGCAGACCGGGTCCGGTGAGCCGGTACCCGAGCGGTTCGAAGCGACGCACGACCGCCTCGATCTCGGCCGACGGGATACCGGTCTGGTGTGCCCGGTAGGCGACGTCCACCGGACGCACCGCCCCGGAGAACTGGAGGGCGATGACCAACGGGTGCGCGGCGGAGGCCTGGTCGTTCAGCAGGATGCGCCGTTCACGGGCGTCCACGCGATGGGTTGCGAGGGGCCCGAGGTCCGGGGGTGCGGGTATCGACGGATCGACGGCCGACAACTGCCCGAGCAGCCGCGCGAGAGTCCCCAGACTCACCTTCTCGGCGGCCGAAACGCGCACCATCGCCTGCCGCACGGCATGGCCCCGGCCCTCCTCGTCCTCCCGGGCGGACCGGCCTTTCGCGTCCCGGAACGACTCGTACAAGGTGGTTGCCAGACGGCTCGGGACGATGTCGTCCAGGGCACGGATGTCCGCAACCTCCGGTACGGGCACGCCCGTGACGGCGTACCGGCGCAGTCTGCGGGTCACCTCCCGCAGCGAGCGGCCGGTGTCCCCGGCGGCGCGCAGCGGTTCTCTCCACGAGCTGCCCGGTGCGTTGCGGAACAGCAGCGCGTCGAGGGGCTCCGGCCGGGGGAAGCCCGCCGGCGTGGTGACCGGCTCGGGCTCCTGCTGCACGCCCAGCACGCCGGCGCGCCAGGCCGCGAAGAAGCGCACACCGAGGTCGGCCTCCGGGAGGCTCGTCAGGTAGACGCCCTGGTCGACGGGCAGGCACCCGACGCCGGCCAGCGTGAGGTCCCGCCGGAACAAGGTCCAGTGGTCCCGCCGCGGCTGCGCCGGGAGCGACACGGGCACGTCGGCCTCCATCAGCCGGCCGACGACCTGTTCCGTGATCCTCGGGTGGGTGTCGGCCAGGTGCCACAGCCACTCCAGCGGGAACGGCCGCCACGCCTTGCGCACCAGTGCCGGGACGGCCGCCTCCAGGTCCTCCTCGACGCGTTGCTCGTCGTACCCGAGGAAGCGGTTCCGGTCGACGCTCAGCTCCAGCCGGTGCCGGCCGCGCAGGTTCACCACGTAGCCGTCCGGCGCGTCCTCCTCCGAGACGAAGAGTCCGTCGGCCAGCAGCATGCCCGCGCCCTGCACCCACCACACGCCCTCGGTGGCCTTGATGCGCGTGCCCGGCAGGGAGGAGTCGCCGTACAGCTCGCCCGGCCACCAGGTCACCGGGTCACGGCCGTGCTCCCGGGCGGTCACCTCCAGCGGGGTGGAGATCAGGAACTCGCGCAGCGCCTGGACGAGGGAGGGGCGTCGGTCCTCCGTCGCGTCGGGCTCGTCGTGCAGGTAGAGCCGGACCCTGGTGCCCCCGTTCTCCAGTCCCGTCCGCTCCCTGCTCAGGTGCATCAGGCCCGAGCCCGCGGTGACACTGGCCCGGTGGCCGTCATCGATGGGCACGCTCCCGGACGGACTGACCGGCCGGGTGACCACCTCGACCTCCTCGGCCAGCATGAAGTAGCTGAAGACGCCGATGCCGAACCGGCTGTTCAGCTCGGCGGTGATACCGCGCCGGCGCCACCGGCGCATCTCACGCATGCGGGACGAGGACTGTTCGGAGCGGCGGCCGGCCTGGGCGAAGAGGTCCCTCAGCTCCTCGGCCGTCATCCCGACGCCGTTGTCCTCGCACTCGATGTACGCCCGGCCCGTGGCCGGGTCGACGTCCTGGGTGAAGACGATGCGGCAGCCGGCGAGCTGTTCCCGCTCGGTCTCGTCGCCGGTCCGCCGGGCGGGGTCCGAGTAGCGGCGCCGTGCCTGGCGCACCCGGCAGGCGTCGAGGGCGTTCTGGTACAGCTCACGCACCGCCAGCATCCGGTCCCCGTACAGCTGGGTGCCCATGATGAGCGGCTTGACCTCGTCCTCGGCCAGCCGGAACCGGGGCGGTGGCTTGTCGAACCCGCGGTTCCTGGGCAGCAGGCCCTCGGTCTTGATCACCTCGGGCAGGCCGGAGAGGAGGTCGCCGGCCCGCATGGCGACCTGGCTGCGCCGGGTCGCCCCCGACACCGTGGCGATCCGGGTCGTGAGCCGTTCCAGCGCCGTGTACAGGGCCGCGTTGCCGCACTTGAACACCAGCAGCCAGCGGGTGGACGGGCGCTGGCCGGGTGCGGCGGGGTCCGCCGGCCACCCGTCGGTGCTGGGCCGGAAGCCGTCGTTCGTGGTGATCTCGCCGATGATGCTCTCGGGCCGGACCTGCGTGGGCTCGCGCGGCCCCAGGTGGTCGATGAGCACGCCGTCGAGCATGCGCGGGTCGATGGCGAGGAGGCCGGCGAGGTGCAGCAGCGCCGCCAGGTCGTGCGGGCGCCAGCTCCACCGCTTCTCCCCGCACAGATACGTGCACAGGTCGGTCTCCCAGTCGCTGCCGTCGGGTGCCACGGTGTCCGCCGGGGTGCCGGTGCCGAGCTGGGAGACGACCTGGATCACGGCGTGGCGCAGCTTGTCCCGGCCCTCGGTGCTCAGGGTGAGGTCGGCGGCGCTCTCCGCCGCCCGCACGAGCAGGTCGATCGCGCGGCGCAGGCTCTCCAGCTCCGCGTCGCCGCGCTTCTCCCACAGCAGGTCCCAGTCGGCGAGAAAGCGGTGGCGCAGCCAGTACTCCGCGCTGCGGGCGTCGTCCTTCCGCCCGCGCCGCAGCAGCGTCCGGCGGGTCGCCTCGATCTGCCGGTGGGCACGCCGTACGTCACCCATGTCGCGGTCCAGGTGCCACGCGAAGCCTCCCTCGGGCAGGACGTGGGTGGTGGTGTCGGTGGGGTCCGGGCCGTCCCCGTGGAGGTTGCGCAGCGCCAGCAGCCCGCAGGCCAGCGCGGCCTCGCGCAGGAACGGGGCCCCCAGGAGGACCACGGTCTCTATCAGGCTCAGCCGCGCGTCGGCGGCCTCCAGGAGCTGGCCGAGCCGCTTGATCAGCCGCTCCTGCACGAGGGGGTCGTCCCACGGGTCGGCCTCCGCCCGCTTGGCGTCGCGGATCTCGCCGACCTTGGTCACGACCTCCGCGAGGTGTCCCTTCGCCCTGGTCTGCTGGGCGGCCGTCCCCTCGGTCCGCTCCCACAGGTCCGACTGGACGACCGCGTCCATCCAGGGACCGGAGGACGTCCGCGCCTCGCACAGCGGTACGTCGGCGTGGGAGCCGGCCGTCCCGTCGAGGCTCAGCCACCGGGTGTCGATGCCGGGCGGCCTGCGGGCGGTGTAGTGCGCCGCGATCTGCGGGGCGCGCCTCTGCACGCGCCGGATCACCTCGCCGAACGTACGGGCCGAGGACTCCGGCGCCAGGGACTCGCTCAGGGCCCTGGCCAGGACACTCCCGCCGTCGGGGTGCCCCAGGGCGTCCTCGCCGGGGGAGCAGGCGCTCAGTATGACGACGTTGTCCCGGGCGCGGCTGACCTTCACTCCTTCGAAGGTGGCCGGAGGGGCGCCGCCACTGCTCCGGCAGGCGTCGAAGCAGAGCATCACCGTGGCGGTGGAGGTCAGGGGTGCCAGCAGTTCGTCGGGCACGACCTCGATGAGCCCCTGCGGGCCCAGGGTCCGCTGCCCGTCGGGCCCCCAGCGTGCGCGCGTGTCGCTCGGCAGGAGGTAGTCGGTCTCGCCGAACCGGACGCCGTGTCCGGCGAAGTAGACGAGGCCGACGTCGCCGTCCTCCAGGGAGTTCAGGAAGCGGCCCAGCTCGTCACGGACGGTGCCGCCGCCGGTCGTGTCCTCCTCGTCCAGGACCCTCACGTGTTCCGGCGGGTAGTTGCTGCGCAGCAGCGTGTTGCGCAGGGTCACCGCGTCCCTGGCGGTGAAGGGCAGGGCCGGGAAGTCGTCCTTCAGCTCCGGCACCTGTTCCAGCTGCGGATAGGCGGGTACCGCGATCAGCAGAGCCCGCCGACGCCCGGTGCTCATCGTGCTCAAACCCCCCTGGCCCCGCGCGAGTTCACACCCGCCCCGGCGTGAAGGGCGATTATCGCAGACGGGCGCCGCCGGCCGGGGCGGAACCGTGAGCCCCGCCGGGCACCCCGGCCTCCGGGTGCGCGTGCGGACGGCCGCCGTGCCCGGGTCGGGGCGCGGCGGCCGTCCGCCGTCCGTCACTCCTCGTCGCTGGTGAGGACCGGCCTCGAGCGTCCCGGTTCGGGCAGCTCGGCCATCTCCGACCGCACCACCAGGACGTCCCCGATGAACAGGTCGTAGATCAGGATGCCGATGGCGCCGCCGACCAGCGGCCCGAGGATCGGGATCCACCAGTAGTCGCTGAACGCGCCGGGCACGGTCCCCGGGAACGCCAGCCCGTCCCAGCCGGCCGCGTAGGTGAACAGGCGGGGGCCGAAGTCGCGGGCCGGGTTGATGGCGTACCCGGCGTTCGCGCCGTACGACATGCCGATGGCGGCGACGACGAAGCCCACGATCAGCGGTCCGAGGTTGGCCTTCACGGCCTGGTTGCGCAGATCGATGACGGCGGCGATCAGCATGAGCAGGAAGGCCGTGCCGACGATCTGGTCGATCAGCGGCCCCCAGACGCCGCCGTGGAAGTACGGCGCCGGGAAGGTCGCGAAGATCGAGAACGTGGCGAGGGTGTGCCCGCCCGTCTTGGGCCCCTTCGACGCGCTGTCGAAGGCGTTGATCGCGCTGTGGTAGACGAGGTAGACCAGGGCCGCTCCGGTGAGGGCGCCGACGACCTGCGCGAACCAGTACGGCACGACCTTGGCCCAGGCGAACCCGCGGCGCAGCGCCATCGCCAGGGTCACCGCCGGGTTGAGGTGGGCGCCGCTGATGCCGCCGGCGACGTAGACGCCGAGCATGACGGCCATCGCCCAGCCCCAGGTGATCAGCAGCCAGTCGCCGGCCGCGAGGAAGATCGTGGTGGTGGTGGCGGCCCGGCCCGAACCGGGCAGGGCGGCGACGGCCATCGCGACGACACCGCAGCCGAAGGAGATGAGGACGAAGGTTCCGAGGAACTCCGCCAGACACTCGCCCAGCAGCCCGCCGCGGCTCCTGAGCCGTGACGGCTTGACGAGCGGAGGGATTTCCACAGCCATGGAGGCCCCCTTTGAAAGAGCGATGCGCCCAATATCACCATATTGGCCCACAAAGTCACTCCCTGCAGGGTGACGGTCCCGGAGGCCGGCTTCAGCCCCCACGAACCCCCCGCCGCCCCGGCGCCCCGCCGCCCGGCTGCCCGTGGGCTAGGCGGTGTGCGCTGCCCCGGCCGGCGCGGTAGACGCCCGCTCCACCGCCCGCATCCGCTCCGTCTGCACGGCCGTGACGGTCCGCACGGCGAGCGCCCCGGCGACGGCGGCCCCGATGACGGCCGCGTCACTGGCGAGCAGCGGCCACACACCGGAGTAGGCGCGGGCGATGATCTCGTCCGTGGAGTCCTCGTAAACGAGCCCCACGCCGCTGAGCATCCCGATCAGCCACAGCGTCCACCACACGTCGACGCAGACGGGCAGCCTCCGCCCCGGCGCCGTACGCCGGAACGCGTCCGCGACGATGCCCCGCGGGAACCACAGGTTGACGAACGGCACGACCCATCCGAGGTACAGCCAGATCCCCGCGTACCTGGGCTCCTCCCCGGACAGCGCACGCGCGTTGTCCCGCAGCCGCGCCAGCCATGACAGGTAGAGCAGCGCGCAGAGGATCACCGCGCCGCCCCCGAGGGACGTGACGAGGTGGTACGAGTCCTCCAGCGAGTTCAGCGGGCGGTGGTTGCCGTCGCCCTGGTCCGGCGGCCCCGACGCCGGCTCCCCGGCCAGCGCGAGCCGCACCTCCCACACGGCCCGCGCCGCCCAGGCGGCCCCGGCGAGAAGCAGCCCCCCGGCTGCCAACCGGCCCGTCTTCTCCATGAACCGGCAGTCGGGAAGACGGCCACCGGCCTGGTACATCTGTTCGGTCATCTCCGAATCCTGTCACGCGCGGCAGGCGCTCATGCCATCCAGAAGAACACCGCTGTCATCCGCTTCTCCTCCAGCGTGCGCCCGGTATAACCGGTCGCGCTGTGCACGAGGTTGGCGTGGTAGAGCAGCAGGCGGTTGTACCGGTGCGGGACCCGGACGTCCTCCTCGAAGGCGTCCGGGGCGACGAACCGGGTGCCGAGGGCCTCGACGAGATTGGTGTGCGGGGCCTGGACGACGTTCCCTCCGAGCCGGCCGCCCGGCAGGTGCTGGCGGTAGAAGCTGGTGCCGCAGTCCTTGGGCACGCCGGGGTTGAGGTACAGGACGGCCGCGTACCGGCACAGGGCGCGGGAGTCGGTGTGCGGGCGGGGCTCGCCCTCCCCCTCGCCGACCACCTGGACGCAGTTGTGGTTGAGGGTGCCGCCGCCGGGCGCCCGCTGCACCCACAGGTCCTTCGCGCCGGTCGCCTTCTTCACCAGCCGTTCGATCCCGGCCAGTTCACCCGGCTCCAGGCCGGGCATGGCACGCAGCCCGGGCCAGCTCTCGGAGGTGTACGGATGCCCCTCGGTCCAGTCGTCCTTCGCCAGACACCGCTCCCGTACGGCGTCGATGCCGGGCAGGACGTCGTCCAGCACCCAGTAGTCGCGGCCCCGGGTGGGCCGGCGGTAGGGCAGGACGGGCAGCGCGGCGGGCCTGGGCGGCGGTTGCGGGGGCATGCGGCGAATCTAGGGCCGTGTCCGCCGGGCTTGTCCCGGGGAAGGGTCAACCTTTCGGCAACCGTTCGCCATGGTCACCAACACCTGGCAATTCCCGTGCGGCGATACGGGCATGCGCAGTTTTTACCCGCGCCGCAGAGACGAACCGCTCTCCCGTCCGTACTGCTGTGCGTCCCCACCGCCCGCCGCTCCCGCCGCGGGCCGGATCCACGATCGGACAGGAGGCACGGTGCGCTTTTCGCGGAACGCGACGGGAACTCTCTTCGTGGGCGGTGCGATGGCCCTGACCCTCGCGGCACTCGCCTACCCGGGCATGCTCGGGCTGAGCACCGTCTCCAGCTCCCCCACCCGGGTCATCGCCAACACCCAGTGGGGCCCCCTCACCGAGTCCGACCGGGACTTCGTGGTCAAGGTGCGGGCAGCCGGGCTGTGGGAGTACCCGGTGGGGCAGATAGGGCTGCAGAAGGGCAGCTCCAAGGGGGTGATCACGGCCAGCCGGCACCTGATCGACGGGCACGCGGCACTGGACACCACCTGCCGCAAGATCGCGCCCATGCTGAACATCACCCTGCCCAACATCGCGAGCCCCCAGCAGGAGGGGTTCGTCAACACGCTGAAGTCGGACAGCGGCAAGCAGTTCGACACCGACTTCGCCAACATCCTGCGCATGACCCACGGCGCGATCTTCAACACCATCGCCAAGATCCGGTCCACGACCAAGAACTCGCTGGTGCGGGCCCTGGCCGACCAGGCCAACGACACCGTGCTCGACCACATGACGGTGATGGAGAAGACAGGTCTGGTCGACTTCGACCAGACCCTGTTCCAGCAGACGACCCCGCCGAAGCTCCCCGACACCGACCTGACCCCGCCGCCCCCGGCCGCGGGCCAGCCGGAGGTGGTGCTCACCCCGCCACCGACCGCCACCTCCACCCCGGTGGACATCGACGGCATCGCCGGCGGCGGCAACGGCCCGGCACCGGGCGCGAGTCCGGGCCCGACGGTGCGTTAGGCCAGCCACACGGTGGTGTCCGGTGGCAGGCTGCCGCCGCCCGGGAGCGGGGTGCTGCTCAGCAGGACCTCGCCCGGCGGGAGCGGTACCGGCCCGGCACCGAGGTTGGTGAGGCACCGCCAGGCGTCGCCGCGGGTGAAGTCCAGCACCCCGGCGGGCGCCTCGGGCGTCCAGGTCAGCGTCTCGTCCTGCAGCAGCTTGCGGCGCAACCGCAGTGCGGTGCGGTACAGCTCCAGCGTGGAGCCCTCGGTGCCGGCCTGCGCCTCGACGGCGTACGCCGCGAAGGACTCCGGCTGCGGCAGCCAGGCGGCGCCGGGCCCGAAGCCGTACGACGGCCCGGTCGTCGTCCACGGCAGGGGCACCCGGCAGCCGTCGCGGCCCTTGCGGACGTGGCCGGTCTGCTCCCAGATCGGATCCTGGAGCACCTCGGTGGGCAGATCGGCGACCTCGGGCAGACCGAGTTCCTCACCCTGGTAGAGGTACGCCGAGCCGGGCAGCGCCAGCATCAGCAGGGTCGCGGCCCGGGCCCGGACGAGGCCCGCCGCCGGGTCGACCGCGGGCGCGGCGCCGCCGGACAGCAGCCAGGCGGCCGGGTCGGTGCCGGGCGGCAGCACGAGGCGGGAGGCGTGCCGGACGACGTCGTGGTTGGACAGCACCCAGGTGGCGGAGGCACCGACGGCCCGGGCCGTGGCCAGCGAGGCGGTGATGACGTCCCGCAGCTCCTCCGCGTTCCACGGCGCCCCCAGGTACTCGAAATTGAAGGCCTGGCCGAGTTCGTCGGGGCGGGCGTACAGGGCCCGGCGGGTGCCCGGCACCCAGGCCTCGGCGACGGCGGTGCGCGGCGGGCTGTAGGCGTCGAAGACCTTGCGCCAGTCGCGGTAGATCTCGTGGACCTCGTCGCGGTCCCAGTACGGGTGGCTGCCGGGCGGGACCGCCAGCAGGGCCTCCTCCCCGGACGCGCCGATGTCACCGACGTCCCGCAGCGGCTCGGTGAGGTCCTTCGCCAGGCCGTGGGCGACGTCGACCCGGAACCCGTCGACCCCCCGGTCGGACCAGAACCGCAGGGTGGTGCGGAAGTCGGCGCGGACCTCCTCGTTGTCCCAGTTGAGGTCGGGCTGTTCGGGGGCGAAGAGATGCAGGTACCACTCGCCGTCGGGCACCCGCTTCCAGGCGCTGCCGCCGAACAGCGACTGCCAGTCGCTCGGCGGGAGTTCGCCGTGCGCACCGCGGCCCGCACGGAAGACGTAACGGTCGCGGGCGGCGGAGCCGGGGGCCGCGCGCAGCGCCTCCTGGAACCAGGGGTGCCGGTCGGAGGTGTGGTTGGGGACGATGTCGACGACGAGCTTCAGGCCGAGCCGGTGCGCCTCGGTGACCAGGGCGCCGAAGTCGTCCAGGGTGCCCAGGCGCGGGTCGACGTCCCGGTGGTCGGCGACGTCGTAACCGCCGTCCGCGAGTTCGGAGGGGTAGAAGGGGCTCAGCCACACGGCGTCCACCCCGAGCGTCGCCAGGTGGTTCAGGCGCTCGGTGATGCCCTTCAGGTCGCCCAGGCCGTCGCCGTCGGCGTCCGCGAAGCTGCGCGGATAGACCTGGTAGATGACGGCCTGCCGCCACCAGTCGGGGTTCCTGGACGAGAGGTCTGCCATGCGGGCTCCCATGGACGGACGACGGTACGGACTCTGTATCTGTCCACCTTGCCCGGAAAGGGAACCTTTCTCGCGGCCGGTCAGGGGGCGCAGTGCTCCAGCAGGCCGCCCACCTGCGCGTCCACCACCCGGTAGCGCACCACCCGTCCCTCCTTCTCCCCCGCCACGACCCCGGCCGCCCGCAGCAGCCGCAGCGCCTGGGAGACGGCGGGGTCGTTCATGCCGGTGGCGATCGCGAGGTCGGAGACGGCGAGCGGGCCGGTGCGGTGCAGGGCGAGCAGCAGCGCGAGCCGGTTGGCGTCGGCCAGGAGGGAGAAACGGCCGGCCCAGGTGCGCAGGTGATCCGCGTCGCCGATGGCGGCGATCGCCTCGCACACCCGGTGACCGTCGATGGTGCGACGGTCGGCTCGGTCGGCAGGCACGAGATGCATGACGCCATCCTCGCAGGCACCGATGTGATCTTGAATACCTGCCCAGGTGCGCAGCTATGCAGACAACCGTCCGCCCCTCTACGGTGGGCGGGCCGTGGTGCTCGGGAAGTCGATGCAAGGTCGACGCGGCCCTCGCCACTGTGATCAGGGAGTTCCCGTTCCGTCCGGCAGCCGCCGGGCCACTGGTCGTACACGACCGGGAAGGCAGGAACGGCGGACGCGGACCTGTAAGCCAGGAGACCGGCCACGGCACTCACGAAGTGATCCACGAGGTGCTGGAGCGTGAACCTGATGGCCGATGCCGCGTCTTTCCGCTGGCGACGTGAGGACACCGTCAAGACGGCGGGGCTGATGGCGGTGATAGTCGCCCTGCACGTCGTCGCCTTCGGGATCCTCTTCCTCCTCGTCGCCCCCGAGCACTACCGGGTGGGCACCGACGTCTTCGGCGTCGGACTCGGCGTCACCGCCTACACCCTCGGCATGCGGCACGCCTTCGACGCCGACCACATCGCCGCCATCGACAACACCACCCGCAAACTGATGGCCGACGGCAAGCGGCCCGTGTCGGTGGGCTTCTGGTTCGCGCTCGGCCACTCCAGCGTCGTCGTCCTGCTGGCGCTGCTCATCGCGGGCGGCACCTCCCTCGCCGGGAAGGTCATGAACGAGGGATCCAGCACCCACCAGGTGCTCGGCGTCCTCGGGACCACGATCTCGGGCACCTTCCTGTACCTCATCGCGGCCCTGAACCTGGTCGCGCTGGTGGGCATCCTCCGGGTGTTCCGCGCCATGCGCGCCGGGGCGTACGACGAGAAGGAACTGGAACACCACCTGGACTCGCGCGGCTTCATGAACCGGCTCCTCGGCCGCCTCACCAAGTCCGTGACCAGGCCGGGCCAGATGTACCCGCTCGGCTTCCTCTTCGGCCTCGGATTCGACACGGCCACCGAGGTCACGCTGATGGTGATGGCCGGCTCCGGCGCGGCGGCCGGCCTGCCCTGGTACGCGGTCCTGTGCCTGCCGCTGCTCTTCGCCGCCGGAATGAGCCTGTTCGACACCCTCGACGGCACCTTCATGAACTTCGCCTACCAGTGGGCGTTCTCCAACCCCGTCCGCAAGGTGTTCTACAACCTCGCCATCACCGGACTGTCCATCGCCGTCGCCTTCTTCATCGGCACGATCGAACTGGTCGGCGTCCTGCACGAGAAGTTCGGCCTGCACGACGACCTCACCGGCTGGGTCGCCGGCCTCGACCTGGACAACGTCGGCTACGTCATCGTCGGCCTGTTCGTCGTCGTCTGGGCGGCGGCACTGACGTACTGGCGCCTCGCCAGGGTGGAGGAACGCTGGTCGGAACGGGTACCGGCCACCGCCGACTAGGGATGCCCTAGCGGCCGACGGTCTCCAGGTACAGCCGCACGTACCGGTCCACGTCCACCTCCAGCGCCACGTCCACGAGGGCCTGTTCACGGCGGCCTTCGTGGATCTCGGACTCGCCGGGGCGGGGCCGGCGGTCCACGACCGTCTGGCCCCGGGACGGGCCGGGGGCCAGGGTGACCTCCACCGGCAGCAGCCGGGTCGTGATGCCCTGCGGGTCGGCGACCGCGCACACCGCGCCCGCGTCACCGAGGCCGCCCGCCTCCTCCGCCTCGGGCGGCCCGCCCTGCGAGGTCGGCCGGTGGGCGAGGAGGTCGCCGGCCAGGCGGGTGCCGGGCTCGTCGCTCGCGCGCAGCCGGTGCACCTCCGGGCCGGGCACGACCACCTGCTGGAAGACGTCCAGGCCGTACATGGTGATCGGCACCCCGGCCGTCAGCAGGATCGCCGCCGCCTCCGGATCGTGCCAGACGTTGAACTCGGCGACCGGGGTGGCGTTGCCGACGGCCACGGCCCCGCCCATGAACACGATCCGCTCGATGTTCCGCGTCACCTGGGGATGGGTGCGCAGCAGCAGGGCGATGTTCGTCAGCGGGGCGGTCGGGACCAGCGTCACCGGGCGCGGGGAGGCGAGGATCTCCCGGTACAGCAGGGTGACGGCGTCGACGGCCGCCGGAGCCCGGGTGGGCGCGGGCAGACCCAGGTCGCCCATGCCGTCCGTGCCGTGCACGTGCCGGGCCGAGCGGGCCGGCTCGATCAGCGGACGTGCGGCGCCCCGCGCCACCGGGATGTCGGGCGCGCCCGCCCGCTCCAGCACGGTCAGGGTGTTGCGGACCACCCCGTCGACGTCGGTGTTCCCGGCCACACAGGTCACCGCCCGCAGGTCGAGACCCGGGTGCCGTACGGCGAACAGCAGGGCCAGGGCGTCGTCGACGCCGGTGTCACAGTCGATGATCACGGGAATCGGCTCACCGGTCACAGCGCACTCCTTCCGTCGTGCCGACCTTAGATCAGCCCTCCGGGGCCCGGACCGACGCACGGCTCGACCGGCCCCGTCGTCCTCGGACCCGGTGAGCAGGGGGCGACGGCGGCGCCCGTGGCCGGGACGCCCACGCCGGCCGGCCCGGCCCGGGCGGTACCGCCGTTCGCACCCCCGGCGGATCGCCCGGCCCCGGCCGGGGGTCATGCCCGCCACCCGTACGACGTCCCCGGGCGGCCCGGGTGCGCGGTCCCCGTGACCGGGGTGGCGCCGCTACGACGGCCCGGCGCACCGCGCACGGCCGGCCGTGCGCGGTGCGCCGGCCGCCGCCCGCACGGCGTCCCGGCGCGCCCCGCGCGGCCTGCCGCGTGCTGCTCACCCGTACGGCCCGGAGCGCTGGTGGGTGGGGCGGGGCGGTGGTGCCGTGGGAGCAGGCGTTCCGCCGGTCCGTACGCAGCCCAGGAGGCACCGATGATCCCCGCGATAGCCACCCGCATCGCCCGGCTCCCCCGTGCCGTCCTGCTGTCCCTCCTCGGCACCGGTCTCCTCATCGCCGGCGGTTGCGCCGCCCTCGCCCTGCACCGGCCCGCCTCCGCGCCGCACCCCTTGCCCACCATCGACCGGCCGACCGCGGCGCCCAGGGCGTCCCCGCGGCCGGACGGGTCCACGCTCAGCGACGAGCAGGCGCAGGCGGCGCTTCTCACGCAGAGCGACCTCGGCGCCCCCTGGATGCCCACGCGCGGCGCCGCCACCTGGCGGGACGGGCTGCTGAAGGCGACCACCTCGGCCGGGGAGTGCCAGCGGCTGCTGGACGCCCTCTACAGCGACGAACTCCTCGGCGCCCCGGCCCGCGCCGCCACCGGCCTGGACGACGCCGACACCGACGCCCAGCTCCGCTACCAGATCGGCACCCGCCGCCCGGCGGACGTGGACGGCGTACTGGCCTGGCTGCGGACGATGCCGGCAATGTGCGCGCGGTTCACGGCCACCACCGAACTGGGGACCGTGGAGGACGTCCAGGTGACCGACGCGCCGCTGCCCGAGGTCGGGGACGCGCGCCAGGGCCTGATGATCAGGGTCGCGAGTACGGCACCGGACGGCGAGGAGAGCCTGCTCACGCTGGACCTGGCCGCGGTCCGGGTGGGCGAGGACTCCTTCGCGCTCACCAACGGTGGCCTGGGCGACGTACCGAACGAGGCGACGCAGGCCGCCGTCCAGGTCGGTGCCCTGCGCCTGGCCGACATCCGCAGGCAGGGCCGCGCCCAGGTGTGAGGTTCACAGGGGCGGGTGGGCCGGTGCGGGGCCCAGGGTGGTGGTGCCCGGGGCGGTGCGGTGGCCCAGGCCGGTGCGATAGGTGTCCAGGGCCGCCTCGAAGCGGCCGGTACGGCGCAGCAGGTCGCCCAGGAGGCGGCACAGGTCGGCCAGGTCACCGGCGGCGCCCGCGCGTTCCAGGAGGCTGAGGGCGCGGACGTAGTGCTCCTCGGCGGCCTCGGTGTCCCCCGCGTCCTCGGCGATGATGCCCAGCAGCCGGTGCGCGGCGGCGGCGTGGACGGCGCCGCGCTCGGAGGAGAAGTCCCCGGTGACGCCCCGGAGCAGCCCGGCGGCCTCCGCCGACTTGCCCCGGCGGCGCAGCACGTCGGCGAGTTCGACCGCGGCCTGGCTGCGGTACAGGGCGGCCCGGCTCTCCGCGAGCATGGTGTGGGCCTGGCGCAGCTCGGCCTCGGCCCGCTCGAGTTCGCCGTTCTGCGCGCAGACGTAGCCGCGCATCCAGTGGCAGTTGGCCAGTTCGGTGCGCAGGCTCAGCTGCCGGTACAGCTCGGCGGCCTTGACCAGGGAGGCGTCGGCCTCGGCGGCCCGGCCCTCGGCGAGCAGGGTGCGGGCGACCGAGCGGTGCATCCGGGCGATGAGCGCGGGGTCGCCCGCCCGCGGGGCCAGCGCCAGGGCGAACTCGGCGGCCTGGGCGGCACGGGCGTGGGCGCCCATGTCCATGTACGGGCCGATGACGGCGGCGTAGAGCAGCAGGAGGGCGTCGGGGTCGTGCAGTCCGCCCCGGTTCAGCTCGTCGAGGGCGGTCTCCAGGAGGTAGACGGCGTAGCGCAGTTCGCCGGCGAGGTAGTGGGCGACCGCCCGGCCGCGGACGGCGGGTACGCGCATCGGCAGGGACGCGCCGGCCAGGAGCTTCTCGGCCTGTTCGAAGCATTCCCGTGCCCTGGTCAGCTCGCCGGTTTCCAGGGCGCACTCGCCCAGCCCGAGCAGGGCGGCGGCCTGTTCGCAGCCGAGTCCGTGGGCCTCCGCCTCCGCCCGCAGCACCCCGTACTGCGCGCTCGCCTCATCGGCCCGGCCGTCGGCGAGGACGCGCTGGGCCTCGGTGAGCCGCAGCCGGAGGCCGGTGGCGAGGTGGGCGGGCCGGCCGGTGGTCAGCTCCTCGAAGGCCACGCCGAGGCGCCCCGCGATGTGCCTCAGCGCCTCCTCGGAGGCCCGCGCCCGCCCGGCCTCCAGCGTGGAGATGTAGGCGGGGGTGTACGCCGGTTCGGCCAGCTGCCGCTGGGTGAGACCCCGTTGGGCGCGCAGCCGCTGCACGCGCCGTCCGATGACCTCGGGGTCGTCCCTCTCCCGCACGCGCCTCATCCCCCGACTCCCCCGTTGCCTCTTGCCGTTCGGCTCCGGCAGCCCCTAGGTTAAATGGCGGGTCAAGCATGCTTGATACGCCGCTTTCGTGTTGCGAGGTAGCCGTGCCCGGACGTACATCCGCACCCTACGCACGCCCCCACGCCCCGCTGCGCCCGACCGGGGCGTCCTCGCCCGCCCGCGGGGTGATCGCGGCCGTCGTCGCCGCCACGACCCTCCTCCTCGCGGCCAACGCCGGCCCGGCCCGCGCGGTGACCCCCGCACCGGCCTCCGCACCGGCCCCGGCGGCGCGGACGGCGCCCCCGGCACCGGCCGTGCTCCAGCCGACGCGTCCTTGACCCCCCGCTCCCCGGGATCCGCGCCCCCTGAAGTCCCCGGACCCCCGGCCGAGTTGTCAGAGGCATGACCTACTCTTTGCACACTCGCCACGCGAGGCACACACGGCTCATGCACCAGGGGGCTCGCGCAACGCCGTGCCCGCGTGGCACCCATGCCTTTCCATTCGTCCCGGGGGGTTCGAATCAGCGTGCGCAAGCGCTCTCTCACGACTGCCACCACTGTGGCGGTCCTCTTCGGCTCGGCGGCCCTCACCGCCACCGCCGCCCACGCCGACTCCAGCACGAGTCTGCCGGTCAGGACGACCGCTGACATCGTCGTGGACGCCGTCCACCAGCAGGTCTTCGTCAGCGACCCGCTGAACGGCAAGATCGTCGTCACCGACTACACCGGCAGGACGCTCAAGCAGCTCACCACCAACCTCTCCGGTGTCAGCGGCCTGGAACTGTCCGCCGACTCCGGCACGCTCTACGCGGCCGTGCAGGACCTCGACGCCATCGCCGTCTTCGACACGGGAACCGACGCCGAGACCACCCGGTACCCGGTCGGCGACAAGCCGCTCAGCGTCGCCCTCGCGGGCGGCCGGCTGTGGTTCGGCTACGGCGGAGCCGCCGCGGGCAACATCGGCTCCGTCGACCTGACCGGCGCGCAGCGCGAGGTCACGCTCGACCAGGACGGCAGCTGGTACCAGGCCCCGGTGCTGGACGCCGCGCCCGGATCCGGCACGCTGGTCGCGGGCGCGGTCGGGCAGAGCCCGGTCGAGCTGGCCTCCTACGACGTCTCCTCGGGCACCGCCACGAAGCTGGCGAGCACCCGGGAGGCCGGCGACAACCTCGGCGACCTCCAGGTCACCCCCGACGGCAAGGACGTCGTGGTGGCCAGCGGCGCGCCCTACTACCAGCAGGTGTTCCGGACCTCCGACCTCAACGAGGACGGCAAGTACGTCACCAACCCCTACCCCGACTCCGTCGCCATCGCCCCCGACGGCACCGTCGCCGCCGGCATCAACGGCTCGTACAGCCCGGACGTCTACATCTTCCGCCCGGGCAGCAGCGAGGCGCTGCGCAGCTACGACTTCCCCAACACCGGCCAGAGCAGCGGCTCCGACCTGCTGGCCCCGGCCGGGCTGGCCTGGGCACCGGACGGCTCCCGGTTGTTCGCGGTGACCAGCAACAGCCTGGGCGCCTACTCGCTGCGCGTCCTCACCGCGCCCACCAAGGCGGCCACCACCGTCACCGTGGACGCGCCGGCCACCGCCACCCGCGCCAAGCAGCTCACCGTCAAGGGCAAGGTCACCTCGACGGCGGCCCTCCCCGCCGGCAGCAAGCTGGCGGTGACCCGCACGGACCTGGAGTCACCGAAGGGCAAGGCCCTGGCCGCGGCGACCACCAGGGCGGACGGCACGTTCTCGTTCACCGACACCCCGCCGGCCGGCGGCAAGGTGAAGTACACGGTGGCGTACGCGGGCGACGACGGCCACGCGGCCGGCTCCGGCTCGGACACCGTCGATGTCTCCCGCGCCAGGCCGGCGCTGACCGTCGACAACAACGGCAAGGTGTACGCGTACGGCAAGGACGTCAGGTTCACCGCGCACCTGGGCAAGACCTACAAGAACCGCACGGTGCAGATCTGGGCCGACCCGTTCGGCCCCGACAAGCCGAACAAGCCGGTGAGGTCCGGCACGGTCGATTCCGCCGGCAACCTCTCGGTCACCCTGGACCTCAAGCGGGACACCAAGGTCACCGCGAAGTTCTCGGGCGACTCCCGGTACACGTCCGCCTCCGCGTCCAGCACCGTCGGCGCCAAGGTCAGCGTGTCGACGTCGCTCGCCGGCCAGTACAGGTCGAAGTCGGCGTGGGGCCACACGTACGCCTTCTTCCACAAGACCAAGGACCCGCTGGCCACGACGAGGATGCCGTACTACCCGGGCCGGGCGCAGAAGTTCGAGCTCGAGGTGTACTACCAGGGCCGCTGGTACCCGGGCGACCCGGCCTACTTCGAGCTGGGCTCCGACGGCGTCTCCAAGGTCCGCGTCAACGGCGACCACGGCCAGGACGTGGGCTGGCGGTTCCGCATCCGCTCGTCGTACATCAACGGCGCCTCCGGTGACACCGTGAACTCCACGACGCACGGCGCCTGGAAGTACTTCACCTTCACCAAGTAGCGCTACCGGGTGGCCTGGAGCTGGCGCAGCTGGCGCTGGACGTTCTCCAGCGCGCCGCGCCGGCGTCCCGGCACCCGAAGCCGCAGCTCCGCGAGCGCGGGCCCGAGCTCACGGGCCCGCGCCGTGTCGTCGATACGGCCCCACTGGTGGTGGGCACGGTCCACGGCCGCCTCCACGGCGGGCGCGTCCACCTCCTGCCCCGCCGCCAGCCGGGCCGCGGCGACCGCCAGCCAGGCCCGGCAGCTGCGCGCCGGGTCCCCCGCGAACATCGCTAGGTCGGCCCGGACCTCGGTCCAGTGCAGCGCCTGCTCGGAACCGGCCCCGTGCGCCCGCGCCGCGGCCTCCTCGTGCCGCGCGGCCAGCCCGTCGGCCTCCTCGTGCCGCCCGGCCCGTACGGCCTCGCTGATGGCCGCGTGCGGATCGTCCGGGCGCGCGCCCGCCCCGGGACCGCCACCCGGGCGGGGTACGCCGACGAACGCGCCGGCACCCGGCACCGGGCCGGCCGGTACGGCAGCCGCCGCGGCGGGCGCCACCCCGCCCATGGCGCCGCCGGCGAAGCCGCCGCCCACGCCCGCCAGCAGCGCGTTCCCCCGGATCTCCTCGGGGATGCGCTCCAGCGCCTGCCGGTGCAGGACCTCCAGCGGTGGCCGGCGGCCGCTGCGCAACAGCGTGGCGACCGTCTTCATGTACGCCGGCCCGGCCGGGCCCCGCCGCCCGGGCGCCGGGGCGACGCGGCCGTACACGGCGGTGCTGTGGCCGGAGTCGAGGCCGCGCTCGGTGACGTACCGCCAGGCCTCCGCGTCGGCGTGCAGGTCGACGACGAGCGCGGTGTCCGCGGCGGAGCGCAGCCGCAGCTCCTCGCGGATCCAGTGCCAGGGCACCGCCGTGTAGCGGACCGTCGCCGGGGTGGTGCGGGCCAGGGCCAGATGCGGCTGGTGCTGGCGGCGGTCCAGGTGCAGCTGGCCCGTGAGGTACACGGTGAGCGGACCGGGCGTGGCGGCGGCGGCGCGCAGCCGGGTGAGGACGGCCTGAGGTTCCAGCGGGTCGGCGAGTTCGACCACGTTCGCGGTGTCGGCGCCGGACAGCACCGCGGGGGCGACGGCGGCCAGCACCGGCAGCACACCGGCCGCGTCCACCAGGCGCCCCCGGCCCAGCGGCGACGCCGCGAGCAGCAGCACGGTTCCGGGCATCGTGCCTCCCCCTGTCACCTGTCGATCCGCCTACCAGCCAGCACCGTAGCCGCTGGCGCCGTTCACCGGCGCTTCAGGCACGCAAACGTCCCCGTTCGGGGGGTTCGCCCACCGCAGGTTCCGCCCGCCGGACCGCGAAGACCGTGGTGTCGTCCTCCAGCCGCCCCCGGCTGTGCCGCAGGACGCCGTCGCGGACCCGGCGGACCAGCAGCCGGGGCTCGGTGCGGCGCGGGTCGTCGGCGACCGCGCCGGCGATGTCGCGGGCCAGCGGATAGAACGCGCCGGGCCCGTCACGAGCCTCGGTGACCCCGTCGGTGACCAGCAGGAGCGTCTCGTCGGCGGCCAGCGGTACCCGGTGCACGGGTGGCAGCGTGCCCGCGAGGTCACCGAGCCCGAGCGGGGCACCGTCACCGCTGGGCAGCTCGCGCAGGCCGCTCGGACCGACGGCGAGCGGGGGTTCGTGGCCGAAGTTGACCATCTCGATCGTCTCCGGGCTGTCCTCGGGGAATCCGATGAGCACGGCGGTGGCGAAGCGGTCCTCGTCATGGTGGCCGAGCGCGGTGGTGTGGGAGCGGTGCCGCAGCATCCGGGTCTCCAGACGGGCGGCGACGGTCGCGAGGTCCCGTTCGTGGTAGCCGGCCTCGCGGAAGGTGCCGAGCAACGCGGCGGCGGTCTCCACGGCCCCGAGTCCCTTGCCCTGCACGTCGCCGACGAGGAGCCGGGTGCCGTGCGGGCCGGGCTGGATGTCGTAGAAGTCGCCGCCGACCCGGGCGTCGACGTCGGCGGCCAGGTACACCCCCGCGTGCTCCAGGCCGCCCCAGTGGGCCGGCAGCGGGCGCAGCACGGTACGGCGCGTGGTCTCGGCGATGTCCTGGATGTGCAGGACCTTGCGTTCCTGGCGGACGCGCACGGCGGCGGCCAGGGTGGCGAGGAGGCCGCCGAGGGCGACCAGGAGGAAGTTGCCGAACCCCGCCCGGTACTGGTCGGGCCAGGCCGTGTCGACCGCGACGTACGTCACCACCGCCAGCACGCTGTAGGCGGCCGTCGTCCACACCCCGCAGATCGCGGCGGCGATGCCCGGGACCAGGACGATCCAGGTGATGATCCGGAAATCCTCACCGGTGTTGAGGTCCAGCAGGATGACCCCGACGAGCAGCAACAGCGGCGGCAGCCAGGTGATGCTCCGTCCGCGGACCCGCAGCAGCGGACGCTGCCGCGCGTACTCGATCTTCGTCACGGCGGGCAGCCCTCCATTGCCTCAGCCAATCACGGTGGTCACGGGCACGCATCCGGGCACTCCTCGCCCTGCTGGCCGAGTTGCCGGGCCGTGCGCCCAGGTGTGCCCTGGAAGGCGGGGGCGGAACGGGGGGAGAGGACAGGAAGGAGTGCTCCCATGGCTCAAGCGGCACCCGCGCCCGGCGGCACGTCCCGGCCCGGTCGCACGCCCGGGGCGGAGCGGCGCGACACCGACGTACGCCAACGGCCGCCGGACGTCTTCGACGCGCGCGTCCACCGGATCGCCCGGCTGGCCGTCCCGGTCGTACTGGGGCTGCTCTACGGCTGCTGGGTCGCGGCCGACAACCGCTTCGGCGGCCCCATCACCGGCTGGAACCTGCTGCTCGGCCTCGTGAGCGCGCTGGTGTTCGCGGTGGTGTGCGCGGCCCTGCTGGTGCTGGCCCCGCGGATGCGGCGGGAGGTGCACGCGCTGCTGTGGTCGGTGTTCGCCGGGTGCGCGTTCGGCTTCCTCTACAGCCAGAGCAGCGTGTCGGTGGTGGCGGCGGCGCTGCTGTCCCTGGTGATATCGGCGATCACGTTCGCGCTGCTCTTCTACCGGTACTACACGCATGAGGACGCGTTCGGGCACCGGATCCGCTGAGCGTGCCGTGGGGGGGCCCCGGCCGGGTGGCCGGGGCCCCCGCACTCCCCTGTGTCCCCCTCCTCCTCACCGACCGGACGGGCACCCCGGTCCCTGACCGGCTCCACGACCCTGAGGGGCCGGCCAGGGGGTCCCGCCGGTGGTCCGGTGCCGGCCGGCGTCATCGCGGCGGGCGCGGCCGGTGCCGCCGGTGCGCGGGGCGCCGGCGCCGGGGGGATTCCGTCGCGGCCGGGCGTCGCGGGCCGTCCTGGTCCTGGTCCCGGGTACGGCCGGCGCGGGCCGGTGGGCCGAGTGCCGGGCGCCGCGCGGGCGTTGGCCCGGTGACGGGTCCGCACCCGCCTTCTTCTCCTCAGCACCAGGAAACACCCCTTCGGGCCGACCCTCCACCGGAGAGCGGGAACACGGCTGCGCCGAACGGGTCGTCGGCCACCCGGAAGCAGTCGCCCCGCTCGCGCGCCGCCGCCGCAGGCCGTTGCCTGGGAACGTGCCCCCCTGCCTCAGGACCGCCCTGTCGGCCGTACTGATCGCCTTGTCGGGCCTGCTGGTGCCGTTCGGCGCACTGGCGGCCTGGGCGGCGTACGGGCTCGCCGACACGGGCCGGTACGTCACCGCGATGGCGCCGCTCGCCACCGACCCGGCGGTGCGCGAGGCCGTCGCTGACACGGTCGGTGACGGCATCCTGCGCGCGGTGGGCCGGCACCTGGACGTCCCGCCGGTACCCGGCCCGGTACGCCCGTTCGTGCGCGACGCGGTGCGCTCCTTCACCCAGACCCAGGCCTTCCGGCTGGCCTGGGACACCGGCAACCAGGTCACCCACGACGCCGTCCTGCGTGCCCTGCGCGGGGTGGACGACCGCGACGTCACCGTCGACCTGGCGCCCGTCACCGCCCAGGTCAAACGCCAGCTCACCCTCGACCATGTGCCGCTCGCCGCGCGCATCCCGGTGCAGCACACCACGGTCGCCGTACTCCCGGCGGGCGAACTGACCGCGCTCCGGAAGGGGTTCCACGTGCTCGAAGTCGCCGGGTTCTGGCTGCCGGTGGCCGCCGTCGCCTTCGCCGTCGGCGGGATCACCCTCGCCGTCCGCCGCCGCCGGGCCGTCACCGCGACGGCGCTGGGCACAGCTCTGGGCGGCGCCCTGCTGGCCGGCTGCCTCGCCGCCGGCCGCCGCCTGACCCTCGCCGGCCTGCCCGCCGGGGCGCCCCATCCGGCCGCGGGCGCCGTCTACGACGCCCTCACCGGCACCCTGCGCACCGTGGCCTGGCTGCTGTTCGGTCTCGGTCTCGCGGTGGCCCTCACCGCCTGGCTCACCCGGTACCTGCGCCTGACACGTCCCGGGCGACGCCGGCCAGGGTCGCCAGCGCCCGCGCCAGCTCCGGCTCCGGCACCGACGCGAGCCCGAGCCTGACCGCGTCCGGGGTCCGGCCGGGGCCGACCGAGAACGCCGTACCCGGGGTGACGGCGATGCCGTGCGCCCTCGCGGCGGCCGTGAAGGTGTCGGCGCGCCACGGCGCGGGCAGCTCCCACCAGGCGAAGTAGGCGGCCGGATCGGAGCGCACGGCGAAGCCGGCCAGCTGCTCGGCGACCAGCCGCTGCCGCCGCCGCGCGTCGCGCTGCTTGGCGGCCACCAGCCGGTCCACGGTCCCGTCGCCGAGCCACCGTACGGCCGCCTCCAGCGCGAAGCCGCCCGCGTTCCAGCCACCGGACCGGACGGCCCGCGCGACCGCGTCGACGCGGTCGTCCGGTACGAGGGTGAAGCCGACGGTGAGGCCGGGCGCGACCCGCTTGGACAGGCCGTCGACGAGGTGGACGCGCTCGGGTGCCAGCGCGGCGAGCGGAGGTGTGCCGCCCGGGTGCAGGAAGGACCAGATCCGGTCCTCGACCACCGGTATCCCCAGGCTGTGGACGGTCTCGGCCAGCTCTCGCAGCCGCCCGGCACCCGTCGTCCGCGAGGTCGGGTTGTGCAGGGTCGGCTGGAGGTACAGGGCGGACAGCGGCGCGCCCCGGTGCGCGGCGGCGACCGACCCGGGCAGCAGCCCCTCCTCGTCCGTGGCGAGCGGGACGAGCGTGAGGGCGAGGCGGGCCGCGATCTCCTTCACCAGCGGATACGTCAGCGGTTCCACGCCCACCCGGCCGCCGGGCCGGACCAGCGAGGCGAGAGTGGCGGCGATCGCCTGGCGGGCGTTGCCGGTGAACAGGAGCCGCTCGGGGCGGGCCGGCAGCCCGGTCCGGGCCAGCAGGGCGGCGACCGCGTCCCGGGCGTCCGGGGTGCCCGCGGCGGCGGCCGGCCGCAGCGCCTGGCCGAGCGCGTCCGGCCGCAGCAGGGGCGCCAGGGCCGGCGCCAGCAGCTCCGACTGGCCGGGCGCGGAAGGGTAGTTGAGTTCCAGGTTGACGGGCGGGGACCCCGTGGCCTCGGCCAGGGCGTGCCCGGGCTGCGGGTCCGGCGCGGCGGCCCGGACGAAGGTGCCGCGTCCGACCTCGCCCACCACCAGTCCGCGTCGCACGAGTTCGGCGTACACCCGGCCCGCCGTCGACGGCGCGATGCCCCGGCGGCGCGCGAACACCCGCTGCGGCGGCAGCCGTTGCCCCGGCCGCAGCCGGCCGCCCGTGATGTCCCGCGCGATCAGGTCGGCGATACGCCGGTAGTCGTCCACAAGTCCCCCCGTTCATCGGCCTCTTGACATTGCACCGAGAGCAAAGATCTTATTGCACCGAGTGACGGACCGGCCTAGGGTCGGATCATGCCCCCCTACCTCGCATACGAGGACAAAGGCCCCGAAACGTCCTCCCGGGTTCCCCTCGTCCTGGTCCACGGCCACCCCTTCGACCGCACCATGTGGCAGCCGCAGCTGGCCGAGTTCGCCGCCGGCCGCCGGGTGATCGCCCCCGACCTGCGCGGCTACGGAGCCTCCCCCGTCACCCCCGGCCCGGTCCCGCTCTCCCGGCACGCCCAGGACATCACCGCCCTCCTGGACCACCTCGGGGTGGACACCTTCGCCCTCGCCGGCCTGTCCATGGGCGGCCAGATCGCCATGGAGTGCGCCGGCCGCCTCGGCGACCGCCTCCGGGGCCTGGTCCTCGCCGACACCTTCGCCGACGCCGAGACCCCCGAGGGACGGCGCGCCCGCTACGCCATGGCCGGCCGGCTGCTTGCCGAGGGCATGCGCGGTTACGCCGACGAGGTGCTGGAGAAGATGGTCGCCCCCTGGGCCCGCCCCGAGGTCAAGACGCACGTCCACCGCATGATGACGGCCACCTCCCCGGAGGGCGCCGCGGCGGCCCTGCGCGGCCGGGCCGAACGCCCCGACTACCGCGACCTGCTGACCAGGGTGAGCGTGCCCGCCCTCGTCCTGGTCGGCGCCGACGACACCTACACCCCCGTCCCCGACGCCGAGGCCCTGCACGCGGCCCTGCCCGACTCCGTCCTGCACGTCATCGACGGCGCCGCCCACCTGCCCAACCTGGAGCGGCCCGAGGAGTTCAACCGGGCCCTGGCCGCCTTCCTGGCGCGGCTCGACGGGTGATCGTAGGCTCGTCCCCGTGACCCAGCACCGCGGACGCAGGCCCGGCGCCTGGTGCGCCGGTCTGCTGCTCGCCGGGGTGAGCGCGGTCATCGGCTGCCGGATCGCCGGCACCGACGGCATCACCCCCGTGCCCCAGCTGCTCGCCTTCCTGCCCTGGCTGCTCGCACCGGCCGCGTTCGCCCTGCTGTGCGCGCTGCTCACCCGCTGGTGGACGGGCCTGGTCTGGGCCGTCGCCGTCCTCGGCCTGCTCGCCTGGTACCTGGAGCCGTACGGCAGGACCGCCGAGCCCGACGGCCCGCCCCTCGCCGCCCTCCGCGTCCTCACCGCCAACGTCGAGTTCGGCCACGCCGCCCCCGCCCTCGCCCGTGCCGTGCGCGACCGGCACCCGGACGTCGTCTTCGTGCAGGAATGCGACGCCGGCTGCCGGGCCACCCTGGAACGCGGCACCGGCACCCGCTACCCGCACCGCCGGGCCGTCGAGGCGGACGGCTCCCGCGGCTCCCTCGTCCTCAGTCGCTACCCGCTGACCGCGGCCCCCGGCGTCCACGGCACCCTGGGCATGCCCGGCGCGGTCGCCGACGTCCACGGCCACCCCGTACGCCTCCAGCTCGCCCACCCGATGCCGCCGCTGCCGGGCCAGGTCGGCGTGTGGCGCCGCGAACTCGGCCGGCTCCGCGCCTTCGCCGCCGCCGGCCCCCGCACCCCCACCGTCCTCGCCGGCGACTTCAACGCCTCCCAGGACCACGCGGCCTTCCGGCACATCCTCGACACGGGCCTGACCGACGCGGCCCGCCTCACCGGGCACGACCGCGTCCCCAGCTGGCCGTCGCGCACCGCCTCCGTCATCGGCGTCCAGATCGACCACGTCCTGGTCTCCCGGGACTTCACCGCGGCCGGCACCCGCTTCCTGCCCCTGGCCGGCACCGACCACCGCGCCCTCGTCGTGGACCTCACCCTGCGCCGGCGCACCTGAACCGGCAGCGATCGAACCGGCCATAATGAGCGCATGTCCCGAGAGTTCCCCATCGGCCTCACCCCTCCCGACTGGCTGGTCCGGAACCTCAGGCCCCAGCAGGCCCCCCTCAACCGGCCCGCCCTCGCCCGCGCCGCCCTCGGCATGTCCCTCCCCCTGGCCCTCGGCCTCGCCGCCGGCTATCCCGCCTACGGCGCCCTGGCCTCCATGGGCGCCCTGTCCGGCGTCATCGGCGACACCGCCGACGCCTACCGCATGCGCGTCCTCAACATCGCCGTCCCCCAGTTCTTCGGCGCGGCCGGCGTGGCCCTGGGCGCACTGGCACAGGGCCACGGCTGGTACGCGGTGGCCGCCGTCACCGGCGTCGCCCTGCTCTCCGGCATGATCTCCACGATCGGCGCGGTCGCCTCCGTCTCCGGCCTGCTGCTGCTCCTGAACTGCGTGATCGGCGCGGGCCTCCCGCTGCCCTCCCCCTGGTGGCTGGCCCCGGCCCTGATGACCGGCGGCGGCCTGCTGATCCTCCTGCTCGCCCTGCTGGCCTGGCCACTGCGCGCGGGCGTCCCCGAACGCGCCGCGGTCGCCGCCACCTACCGCGCCGTCGCCACCCTCCTCACCACCGCCGGCACGGACCGCGCCGAGGAGTACGAGGAGGCCCGCCGCACCGTCACCCAGTCCCTGAACCAGTCCTACGACCTGATCCTGGCCCGGCGCGCCCGCCACCACGGCCGCAGCCCCGAACTGACCCGGATGCTCGCCCAGTTGAACGCGATCACCCCGCTGATCGAGGCCGCCCCCGCGGCCCACCTGGCCGCCCGGCCCCTCCCCCAGCCGATCCCCGCCGCACTGCACCACCTGGCGGACGCCGTCGAAACCGGACGGACACCCACCACCCCCCTCACGCTCCCCCTCCCCCTCACGGAGACGGCCCGCGCGGTCGACCACGCGCTGCGCCACGCCGCCGAGGTCGTCGCCCACCCCGACGTCGACCCCCGGGGCACCGACGACCGCCTCGGCCGCCCCGCCGCCCTGCGCGTCCGCGCCGCCCGCGCGGCACGCGACGTCGTCCTGTCCGCCAACTCCTGGCGCTACGGCGTACGCCTCGCCCTGTGCATCGGCATCGCCCAGGCCCTGGTCTCCCTCATCCCCGTCCCCCGCTCCTACTGGGTCGCCCTGACCATCACCTTCGTCCTCAAACCCGACTTCGGCTCGGTCTTCTCCCGCGCCCTGCTGCGCGCCCTCGGCACGGTGGCCGGCCTGGTCGTCGCCGCGGTCGTCCTCGCCGAGGTCCCGCTGGGCTGGTGGGACGTCCCGACGCTCTTCCTCCTCGCCCCCCTCGTCCCGGCCCTCACCCCCCGGGGCTACGGCTACCAGACCGCGGCCATCACCCCCGTGATCCTGCTCCTCTCCGACATCCTCAACCACAAGGGAACGGCCCTGCTGCTCCCCCGGCTGACCGACTCCCTCCTGGGCTGCGCCATCGCCCTGATCGCCGGCTACCTCCTGTGGCCCGAGAGCTGGCACACCCGCGTCGGCGCCCGCCTGGCCGACGCGGTCGCCGACACGGCGGCCTACGTCGAAGCGGCCTTCGGACCCGCCCCCGACCCCGCCGCCCGCGCCCGCATGCGCCGCCGCCTCTACCGCGACCTGTCCGTCATCCGCACCGAGTTCCAGCGGGCCCTGACCGAACCTCCGCCGACCGGCCGGCGCGCCGCCGCGTGGTGGCCGCTCGTCGTCGCCGTCGAACGCGTCGTGGACGCCACGACAGCCGCCCGCGTCCGCGTCCGCCACGGCGCCGCGGCCCCCTCCGGCGTCGAACTCGCGCAGGTGACCCTGCAACTGCGCGAGCTGTCCGAGGCCGTCCGCGGCGCGCAGACCCTGACCGCCGTCCGCACCGACCTCACCGGCCCCGCGGGCAGCGTCCTCGAACCCCTCCGCCAGGAGCTGGCCGCGGCCCGCTCGATCACGTCCCCGCACTGACGCGGACCGGCCATCCGGGGCCGCTAACCTTACGTGTCCGTCCTGGCCAGTGATTTAAGGGCTACAACTCACACGAAGGGTTGCGCACATGGGCATTCTCACTCTCCTGCGGAACGCGTTCGGCCGCTCACGCAAGGCACGAGCCACCGAGGCGGAGGGTGCGGACCGGTCCCCCGAGCGCACCCCCGACCCCGCCATTCCGGCCCCCACCGACGAACACGAACTGGTGGCGGCGGCCTTCGACAAGGTGAAAACCCCCGCATCGACGGGGACGGCGACGGAGCAGGACTCCGCGGCCGGGTTCAGGGCCGAGACCGAGGGGGCCGCCGAGGGGGTTGCTGAGGCGGTCACGATTGAGGCCGCCGAGCCGGTGTCCGCCACTCAGGCCGAGCCGGTGGTCGCTATTGAGGCGGAGCCGAAGGTCGCTGCTGAGGCTCCCGAGCCGACGGTCGCTATTGAGGCCGAGCCGGTGGTCGCTATTGAGGCCGAGCCGACGGTCGCTGCTGAGGCTGCCGAGCCGGCCGTCACCGCAGAGACCGGTGGGGCTCCCGGGGCTGAGGTCGCGGCCGAGGCCGACGAGGCTCCCGAGCCGGACGGCACTTCCGAGGCGAAGGCTGTCTCCGGGACTGAGGTCGCCGCCGAGCCCGACGAGGCTCCCGAGCCCGCGGTCATCGCCGAGACGAAGGAGGAGACCGAGCCTGAGGTCGCGGCTGACGCTGAGGCGGCGGCCGAGAAGGACACCGAGGCTACCGAGGCTGAGGTCGCGGCCGAAGAGAAAGCCGAGCCTGAGGAGGCTGCCCAGGAGACGGCCCCGGCCGAGGACGCCGCCGAGGAGCCGCCCACGGCCGAGGTCGGTCCGGAGCCCGCCGGGCAGCCGCTCACGGCCGGGGCGCAGACCGAGGCGGAACCGACCGGCACGAAGGCCGCCGGGACGACGGCCGAGGACCCGCAGACGCCCGCAGCGGGGGCCGAGGAGGCCGAGCGCACCGCTCCGGCCGCCGAGGCGGAGCCCGAGCCCGAGCGGAGCACGCCCGTGGACGAGACGACCGAGTCGGCGCCGGAACCGGAGTCGGGCGCGAGCGAGGACACCCCGGAGCCGACGGCGGCCGAGGTCGGCACGGAGGAAGCGCCGGAGGCGGCGCCCCCGCAGGCCGCCGACGGCGAGGACGCCCCGCAGGAGGCACCCGCAGCCGACGACGAGACACGCACGGGTGATGCGGGTGGGAACTCCGACGCCGACGCCGACTCCGACGCCGAAGGCGAAAGCGAGGCTGAGGCTGAGGCCGACGCCGAGGCCGACGCCGGCAAGCCCACCCCCGCCCTCCCCCTCGCGGAGCTGAAGCGTGCGGCCCCCGCTCTGGCCACCGCGTACAAGGCCGCGGCAGCCACCCTGGAGAAGACCGGCCTCACCGGCACGCGAGCGAAGCTCTACCTCGTGCTGGACCGCTCCGCGAGCATGCGCCCGTACTACAAGGACGGTTCCGCGCAGGCCCTCGCCGACCAGACCCTCGCCCTCGCGGCCCACATGGATCCGGAGGCCACGGTCCACGTCGTCTTCTTCTCCACGGAGGTGGACGGCACGACCGACCTCACCCTCACCAAGGACCACGAGACGAAGATCGACGACGTGCACGCCGGCCTCGGCCGCATGGGCCGTACCAGCTATCACGCCGCCGTGGAGGCCGTACTCGCCCACTACGACGAGAACGCCGCCCCCGGCACCCCGGCCCTGGTCGTCTTCCAGACCGACGGCGCCCCGGACGCGAAGACCCCGGCGACCCAGTCCCTCACGAAGGCCGCGGCCGGACGCCCCGCCGTCTGCTTCTCCTTCGTCGCTTTCGGTGAGCACGACAACAAGGCCTTCGACTACCTGCGCAAGCTGAAGACCGGCAACACGTCCTTCTTCCACGCCGGCCCCACGCCCCGCGAGCTGACGGACACCGAGCTGTACCAGGGCGTACTGGCCACCTGGCGCCCGTGACCAGCCGGTCACCCGGCACGCCACCGCCCGCGCCATCACCGCGCGACCCGGCCGCCCCTTCCCACTCTGCAAAACGGGAGGCGGGCGGCCCACCCGTCTCGGCTACGATTTCAAGGTTCGTACAACCCCCCGACCTGGGAGCAGCCGCGATGGCTCGACACCTCATCACCAGCGCCCTTCCGTACATCAACGGGATCAAGCACCTGGGCAACATGGTGGGGTCCATGCTCCCGGCGGACGTGTACTCCCGCTACCTCCGCCAGCGCGGCCACGACGTCCTGTACATCTGCGCGACCGACGAGCACGGCACCCCCGCCGAGCTGGCCGCGAAGGAGCGGGGCCTGCCGGTGGACGAGTTCTGCGCGCAGGCGCACGACGCGCAGAAGGCGATCTACGACGGCTTCGCGCTGGCGTTCGACTACTTCGGCCGCAGCTCCAGCCCGCAGAACGTGGAGATCACCCAGCACTTCGCGCGGAAGCTGAACGAGAACGGCTTCATCGAGGAGCGGGCGATCCGCCAGGTGTACTCCCCGGCCGACGGGCGCTTCCTCCCGGACCGCTATGTCGAGGGCACCTGCCCGCACTGCGGTTACGACAAGGCCCGCGGCGACCAGTGCGAGAACTGCACCCGCGTCCTGGACCCGACCGACCTGATCGACCCGCGCTCGGCGATCTCCGGCTCCACGGAGCTCGAGGTCCGCGAGACCAGGCATCTCTTCCTGCTCCAGTCCAAGCTCCAGCACGAGGTCGAGGCCTGGGTCGCCCGGCACGAGGACGACTGGCCGCAGCTCGCCTCCTCCATCGCCCGCAAGTGGCTGACCGAGGGCCTGCACGACCGCGCGATCACCCGTGACCTGGACTGGGGCGTTCCCGTGCCGGCGGACACCTGGCCGGAGCTGGCGGCCGAGGGCAAGGTGTTCTACGTCTGGTTCGACGCCCCGATCGAGTACATCGGTGCGACGAAGGAGTGGGCGGACGCCGCCCCCGACGGGGAGACCCGGGACTGGAAGTCCTGGTGGTACGAGGCGGACGACACCGTCCGCTACACCGAGTTCATGGCGAAGGACAACGTCCCCTTCCACACCGTGATGTTCCCGGCCACCGAGCTGGGCGTGCGCGAGCCGTGGAAGAAGGTCGACTACGTCAAGGCCTTCAACTGGCTGACGTACTACGGCGGCAAGTTCTCCACGTCGCAGAAGCGGGGCGTCTTCACCGACCAGGCGCTGGACATCCTGCCCGCCGACTACTGGCGTTACTTCCTGGTCGCCAACGCCCCCGAGTCGGACGACTCGTCCTTCACCTGGGAGCACTTCACCGCCACGGTGAACAAGGACCTCGCCGACACCCTCGGCAATTTCGTCAACCGCGTGCTGTCCTTCTCCCGCAAGCGCTTCGGCGACGACGTACCGGCCGGCGGCACGCCCGGCGAGGCGGAGACGCGGCTCGGCGAGGAGATCGCCCGGCTGCTCGCCGAGTACGAGGAGCAGATGGAGGCCCTCCAGTTCCGCAAGGCCGCCGCGGCGCTGCGCGCCCTGTGGTCGGCCGGCAACTCCTACCTGGAGGAGAAGGCCCCCTGGCTGGAGATCAAGACGGACAAGGACGGCGCGGCCCTCACCCTGCGTACGGCGATGAACCTGATCCACCTGTACGCGGTGGTCTCCGAGCCGCTGATCCCGGCCAGCTCGGCGGTGATGCGCGCGGCCTTCGCCCTGTCGGACGACACCGCCGCCTGGGTCACCGCCGACGAGGCGAAGACCCTGGCCTCCGTCCCGGCCGGGACCCCGTTCACGGTGCCGCCGGTGCTGTTCGCCAAGCTGACGGACGAGGACCTGGCCACGTACAAGGAGCGTTTCGGCGGCGACGAGGGCTGACCGCGCCGCGCTGATGCCCGCTGAGGGCGCCGAGCCGGGTGCTCGGCGCCCTTTCGCATGCCGTCCGGCGCTACCGGGTCACTTCAGCACACCGGCACCCGTGGTCGTCGCCAGTTCCGTCGGCAGGTTCTTCGCCGACGTCTGCAGGCCCGCGGTGAGCGTCGGGGTCCAGTTCACGGTCGTCCTGATCTTCTTCGAGGAAGCGGCGTTGTACGCGGCGACCAGGTCGGTGGCCGTGCCGTTGACGAGGTTGCCGCTGCCCGCGACCGAGCCGGTGCCGTCGCCGCTGAGCAGCTTGGCGACCTTGCCGCCGGACGGCACCGTCCAGTAGTTGTCCTCGGCGACGACCTGGGCCTTCGCGCGGGAGTTGATGCTGTACAGGGGCGCGTAGCCGTCGACGGTCGTCGTGTCGTACACGTTGTCGTAGACGTGGATCTGGCCGATGCGGGCCAGCGGGGCGCGCTGGACGATGCCCTTCCACACGTTGTGGTGGATGGAGACCCGCAGCTTGCCGGTGCTGTCCTTGTCGCTGGAGCCGATCAGCATCGTCTTGTCGTGGTCGGTGAACCGGTTGCGTTCGACGGTCACCAGGTCGGAGCCGTTGGTGATGTCGAGCGCGCCGTCGTGGATCTGGTACTCGCGGCCGAAGTACTCGGGGTTTGCCCGGTCGAGGTGGGGCGCGTCGGTGAACGAGTTGTGGTCCGCCCACACGTGCGTGGCACCGCGCAGGGTGACGGCGTCGTAGGCGGAGTTCCAGTTGCCGTCGTCGCCGTCCGTCGGGTCCCACTGCGGGAAGCAGTCCTCGGTGGCGGAGAAGGCCAGGTTGCGGATGATGACGTTGTCGACGCTCTTCACCTGGAGGCTGCCGCCGGTGATTCCGGCGCCGGTGCCGGGCACGCCCGTGATCGTGGTGTTGGCGGGCACCTTGAAGACGATGTTCTTCGCCTGCTTGTCCTGGGCGGCGGCGCGGGCCTTCTCCTGGGTGCCGGAGGGCAGCTTGGAGCGGCCGTAGGTGGCGGGGTCGTACGCCTTGAGGTAGGCCGCCAGGGAGTACCCGGTGCCGGCCGCGTAGTCCGCGCAGGTCAGCTTCTTGCCGCTGTCGTCGGTGTTGGCGTCGATGGTGCCCTTGACCTTGATGACGCGGGGCGCGGTGTCGGAGGCCGAGCCGAGCGCCTTCACGAGCTGGGCGCGGCTGGTGACGGTGAAGGTGTGCGCGGAGTCGGCCTTCGCGCCGCCGGTCGTCCCCGTGCCGGCGGCGGCCCAGCCGTCCTTGGCGGGGAGCGTCTGGTGGTACAGGTCGACGGCGTCGGCGTTCGCGGTCATCACGAACACCCCGGCGCCGACACCGGCGGCCACGACGGCGGCGGACACGGCGAGGGTGCGCCGCCCGCGGAGGGACCGGCGGTGGGAGGGAGCTGCCACGGAGGAGTCCTTACGGGTCTGCTGAACGAGTCTTACGCTCCCTCAGTGGCCGCCGCCCGCCGCAAGGTTGCCGCGTCCGGAGCAATTCCTTCGGGTGATCCGCGGGCTTCCGGCGCCCCTGTCGCGCCGGGCGTCGCGTGTGCGTCCCCGTAAGCCGGAAATGATCTCCCCGTGGACATCCCCGAACCTCATCACCGCCTCCTCGCGGACGTCGTCCCGGTGGGCGGACCGTACGGCCTGGTGCTCGCCGGCGGGTACGCGCTCCAGGCCCATGGGCTGCTGCGGCGCCCGCACGCCGATCTCGACCTCGCCACGGAGAGTTCCGGGGCCATGGAGGACATCGCCGCCGCCGTCGGCGCGGCGCTGGAGGCGCGGGGGCGGCAGGTGCGCACCGGAGCCCGCACCGCGCTCACCGCGCAGCTGATGGTCACGGATCCGGTGAGCGGCGAGGAGTGCGCGCTCACACTGCACAAGGAGGTGTTCTGGCAGCCGCCGGAACTCACCGGGTACGGCCTGGCGCTCTCCCTGGAGGACGCGGTCGGTACGAAGATCCGCGCGCTGTACGACCGGGGCGCGGCCGTCGACCTCGTGGACGCGCGGGCGGCGGCGGCCCGGTTCTCCCTGCCGCGGCTGGAGGAGCTGGGGCGCCGGCACGCCCACGACCCCTTCGACCTGCCCACCCTGCAGTCCCGGCTGACCGGCACGGACTTCTACGCCGACGCCGACTTCCTCCGCCTCGGCCTGGACGGTGAGCGGATCGCCGCTCTGCGCGCCTGGGCCCAGCACTGGTCCGACGACATCGCCGAACGGTTGCTGGAGGACGGAGCCTCTCCCGACGCCGAGGAGGAGGACGGGGACGGGGGCGACGACGACTCGGCCGGCCCGGGCGCCGGCGTCTAGGGGCGGCGCGCGCCGGTCGTCGAGAGCGGGTCAGGACGGATCGGCGCGCGCCGGCACTGCCGTGCCGCCTACTTCGGCTGCGGCTTCCTGATGTTCAGGTGCAGCTCGCGCAGGCGGGACTCCTCCAGCTCGGTCGGGGCGCCCATCATCAGATCCTGGGCGTTGCCGTTGAGCGGGAAGGCGATCGTCTCGCGGATGTTGGGCTCGTCCGCGAGGAGCATGACGATACGGTCCACGCCCGGGGCGATGCCGCCGTGCGGCGGGGCGCCGAAGCGGAACGCGCGGAGCATGCCCGCGAACTCGCGCTCGGTGGTCTCGTGGTCGTAGCCCGCGATCTCGAAGGCCTTCAGCATGATGTCCGGCTCGTGGTTCCGGATCGCGCCGGAGGACAGCTCGACGCCGTTGCACACGATGTCGTACTGCCAGGCCAGGACATCCAGCGGGTCCTGGTTCTCCAGCGCGTCCATGCCGCCCTGCGGCATGGAGAACGGGTTGTGCGAGAAGTCGATCCGGCCGGTCTCCTCGTCCTTCTCGAACATCGGGAAGTCGACGATCCAGCAGAAGCGGAAGACGTTCTCCTCGAAGTGGCCGGCCCGCTTGGCGGCCTCGACGCGGACCGCGCCCATGATCTTGGAGACCTCGTCGAACTCGCCCGCGCCGAAGAAGACCGCGTGGCCGGGGGCCAGGGAGAGCCGCTTGGTCAGCTCCGCGACGTTCTCCTCGGTGAGGAACTTCGCGATCGGGCCGGACAGCGAACCGTCCTCGCCGACGCGGACCCAGGCCAGGCCCTTCGCGCCCAGCGTCACGGCGAAGTCGCCGAGCTGGTCGAAGAACTTGCGCGGCTGGTCCTGGACCGCCGGCACCGGCAGGGCGCGTACGTGCTTGCCGGCGAACGCCTTGAACTCCGAGCCCTCGAAGACGTCGGTGATGTCCACCAGCTCCAGCTTGGCGCGCAGGTCCGGCTTGTCGGAGCCGTACTTGAGCATCGCCTCGCGGAACGGGATGCGCGGGAACGGGGAGGTGACGTGGCGTCCGCCCCCGAACTCCTCGAACAGCTCGGTCATCAGCTGCTCGATCGGCCGGAAGACGTCCTCCTGCTCCACGAAGCTCATCTCGACGTCGAGCTGGTAGAACTCGCCCGGCGAGCGGTCGGCGCGGGCGTCCTCGTCGCGGAAGCAGGGCGCGATCTGGAAGTAGCGGTCGAAGCCGGAGATCATCAGCAGCTGCTTGAACTGCTGCGGGGCCTGGGGCAGGGCGTAGAACCGGCCCGGGTGCAGCCGGGAGGGGACCACGAAGTCGCGGGCGCCCTCGGGGGAGGTGGCCGTCAGGATGGGGGTCGCCATCTCGTTGAAGCCGAGCGCCGTCATCTTCTGGCGGATCGCGCCGATGACCGCCGTACGCAGCATGATGTTGCGGTGCATGCGCTCGCGGCGCAGGTCCAGGAAGCGGTACTCCAGGCGCCGCTCCTCGTTGACCCCGTCCTCGGTGTTGATGGTGAAGGGCAGCGGCTGGGCCGCGCCCAGCAGCTCGACCTCGCCGACCTCGACCTCGATCTCGCCGGTCGGCAGGTCGGGGTTGACGTTCTCGGCGCCGCGGGAGACGACGCGGCCGTCGACGCGGACCGTGGACTCCTTGGAGATGCCGTCCAGGGCCTCGTACGCGGGGGTGCCGGGGCGGGCGACCAGCTGGGTGATGCCGTAGTGGTCGCGCAGATCGATGAAGAGGATGCCGCCCAGGTCGCGCCGATTGTGCAGCCAGCCGCTCAGCCGGACGTCGGTGCCGACGTCAGAGGCGCGGAGCTGGCCGCAGGTGTGGGACCTGTACCGATGCATCGTCGTTCATCGTCCTTCGTGGTGGGGTTCTCTCCCGCCGGCTCACCGACCCGCGGGAACGGGCACGGGGGCCCGGACCCGTCAAGGGTACCGGGCAGGCCGAGATGGGCTCCCCACCGTCACCGTCCGCCCGGCTACAGTGGCAGTTATCGGTCATCTATTCCTAAAGTAGGCCAATGCGCACAGGCGAGCCCCTCCCGTCCGTCGAGGACGTCCTCGCCGCCCTCGCGACCGGGATGTGGCACTGGGACACGGCAACCGGGCTGGTCACCGTGGACGCGGAGGCGGCCCGGCTGCTCGGGCTGCCCCCGAAGCCGGTCACCCTCACCGAAGCCGAGACCCGGGCCCGGCTGCACCCCGTCGACTGGAGCGAGATCACCGGTGTGGTGCCGCTGGCGGTCGCCGAGGGCACCCTCGCCGAGGTCCGGATCCGGATCATGGACGAGGAGGGCGCCGTCCTGCGGGTGGTCCGCAGCCGCTCCAAGCCGTCCTTCGACCCCGAGCGGCGGGCGTACGAGCTGATCGGCACCCTCCAGGAGGTGACCGAGCCGATCCCGGGCACGGCGGCGGCCCGCAGCGCGGTCACCGGCGACTGGCGGCGCTCCCGCGAGGCGTTCCTGCTCGACGCGGGCCGGGCGCTGGCCGAGGCCCGCTCGACGGAGGAGGTGCTGCGGGTGGTGGCCGGCCTGTCGATGCCGGGGTTCACCCCGGACGGCCTCATCCTGTTCGGCGTCGAGGGCGACCGGCTGACCATCACCGGCCAGCACGGTCACCAGCCCGGCGACATGGGCCCCTTCGCGTACATGCCGTTGACCACCGACTACCCGGCGACCGAGGTGGTCCGCACCGGTCGCGCGGTCTACCTGTCCTCCCCCGAGGAGTACAAGGCCCGCTACCCGGCCACCTGGCCGCTCGCCCGGCACTTCGCCCGCCGGTCCTGGGCGTTCCTGCCGCTGACCGTGGCCGGGCGCACCATGGGCACCTGGATGGCGGGCTTCACCTATCCGGTGGCGTTCACGCCCGACGAGCGGGCCGTGCTGGCGACGGTCGCCCGGATGCTCGCCCAGGCCCTGTCCCGGGCCGGCACCGCCGAGTCCGAACGGGAGCTGACCGACGGCCTCCAGCGCTCCATGCTGCCCTCGCTGGGTCCCGAGATCCCGGGCATGCGGGTGGCCGCCCGCTACATCCCGACCGGTGGCGGACTCCAGGTCGGCGGTGACTGGTACGACATGATCCCGCTGCCCTCCGGCCGGTTCGCGCTGGTCATCGGCGACGTCCAGGGCCACGACGTCCGCGCGGCCGGGCTCATGGGCCAGCTGCGCATCGCGCTGCGCGCCTACGCCGCCGAGGGACACCGCCCGGACGCCGTCCTCTCCCGCGCCTCCCGCTTCCTGCACGGGATCACGCACGACGAGGAGATGACCGACCTGCGGTTCGCGACCTGCCTGTACGGCGAGGCCGACCCGGCGACCGGGATGCTGGAGATCGCCCGCGCCGGGCACCCGCACCCGGTGATCCGGATGGCCGACGGCACGGTGATGCTGCGCCCGACGGCGGGGGGACTGCCGCTGGGCATCGACCCCGACGCCGACTACCCGACGACCCGGTTCGCCCTCGAACCCGGCGAGACGCTGATGCTGTGCACCGACGGCCTGATCGAGACCGGCGGACACGACATGGCCAGCGGCTGGCACCGGCTGCGGGCGATCCTGGAGGACCACGCGGACGACCTGGAGACGCTGGCCGACGCGCTGGTGCAAGGCGTGCACGGGCCGTCCTCGCACCACACCACCGGTCCGCTGGCCGACCGCCGCGAGGACGACATCGCGCTGCTGCTGCTCTGCCGGCCCGGCGAGGACGGCGGCTGCGGGACCGCCGCCGTGCGGAGCACGACCGTACGGCCCAGGGTGCGGCGCACCCTGCTGTCGGTGGGGCAGGACGAACCCGAGCGGATCGCCGAGGCCCGTCAGTACCTGCGCGACCTGCTGCACGACTGGGCGTCGGCCGAGCAGGTGGACTCGGCGGTGCTGCTGGTCTCCGAGATGGTCACCAACGTGCTGGTGCACACCGACGCCGACGCGCTGCTGCTGGCCGAGGTCACGGGCGAGGGCGGCGGGCGGCGGCTGCGGGTGGAGGTCTTCGACACCGGGGACGACCTGCCGCACAAGCGCCGCCCCGGCGAACTGGCCTCCTCCGGCCGGGGCCTGATGCTGATCGAACTCCTCGCGGACGCCTGGGGGGTGGACCCGCGGGGCGAGGGCAAGAGCATCTGGTTCGTCCTCTACGAGCCGCCGGACGCGCCGGCGGACGGTCCGGGCCCGGCCGTGTGACGTTCCCTCAGTTCCCGTACGACCCCGAAGGCCGCCGCGGTCAGCGGGACCGCGAGGAGCATGCCGAGGACGCCCGCGACGGAGGCGCCCGCGGTGATCGCCAGCAGCACCACGGCCGGGTGCATCTGCACGGTCCGGCTCTGGATCACCGGCTGCAGCACGTGCCCCTCCAGCAGCTGCACGGCGAGCACCACCGCGAACACCCACAGCGCGATGACGAACCCCCGGTCGGCGAGGGCGACCAGCACGGCCACCGCACCGGAGACGAACGCCCCCAGATACGGGATGTAGGCGCCGACGAAGACGAGCGCGCCCAGCCCGACCGCGCCGGGCACCCTGAGGACGAGCAGGCCGACGGTGATGCACAGGGCGTCGATGAGGGCGATGAGAGTGGTCCCGCGCATGAACCCCTCGACCGCGGCGAAGGCCCGCCGGCCGATGGCCTCGACGGTGTCGGCGGTGCCGCCGGGCGCGAGGGACCTCGCCGCGGCCACGGCCCGGTCGGAGTCACGCAGGAAGAAGAAGACGAGGAGCAGCGCGAGTACGGCCATGGCGACGGTCTCGGCGACGACACCGGCCCCGCTGATGACGTTGGACACGGCGGTGCCGCCGAACTTCCCCAGCAGGGTGCGCGCGTTGCCGGAGAGGTCGCCGAACCCGGCACCGGAGGCCCCGAAGTGCCGTGTGACGCTGCGGGCGGCGTCCCGGAGCGAGGCGGTGATCTGCCCGCCGGTGTCGATCAGCGCGGCGACGATGATGTACAGGGCCCCACCGACGACGGCCACCACGGCGACGCAGGTCAGCCCCGCCGCGACCGACGGCTGCACCCCGGCCCGCACCATCCGCCGGTACAGCGGCCCGAGCAGCGCGGTCCCGAGCAGCGCGAGCAGCACCGGCGTGACGGCCGTACGCAACTGCGCGCACAACCGCACCCCGACCCACCCCACCCCGGCGACGAGCAACAGCACGACACACCAGGCAGCGAGCCGCCGAACGGCCGCGGGCAACAGAAGCACACCCCCACCCGACCACATACCCCGGCACCTGTCCTACGACGAGGGGCCGGGCGGGTGAGCCGGTGAGAGGGGCGACCCCGCCGGCACGGTGTCCGCCGCCCGGGTCGCCGTGCGGCGGACGACCCGGCACTCATGCCGTCTCGCGCCGGGGTCCGACCCGGGTCACCGTGACCTCGACCGTGACCCGCTCCGCGGCACCGAGGGCGGCGAGGTGGGAGATGGCGGCCGCCGCCACCCGGTCGTGGACGTCCCGGGCGATGTCCAGCACCCGCCGGCCCTCGTCCAGGACGCAGCGCACCTCGATGCGCCATCCCGAACCGTCCGGCGCCCGGTCGGCGCGGACACCCGCCTCGGGCGACGCGCGGTGAGGCGTGGTGTCCGTACGGGCGGGTGCGGCGGCCGCCGCGAGGCGGTGGGCGAGGCGGGGGTGCAGTCCGGCCACGCCGGGGGTCGCGAGGGCCGCTTCGGCGGCCACGCCGAGAAGCGTGTGCGGGCGGACGGCGGTCATCGCGTACCCCCGCCGACCGGGAGGCCGGGACCGAGGGGCGGCTCCGGCTCCGGCTCGAGGACGTCGAACACGGTGATGTCGACGGCCGTCACGGCGAGCCCCAGGTCCTGTCCGGCCGAGTCGAGGACCGATCGGCGTACCTGGTGGACCCGGCAGGGCAGCGGGCGGTCGAGAGCGGCGGCCAGCGTCATGGTCACCCGCACGTCGGTGCCTTGGCCCTCGGGAACGAGCCGGCAGGTCGCGGACCTGGCACCGGGGACGGTGTCAGCGGCCTGCCGCAGTACCCTCGCGGCGGCGCTCTCGGCGATCCGCAGGTCGCGGTCCGGGTCGGCCAGGGGCAGCAGCCGGCCGAGCCGCACCTCCGCCCTGACGATGTCCATGACACGGCTGGCCAGTGCGTGCAGGCCCGGGGTGCCCTCGGCGCGCAGCGCCCGGGTGGCCGCGTTCACCGGTGCCAGTCCCTCGACGGCCTCGTGGCAGTAAGGGCAGGAGACGGTGTGCGGGTCCGCGGCGGGCGGCGCGTCCCGCGCCTGCTCCCAGACCCGGCTGAGCAGGCGGCCGCAGGGCAGCACCTCGTCACCGGCGAACGGGGGCACGTCCTCGGCGGCCGGGCCGGTGCGGGGTCCGTCCGGCTCGGAGGCCCGGGAAAGCCGTGCGTTCGGATCGTCTAGCGCCATGGGCCCATCGCCTCCTGCAAGGATCGGCGTGCCCTGAACAGTTTGCCGCGCACCGTCTGTTCGCTGCTCCGTGTCACCTGGGCGATCTCCCGGTAGGACAGGCCCTGCACCTCACGCAGGATCCAGCAAATCCGCTGCCCGGCGTCCAGCTCGAAGAGCGCCCGGGACAGGGCGGTGGTGGCCGCTTCCTGCTCGGCGGTCCGGGCGGGCTGGCTCCAGGCGTTCCCCGCCTCGGGTTCGGCGACGGCGTCCAGGGGCAGGGTCGGCGGCCGGCGGCGGCGCATGGTCAGGCAGCGGTTGACCGTGATCCGGTACATCCAGGTGCGGAACTCCGCGTCGTGGCGGTACTCCGGCAGTCGCCGCCAGGCGCTGATGAAGGCGTCCTGAACGGCCTCCTCGGCGTCCTGGGGGTTGCCGAGCATGTGACGGGCCAGGGCCAGGAGGGGGCGGCCGTGCCGCTGGACGAGAACGGCGAAGGAATCCTCGTCCCCTTCGGCCGCACGTACGGCCAGCAGCCGGTCCGGCAGGTCGTACCCCAGCCGCGGGGCAACAGTGCGTTCGGTCATGACGCTCCCGAGCAGGCTCGGACGGACGGGTACCCCCGGCCGGGTGTGTGATGCACGTCACACACCATGGATGTGAGGACCGTGCTGCCCCGCGTGTCCAACCTTTCGACGGACGCCGCACCGGTGTCCGGCCGACCGATCGAGGCGACCGCCATGACGGAAAACATCACCAGCGTCGGCGGGGGCGGCAGGTCCGACGCGGGCGTGAGCGCCCTCAAGGGCCGTACCGGGGCCGGGGCCCCGGCCGAGACACGGGGGAGGACCACCATCGCCGACGGCGTGGTGGCCAAGATCGCGGGCATGGCCGCCCGCGAGACATCCGGGATCCACAGCCTCGGGGCGGGCATGTCCCGCACCTTCGGGGCGATGCGGGAACGCGTCCCCGGCGGAAGCGGAAGCGCGGCCGTCACACGAGGGGTGAAGGTCGAGGTCGGCGAGCGCCAGGCCGCCGTGGACCTGGATGTCGTCGTCGAGTACGGCGTCTCCATCGTCGACGTCGCCGGCGACGTACGCACCAACGTGATCGGCGCCGTGGAGCGGATGACGGGACTCGAAGTCGTCGAGGTGAACATCGCCGTCGACGACGTCCACCTTCCCGACGAGAGGGAAGAGGCCGAACCGGACGAGAGCCGCGTGAGGTGATCCGACCGCCGCGCCCCGGGCGGGCGCGGGTCATCGCGGGAACGGTGACGTACGTTCGCGAGACGGGTGAGTGCACATGATGAACGCAGCGACCACGGGCCTCGTGGCCGGCATGGCCCTGGGCTTCGCCGGCTACTTCGGCGGCTTCTGGGCCTTTCTGCTGGTTCTGGTCCTGGGGACGGCGGGCCTGATCGTCGGTCTCGCCGTGCAGGGCGACCTCGACCTCCGGACACGGAGACAGCGGTGAGGACCGGGCCCGGTTCGCCCCCGGCCGGCCAGGGGCCCGGCCCGCCGGAACGGGCCGCCGGCCTGCCGCCCCCGGCCGAACGGGGCGCCACCGTCATCCCGGACAGGGTGGTCGCCCGTATCGCCGTCCAGGCCGCGCGCACGGCCCAGTCGCGGCGCGCCGCCGTGCCACCCGACCGGAGCGCGCCGATGACACCGAGCGCCTCCGCCGCCGTCGGTGCCGGATCGGTGCGCGTGCACCTCACCATGGACCTGCCCTACCCCACCGACATCCCCCGGGTCTGCGAGCGGATCCAGCAGGACGTCGCCGAACGAGTGGCTCGGCTGACCGGTTTCCGGGTGGGAGAGGTCACCCTCACCGTCCGGCGGCTGCTGACCGCCGCCGACGCGGGCCGGGGGCGGGTCCGGTGAGAGGCCGCGCGGCCCGGGTCGCCGGGTGCGCCGTGCAGGAAGGGGCTCCGTGATGACATCCGACCCGGGTCCCCCCGGCCCCGGCTCCGTCCCGGCCACGGTCGCGTCGACGCAGGAGCCTGTTCCGCCCGAAGGCGACGCGCCCCCCGAGAACCTGACCGACGGTGAGCACGGCGGGGGGCGCCGGACCCACCGGCCATGGTCCGCGCGCCGCATCCCGGCGGCGCTGGTCGCCTCGGTGATCCTCGTGGCGGCGGCCGCGGCACTGATCGACGTCATCGCCGTACGGGTGGGACGCCCGGCGGCGGCCTGGCGACGGCATCTGGCCGACGAACTGGCCACACGCTCCGTGGACGACGTCTGGATGCTCGCGGGAGCCTCCGTGGCCGCCGCCCTCGGCGTCTGGCTGATCGTCCTGGCTCTCACCCCGGGGCTCCGCCACTGGCTGCCCCTACGCTCCCCCGTACCCGGCGTGCGGGCCTCCCTGGACCGCGACGGCGCGGCCGAGCTGCTGCGCGACGCCGCCCTGCGGGTGCCCGGCGTCGCCAGGGCCCGCATCCGTGTGCGCCGCCATCGCGTCAGAGCCCGCGCGGACGTCGGCTTCCGCGACCTCCGGCAGGTGAAGGACGACCTCACCGCCGCCCTCGGTGAGGAACGTGACCGGCTGGCCCTCGCCCGCCCTCCCCGCATCGTCGTACGGGTGCGGCGACGCACCGACTGACCGAGAACCCGCACACCGGGAGCCCGCACCATGACGCCGCGACACGTACTCAACCGCAGTCTGCTGGCCCTCACCGGACTGGTCCTGCTCGGCGGCGGACTGCTCGTGCTCTTCGCCGGACTCGACCTCTACCGGCGACACGATCTGCTCCCGCCCGGCGGCTGGCCCCTGACCACCGCGGACGACGTCCTGCTCGGCTCCGCCGACCGAGCCCGCTGGAGCAGCCAGGGCTGGTGGTGGTGGCCCGCGGTCATCGCCGCACTCGCCCTCGCCGCCCTGCTCGCCCTGTGGTGGCTGCTCCTCCAGCTGCGCAGACGCCGCCCCGGAGCGCTGTCCGTCGGCGGCTCACCCCCGCAGGAAGGCGTCGAAGTGCGCGACCGCGCGCTCAGCGACGCGATCGCCACCGAGACCGGCGCCCTGCCGGAGTCCGAGCACGCGGCCGTACGGGTCACCGGCCGGTCCACCCACCCCCGCGCCCACGTCCGGCTCGTCCTCGCCCCGCAGGCCGCACCCGGCGCCGCTCTCGGTGCCCTGTGCGCGGGCCCGCTGCGCACCGCCCGCCGGTCCACCGGCCTGCCCGACCTGCCCACCGAGGTCCGCCTGCAGGTGGCGTCCCGCAGACCGCACCGCGCGGAATGAGGTAACCGGACGTGCCCGCGTCCGCGCTGGCTCCCCGAACGGACGCATCGTCGGTCAACCGCACAGGGCCAGGTCACCGAAGCGCGGCGACGATCACCGCGGGTCGATGACCTGGCCCGTCACCACTGGCGGTGACCCGGCCCCGGAAGGCCCTACAGCCCGCCCTCGGACATGCCGTGGACCGCCGGGACCGTGCCCAGGCGGCCCTTCTGGAAGTCCTCGAAGGCCTGCTGGAGTTCCTCGCGGGTGTTCATGACGAACGGGCCGTAGTGCGCCATGGGTTCACGGATCGGCCGGCCGCCGAGGAGGACGACCTCCAGGTCCGGGGTGTGGGTGTCCTGCCGCTCGTCCGCGCGGACGGTCAGCGAGGAACCGGCGCCGAAGACGGCCGTCTGGCCCATGTGGACCGGGCGCCGCTCCGCACCGACCGCGCCGCGGCCCGCGAGGACGTACGCCAGCCCGTTGAAGTCCTCCCGCCAGGGCAGGGTGATCTCCGCGCCCGGCGCGAGGGTCGCGTGGACCATCGTGATCGGGGTGTGGGTGATGCCGGGACCGGCGTGGCCGTCCAGTTCACCGGCGATGACGCGCAGGAGCGCGCCGCCGTCGGGGGAGGTGAGCAGCTGGACGTTGCCGCCGCGGATGTCCTGGTAGCGGGGCGCCATCATCTTGTCCTTGGCCGGCAGGTTCACCCACAGCTGGAGGCCATGGAAGAGGCCGCCGGACACGACGAGGGACTCCGGCGGCGCCTCGATGTGCAGCAGGCCCGCACCGGCCGTCATCCACTGGGTGTCGCCGTTGGTGATGGTGCCGCCACCGCCCTGGCTGTCCTGGTGGTCGAAGATCCCGTCGATGATGTACGTGACCGTCTCGAAGCCGCGGTGCGGGTGCCAGGGGGTGCCCTTGGGCTCGCCCGGCGCGTACTCCACCTCACCCATCTGGTCCATCATGATGAACGGGTCGAGGTGGCGGTAGTTGATCCCCGCGAACGCCCGGCGCACCGGGAAACCCTCGCCCTCGAAACCGCTCGGCGCGGTCGTGACGGTCAGCACGGGACGTGCCACGGCGTCGGCGGGAGCGGTCACACGGGGCAGCGTCAACGGGTTCTCGACGGTCACTGCAGGCATGGGTACCTCCTTGGTACGGCCCACTTTAGTTGACGATTGAACTTCTCGCTCCCCAGAACAAGAGAAACCCGGAGGGCATTCCCTCCGGGTCACTCTTTCCGCCTGGGTCGAGACAGGGCCGCTCAGCCGCCGTACATCCGGCGCATGGCGAAGTCGACCATCTGCTCGACGGCCTTCGCGTCGAAGACCATCCGGTGCTCGCCCTCCATGTCCAGGACGAAGCCGTAGCCGGTCGGCAGCAGGTCGATCACCTCGGCGCCGGTGATGACGAAGTACTTGGACTCCTTGCCCGCGTACCGGCGCAGCTCCTTGAGGGAGGTGAACATCGGGATCACCGGCTGCTGGGTGTTGTGCAGGGCCAGGAAGCCGGGGGTGTCGCCGCGCGGGCAGTACACCTTCGAGGTGGCGAAGATCTGCTGGAAGTCCTCGGCGGCCAGCTGGCCGGTGGTGAAGGCGCGCACCGCGTCCGCGAGCGACGGCGGGGACGGCTCCGGGTAGAGCGGCGGCTGCTGGCCGTACCCGCCCGCACCGCCCGGCATCTGCTGCTGCGGCGGGGCGTACTGCTGCTGGGCAGTGCCCCCGTCCATCGGCTGGCCGTATCCGTACATGCGCGCAAGCGTACCGAGGCGGCGGCCCGGGAAGGGCCCCGTCCTGGGCGGGGCGCCGTCCCGGAGCGCGCGGGGTGCCCGTACCGGGCGGTCGCCCGCCTTCGGCCGGTCAGCCCGACCGCCGGACGACCCTGTTCACAGGCGCGGCCGGGTAGACCCTTCTCACACTTCGGCCGGGAGGGGTTGCGTCTTATTACCGACGGGTAGCATCATCGGAGCTACTTGTTGGTACGTGAACTAGGTGCGAGGAGCCAGTGCCTCGCCGATCTCTCAACGGAGCCGTCGCCATGGGGCACTACAAGTCGAATCTCCGCGACATCGAGTTCAACCTCTTCGAGGTACTCGGGCGCGACAAGGTCTACGGCACCGGCCCGTTCGAGGAGATGGACGTCGAGACCGCCAAGAGCGTCCTGGAGGAGCTGACCCGCCTCTCCGAGAACGAACTGGCCGAGTCCTTTACCGACGCGGACCGCAACCCGCCCGTCTTCGACCCGGAGACCAACACCGCGCCGGTCCCCGCGTCGTTCAAGAAGAGCTACCAGGCCTTCATGGACTCCGAGTACTGGCGGCTCGGCCTGCCCGAGGAGATCGGCGGCACCACCTCGCCCCGCTCCCTCATCTGGGCCTACGCCGAGCTGATCCTGGGCGCCAACCCGGCCGTGTGGATGTACTCCTCGGGCCCCGCGTTCGCCGGCATCCTCTTCGAGGAGGGCAACGAGGTCCAGAAGCACATCGCCAAGGTCGCCGTGGAGAAGCAGTGGGGCTCCACCATGGTGCTCACCGAGCCCGACGCGGGCTCCGACGTGGGCGCCGGCCGCACCAAGGCGGTCCAGCAGGAGGACGGCTCCTGGCACATCGAGGGCGTGAAGCGCTTCATCACCTCGGGTGAGCACGACATGTCGGAGAACATCCTCCACTACGTCCTCGCGCGCCCCGAGGGCGCCGGCCCCGGCACCAAGGGCCTGTCCCTCTTCCTCGTCCCGAAGTACCTCTTCGACTTCGAGACCGGCGAACTGGGCGAGCGCAACGGCGTCTACGCCACCAACGTCGAGCACAAGATGGGCCTCAAGGCGTCCAACACGTGCGAGATGACCTTCGGCGACAAGCACCCCGCCAAGGGCTGGCTGATCGGCGACAAGCACGACGGCATCCGCCAGATGTTCCGCATCATCGAGTTCGCCCGCATGATGGTCGGCACGAAGGCGATCTCCACGCTCTCCACCGGCTACCTCAACGCGCTGGAGTACGCCAAGGAGCGCGTCCAGGGTCCGGACCTGGCCAACTTCCTGGACAAGACCGCGCCCAAGGTCACCATCACCCACCACCCCGACGTGCGCCGCGCCCTGATCACGCAGAAGGCGTACGCCGAGGGCATGCGCGCCCTCGTGCTCCACACCGCCTCGGTCCAGGACGCCATCCAGATCAAGGAGGCGAACGGTGAGGACGCCTCCGCCGAGCACGCGCTGAACGACCTGCTGCTGCCCATCGTCAAGGGCTACGGCTCCGAGAAGGGCTACGAGCAGCTCGCCCAGTCGCTCCAGACCTTCGGCGGCTCCGGCTTCCTCCAGGAGTACCCGATCGAGCAGTACATCCGGGACTCCAAGATCGACACCCTGTACGAGGGCACCACGGCGATCCAGGGCCAGGACTTCTTCTTCCGGAAGATCGTCCGCAACCAGGGCGCCGCGCTGAACTCGCTCGCCGAGGACATCAAGAAGTTCCTCGCGCTCGGCACCGGCGGCGAGGACCTGGCCGGCGCCCGTGAGCACCTGGCCAAGGCCGCCGTGGAGCTGGAGGCGATCGTCGGCCTGATGCTGACCGACCTCGCCGCCACCGAGCAGGACACCAAGAACATCTACAAGGTGGGCCTGAACACCACCCGCCTGCTGATGGCCTCCGGTGACGTCGTCGTCGGCTACCTGCTGCTCAGGGGCGCCGCCATCGCCGCCGAGAAGCTGGCCACTGCCTCGGCGAAGGACAAGGCGTTCTACACCGGCAAGATCGCCGCGGCGAAGTTCTTCGCGGCGAACGTCCTGCCGGGCGTCACGCTCGCCCGCAAGGTCGCCGCCGGCGTCGAGCTCGACCTGATGGAGCTGGACGAGGCCGCCTTCTAGGCCCCGGGCCGGCCCCGGAGCACAAACCGGAATCCGGCGTCCGTATCCGTTGATTGCCCGCACGGGCCCGCTCTCCCACCGGGAGCGGGCCCGTGCACGTCGTTAAGGTGAACCCATGAGCGCAGCAGCCCGCTTCGACCGCGGCCACACCGACGACCTGATGACCTTCCTGGCGGCGAGCCCCACGCCGTACCACGCCGTCGCGAACACCGCCGAACGGCTGGAGAAGGCAGGCTTCCGGCAGGTCGCCGAGACGGATGCCTGGGACGGCACGCACGGCGGCCGGTACGTGCTGCGCGGCGGCGCCATCGTGGCCTGGTACGTCCCCGAGGGCGCCGAGCCGCACACCCCCTTCCACATCATCGGCGCGCACACCGACTCCCCCAGCCTGCGCGTCAAGCCCCGCCCCGACAGCGGGGCGCACGGCTGGCGCCAGGTCGCCGTGGAGATCTACGGCGGCCCGCTGCTGAACTCCTGGCTGGACCGCGACCTGGGCCTGGCCGGCCGGCTCACCCTGCGCGACGGCTCCTCGGCCCTCGTCAACGTCGACCGGCCGCTGCTGCGGGTGCCGCAGCTCGCCATCCACCTGGACCGCTCGGTCTCCGCCGAGGGACTCAAGCTGGACAAGCAGCGCCACCTCCAGCCGGTGTGGGGTCTCGGCGGCGAGGTGCGCGACGGCGACCTGATCGCCTTCCTGGAGCAGGAGGCCGGGCTCGCGGCGGGCTCGGTGGCCGGCTGGGACCTGATGACGCACCCGGTGGAGGCGCCCGCCTACCTCGGCCGGGACCGGGAGCTCGTCGCCGGCCCGCGCATGGACAACCTGCTGTCCGTGCACGCCGGTGTGGCCGCGCTGACCGCCGTCGCCGCCTCGGACGTCCCGCCCGCCCGCATCCCCGTGCTGGCCGCCTTCGACCACGAGGAGAACGGCTCCCAGTCGGACACCGGCGCCGACGGCCCGCTGCTCGGATCGGTCCTTGAACGCTCGGTGTTCGCGCGCGGCGGCACGTACGAGGACCGGGCCCGGGCCTTCGCCGGCACGATCTGCCTGTCCTCCGACACGGGCCACGCCGTGCACCCCAACTACGCCGAGCGGCACGACCCGACGCACCACCCGCGGGTCAACGGCGGCCCCCTCCTGAAGGTCAACGTCAACAACCGCTACGCCACGGACGGTTCGGGCCGCGCGGTGTTCGCCGCGGCCTGCGAGAAGGCGGACGTCCCCTTCCAGAGCTTCGTCTCCAACAACTCCATGCCGTGCGGCACCACCATCGGTCCCATCACCGCGGCCCGGCACGGCATCCGCACGGTCGACATCGGCGTCGCGATCCTCTCCATGCACAGTGTGCGCGAACTGTGCGGCGCGGACGACCCGTTCCTCCTCGCGAACGCCCTCAAGGCCTTCCTGGAGAGCTGATCCCCAGCCGCCATCCCCGGGGAAAGCGGCGGGAGTTCGGCGGCACGGCCTAGTCGGGCCCGCGCCGGGTACCCGGACGGCACCGGAGATTCCGGAACCGGAAGGGGAGGCGAGGTCTCATGGGTCTCGGCGGATGCATCATCCTCATCGCCATAGGGGCCATCCTGACGTTCGCGACCGACTGGCACATGACGGGCGTCAACGTCACCGTGGTCGGTCTGATCCTGATGGCGGTGGGCCTGATCGGGGTGGCGACGTTCAGCGGCATCGCGCGCCGCCGCCGCGTCGTGGTGCCGACGACACCGGTGGTGGAAGAGGAGCCCCGCCACCACCACGTCGACGGCTACTCCGACGGCTACGGCGTCTGATACACCGCCTCCTGCTCGTCCGGGCCCGCCAGGACGAGCGGCAGGCGGTCCGCGCCGCCCTCGGTGAGACGGACCGGGACACTCCAGTCCTGCTGGTGGGCACGGCAGGCGGCATACGCGTCGGCGTCCCCGGCCGGGTCGCCGCCGGACGCGGGGCCGTCGCAGGACGCCGCCATCGCACAGACGTGCAGGACGCCCTCCGGGACGGCCGGGTCCAGCTCCAGCTCCCGGAAGAGGTCCGTGCCGGCTCCCTCGCCCTTGAGCAGCAGCTCGGGCGGGGTGGAGGAGACCAGCAGGCGGGTGGCGGCCCCATGGCTCGTGTCGAGTTTCCGGCCCGCGGGGACCTGGAAGATCACATCCAGGCGGAGTCGGCCGGGAGCGACCTCCGTGGCGGCCCGCCGGGCGCGGTGCGCGGCCGGCTCCGCCCACGCCGCCTCCCCGGGCAGCCGCAGCCGGGTCAGCCGGTGCCGCGCCGACTCCACGACCACGATGTCCGCGCCGGCGACGACCGCGTCGCCGGGCTCGCGCAGATCGGTGGCGAGCGTGGTGACCTCACCGGTGGCCGGGTCGTAGCGGCGCAGGGCGTGGTTGTACGTGTCGGCGACGGCGACCGAGCCGTCCGGCAGGGCGGTGACCCCCAGCGGGTGCTGGAGCAGGGCCCGGTCCGCGGCGCCGTCCCGGTGGCCGAAGTCGAACAGGCCGGTCCCGACGGCCGTGTGCACCTGCCCGTCGTGGTCCACCCAGCGCAGGGCGCTCGTCTCGGAGTCGGCGAGCCACAGCCGGTCGGCGGTGGCCGCCAGCCCGGACGGCTGGGCGAACCAGGCCTCGGCGGCGGGGCCGTCCACCAGGCCCTCGTCGGTGGTGCCCGCCGCCACGGCGACCGTACGGGCGGCCGGGTCGTACGTCCACAGCTGGTGGACGCCCGCCATGGCGATCCACACCCGGCCGCCGAAGACCGCCACGTCCCACGGTGAGGACAGATCCACCTCACGGGCCGCACCCGAGGTCGGCGATCCCCGCCGCCACTGCTTCCCGGTGCCCGCCAGGGTGGTCACCTCACCCGTGGCCGAATCCAGTCGGCGCAGGGCGTGGTTGACGGTGTCGGCGACCACGACCGCACCGCCGTCGAGGAGCGCGAGACCCTGCGGCTCGTTGAAGGACGCCTCCCGCGGGCCGCCGTCGGTGAACCCGCGCGCGCCGGAACCGATCCGGCGTACGACGGTCTCGGCGTCCTCGGCCAGTTCCACCAGCTGGTGCCGGGTGGTGTCGCTGACCAGGAAGTTCCCCGACGGCAGCAGCAGCGCCTTGCCGGGGAAGCGCAGCGTCGTCGGCACCGGCTCCGGTGGCACGTACGGGCCGTCACCGCGGCGCAGGGTGCCCTTCGCCCCGTGCTCGGCCGCCAGCTCCTCCACCAGCCGCCCGATGGCGTGCACGTGGCCCTCCCCCGCGTGCTGCGCGACGACGTACCCCTCGGGGTCGACGACGGTGAGCGTCGGCCACGCCCGGACGGCGTACTGCTTCCAGGTGGCCAGCTCCGGGTCGTCCAGCACCGGGTGCGTCACGCCGTGACGCTCGACCGCGTCCACGACCGCCCGGTGGTCGGTTTCGTGCACGAACTTCGGCGAGTGCACCCCGACCACCACGACCGTGTCCCGGTACTTCTCCTCCAGCTGACGCAGCTCGTCCAGGACGTGCAGGCAGTTGACGCAGCAGGAGGTCCAGAAGTCCAGCACCAGGATGCGGCCGCGGAGGTCGGCGAGCGTCAGGTTCTTCCCGCCGGTGTTGATCCAACCGCCCCTGCCGGTCAGCTCGGGGGCGCGGACGCGGACGCGTCGGGGTGCGGAATCGGTCATGGTTCCCAGGGTGCCATCCGGCGCCGACGGCCACTCCGGCCCTGTGGACGACTCCGGGCCGTCCGGTCGTCAGTCCTGGTGGACCACGTCACGGCCGGGGCCGCCGGAGAGCGTGTCCCGGCCGGGGCCGCCGTGCAGCCGGTCGTTCCCGCTGTTGCCGTAGAGCCTGTCGCTTCCGGCGCCGCCGTACAGGGTGTCGGCGCCCCTGCCGCCGTACAGGGTGTCGGCGCCGGCCCCGCCGTAGAGGGTGTCGTCACCGTCGTCGCCGGACAGGTCCTGGCCGGCGGCACCGCCCCGCAGCACGTCGTCGCCCTTGCCGCCCTTGGCGATGACCAGGTCGCCGTCGGCGTGGACCGTGTCGTCGCCGTCCCCGCCGAAGGCCAGCCCCGCCTCGCCGACGGTGAGGGTGTCGTCGCCCGCGCCGCCCGAGACGTCGTTGCCGTCGAGGCGCCCGCTGTCGGTGAGCCTGTCGTCGCCGGGGCCCAGGGAGATCCGGGCGAAGCGGTACACCTGGTCGGTCCCGTTCGCGTAGGCGACGGTGTCGTCGCGGTCGCCGAGGTCCATCGTGAGGGCGGCGTACGGGTCCTGGCTCTCCTCGGCGGTGACCGTGCAGGAGACCCTGGTGTGATCGGCGGCGTCCGGACGGGCGCAGCCGTGGCCCGCGTCGATCGGGACGACGTCGTCGATCACATAGGTGATGCCGTCACCGGTGCGGGACGCGGTCACGGTCGCCTTGTTGACCTGGCCCGGCGCGGCGGTGTAGGCGAGCTGCCAGCCGTACCGGTTGACCTCCGCGGTGGCCGCGGGGACAGTCGCGCGGGCGGACGCAGCCGCGGGGACGGCCGCGGCGGCACCGCCGGCCAGGGCGCACGGCACGGCGAGGGCGGCCGTGCCGAGGGCCAGGGCGAGCGTGCGCACGGGGCGGGGGCGGGCGGGTCGAGCGGACATGGCGGACCTCCGGGAGGAACGGGTACGGCGTTGTCGCCGGCTTCCGTCCGGTCCGACCCGCGGGCCCGTCCGCAGGTTGGCCGCCCGCCCCGCAGAAGCGGGAAGTTCACCCGGGCGTCACCCGGCGTCCCGGCGGATTCCGGTGCCCGGTCGGACGAGGCCCGCTCCGCTGGGGCCGCCCGGTGGCCTCGGTCGGCTGGGAACCCGTCAGGTGAGGGGACGGCGGGGGGAACGGCACAAGGGGCTGCGGAAGGGGCGGCCGTCGGTCGGCCCGGAGCGTGCGGCCCTGCTTCTCGGTGCGGGCGGCCCCGCTGCCGCGAGCGCCGCAGCCGCAGCCGCAGCCGTCGGCCTCGTGGAGGAGCCCCGGTGGACCATGACGTCCGGGCCGGGAGGAGACGGGCGGGCACGGCCCTGTGACGATCACCAGGTGCCGGGGAAGCATGACCTGTATGAGATTCCTCGTACGCGACCGGATCCTCGGCATCGGTGACGACTGGTGGATCGAGGACGAGCACGGCCGGAAGGTGTTCCTCGTCGACGGCAAGGCGATGCGGCTGCGGGACACCTTCGAGCTGAAGGACGCCCAGGGGCGGATCCTGATCGACATCCACCAGAAGATGTTCGCCCTGCGCGACACGATGGTGATCGAACGGGACGGCGAGGCCCTGGCCAGGATCAGGCGCAAACGGCTGTCCCTGTTGCGCAACCACTACCGGGTCTCCCTGGTGGACGGCACGGAACTCGACGTCAGCGGAAAGATCCTGGACCGCGAGTTCGCCGTCGAGTACGACGGTGAACTGCTCGCGGTGATCTCCCGCCGCTGGCTGACCGTGCGCGACACCTACGGCGTCGACGTCGTACGGGAGGACGCCGACCCGGCGCTGCTGATCGCGGTGGCGGTGTGCGTCATCCACCTCTCGGAGAAGGAGGGGGAGGAGGACTGACTTCGGCGGCGGGGCTAACCCCGGTGCGGGGGCGCCTGAAGACCGAGGACGCGGTCCTTCAGCGCCGGGAACTGCTCGCGGGTGGCGGACACCTTCGCCGGGTCGAGGTCGACGGTGAGGACCTCCTCGCCCGAGCCCGCCTCGGCGAGCACCTCGCCCCACGGATCGACCACGATCGAGTGACCCGCCTGCGGAACTCCGGCGTGGGTCCCGGCCGTTCCACAGGCGAGCACGAACGCCTGGTTCTCCACCGCCCGCGCCTGAGCCAGCAGCGTCCAGTGCGCGCGTCGCCGCTCGGGCCAACCCGCCGGGATCACCAGCATCTCGGCGCCGGCGTCGACGAGCCCACGGAAGAGTTCGGGGAAACGGAGGTCGTAGCAGGTGGCCACGCCGAGCGTGGTCCCGGGCAGCCGGACCGTCACCAGCTCCCGGCCCGCGCCCATCAGCACGGCCTCGCCCTTGTCGAAGCCGAAGCGGTGGATCTTGCGGTAGGCCGCGGCCAGTTCACCGGAGGGGGAGAAGACGAGAGACGTGTTGTAGAGGGAACCGTCCTGCGTGGCGGAGCCGCCACCGGACGCCGCCCGTTCGGGAACGGAGCCGGCGTGCAGCCACACGCCCGCGTCACGCGCCGCCCCGGCCATCGCCTGACAGGTCGGCCCTTCGAGCGGCTCGGCCTCGCGTCCGAAGTCCTCGTAGGCGAAGGCGCCGGTGGTCCACAGTTCGGGCAGTACGACGAGGTCCGCACCGGCCTGTGCCCGCACCAGCGCGGCGGCCCGCCGCCGCCGGGAGCCGACCGATTCGTCCTCGTCCACGGCGATCTGGATCAGCGAGGCGCGCACACTACCACCGTCCTGGCACTTCGAGTCGTCCACACGGGCCTACGATCGTCACACGAAAGCACTGCCGGGGTGCCTCTCCGCAGCGTAACTTAGCGTCAAGACACCCGCCGAAGTGCAGCCGCCGCCCGCTGGCAACGCCGCCACAACCTGCCCGTGTACCGACCGCCGAGGGGTCCCGTTTCCGTGAGTCTGCATCCCACCCTCCAGCCCTACGCCGACGCCTGGACGCACTCCATCGAAGCGATATCCGAAATGGTGCAGCCGCTCGTCGAGGGCGAGTGGAACCGGCGGACCCCCTGCCCCGGCTGGTCGGTCCGGGACATCGTGTCGCACGTCATCGGCCTGGACTGCGAGATGCTCGGCGACCCGCGCCCCATCCACGCCCTGCCGCGCGACCTCTTCCACGTCGCCACCGAGCACCAGCGGTACATGGAGATGCAGGTCGACGTCCGTCGTCACCACACGGCTCCGGAGATGACGGCCGAGCTGGAGTACACCGTCATCCGCCGCAACCGCCAGCTGCGCAACGAGTCCCGCGACCCCGCGACCACGGTGCGCGGCCCGCTCGGCAGTGAGATCACCCTGGAACAGGCCTATCGCGCACGTGCGTTCGACGTGTGGGTGCACGAACAGGACCTGCGCACGGCCCTCGGCCGCCCCGGGAACCTGGACTCGCCGGGCGCGTACGTCACCCGGGACGTCCTGCTGGACGCGCTGCCCAAGGTCGTCGCCAAGGACGCGGACGCCCCGCGCAGCTCTGCGATCGTGTTCGACGTACACGGCCCGGTCGAGTTCCTGCGCACCGTCCGCGTCGACATCCAGGGCCGCGGCACCGTGGAAACCGCCCCGGCCCTCGGCCCCGCGGCCACGCTCACCCTCGACTGGGAGACCTATGTCCGCCTGGCCTGCGGCCGGGTGACCCCCCAGGCGGTGGCGGACCGGGTGAAGACCGAGGGCGACCAGGACCTGGCGGCAGCCATCCTCCGCAACTTCACGGTGACGCCGTAGGGGGTCGGGCGCGGGGAACGCCCCGAGCCCACGCGCCCCGCGTCCGGGGCACCCCGGGAGAGACGTCCCGGGGGCCGGTGTTGCGCGGGAGTCGTCCCGGGGGCCGGTGTTGCGCGGGAGTTGTACCGGGGGCCGGTGTTGCGCGGGAGTCGTCCCGGCTGGCCCACGGAGGCGGAGCGCGCGGGTGGGCGAGCCACCGCCTCAAGCCACAGGCACGTGCACCGTCTCCACCCGGCTCGCCACCAACCGTTCCCGCTCCCGCCGAACCGCCCGCCCCCGCAGCCGCAGGATCTGGCTGACCCCGAGCGCCTGGAGCACGAACACCGCGGAGAAGGCCATGGTGTAGTCGTCCCCGGTGGCGTCCAGCAGCACGCCTATCGCGAACAGCGTCGTCATGGAGGCGATGAACCCTCCCATGTTGGTGATGCCGGACGCGGTGCCCTGCCGCTCGGGCGGGTTGGCCGGCCGGGCGAAGTCGAAGCCGAGCATCGACGCCGGCCCGCACGCCCCGAGCACCGCGCACAGGACCACGAGCAGCCACATCGGCGCGTGCTCCCCGGGGTAGGCGAGCGTTCCCGCCCACAGCAGCGCCGTCGCGCTCACCGTGCCGAGCGCCAGCGGCAGCCGTGCCGCGTGGTGCCGGGCGACGATCTGGCCGTAGACCAGGCCGATCACCATGTTGGACAGGACCACCAGGGTGAGCAGCTCGCCGGCCGTGGCCCGGCTGAGCCCCTGCGCCTGCACCAGGAACGGCAGCCCCCACAGCAGCAGGAACACCATCGCCGGGAACTGGGTGGTGAAGTGCACCCACAGCCCGAGCCGTGTCCCCGGCTCCCGCCAGGCCGCGGCGATCTGCCGGCGGACGTAGACCGAACCCCGGTGCGGCGACGGCTCCGGTTCGTGCCCTTCGGGGTGGTCCTTCAGGAACAGCAGGGTCAGAACGATGACGACCACGCCCGCGAGCGCGCTGCCCGCGAACGCCCGGGTCCAGCCGATGCCGTGCAGCAGCCGGGCGAGGACGAGGGTGGAGACCAGGTTGCCCGCCATGCCGACCAGGCCCGCGAGCTGTGCGACCAGTGGGCCGCGCCGGGCGGGGAACCAGCGGGTGCCGAGCCGCAGCACGCTGATGAAGGTCATCGCGTCGCCGCAGCCCAGCAGGGCGCGGGAGGCGAGCGCGGTGCCGTACGAGGGGGAGAAGGCGAAGCCCAGCTGCCCGGCGGTGAACAGCACCGCCCCGATGCTCAGCACCTTCCTGGTACCGAGCCGGTCGACCAGCAGGCCGACGGGTATCTGCATGCCGGCGTAGACCAGCAGCTGGAGGATGGAGAACGTCGACAGGGCGGAGGCGTTCACATGGAAGCGGGCGGCCGCGTCGAGTCCGGCCACGCCCAGCGACGTACGGAAGATGACGGCGACGAAGTAGACGGCCACGCCTATGGACCACACGGCGACGGCGCCCCGGCCGCCGGGCGGATCACCCGGAAGGGTGGCGTTGCGCGCGGGGCCGCTCATCGCACCTCACCTCGCGCGAGGTGCGAGAACCAGCTCACGTGCCGGTGCACGACCCCGACGGCCGCCTCGGCGTCCCCGGCGCGCAGCGCGTCGAGGATCTCCTCGTGCTCGGCGAGCGTCTTGGCGATCCGGTCGGGGTGCGAGTGCATGACGGCGACGCCCATCCGCAGCTGGCGATCGCGCAGCTGGTCGTAGAGCCGGGAGAGGATCTCGTTGCCGCCGCTGCGCACGATCTCGGCGTGGAAGCAGCGGTCGGTGACGGCGGCGGCGGCCAGATCACCGGCGGCGGCCTGCGCCTTCTGCCGCGCCAGCAGCTCCGTCAGCCGGGCCAGCAGGCCCGGCGGAGCGGGTACGGCCTTGCGGGCCGCGTGCTCCTCGACCAGCAGCCGGGTCTCCACCACGTCGGCGATCTCCTGCGCGGAGACGGGCAGGACGAGGGCACCCTTCTTGGGGTAGAGGCGGATCAGGCCCTCGGCCTCCAGCCGCAGCAGCGCCTCCCGGACGGGGGTGCGCGAGACCCCGACGGCCTCCGCGAGCTCCCCCTCGGTGAGCAGGGTGCCGCCCTCGTAGTGGCGGTCGAGCACACCCTGCTTGACATGGGCGTACACGCGGTCGGCAGCGGGTGGCGGCTTCAGGGACTGGGGCGCGGACTGCTCGACGGCCGTTTCCATGCCGACAGCATAGATACAACGCGTACGCAAGCAGGGGCGCCGTCCATCATGCGGACATGAGGAAAGCCCGTCGCAGCGACCGCACAACCTTCTGTGCTACTTACGTGTCACACACGTGCGGCTCGCTCCGTTGTCACCTCAACTCGGCCGCACTCAACGGGCATTCAAGACATTCGAGGTATATCACTTTGATTACCGGCATTCAGGGCACCCGCCTCCGCAGAGCCGCCGTCGTCGCCGTCAGCTCCGGCGCGCTGCTCGCCACCGGTGCCCTCACCGCAGCGCCCGCGCAAGCCGTCACGACGCCCTCCATCGTGGCGAAGGGCGGTTACGTGATGAACAACGTCACCGGCTCGACGCTGTACACCAAGACGGCCGACACCAAGCGGTCCACCGGCTCCACCACCAAGATCATGACCGCCAAGGTCGTGCTCGCGCAGTCGAACCTCAACCTCGACTCCAAGGTCACGATCAAGAAGATCTACAGCGACTACGTCGTCAGGAACAACGCCTCCCAGGCACACCTGATCGTCGGCGACAAGGTCACCGTCCGCCAGCTGCTGTACGGCCTGATGCTGCCGTCCGGCTGCGACGCCGCCTACGCGCTCGCCGACAAGTACGGCTCGGGCTCCTCCACCGACGCGCGCGTGAAGTCGTTCATCGGCAAGATGAACACCGCCGCCAGGAACCTGGGCCTGAAGAACACCCACTTCGACTCCTTCGACGGCATCGGCAGCGGCTCCAACTACTCGACGCCGCGCGATCTGACGAAGATCGCCAGCAGCGCGATGAAGAGCTCCACGTTCCGCACGATCGTCAAGACGAAGTCGTACACCGCGAAGACGATCACCAAGACGGGCAGCACGCGCACGATGAACGCGTGGAAGAACACCAACGGGCTGCTCAGCAGCTACAGCGGCACCATCGGTGTGAAGACCGGCTCCGGCCCGGAGGCCAAGTACTGCCTGGTCTTCGCCGCCACCCGGAACGGCAGGACGGTCGTCGGCACCGTCCTCGCCTCCACCTCCATCGCCCAGCGCGAGACGGACGCGAAGAAGCTCCTCACCTACAGCTTCGCCAAGCTCGGCTGACACCGGCGGTACGAGGAAGGGCCCGTCGCAGCGATGCGGCGGGCCCTTCGCCGTCTCCGGCCAGCGATATCGCCCCTTTTCACTCGCAATCGTGAACATCCCTCTTTCCGCTGGCATATTCCATTTCATCCGCTCTACGTTCCGCAGCGGAGGTGGTTCACATGAACGAACCCAGGAAGCGATCCGAGTCCGACTCGGCGGCACGGCGCGAGGCGATCGACGTCAGTGACTTCGTGTACGCCGCGACCGGCGCCCGCGTCCGCAGGCTGACCATGCCGGACGGAAGCCACTGGTTCCCGGCGGTCGACGTCTGCAAGGAACTCGGGCACACCAACTCTCGGCAGGCACTCTCCGACCATGTCCCCGAGAGCCACCGAGAGATTCTCGAGACCGTAACTGGAGCTTACGGTCTCAGCATTCCCGCAGGTAGGGAGTGGCGCCGAGACCTGAACATCATCTCTCTGCAAGGTCTCATCCTCCTTGTCAGCGCCTGCACCAAGCCCGCCTGCGCCCCCTTCAAGCAGTGGGTCGCCGAGGTCATCGAGACCGTGCAGCGGGAGGGTTCCTACACTCTCGAAGAGGCCGAGGTGCAGCCGGCCGAACCGGGGGCACCCGTCGCGTACGCCATGCCCGAACAGGTCGCGGAGGCCATCGTCCGGCTCGAGGCGCACAACCTCCAGCTGGACGAGGAGCTCGCGAACGGGCAGCGGGAATCGAACGCGCTGCAGAAGGAGATGCTGGACGTCCAGCGGGAGACGCTGACCGTCCAACGGGAGACGCTGGCGACACAGAAGGCCACACTGGCCGTGCATCAGGCCATGGTCCGGGCCATGGAACGCATCGCGGACCGGCTCGACGCCTTCATGCTCGCGCGTCCGGCCCCCGGGAGCCGCCTCGCGGCGCCGGCCACCACGGAGTCCGTACTGGCCGACTGGCGTCAGCGGCTGTCCGTGACGGAGGACGTGTGGACCGTCGCCGTGGCGATCGCCCCGGTCCTGGTCGAGACGGGTGAACTGCGCGAGCCGCTGGAATCCATCGCGTCCCGGACGGGGTTGACGGTGCGCCAGGTCAACGCGTGTCTGCGCCTGCTGCGCACGCACGCCTGCATCCGCTCGCAGGGCGGCGCCGAGGACGGCGCACCGGTGTACGTGCTCCACCAGGGCTGAAAGAAGCGGGGGACGGTCACAAACCGAAGTTGCGGCCGTCCCCCGCAGGCGTGGAGATTACCCGGTGAAGGCCTTCACGCCCAAGTGATCAGCCGCTTGGGCTGCTCCAGGACGGCCGCGATGTCCGCCAGCACCTTGGAGCCCAGCTCCCCGTCCACCAGGCGGTGGTCGAAGCTCAGGGCCAGCGTGGTGACCTGCCGGGGCTTGACCTTGCCCTTGTGGACCCACGGCTGGAGCTTGATCGCGCCGACCGCGAGGATCGCCGACTCACCCGGGTTGAGGATCGGTGTGCCGGTGTCGACGCCGAACACGCCGACGTTGGTGATGGTCACCGTGCCGCCCTGCATGGCGGCGGGCGAGGTCTTGCCCTCGCGGGCCGTCGTCACCAGCTCGCCCAGCGCCTCCGCCAGCTGCGGGAGCGTCTTGTCGTGCGCGTCCTTGATGTTCGGGACGATCAGTCCCCGGGGGGTGGCCGCCGCGATGCCCAGGTTGACGTAGTGCTTGCGCACGATCTCCTGGCCGGCCTCGTCCCAGGACGCGTTGACGTCGGGGTTGCGCTTGATCGCGACCAGCAGGGCCTTGGCGATCAGCAGCAGCGGGTTCACCCGCAGACCCTGCATCTCCTTGTCGTGCTTCAGCTCCTCGACCAGCTTCATCGTGCGCGTCACGTCCACCGTCACGAACTCGGTGACGTGCGGCGCCGTGAACGCCGAGCCGACCATCGCCTGCGCGGTCGCCTTGCGGACGCCCTTGACCGGGACGCGGGTCTCACGCGCGGTGTCGTACGACGCCACGGGTGCCGGGGGCGCCGTGGGAGCTGTCGCGACCGGTGCCGCCGGTTCGGCGGTGCGCGGGGTGGCCGCCGCGTGGACGTCCTCGCGCGTGATGACGCCGTCCGGGCCGGAGGGGGTGATGGTGGCGAGGTCGACGCCCAGGTCCTTGGCGAGCTTGCGCACCGGGGGCTTGGCCAGCGGACGGACCCTGTCCGCCACCGCGCCGTGGCCGTTCAGCTCCGCCTGGACCGCCTCGACCGCCTGCGCCGCCGCCGGGACGGTGACCTCGGGGCCCTTGCGCGGGCGGCGCTTGGTGGAGGAGGTGGCCACGCCGTAGCCGACCAGCACCGGCTGGCGGCCCTCCGGCTTCGGCTCCTCCTTCGGCTGCTCGGGCACCGCCCGGGCCGGTTCGGCCGGGGCATCGGGAGCGGCCGCGCCCGCCACGGCCACCGCGATGATGGACGTGCCCACGTCCACCGTGGTGCCCTCGGGGAAGTGCAGTGCGCGGACCACACCGTCGTAGGGGATGGGGAGCTCCACCGCCGCCTTGGCGGTCTCGACCTCGCAGACCACCTGGCCGTCGGTGACCGTGTCACCCGGCTGGACGTACCACTTGAGGATCTCGGCCTCGGTGAGTCCCTCGCCCACATCGGGCATCTTGAACTCGCGTACGGACGCTTCCGTCATCGTCGTCACGACCCTCTCCTCAGTACGCCAGTGAGCGGTCGACGGCGTCGAGCACGCGGTCCAGGTCGGGCAGGTACTCCTCCTCCAGGCGGGCCGGCGGGTACGGGGCGTGGTAGCCGCCGACGCGCAGGACGGGTGCCTCCAGGTGGTAGAAGCAGCGCTCGGTGATCCTCGCGGCGATCTCCGCGCCGGAGCCGAAGAACACCGGTGCCTCGTGGACGACCACGAGACGGCGGGTCTTCTCCACCGAGGCCTGGACGGCGTCGAAGTCGAGGGGGCTGACCGAGCGCAGGTCCAGGACCTCCAGGGACTTGCCCTCCTCGGCCGCTGCGTCCGCGGCCTCCTGGCACAGCTTCACCATCGGGCCGTAGGCGGCCAGGGTGAGATCCGTGCCCTCGCGGACCACGCGGGCCCTGTGCAGGGGGGCCGGGATCGCCTCGGGGTCGACCTCGCCCTTGTCCCAGTAGCGCCGCTTGGGCTCGAAGTAGATGACCGGGTCGTCGCTCTGGATGGCCTGCTGCATCATCCAGTACGCGTCGGAGGAGTTGGACGGGCTGACCACCTTCAGGCCCGCCACGTGCGCGAACAGGGCCTCCGGGGACTCGGAGTGGTGCTCGACCGCGCCGATGCCGCCGCCGTAGGGGATGCGGATGACGACCGGCAGCTTGACCTTGCCCAGCGAGCGGGCGTGCATCTTGGCGAGCTGGGTGACGATCTGGTCGTAGGCCGGGAAGACGAAGCCGTCGAACTGGATCTCCACCACCGGGCGGTAGCCGCGCAGGGCGAGGCCGATAGCGGTGCCGACGATGCCGGACTCGGCGAGGGGGGTGTCGATGACCCGGCTCTCGCCGAAGTCCTTCTGGAGGCCGTCCGTCACACGGAAGACGCCGCCGAGCTTGCCGACGTCCTCACCCATGACGAGGACCTTGGGGTCGGCGTCCAGGGCGCGGCGCAGCGACTCGTTGATGGCCTTGGCCATCGCCATCTTCTCGGCCATCTCAGTGACCCCCTTCTTCCGCGAACGACGCCTGGTAGGCGGCGAACTGGGCGCGCTCCTCGTCGACGAGCGCGTGCCCGTCCGCATACGCGTTCTCGAAGATGGCGAAGTGGTCCGGGTCGGGCATGGCGCGGACCGCTTCGCGCACTCGTCTGCCCAACGTCTCGGACTCGGCCTCGAGTTCCGCGAAGAATCCCTCGTCCGTGTGGTTCGACGCCTCCAGGTAGCGGCGCAGGCGGAGGATCGGGTCCTTGGCCTCCCAGGCGAGCCGCTCCTCGTCGCCCCGGTACCGGCTGGGGTCGTCGGAGGTGGTGTGGGCGCCCATGCGGTAGGTGTACGCCTCGACCAGGGTCGGGCCCTCGCCGTTGCGGGCGCGCTCCAGCGCCCACTTGGTGACCGCGAGGCAGGCCAGCACGTCGTTGCCGTCGACGCGGACGCCGGGGAAGCCGTAGCCCTGGGCGCGCTGGTAGAGCGGCACGCGGGTCTGGCGCTCGGTCGGCTCGGAGATCGCCCACTGGTTGTTCTGGCAGAAGAACACCACGGGGGCGTTGTAGACCGCGGAGAAGGTGAACGATTCGGCCACGTCGCCCTGGCTGGAGGCGCCGTCACCGAAGTACGCGATGACCGCCGAGTCCGCGCCGTCCTTGGCGATGCCCATCGCGTAGCCGGTGGCGTGCAGCGCCTGGGAGCCGATGACGATCGTGTACAGGTGGAAGTTGTTGCTGTTCGGGTCCCAGCCGCCGTTGTTCACGCCGCGGAACATGCCGAGCAGGTTGGTCGGGTCGACGCCGCGGCACCAGGCGACGCCGTGCTCCCGATAGGTCGGGAAGACGTAGTCGTCCTCGCGGGTGGCCCGGCCGGAGCCGATCTGGGCGGCCTCCTGGCCCAGCAGGGAGGCCCACAGGCCCAGCTCTCCCTGGCGCTGCAGGGCGGTGGCCTCGGCGTCGAAGCGGCGGGTGAGCACCATGTCGCGGTACAGGCCGCGCAGCTCGTCGGGGGTGATGCCGGCGACGTAGGCGTCGTACTCGGCGTTCTTGACCCGCTTGCCCTCGGGGGTCAGGAGCTGCACCAGTTCCGGGCCGGCGTCCTTTCCGGCGGTGCTGCGGGTGGTGCGCTTGGTGCCGGTGGCTCCGGTCGTGTCGCCGGACGTGCCGGCCTTGCCTGCGGCGGTGCGTCGCGGCTTGCGCGCGGCACTGCTCTCCACGGTCACGTGTGCTCCTCCGTCGTTCCGGCCCCCGGGGTTGCCGGTAGGCCAGTGCGGCTCACCTGTCCGACCACCGGGCACGGGGTGGGTGCCACTCGGCCGGGAACAGGCGTGACAGGTGCCCCGGCGAGCGCCCTGCGGTCAACACGTTACCCAGTGCTTCACATTTCTGTGAAACCCCCTTTGACCTGCGATTTTGCTTGGATTTCCAAGTAAATCGAGGGGACGGGAAAGCGTGCTGGTCACAGCCTTGCGGCAGTCCGGAGCAACCGCACGTTATCCCGCGCACCCAGGTCACGGGAAGAGTCGTATGTGAGTCCGACCTCGCACACGAAGAGTGACAAGTCCGGATATCTCCCGCGACCGTCCCGTCCTCGTCCGCCGCCGCGCCCGGCGACGCCCACCGGGCGGGACCCCGGATGCTTCGCCGGCCGACGGAAAATCACCTCGTGTGACCGAAAGCGACCGTCGGCGACTGCGTGTGACAACGCGCAGCTCACAGGGCCTGCGTGTGCCCTACCATCTGCCGCGTGCCGCGCTCATGTGTACCACCCCTCATGTCCCACGCGCCCCCTCTGGGCCCCCTGCTGCGCCTGTACGGGGCGGGCACCGCCCTCGCCTGTGAGCCGGTCGACCAGGGGCTGCTCAACCGCGGATACCGGCTGTGCACCACGCGCGGCCGTTACTTCCTCAAGCACCATTTCGACCCGGACACCGCCGACCCGGCCGCCATCGAGCGCCGGCACCGGGCCACCCAGCGCCTGGCCGACCTCGGTGTCCCGGTCGCCCCGCCGCTCGCCCACCGCGGGGGCCGTACGGTCGCCGTCGTCGGCGGCCACGCCTACGCACTGCACCCCTGGATCGACGGCAGGCACCGCCACGGCGGTCAGCTCACGCGCGGGCAGAGCGCACGCCTGGGGGCCCTCCTGGGGGCCGTGCACGCCTGTCTGGAGCGCGTGATGCCACCCAAGGGGCGCACTCCCCCGGCGACCGGCCCCCATCCCGTGCGGAGCGCCGAGCCGGCCGACACCTTCGCCCTCATCGACGCCCTGCTCGGCCTCGTACGCCGGCACCGTCCAGCCGACGCGTTCGACGAGCTGGCCCGGCACCGGCTGCTGGAACGCCGCGCGCTCCTGGAGCAGCACGCCGGCCGGCGCCCGCCGCGTGGCGGCTCGGTGGGCTGGGTGCACGGCGACTTCCACCCGTTCAACCTGCTCTACAAGGACGACGCCCCGGCGGCCATCGTGGACTGGGACCGGCTCGGCGTGCAGCCGCGCGCGGAGGAGGCCGTACGTGCCGCGGTGATCTTCTTCGTCCGCCCCGGCGGGACGCTGGACCTGCCGAAAGTGCGTGCCTACGCGCGCGCCTACCGGCGCGCGGCCGGTGCCCCGTCCGCGGAGCTCGCGGCGGCCGCGCACCGGGTGTGGTGGGAACGGCTGAACGACTTCTGGATGCTGCGCTGGCACTACGAACGCGGCGACACGCGCGCGGACTGCCAGTTCCCGGCCGCGTCGGCGCTCGCGGTGTGGTGGACCCGCGAGTACGACGCCGTGTGCGACGCGTTCGTGCGGTGAGCCGGGCGGCGGGCCGGGAACGGGGTCAGACCCCGGGGATCGCCGTCCCGGTCGCCGTGGGTGTCCTTCAACCGGTGGTGTCGCCCGTGCTGCCGTCCGTCGTGGTGCCCGCGGTGGCACCGCCGTCCCCGGTGCCCGCGTCCGCGCCCGCGTCGGTGGTCCCGGTGTCCGTGCCCCCGTCGGTGGTGCCGGCGTCCGTGCCGCCGTTCGTCGGGTCCGTGGGCTGGGACTGCGAGGTCTGCGGGTCCGACGGCTCGTCGCTCGGGGTGGAGTCGGTCGGCTGCGACGGGGTGTAGGACGGCGTGGACGCCGGCGGCCAGCCGTTGCCGGTCCCGGTCCCGGTGTCCGAGCCCGTGTGCGTGGACGGGTCCGAGGGGCGGCCGGTGTCCTCGTCGGACGGGCTCGCGGAGGGTTTCTCGTGCTTGGTGCTCTTGGAGTGGGTGCTCGACGGCTTGGTGTCGGTGCCCGTACCGCCGCCGCCGCTGCCGCCGCCGCCCTTCAGCGCCAGCGCCACCCCGGCCGCGATCGCGACGACCGCGAGGACGGCGAGGATCCACATCTTGCCGCGTCCGCTGCCCTTGTTGCCGTGCCCCTCGAAACCGCCGTCGTCACCGCTGCCGTAGCCCGTCGGCAGGATCGGCTGCGGGATCTGCGCGGTGCCCGAGGCGTCCATCGGGTGCGGCATCACGGTCGTGCCGGCGAAGCCGCCCACCGGGGTGTGCCGGCCGTCGTGCGCCACCACCGCGCCGGTGTTCCAGGTGCCGGTGTGGCCGCCCTGCTCGTACAGCATCTGGAGGCCGTACTGCACCAGGCCGCGCATCTCCTCGGCCGTCTGGAACCGGTCGTCGGGATCCTTGGCGAGGGAGCGCATGACCAGGCCGTCCAGCTCCGGCGGGCACGTCCCCTCCGCGACCTGCGACGGCGGCACCGGGATGTCCTGGACGTGCTGGTAGACCACCGACAGCGGCGTCTCACCGGTGAACGGGGGCCTGAGCGAGAGCAGTTCGTACAGCAGGCAGCCGGTGGCGTACAGGTCGGAGCGGTGGTCGACGGCCTTGCCGAGCGCCTGCTCCGGGGAGAGGTACTGCGGGGTACCCATGACCATGCCGGTCTGCGTCATCGTCGTGGACGCGCCGTGCAGGGCGCGGGCGATGCCGAAGTCCATCACCTTGACGGCACCGCTGTGGGTGATGATGACATTCGCCGGCTTGATGTCACGGTGCACGATGCCATGCTGGTGCGAGTAGGCGAGCGCCTCCAGTACCCCGGAGACGATGATCAGGGCCTGTTCGGGGCCCGGCGCCTCGGCGTTCAGCAGCAGGTCGCGGATGGTGCGGCCCTCGACCAGCTCCATGACGATGTACGGCACGGACTGGCCGCCCACGCTGTCCTCGCCGGAGTCGTACACGGCGACGATCGCGTGGTGGTTGAGGCCGGCGACCGACTGGGCCTCACGGGTGAAGCGGGCCTTGGAGACCGGGTCCTCGGCCAGGTCCGCGCGGAGCAGTTTGACCGCCACGGTACGGCCCAGGCGGACGTCCTCCGCCGCGAACACCTCGGCCATGCCGCCCCGGCCCAGCCGGTGCGTGAGCCGGTACCGGCCGTCGCCGACGAGCCCTCCGTTGCCCCACATCTCCGGCGCGTCCGACATGCCGCCGCCAGTCGCCTCGGGGTCGGACGGGCCCTGAGAGCGCTGCTGCTGTGCCATCAGTCCTCGCCGTCGTTTCTGCCCGCGGTGCGCGCGGTGTTGTCACGGTCTCCGTCGGCCACGCTACAGCCTCCGCGGGGGCCACCGGTCCGGAACCACGACCGGGACGGGTCCGCGACGGACCGGTCATGAAACCTGTAGCACGCGCTGTCGTGCAAATTCCGTATGCCTGCCGTACGACACCGGTAACGCTTGCGCGACGCTTCTTGCGCGTACGGTCACGGAACGGGCACCGAGCTTGACGTGCCCGTGCCCTGGGGCAGACTTGGCCGGGAATGAGCCATTCGATCAAGGCCTCGCCGGTGACGGCGCCGGGGCCGGTGGGGGACGCGGAGATGAGCCAGGACGGCGCACACGGCCACGGCCGGTACGCGGGGCAGGCGCTGGCCGGTGGCCGCTACCAGCTGCGCGATCTGCTGGGTGAGGGCGGCATGGCCTCGGTGCACCTCGCGTACGACGCCGTGCTGGACCGCCAGGTGGCCATCAAGACGCTGCACACCGAACTCGGCCGGGAGCAGGCCTTCCGCGAGCGGTTCCGCCGCGAGGCGCAGGCCGTGGCCAAGCTCACCCACACCAACATCGTCTCCGTCTTCGACACGGGCGAGGACGAGCTGAACGGCATGGCGACGCCGTACATCGTCATGGAGTACGTCGAGGGCCGTCCGCTGGGCTCGGTCCTGGCCGAGGACATCCGGCAGTACGGCGCGATGCCCGCCGACAAGGCCCTGAAGCTCACCGCCGACGTGCTCGCCGCACTGGAGATCAGCCACGAGAAGGGGCTGGTCCACCGCGACATCAAGCCGGGCAACGTGATGATGACCAAGCGCGGCGTGGTCAAGGTCATGGACTTCGGCATCGCCCGCGCCATGCAGTCCGGCGTCACCTCGATGACCCAGACCGGCATGGTCGTCGGCACCCCGCAGTACCTCTCGCCCGAGCAGGCCCTCGGCCGCGGTGTGGACGCCCGCTCCGACCTGTACTCGGTCGGCATCATGCTGTTCCAGCTGGTGACCGGGCGGCTGCCGTTCGACGCGGACTCGCCGCTGGCGATCGCGTACGCGCACGTGCAGGAGGAGCCGGTGGCGCCCTCCTCGGTCAACCGCGCGCTGCCGCCGGCCGTGGACGCGCTGGTCGCCCGCGCGTTGAGGAAGAACCCGAACGAGCGTTTCCCGACCGCCGAGTCCATGCGGGACGAGTGCCTGCGCGTCGCCGGGTCCCTCCGGGCGGCCCCGCCGAGCATCGTGCCGGGCGCCGGCCCGGCCCAGAGCGGGGCGGGCGTCGCCTCCGCGGTGTTCCCGCCGGTCGACCGGTCGGCCCCGGCGCCGCACGGGCCGGTGCAGACGCCGTACCAGCCCACCCCGGCCCACAACCCCTACGGCCAGCCGACGCCCGCTCCGGCCTACGGCTACCCCCAGCAGGGCGGCTACCAGACGCCCCCGATGGGCTACGGCCCGCAGACCGCCCCGACCCCGCCGCCGTACACCGTCACGCCGCAGCCTGCCCCGCATCCCTCCGGTGCCGGGCCGGGCAAGCGCCGCCGGCCGCTGGTGATCGGCTCGATCACGGTGGCGGCCGTCGCGGTCGCCGGACTGATCGTCGCCCTCACGCTGAAGAACGCCGGCGACGACATCAAGGGTGTGGCCGGTGGTTCGAGCGCCTCGGCGTCCGCCTCGCACCGGACCGGTTACCGCGGGCCGGACACCACGCGGCGGATCGACAAGTCGGAGTGCACCGAGCCGCAGGAGTCGTACACCGACCCGAAGAAGGTCGAGATGCCCGACTTCCGGTACAAGGACATCGGCTCCGTGAAGAAGTGCCTCCAGGCCGCGGGCTGGAAGTGGAGCATCGACCACGAGGACGACGACACCTGGGGCGAGGGGACCGTGCTGAAGCAGTTCCCCGACCATGGCACCGACGTCAACCCCCACAACGTGGGCACCATCGACCTGAGCGTGTCGACGGGCAATCCGCCGCAGTGACGCCCTGCCGGGCACGGTGAGGCCGAACCGGACGCGGTGAGGGCCCGGCGGGTGTCCGCCGGGCCCTTCGGATGTCGTGACCCGTGGCCTCGTGGCCGGGTGGGATCGGCTGCCTACAGGTACGGTCCGCCCGTGTGGGCGCCGCCGCGGGGGTCGTCGACCAGCCCGTCGGGGCCGGACACGCCCGGAGGGAGCGCGCGGCGCATCTGCTCCAGCTGGGCCCGCGCGGCCATCTGCTGGGCGAACAGCGTCGTCTGGATCCCGTGGAAGAGGCCCTCCAGCCAGCCCACCAGCTGCGCCTGCGCGATCCGCAGTTCCGCGTCGCTCGGGGTCACCTCGTCGGTGAACGGCAGGGAGAGCCGTTCCAGTTCCTCGACCAGCTCCGGCGCCAGTCCGTCCTCCAGCTCCTTCACCGAGCTGGCGTGGATGTCCTTCAGCCGCACCCGGCTGGCCTCGTCGAGGGGAGCCGCGCGCACTTCCTCCAGGAGCTGCTTGATCATGCTGCCGATCCGCATCACCTTGGCCGGCTGTTCCACCATCTCCGTCACCGGGGTCTCGCGGGAGTCCTCGTCCCCGCCGCCACCGAGCGCCATCCCGTCCTGCCCCACGACGAGGATCTGGGGATTCTCCGGCGACCGTTCGTTCCTCGGCATCTCCATGGCGCCATTGTCTCGCACGCCACCACCTCACCACCGTGGTGCCCCCCCGTGTGGCCGATCCGCCGTTTAGACCTGACGGCGCAACCCGAAATGCCCCAGCAGCCGACGAATGTGAGGCTTGTCCCCGTCGGTTTTCCATCGGTCACGACACCTGGGTTCCGGGAGGTCACCGACGTGACTCCATGCCTGCGGCTCGCGCCGCGCTGCGTAGGGCTGCTGCTCTTCCTCACGGCGGCGGCTCTGCCGGCGTACGGCACCACCGTCGCGTACGGCGCCACACCTGCCCACGCCGGCGAGCGGGGTCCCGTCCGCCCGTCGGCTCCGGGGCACCGGGTCCCGCCGGGGCCGGCGCTACCGGGCGCCACGGCACCGGGCCTCGGGCGGCCCGGCCGGGACGGGCCCGACGGCCGTGACCCGGGCCACGGCCGGCCGGGTCACGGCCTCCCAGCTCCCGCCACCGCCGCCCTCGGTCCCGCGCCGGGCCCGCGCGACCCGGACCCGCCCGCCGGCGAACCGCCGGCCGCCGTCGTCCCCGTGCCGTCCGGCCCGGCGTCGGCGTCGGTCCGCCCCTCGGTCTCCGCCCGCCTCGCCGCCGAACCGTCCCGGGCGGGCAGCCGGGCGGGTGAGGGACGGATACGGCCGGGCCGGCCGGACGGGCCCGCCGCCGAGGTGGAGGGCGACGAGCCCGACACCGAGGCCGCGCGGGCGGAGGAGCCGGAGACGGCGGACGTACCGGACGGGACGCCGACGGCCTCACCGCCGCCCGAGGAAGCCGGACTCGACCCCGCCAGGCCTTCCCTGCGGCCGGCGGCCCGGCAGGCGGTCCAGCAGGGCGAGGGCCCCACGGAGCCGGTCCTGCGGATCCTCCCGCTGGGCACGGGCCTGGTCCTCATCGGCCTGGGCCTGGCCCTGGCCCTCCTGGGCCTGAGACTGCGCAGGACCTGACTCCCGGGACCCCGGGTGTTCCCGGCCCCGCTCGGGTCCCGCGCGAGCCGTCCACCGGCCGCTTCCGTTACGGCGCCACCAGGAGCACCTTGCCGATGTGGCCGCTCGCCTCCACCAGGTGGTGGGCCTCGGGAGCCTGGGGCATCGGCACTTCGCGGTCGACGACCGGGCGGACGTGGCCGTCGGCGAGCAGCGGCCACACGTGTTCGCGTACGGCGGCGACGATGGTCGCCTTCTCGTCCAGCGGACGGGCGCGCAGCGAGGTGGCGCTGACCGCGGCACGCTTCGCGAGGAGCGCGCCGATGTTCAGCTCGCCCTTGGTGCCGCCCTGCATGCCGATGATGGCGAGGCGCCCGTTGACGGCGAGGGCCTGGACGTTGCGGTCCAGGTACTTGGCGCCCATGTTGTCGAGGATGACGTCGGCACCCGCGCCGCCGGTGGCTTCCTTGATCTCGGCGACGAAGTCCTGCTCGCGGTAGTTGATCAGCACGTCGGCGCCCAGCTCGGCGCAGAAGTCCAGTTTCTCCTTCGTGCCGGCGGTCACCGCCACCCTGGCGCCGAGGGCCTTGGCGAGCTGGATCGCCATGGTGCCGATGCCGCTGGAGCCGCCGTGCACCAGCAGCGTCTCGTCGGGACGCAGGTGGGCGACCATGAACACGTTGGACCAGACCGTGCAGGCCACCTCGGGCAGCGCTGCGGCCTGCCGGAGGTCGACGCCCCGGGGGACGGGCAGCAGTTGTCCGGCCGGTACGGCGACCTTCTCGGCGTAGCCGCCGCCGGCGAGCAGCGCGCACACCTCGTCACCGACGGACCAGCCGGACACCCCGGGGCCGAGCGCGGCGATCCGGCCGGAGCACTCCAGGCCGGGATGGGCGGACGCGCCGGGCGGCGGGTCGTAGAAGCCCTGCCGTTGCATGATGTCCGCGCGGTTGACGGCGCTGGCCACCACCTCGACCAGGACCTCGCCCTCGCCGGGCACCGGATCGGGGACCTCGTCCCACACCAGAGCCTCGGGACCACCAGGTTGGGGAATCGTGATCGCATGCATGCGGGTGACGCTACCCCCCGCGGGCCCCGTCACCCGTGTGGGAGGGGGCGGGTGTCCGGGGTGATCCGGGCGCCGGGCGTGACACGGACGATGGTGATGAGCCGGTCGGTCAGCTGGAGGGTGCCGAGCGGCGGATCGTCGTAGCCGGGCACGCGGTGTCCCCGGACGAAGCTGACCACGAGGTCGTCCGTCTCGCGCGGCTTCCTGCCCGCCTCGCCGCGGACGACCGGCCGTTCGACGATGTCGAGCCCGCTGCCCTGCCGGATCAGGTCCTCCATCACCATGCCGGCGGCGGGGCTGGGCACGGAGAGCCCCAGCAGCCGGCCGGCCACGCATGCTCGCCCGCCTGGCGGGCGAGGGCGTCCTGTCCCGGTGGTTTCACGTGAAACACACTCCGATCCCGGCGGTCGCCCACGGCAGGTCCAGCAGCTCCGCCTCCTCGTCCTGCCGGGCCCCGCCCGGCGGTACGACGGCCAGTGCGTCGGCCGCGGCGATACCGCGAAGCATGGCCGGGCCGTTGTAGTGCAGCGGCACGGCATGGTCACCCCGCAGCACGACGGGGACGAGCCGGGTGTCGTACGGATGCCCGTGCACCGCCTCGCGCAGCGGCAGCGTGTACGGCTCGGGGGCGGGACGGGCGGCGAGGGTGCGCAGCAGCGGCTCGGCGAGCGTGAGCAGGCCGGAGACGGCGGCGAGCGGGTTTCCGGGCAGCCCGACGAGGTGCTGGTTCTCGTTCGTGCGGGCCAGGAGCATCGGGTGGCCGGGGCGCACCTTGACGCCGTCGACGAGGAGTTCGGCGCCGATGCGTTCCAGGACCGGGTGGACGTGGTCGACCGGTCCGGCCGCGGTGCCGCCCGTGGTGACGATGAGATCGGCGCCGGAGGAGGTGACCGCCTTGCGGAGCGCCCGGGCGTCGTCCCCGAGTCGGCGTACGGCGACGACCTCGGCGCCGAGCGCCCGCAGCCAGGGCGGCAGCATGGGGCCGAGCGCGTCCCGGATCAGCCCGTCGTGCGGGAGTCCGCCGGTCAGCAGCTCGTCGCCGAGGACGAGGACCTCGGCCCGGGGGCGGGGTACAGCGGTGACCGTGTCGTATCCGGCCGCGGCGGCCAGGCCCAGGACGGCCGGGGTGACCAGGGTGCCGACGGGCAGCAACTGGTCACCGCTGCGGCATTCCTGGCCGCGGGGGCGGATGTCCTGGCCGTGGAGCATGTCGCGGGTGGCGTGCAGGCGGCCCTGAGCGTCGGTACGGCCGTGCTCGGCGCGCAGGACGGCGGTCGTGTCGGCGGGGATCCGGGCGCCCGTGGCGATGCGGACCGCCTCGCCGTCGGTCAGCGGCCCGGGTTGCGCGTGCCCGGCGAGCACGCCCTCGGCCCGTACCTGCCAGGGGCCGGGTCCGGCCACGGCCCAGCCGTCCATCGCGGAGGTGTCGAAGGAGGGCAGGTCGGTCAGCGCGTCGAGGGGGGCGGCCAGGACCAGTCCGAGGGCGTCACCGAGCGGTACGGAGACGCGGGTACGGCGGGCACCGGCGGTCGCGGCCGCCGTGCCGTTCGGGGCGGGGGGGCGCGCGGCGCGGGCGGCGATCTCACGGGCCCGGGGCCAGGCCGTGGCCCTGTGCCGCTCGGCGGGCTGCCCGCCGGACGGCTGCGGGGCCGGGGCGGTCGCGTGGCCCTCGCTGTCGTTCCCGGCTTCCCGGGGGGCTTCCCTCACGAGGGCCAGGGCCTCCTCGACGTCGAGGTCGTCGCTCTCCTCGGTGGCTTCCTGGGCGCGGGTGCCGGGGGCGGTCATCCGGCGTCCGGGGCGCTCGGGCCCCCGCTGCTCTCTTCCGTGCCCCCGTCACTCTCCTCCGCCCACCGCAGGGCCAGCGCGGCGGCCTTGCGGGCGGCCTCCGCGACGGCCTCGGGGCCGCCCCGGCCCTGTGCCGCGGCGTAGCCGACGAGGAACGTGGTCAGCGGGGCGGCCGGCCGGGCCACGCCGTGCGCGGCGTCACGGGCCAGGTCGAGCAGGCCGCCGGTGTCGACGTCCAGGTCGATGCCCAGCTCGTCCTTGACTGCGGAGATCCATTCATCCAACACGTGCCCATGCTCCCTGATCCGTGCCCTGGCATGGGCGATGTCGTCCCAGGTGTCGCAGTCGAAGGACGCCTGCGCATCCGGGACGCGGGTGAGGCGGAGGGCGCCCGTCAGCCGGCGCAGGGGCAGCCCGGAGAGGCCGTCGGGTGCGGCGGCGAGGGCGGTCAGCTCGCGGCGGAGCGCGGCGGTGCGGTAGGCGGCCACGAGCGGCTGCTCACGGCCGCCGGGGTCGGTGAGCAGCGCGCCGTCGGCGCCGGAGTCCCGTAGGGCGGTCAGCAACCGCCGGACGGTGGCCCGCTGAAGAAACGGCAGGTCGGCGGAGAGGACGACGGTGTGCGCGGCGGCGGTGTGCCGCAGGCCGGCCGCCAGCGCGGCGACCGGTCCGCCGCCGGACGGCTCCTCGCGCGCCCAGCGCACCGGCCGGGCGGTGGGCCGGGGCGCGGCCACCACGACGGTCGTCCGGGCGCCCGCGCAGGCCGCGAGCACCCGGTCGAGGAGCGTACGGCCGCCGACCCGGAGACCGGGCTTGTCGGCCCCACCGAGCCGCCGGGCGGCACCGCCGGCCAGTACGACGGCGTCGTACGGCGCGGATGCCCCGGGCGTGGCGTGGGTGGTGTCGGTCACCCTCCGAGTATGTCCTGCCGGCTTCTCCCTCCGGTGTCGGCGTACGTCACACGGTGTGCCCGCTCACCTCGCGCGGGGGTGCGCTCCGTCTCTCGCGGGGTGCGTCCACGGGACGCGCTCACAGGGTGCGCAGCAGCACCGCCGGCTGTTCCACGCAGTCCGCCACGTACCGCAGGAAGCCGCCCGCCGTGCCGCCGTCGCACACCCGGTGGTCGAAGGTGAGCGAGAGCTGCACGACCTGGCGGACGGCCAGCTCGCCGTCGTGCACCCAGGGCTTGGCGACGATGCGGCCGACGCCGAGCATGGCCGCCTCGGGGTGGTTGATGATCGGGGTGGATCCGTCGACGCCGAACACCCCGTAGTTGTTCAGGGTGAAGGTGCCGCCGGTGAGTTCCCCCGGCGTGAGCTTTCCCGCGCGGCCCGCTTCGGTGAGGCGGGCGAACTCTGCGGTCAGCGACTCGGCGTTCCGCGCGTGGGCGTCCCGGACGACCGGTACGACCAGTCCGCGTTCGGTCTGGGCGGCGAACCCGAGGTGGACCCGGTCGAGCCGGACGATCTCGCGGGCGTCGGTGTCGACGAAGGAGTTCAGCTCGGGGAACCGGGCCAGGGCGGCCGTGCTGATGCGGGCGAGCAGCGCGAGGAGGGAGATCTTCGGGCCCCCGGCCGCGTTGACCGCCGCCCGAGCACGCAGCAGCTCGGTCGCGTCGGCATCGACCCAGCAGGTCGCGTCCGGGATCTCCCGGCGGCTGCGGGAGAGCTTGTCCGCGACGGCACCGCGCACTCCCTTGAGCGGAACGCGGACCTCACCCCCGGCCGGGGCGGCGACGGACGTGCCTACGGCCGTCTCCTCGGCCGCCGGTGTCCGCACGGCCTTGGCCCGCAGCGCGCCCTCGACGTCCGCGCGCAGGATGAGCCCGTCCGGCCCCGAGCCGGCCAGCTGCCGCAGATCCACCCCGTTGTCACGGGCGAGCCGGCGCACGAGGGGAGAGATCACGGGGACCGGCCCGTCGGCGGACGCGGGGGGCGGGTCGGTCACCGGGGTCGGCGCGGGTACCGGTGCCGTTGCGGCCACGCGCGCGTGGACGCCCGCCGAGGTGTTCCCGCGCGCTGCGGCCTGCCCGTTGGGGGCGCCGTGCCCAGGACCGGCGCCCGGCCCGGAGCCTGCGCCTTGTCCGGGTTCCGCGCCCTGGCCGTGCCCGGTCGCCGTACCGGCCGTGCCCGTACCGGCCGCCGCCGTGCCCGTCGTCACGGTCGCGGTCGTCGCCGTCCCGGTCGCGGTCGTCGCCGTCCCGGTCGTCGCCGTCCTGACCCGGCGCCTCCGCGCCGCCGGCGCCTGGGTGCCGTAGCCGACCAGGACGTTCCCGGAACCCTCGGGTTCCGCCGTCGCCTCCCCCACGGCCACCGTCAGCAGTGGGGCGCCGACGGGCAGTTCGGCGCCCTCGTCGCCGAAGCGGGCGGTGACCACGCCGCCGTAGGGGCAGGGCACCTCGACCATCGCCTTGGCCGTCTCGACCTCGACCACCGGCTGGTCGACGGCCACCACGTCACCGACCTGGACCAGCCAGCGCACGATCTCCGCCTCGGTGAGCCCCTCGCCGAGGTCGGGCAGCTTGAATTCCAGCACCTGAGCCATCAGCCCTCGGCCTCCCATTGCAGCCGGGCCACGGCGTCCAGGATGCGGTCGACGCCGGGCAGGTGGTGCCGCTCCAGCATGGGCGGCGGATACGGGATGTCGAACCCGGCCACGCGCAGTACCGGCGCCTCCAGGTGGTGGAAGCAGCGCTCGGTGATCCGGGCCGCGATCTCCCCGCCCGGCCCGCCGAATCCGGTGGCCTCGTGCACGACGACCGCGCGTCCGGTGCGCCGGACGGCCGCGCAGACCGTCTCGTCGTCGAACGGCACCAGGGAGCGCAGGTCGACGACCTCCAGGTCCCAGCCCTCGGCCCGGGCGGCCTCGGCCGCCTCCAGGCAGACCGGGAGCGAGGGGCCGTAGGTGATGAGCGTGGCGCTGTGGCCCGGCCGCCGGACCACGGCCCGGCCGATGGGTTCGACGTCCGTGGGCTGCTCGGGATTCCAGGCGTCCTTCGACCAGTACAGCCGCTTGGGCTCCAGGAAGACGACCGGGTCGTCGGAGGCGATGGCCCGGCGCAGCAGTCCGTAGGCGTCGGCGACGGTCGCCGGTGTGACGACGTGCAGGCCCGGGGTGGCCATGTAGTAGGCCTCGGAGGAGTCGCTGTGGTGCTCGACGCCGCCGATGCCGCCGCCGTACGGGACGCGGACGGTGATCGGCAGGGGCATCCTGCCGCGGGTGCGGTTGCGCATCCGGGAGACATGGCTGATCAGCTGCTCGAACGCCGGGTAGGCGAAGGCGTCGAACTGCATCTCCACCACGGGCCGCAGGCCGTACATGGCCATTCCGACGGCGGTGCCGAGGATGCCGGCCTCGGCGAGCGGGGTGTCGGTGCAGCGGTCCTCGCCGAACTCCTTGGCGAGCCCGTCGGTGACCCGGAAGACACCGCCGAGGGTGCCGACGTCCTCGCCCATGACGTGCACGGCCGGGTCGTCGGCCATCGCGTCACGCATCGCGCGCGTGAGGGCCTGCGCCATGGTGGCGGGTTTGACGGCCACGGTGGTCATCGGGCGTCGCCTTCCTGCGTGTCGTGCTGCTCCTGCTCGGCCTCCAGCTCGGCCCGCAGCAGGGCGCGCTGCTCCCGCAGTTGCGCGGTGCTCTCGGCATAGACGTGGTCGAAGAGGTCCATGGGCCGCAGTTCGGGGTCCCGGTTCATGCGTTCCCGCAGGTCGGCGGCCATCGTCTCGGCGTCCTGCCGGGCTGCCTCGATCCCGGCCCCGTCGAGCAGCCCGCGCGTGGTCAGTTCGCGCTCCAGCAGCTGGACCGGGTCGTGCGCGCGCCAGGCCTCGACCTCGGCGTCGCCGCGGTAGCGGGTGGCGTCGTCGGCGTTGGTGTGGGCGTCGATGCGGTACGTCACCGCTTCCACCAGGGTCGGACCGCCGCCGGCGCGCGCGTGCCGTACGGCGTCGCTGAGGACCTCGTGCACGGCCGCGGCGTCGTTGCCGTCGACCAGCCGGCCCGGCATGCCGTACCCGACGGCCTTGTGGGCCAGGGAGGGCGCGGCGGTCTGCTTGGCGAGCGGGACCGAGATGGCGAAGCCGTTGTTCTGCACCAGGAAGACGACCGGCGCCTGCCAGACCGCGGCGAAGTTCATCGCCTCGTGGAAGTCGCCCTCGCTGGTGCCGCCGTCGCCGACCATGGCCAGCGCTACCACGTCGTCGCCCTTGAGGCGGGCGGCGTGGGCCAAGCCGACGGCGTGCGGGAGCTGGGTGGCGAGCGGGGTGCTGAGCGGGGCCACCCGATGGGTGTGGGGGTCGTAGCCGTTGTGCCAGTCGCCGCGCAGGAGGGTGAGGACCTCCACGGGGTCCACGCCGCGGGCGACGACGGCGAGCGTGTCGCGGTAGCTCGGGAAGAGCCAGTCGCGCTCCTCCAGGGCCAGCGCGGCGGCGATCTCGCAGGCCTCCTGACCGGTGGTGGACGGGTAGACGGCGAGCCGGCCCTGTTTGGTCAGCGCGGTGGCCTGCGTGTTGTAGCGGCGCCCGCGCACCAGCTGGGTGTACAGCCGGCGCAGCAGGTCCGGGTCGGCCTTTCCGGCCGCCTCGGTGCCGAGGACGCGGTAGGGCTCGGCGTCGGGCAGCAGCGGCGCGGGGTCCATACGGGGCTGCCAGGCGGGCGGCGGCGAAGGCCGGTACGCGCCCCGCTGCTCCAGAACCGTCATGACGGCACCTCCTCGTGGGAGCGGCTACGGGAGGCGTGTCGGATGTGACCCGCCTCACCAACCGATTGTTCGGTCGCCGACGCATTTTGGCTACAGGCACCGTCAGGCTGTGGACAAACGGTTCTGCACAGCCTGCAATGAACGCAGGACGTCCACGGCGACCGAGCGGGGGGACATGGGACCTGAACAAATGGCCGACGGGCCGCAGGAGGGGGCCCTGCTGCCGGCCCGCCCGCTCGACGCCATCGACCAGGACATCCTGAAGATCCTCCAGGCCGACGGCCGGGCCTCGATACGGTCCGTCGCCGAACGCGTCCACGTCTCGCGCGCCAACGCCTACGCCCGCATCAACCGGCTCGTCGAGGACGGGGTCATCCGGGGCTTCAGCGCGCGCGTGGACCACGAGCGCGCGGGCCACGGCACATCGGCCTACATCACCCTGAAGATCGTCCAGAACTCCTGGCGCACGGTCCGCGAGCAGCTCAGGCTGCTGCCCGGCGCCTCCCACATCGCGCTGGTGGGCGGTGACTTCGATGTGCTGCTGCTGGTGCACACGCCCGACAACAAGGCGCTGCGCGAGCTGGTGCTCACCCGGCTCCAGGCGATCCCCGAGGTGCTCAGCACCCGCACCCTGCTGGTCTTCGAGGAGGAGGACCTGGAGCCGGACGGCTGAGGTCAGCTCCGGCGCAGCCCCGAGAACACCAGCCGGACGACGGCGTCGGACACGTCGCGGGCGCTCGCGCCCCGCGGGTCCGGCCGGTACCACTCCACGATCGAGTTGATCATCCCGAAGACCAGCCGGGTGGCCAGGCGGACCTCCACGTCGCCGCCCACGTCCCCCTCGGTGGTGGCCGCCTTGAGCAGCTCGGCGACCCGGTGGTCGAAGTCGCGGCGGCGCTCCAGCGCCCACCGCTCGGTGGCGGTGTTGCCGCGCACGCGCAGCAGGAGCGTCACATAGGGCAGTTCGGCTATGAGCACCTCGACCATGCGGCGCACGACGTGCTCCAGCCGGTCGGCGGGGCGCCCCACGCGCGCGTGCTCCTCGTCCAGGATGGCGAACAGGCCGTCCAGGGCGCGGCTGACGGCGCGGCGCAGCAGCTCCTCCTTGCCGCTGACGTGGTGGTAGATCGACGACTTGGAGATCCCGGCCGCCTTGGAGAGGTGCTCCATGGAGGTGCCGTCGTAGCCGCGCTCGTTGAAGACGCGGACGGCGACGGCGAGCAGCGTCTCGGGGGTGTACGTGTCGCGCCTGGCCGTGGTCATGAGGTGCCCTCCCGCTGGTCGGTGGCGTGCGCGTGGCGGTACAGCGCGAGGGAGGGCGCGTACCGTCCGGAGGGGTCGCGGTCGTGCATCTCGTGCAGGAGGTCGAAGGCGAAGCCGGGGCCGAGCCTGCGGTCCCACTCGAAGGGGCCGAGCGGGTAGTTGACGCCCAGGCGCATCGCGGTGTCGATGTCCTCCTCGGTGGCCACTCCCTTGGCGACGGCGTCGTGGGCGAGGTCGACGATCCGGGCGACGGTGCGGGCGACGATCATGCCGGGCACGTCGCCGATGACGCTGACCTCCTTGCCGAGCGCCTGGAACAGGCCGGTGGCCTCGGCGAGGGCCTGCGGCGAGGTGTCCCGGGAGGCGGAGAGGGCGATGCGGGTGGCCGTGCGGTAGTCCAGGGCGAGGTCGAAGTGGACGACGTCCCGTGACTCCACGGAGGTCCGGCCGTCGGCGAGGACCAGCCGGCCGCCGCCGGGGAGCACCAGCCGGGTGCCGTCGTACGCGTCCTCCGCGCGGACCTCGATGCCCGCCTCGCGGATCAGCTCGATCAGCCCGGCCGCCGGGCCCAGGCCGCCCTCGACGACGACGTGGGCGGGCGGCTGCTCCCGGCCCGCGGTGTGCGGACGGGGCCGCTCGGCGCCCTCGGCGTGGTCGTACCAGCCGTAGCCGCTCTTGCGGCCGAGCCGGCCCGACTCCACCAGCCGCCGCTGGGCCAGGGAGGGGGTGAAGCGCACGTCCTGGAAGAAGGACTGCCACACCGAGTGCGTGACGGACTCGTTGACGTCCTGGCCGATGAGGTCGGTCAGCTCGAACGCGCCCATCCGGAACCCGCCGCACTCGCGCAGGACCGCGTCGACGGTCGCGGGGTCGGCGGCCTGGGCCTCGTGGACCGCGAACGCCTCGGCGTAGAACGGCCGGGCGATGCGGTTGACGATGAAGCCCGGGGTGTCCGCGCAGGCCACCGGGGTCTTGCCCCAGGCGCGGGCGGTCTCGTACGCGCGCGTGGCCGACGTGACGTCGGTGGCGGCTCCGGAGACCACCTCGACCAGCGGCAGCAGCGGCGCCGGATTGAAGAAGTGCAGGCCGACGAAGCGTCCGGGGTGGCGCAGGGCGCCGCCCACGGCCGTCACCGACAGCGAGGAGGTGTTGGTGGCGAGCAGGCAGTCCTCGGCGACGATGTCCTCCAGCTCACCGAAGAGCCGCTGTTTCACGTCGAGCCGTTCCAGGACGGCCTCCACGACGAGCGCGCAGTCGGCCAGCTCCGTGAGGGTCTCCGCGGGCCGGAGACGGGCACGGGCCGCGTGCCGGCCGGCGTCGGTGAGCCGGCCCTTGGCCACCAGCCGGTCGAGGCGTGCGCCGATCGCGTCGGCCGCCTCGCGGGCGCGCCCGGGGACGGCGTCGTACAGCCGCACGGGATGGCCGGCGACCAGCGCGACCTGGGCGATTCCCTGGCCCATGGTGCCGGTGCCGACGACGGCCACGGGGCTGCTGAGGTCGATTGCTGTCATGTGCGCGATCCTCCCGCACGGGCTTTTCCACAGATACGGCGGACCCCCTTGTCCCGACCGATCGTTCGGTTACTCTAGCTCTGACTGCACCATCCCGCTGCTCTTTCTGCCAGGTCGTGAACTCGACGAAGAGTTCTCCAGACGAGGAGTTGGTCCCGCATGGCCGCCGAACTGACCGCGCACGAGTTGACCGCGAAGCACCGGCCCACTCTCGACCAGGCCCTGGAAACGATCCGCACGCGCGCGTACTGGTCCCCGCACCCCGAGCACCCCAAGGCGTACGGCGAGCACGGCAGCCTGGACGCGGCGGCGGGCAAGGCCGCCTTCGACGCCCTGCTGGGCACCCGGCTGGACCTCGGCCAGCCCGGCACGGACGACTGGGTGGGCGGCGAGGTCTCGCCGTACGGCGTCGAGCTGGGCGTGACCTACCCGCACGCGGACATCGATGTGCTGCTGCCGGCCATGCGGGCCGGACAGCGGGCGTGGCGGGACGCCGGCCCGGAGGTGCGGGCGGTGGTCTGCCTGGAGATCCTCAAGCGGATCAGCGACCGGACGCACGAGTTCGCGCACGCCGTGATGCACACCAGCGGTCAGGCGTTCATGATGGCGTTCCAGGCGGGCGGCCCGCACGCCCAGGACCGCGGCCTGGAGGCGGTGGCGTACGCGTTCGCGGAGCAGGTCCGCACGCCCGACGCGGCGGAGTGGAGCAAGCCGCAGGGCAAGCGGGACCCGCTGACGCTCACCAAGCGGTTCACCGCGGTCCCGCGCGGCATCGGCCTGGTCATCGGCTGCAACACCTTCCCCACCTGGAACGGCTACCCGGGTCTGTTCGCCTCCCTGGCCACCGGCAACGCGGTCCTGGTCAAGCCGCATCCGCGCGCGGTGCTGCCGCTCGCGCTGACCGTGCAGGTCGCCCGGGACGTGCTGGCCGGAGCCGGCTTCGACCCGAACCTGGTCGCGCTGGCCGCCGAGCGTCCCGGCGAGGGCGTCGCCAAGACCCTCGCCACCCGTCCCGAGATCAGGATCATCGATTACACCGGGTCGACGTCCTTCGGCGACTGGCTGGAGACCAACGCCCACCAGGCGCAGGTCTACACGGAGAAGGCCGGCGTCAACACGGTGATCGTGCACTCCACGGACGACTACAAGGGCATGCTGTCCAACCTGGCGTTCTCGCTGTCCCTGTACAGCGGCCAGATGTGCACCACCCCGCAGAACCTGCTGATCCCCCGGGACGGCATCACCACCGACCAGGGCCCCAGGACCTTCGACGAGGTCACCGCCGACCTCGCCCGCGCGGTGGACGGCCTGCTCGGTGACGACGCGCGCGCGAACGCCCTGCTCGGCGCGATCGTCAACCCGGACGTCAAGGCCCGCCTGGAGGCGGCGGCCGGCCTCGGCGAGGTCGCCCTGGCCTCCCGCGAGATCACCAACCCGGAGTTCCCGGACGCGGTGGTCCGCACCCCCGTCATCGTGAAGCTGGACGGCGCCAAGCCGGACGACGAGGCGGCCTACATGAGCGAGTGCTTCGGCCCCGTCTCCTTCGCCGTCGCCGTCGACTCGGTGACGGACGCGGTCGAGCTGCTGCGCCGCACGGTCCGGGAGAAGGGCGCGATGACGGTCGGCGCGTACACCACCGACGCCGACACCGAGCGCGCCGTCGAGGAGGCATGCCTGGAGGAGGCGGCCCAGCTCTCCCTGAACCTCACCGGCGGGGTCTACGTCAACCAGACCGCCGCGTTCTCCGACTTCCACGGCTCGGGCGGCAACCCGGCGGCGAACGCGGCTCTGTGCGACGGCGCGTTCGTGGCCGGGCGCTTCCGGGTGGTGGAGGTCCGCCGGGAGGCGTGAAGCGCCCCCTCACCTGCCGGGTGCCGCGGGCCGTCGCAGCGGACGGGCGGCCCGGGGGCCCTGCGCGCACAGCGGGGCCCGCACGGGGCACCCGGCTAGCGCGCGCACCCGGCTAGCGCGCGTCCCCGGGGGTGCCGTTCGCGCTCCAGTGGTAGAGCGTCATCGCCACGCTGGTGGCCAGGTTGTAGCTGGAGACCTGGGGGCGCATCGGGAGGCGCAGCAGGTGGTCGGCGCGGGCCCGCAGCTCCGCGGAGAGACCGGTGCGTTCCGACCCGAAGGCCAGGACGGCGTCGTCGGGCAGCCGGGTGCCGCGGATGTCCTCGCCCTCCGGGTCGAGGGCGAACAGCGGGCCGGTGGGCAGGTCGGCGACGTCGAGGTGTTCCACGGTGGTGGCGAAGTGCAGGCCCGCGCCGCCGCGCACCACGGCCGGGTGCCACGGGTCGAGCGTGCCCGTGGTGACCACACCGGTGGCCCCGAAGCCGGCGGCCAGCCGGATCACGGCACCGGCGTTGCCCAGGTTGCGGGGGTTGTCCAGGACCACGACGGGCGCGGGGCGGGGCGTGCGGGCGAGCGCCCGGAGGCCGGCCGCGCGCGAGGGCCGTACGGCGAGTGCGGCCACGCCGGTGGGATGCGGGCGTGGGACGAGGCCGGCGTACGCCGGTCCGGACACCTCCGTCAGCAGGGCGGCCAGCGTGTCCCGTACGTCCCCGGCCAGCTCCTCGGCGAGAGCGAGCGCGGCCTCCCGGTCGGTGGTGACCGCGACCGGCACCTCGGCCCCGAAGCGCAGCGCGTGCTTCAGGGCGTGGAAGCCGTCGAGCAGCACGGCGTCCTGCTCGTGCGCGCGCCAGCGGGCCAGGGGATCGGTCATGCGCCGAACCCTACGCGGCCCGGTGCGGCCTCCTCGGGGGAGCGTGGCGGGGGCACCGCACGGCCGCCGCGCCGCACGAGCCGTTCCCGCGCGCGTGCCACCAGCCCGCCCAGCCGGCGCAGGAAGCCCGTCGGCAGGAACACCGCGTCCGCCGCGATCATCGCCAGTGAGAAGAACGGCAGGCCGAGGACGACCGCGATCACCGCGTGCTCGGTCATCATCAGCACCAGCAGGACGTTCTTGACCCGCCGGTTGAACAGGGTGAACGGGAAGGCGACCTGCACCATGACGGTCCCGTAGGCCGCCACCATCATGATCGTTCCGCTGGAGGACATCAGGTCGGCGAGTCCGGGCCAGGGGGAGAAGTAGTCCAGGTGGAGCGGGTAGTAGACGGCGGTACCGTCCTGCCAGCGCGAACCCTGGATCTTGTACCAGCCGGCCGTGGCGTAGATCAGGCAGGCCTCCGCCATGATCACGGCCAGGGCTCCGTTGTGCAGGACGTTGGCGATGACGTCCAGCAGGATGCGGGGCTGCTCCCAGGCCTGTCGGCGGCCCGCGGCCCACCACAGGCCGAGCGCCGCCCAGGCCGTCCACAGCAGCGCGGGGATCAACCAGCCGTTGTCGAAGCGGCCGGTCAGCGTGACCGTGCCGAGTGCCGCGCCGAGCACCGCCCAGAGCACCGGCCCCACCCGGTCGGCGGGCAAGCGCTCGCCACGCGCGCGTGCCGCCTCGGCGCGGGCCGCGCGCCGCGCGTCGAGGGACCACACCTGGCCGCAGCGCGTGAACACCAGGTAGAAGGACATCAGGTGCAGGACGTTGTCACCGCCGTCGCCGACGAAGACGCTGCGGTTCTGGAGGGACAGCACGCCCACCATGAACAGCAGGGAGGCGGTCCGGGTGCGCCAGCCGAGCAGCAGGGCGGCGCTCGCGAGGATCGCCAGCGTGTAGCAGCACTCGAACCAGAGCCGGCTGTCGGACCACAGCAGCGCCGTGAAGGCGTGGTTGTCGGCCGTCAGCTGCTTGGCGAGGTTCCAGCCCCACGGTCCGGTGGGACCGTACAGCTCCCGGCGGTGGGGGAACTCGCGCAGCAGGAAGAGCAGCCAGGTCAGCGAGAAGCCGATCCGGATCACGGCGCTCTGGTAGGGGCCGAGGGCCGCCTCGGTGACCCGGGCGACACCGCGGGACAGTGCCACGGACAGCTCGTTCACCGCACGCCCCCCGCCGCCTCGTCGGCCGTCAGGGACCACCAGGGCATCTGACGGTGGACGGGCTTGTCGGAGACCCGCTCACGGCTCCACGCCGGCGGCTGGACGTTGGTCGTGCTGGAGCGGACCTGCACGCGCTGGATCACACCTTCCCGGCTCGTCGGATCGTCGCGGTACAGGCGCATCACCACGATCCGCCGCAGATACTGCTCGGAGAGGGAGCCGCGCAGGCCCACCGGACGGTTGTCGGCGCCGTGCGTGGCCGCGAAGTAGTCCCAGGCCCGGCGCAGCTCGTTCTGCTGGGTGTGGCTGGGCACCAGGTTGCCGTCGATGGCGGCGCCGTCCTGGGCGGAGAGGTCGGTCCAGCCGGTGGTGCGCACGCCGCCGGCACGCAGACGCACCTGGGCGCGCACCTGGACGGCGATGTTCTGCTGGAGCGGGTTCGGCGCGAACAGCTTCCAGTTCTGCTCGAACTCCGGATAGAGCCACTCCTCTATCGCCTTGCCGTGCTGCTTGGTCACCGTGTTGGCGGGCGCGAGGCTGAGGAACACCATCAGCACGTGCACGCAGGCGGCGACGGCGACCACCGCGAGCGCCACGGCCGCGCCGACCTGGTAGCGGGGGGAGAGCGCGGCGACCCCGGCACGGGGTGGGGGCGGCACGTGCCGCGGCGGCTCTTCCGGGAGACGCGTCCCGGCCGACCCGTCCGGGGCCAATGGGCCCCTCGGGTCCTCGTCGTACGCGTCCATGTGGTCCCGTCCCCCGTTTCGGCTCATGCGGTCGGCTCGGTCGTCCCGCTCGGTCGGTTGTCCGCTCGGTCATGCGTCGCGGCCCGGTCGCCCGGCCCGGCGGGACGGCCCGGTGGCGCCGCGGCCGGCACAGGCGCCGCATGCCGCACGAGCGCCACGTCTGGGCGCTCGACGGAACGGTACTCAGCCCCGGGCACCGGGCACAGCCCCGGGTACGGGCCGGCGCGGGTGGGTCCCGCCACGCGGTGCGCGTCCGGCCTCGTCCGGGCCGGCCTCACGGAGCGCCCCCGGCCCCGCCCAGACCGGTTCCCGGCCTGCTCGCGGCCGTCGTCCACAGGCGCCCGGCCGAGTTCTCCACAGCGGTTGACACCCCGTGGCGGCCCGGCACACCATGGATGCGCACGAACCGAACGATCGGTCGGGACACGGATGACGGCCCCGATCGGGACAGTGCCCACCGCCGAGCCCGAGGTCAGGGGGACCACATGGCCACAGCAGCCGCGCAGCGCACGGCCCGTACGGAAGCGGACGGCGCCCGCACCGTCGACACGGCGGCCTACCAGGGCGCCTTCGACGCGGCCGTGGCCGCCGACGAACGCATCGAACCGCGGGATTGGATGCCCGACGCCTACCGGGCGACGCTGGTCCGGCAGATCGCCCAGCACGCGCACTCCGAGATCATCGGCATGCAGCCGGAGGCCAACTGGATCACCCGCGCGCCCTCCCTGCGGCGCAAGGCGATCCTGATGGCCAAGGTCCAGGACGAGGCCGGCCACGGCCTGTATCTGTACAGCGCCGCCGAGACCCTCGGCACCAGCCGCGACGAGCTGCTCGGCAAGCTGCACTCCGGCCGCCAGAAGTACTCCTCGATCTTCAACTACCCGACGCTGACCTGGGCCGACGTCGGCGCGATCGGCTGGCTGGTGGACGGCGCCGCGATCACCAACCAGGTCCCCCTGTGCCGCTGCTCCTACGGTCCGTACGCGCGCGCGATGGTACGGATCTGCAAGGAGGAGTCCTTCCATCAGCGCCAGGGCTATGAACTGCTTCTGGCCCTGAGCAAGGGCACCCCCGAGCAGCACGCGATGGCGCAGGACGCGGTGGACCGCTGGTGGTGGCCGTCACTGATGATGTTCGGCCCGCCCGACGACGAGTCCCAGCACTCCGCGCAGTCGATGGAGTGGAAGATCAAGCGCCACTCCAACGACGAGCTGCGCCAGCGCTTCGTCGACATCTGCGTCCCGCAGGCCGAATCCCTGGGCCTCACCCTCCCCGACCCGGACCTGCGGTGGAACGAGGAGCGGGGACACCACGACTTCGGCGCGATCGACTGGACCGAGTTCTGGGACGTCCTCAAGGGCAACGGCCCGTGCAACGAACAGCGGATCACCCAGCGCAGGCGCGCCCACGACGAGGGCGCATGGGTACGGGAAGCGGCCGCGGCCTACGCGGCCAAGCACACCGGCACCGCCGGTGAGACGGGAGCGACGCGAGCATGAGCACCACCGACTGGCCGCTGTGGGAGGTCTTCGTGCGCTCCCGGCGCGGCCTCTCCCACACCCACGCCGGCAGCCTGCACGCCCCCGACGCCGAGCTGGCCCTGCGCAACGCCCGCGACCTGTACACCCGGCGCGGCGAGGGCGTCTCGATCTGGGTGGTGCCGGCCGCCTCGATCACCGCGTCGTCGCCGGACGAGAAGGACCCGTTCTTCGAGCCGGCCGCCGACAAGCCCTACCGGCACCCGACCTTCTACGCGATCCCGGAAGGGGTGAAGCACCTGTGACCGCCACCGGCCCCGCCCCCGACCCGGTGACCCCCGCCGGCCCGGCCGCCGTCCCGGTGACCGCCGCGCTCGCCCTCGGCGACGACGCCCTGGTGCTCTCCCACCGCCTGGGGGAGTGGGCCGGGCACGCCCCGGTCCTGGAGGAGGAGGTCGCCCTCGCCAACATCGCCCTGGACCTGCTCGGCCAGGCGCGGGTGCTGCTGTCACTCGCCGGTGACGAGGACGACCTGGCCTACCTCCGCGAGGAGCGCGCCTTCCGCAACCTCCAGCTCGTCGAGCAGCCGAACGGCGACTTCGCGCACACCATCGCCCGCCAGCTGTACTTCTCCGTCTACCAGCAGCTGCTCTACGGGGAACTGGCGACCGGGGACGGCCCGTTCGCGCCGCTCGCCGCCAAGGCGGTCAAGGAGGTCGCCTACCACCGCGACCACGCCGAGCAGTGGACGCTGCGGCTCGGTGACGGCACGCCGACCAGCCATGAGCGGATGCAGCGGGCCTGCGACGCGCTGTGGCGGTTCACCGGGGAGATGTTCCAGCCGGTGGAGGGCCTGCACGCCGACTGGCCGGCGCTTCAGACCCGCTGGCTGGAGTACGTCGGCGACGTGCTCGGCCGGGCCACCCTCACCGTCCCCCAGGGACCGCGCGCCGGGGCCTGGGTGGCCGGCGCCGGCCGGCAGGGCCTGCACACCGAATCGTTCGGGCGGATGCTCGCCGAGATGCAGCACCTGCACCGCAGTCATCCGGGGGCGTCATGGTGACCGCGACCGCCCTGGAGGCGGAGCTGCTGGAGCTGGCCGGCGCGGTGCCCGATCCCGAACTGCCCGTGCTCACCCTGCGGGAGCTGGGTGTACTGCGCGCGGTACGCGTGCACGGCGCGGACACGGTGGATGTCGATCTGACCCCGACCTACACCGGCTGCCCGGCCGTCGAGGCGATGAGCCTCGACATCGAACGGGCCCTGCGCGCCCACGGGATGCGCGAGGTGACCGTCCGCACCGTGCTCACGCCCGCCTGGTCGACCGACGACATCACCCCCGAAGGACGGCGCAAGCTCCAGGAGTTCGGCATCGCGCCCCCGCGCCCGCACGCCGCCTCCGGCCCGGTCCCGCTGGCACTCGGCCCGACCCGCACGCACGGCACGGAGACCGGCACGCACAGCGCGGCGGAGCCCGTCCGCTGCCCGCACTGCGGCTCGGCCGACACCGAGCTGCTGAGCCGGTTCTCGTCCACCGCCTGCAAGGCGCTGCGCCGCTGCCTGGCCTGCCGTGAACCGTTCGACCACTTCAAGGAGTTGTGATGGCACGCTTCCACCCGCTCCCGGTGGCCGCGGTCGACCCGCTCACCGACGACTCCGTCGCCCTCACCCTCAGCGTCCCGCCCGGGCTGCGCGAGGAGTACCGGCACCGGCCCGGCCAGCATCTCGCGCTGCGCCGCCGGGTCGACGGCACGGAGATCCGGCGCACCTACTCGATCTGCTCCCCCGCGCCCGACCCGGCCGGCGGCGGCCCGGACACCCTGCGGGTGGGGGTGCGGCTGGTCGAGGGCGGTGCCTTCTCCTCGTACGCCCTGAAGGAGATCGCCGTCGGTGACGAACTCGAGGTCATGACCCCGGCGGGCCGCTTCACCCTGGACCCGGCGCCGGGGCTGTACGCGGCGGTGGTCGGCGGCAGCGGCATCACCCCGGTGCTGTCCATCGTCACCACACTGCTGGCGCGCGAGCCCGCGGCCCGCTTCTGCCTGATACGCAGCGACCGCACGGCCGCCTCGACGATGTTCCTGGAGGAGGTCGCCGACCTGAAGGACCGCTACCCCGAGCGGTTCCAGCTGGTGACCGTGCTCTCCCGGGAGGAGCAGCAGGCGGGCCTGCCGTCGGGCCGGCTGGACCGGGAGCGGCTCGTGGGGCTGCTGCCCGCGCTGCTGCCGGCGGAGCGGGTGGCGGGCTGGTTCCTGTGCGGGCCGTACGGGCTGGTCGAGGACGCGGAGCGGGCACTGCGCGAACTGGGCGTGGACCGGTCGCGGATCCACCAGGAGATCTTCCACGTGGACGCGGGGAGCGCCACGGTGTTCACCGCCTCGGCCCCCGCGCACAGCACCGTCACCGCGCGGCTGGACGGACGCGGCGGCACATGGCCGGTGCGGGAGGGCGAGTCACTGCTGGAGACGGTGCTGCGGAACCGGTCCGACGCGCCCTACGCCTGCAAGGGCGGGGTGTGCGGGACGTGCCGGGCCTTCCTGGTCTCGGGCGAGGTCCGCATGGACCGCAACTTCGCGCTGGAGAAGGAGGAGACGGAGGCCGGGTACGTGCTGGCCTGTCAGTCGCACCCGCTGACGGAGAAGGTGGAGCTGGACTTCGACCGCTGACCGGCGCCGCACCGCGGCCGGCGAACCCGAACCCGCGCCACCGCGACCGGCGCACCCGGACCGGCGCGCCCGGGACCGGCGAACCCGCGGCACCGGACCGCGGCTGGCCACGCCCGGCGCCGCGGCACCGGGCCCACGGCTGGGCCACGCCCGGCGCCACGGCCACGCTGACCGGGCCGGTTACAGGACGAAGCCCGGCTTGCCGTCGTCGGTGACCACCGGGCGGCCGGTGGCGTGCCAGTGCTGCATGCCGCCGTCGACGTTCACCGCGTCGATGCCCTGCTGGACCAGGTACATGGTCACCTGGGCCGAGCGGCCGCCCGAGCGGCAGATGACGTGGACGCGGCCGTCCTGCGGGGCGGCCTCGGTCAGCTCGCCGTACCGGGCCACGAACTCACTGATGGGAATGTGCAGCGCTCCCTCGGCGTGACCCGCCTGCCACTCGTCGTCCTCGCGGACGTCCAGGAGGAAGTCACCGTCCTTGAGGTCGGTGACCGGGACCGTGGGCACGCCAGCTCCGATATTCATGACGCCGACGCTACCCGAAGGACAGGACCGGGCGGCCCAGGACGGTTCGGCTCAGGCCTGCCCGAGCAGGTCCGCCAGTTCCGCCTCCCGCTCGGCGATGTCGGCGCGCAGCCGGCCGGCGACCTCGTCGAGCAGGCCGTCCGGGTCGTCGGGCGCGAGGCGGAGCATGCCGGCGATGGCGCCGTCCTCCAGCTCGCGGGCGACGAGGGTGAGCAGTTCCTTGCGCTGGGCCAGCCACTCCAGGCGGGCGTACAGCTCCTCGGCGGGGCTGGGCCGCCGCTCGGGCGGCACGGGGCCGGCCGCCCATTCCGCGGCCAGCTCCCTGAGCAGGGGCGCGTCGCCGCGGGCGTAGGCTGCGTTGACCCGGGAGAGGAACTCCTCGCGCCGCTTGCGCTCCTCGTCCTCCTGGGCCAGGTCGGGGTGGGCCTTGCGGGCCAGCTCGCGGTAGAGCTTGCGGGCCTCCTCGCTGGGCCGTACCCGCTGCGGGGGCCGTACCGCCTGGTCGGTGAGCATGGCGGCGGCCTCCGGGAAGAGGCCGTCACCGTCCATCCAGCCGTGCAGCAGCTCCTCCACGCCCGGGATGGGCAGGACGTGGGCGCGGGCCTCCGCGGCCCGCCGGATGTCCTCGGGGTCCTGGGTGCGGGCGGCCTTCGCCTCGGCGATCTCCGCGTCGAGTTCCTCGATACGCAGGTAGAGCGGGCCGAGGCGCTGCTCGTGCAGGCGGGAGAAGTTCTCGACCTCGACGCGGTAGGTCTCCACGGCGATCTCGAACTCGATCAACGCCTGCTCGGCGGCCCGTACGGCCTGCTCCAGCCGTTCTTCGGGACGCGGCGACTGGGACTGGTCGGCTTCCGGGGTCGTCACCCGCCCAGACTAGCCGCTGCGCCCCGCGCGGACCGGCACGCACCGGGAGCCGGTGGGCCGGGACGCACCCGATGACACGGGGCCCCACAGGGGCCCTCCCCCGCAGTGGCTCTCCTGCACGGGGAGACAGCCCCCAGGGGAAGCCCTGATCGCGCTTGCCGCGGCGGGATCCGGTCCGTTCCCCTCACACCCCTCACACCCCGCTCACACCCCCGACTCGGCAGCGATCCGTCCCGCCCGGATGCCCGCGACCAGGTCGGCGTGGTCCGCCTCGGTGCGGTCGGCGTAGGCGACGGCGAAGCCGGCCACCGCCTCGTCCAGTTCCTCGTTCTTCCCGCAGTACCCGGCGATCAGCCGCGGGTCGGCGCTGTGGGAGTGGGCGCGGGCCAGCAGGGCGCCGGTCATGCGGCCGTAGTCGTCGATCTGGTCGGCGGCGAGCGCGGCCGGGTCGACGCTGCCCTTGCGGTTGCGGAACTGCCGCACCTGGTACGGCCGCCCCTCGACGGTCGTCCAGCCCAGCAGGACGTCGCTCACCACCTGCATCCGCTTCTGCCCGAGGACCACCCGGCGCCCTTCGTGCGCCACCGGCGGCGCCTCGAAACCGGCGGTGGCCAGGTGGGGGACGAGCGCGGACGGACGGGCCTCCTTCACCTGGAGCACCAGCGGTTCGCCGCGGTGGTCCAGCAGCAGCACGACGTAGGAGCGGGTGCCGACGCTGCCGGTGCCGACCACGCGGAAGGCCACGTCGTGGACCGCGTGCCGGGCGAGCAGCGGGTGCCGATCCTCGCCGAGGGTGCCGACGTACGACTCCAGGGACGCGGCGACGGCTGCCGCCTCGGCGTCCGGGATCTCGCGCAACACCGGCGGGGCGGCCACGAACCGGCGGCCGCCGTCCGCCACCGTCTCGGTCGACTTGGCCGCGAACCGGCCGCTGGTGTTGGCCCGCGCCTTCTCCGAGACCCGTTCCAGCGTGCCCAGCAGGTCGTGGGCGTCGGTGTGGGAGACCAGTTCCTCGTCGGCGATGGCGTTCCAGGCGTCCAGGACGGGCAGTGCGGCCAGCAGGCGCATGGTGCGCCGGTAGGCACCGGCCGCGTCCCGTGCCGCCGCGCGGCAGGTGTCCTCGTCGGCACCGGCCTCGCGCCCGGCGAGCACCAGGGAGGCCGCGAGCCGCTTCAGGTCCCACTCCCAGGGTCCGTGCACGGTCTCGTCGAAGTCGTTGAGGTCGATGACCAGGCCACCGCGGGCGTCGCCGTACAGGCCGAAGTTGGCCGCGTGCGCGTCACCGCAGAGCTGGGTGGCGATCCCGGTCACGGGGGTGCGGGCCAGGTCGTACGCCATGAGCCCGGCCGAGCCGCGCAGGAAGGCGAACGGGGTGGCCGCCATCCGGCCCACCCGTATCGGGGTCAGCACGGGCAGCCGCCCCGCGTTCGACTCGGCCACCGCGCTCACCGCGTCGGGGCGGGCGGAGTCCAGACCGAGTGTGCGGTGCGCGTCGCGCGGCACGCTCGCCCTGAGGGCCTTGCCCTCCTTCTTCGGCGATCCCTGCGGCGGCCACTGGGCGAACCCGCGCACCCGGGGCAGCGAACGCGCACCCCGGCTCGCCGCCTCGCCCCCCTCTGACGCAGCCACCACACCGGTTCCGGTCACCACGACCGCCTCCCCCCGCACTCCCGCACGCCTGGCGAACAGGCGTCGGTACCCACACCGACTCGGGGGAGACCGTACAACCGGTGACGGGAACACATCAGCCGACCGCCGCCTCTTGAGACCCCGTGAGATAGCTCACCGGGCACCGGCCGCGGCCGGCACCGTTCCCGGCCGGCTCCGTGGCTGTGCGACGCCTCACACGGCGGTACAACGAGAAACGGGCCTCCACCGTGACATCCGTCACCGGTGGAGACCCGTTTCATCGGTTCTCGTTGTGCGCGAGGGGGGAGTTGAACCCCCACGCCCTTGCGGGCACTGGAACCTGAATCCAGCGCGTCTGCCTATTCCGCCACCCGCGCATTGGGTGTGTCTTCCGTGTCCGGCCCTTGCGGGCTGGCCCCTTCCGACACGCAGAACATTAGCACGTGGGACGGGGTGGATTCACATCCCTTCCCGGGCGCCCCCGCCGCCGGCCCCCGGGTCCCGTCGCGGCGCGCCCGCGGCTGTCACGCGGCGGCGCGGGTACCAAGGAGACGCGGTTCACGTATCAACCTCGTACCGGTCCCGGCCATCTCACCAGGAGGCGGGCCGGGTCCACAGCCGGGTGCGGGACACTGGTCTTCGCCCGCCTCTACGATCCATGCCAGCAGGACACGCGCCAGGAGTTCGAAGGGGAGCCGCTGGGGGAACCGGCTGATTGGCGGGCGCGTAGATACGATCAGCGAGCAGTACCGGAAGTACCGGCAAGGCAGCGGCACACAGCAGGGCAAGACAGCGGCAGGGACGGAGGAGGTGCCCCATGGGAGTCCTGAAGAAGTTCGAGCAGCGTCTCGAAGGTCTGGTGAACGGCACCTTCGCCAAGGTCTTCAAGTCCGAGGTCCAGCCCGTGGAGATCGCCGGAGCGCTCCAGCGGGAGTGCGACAACAACGCCACCATCTGGAACCGCGACCGGACGGTCGTACCCAACGACTTCATCGTGGAGCTGAGCGCGCCCGACCACGAGCGCCTCAGCCCCTACTCCGGGCAGCTCGGCGACGAGCTGGCCGGAATGGTGCGCGACTACGCCAAGCAGCAGCGCTACACCTTCATGGGACCGATCAAGGTCAACCTGGAGAAGGCCGAGGACCTGGACACCGGCCTGTACCGGGTGCGCTCGCGCACCCTCGCCTCCTCCAGCAACCAGCAGGGCCAGGCGCCCGCCGCACCGGCCGGGCGGCCCGGCCCCACGGGCGCCGGCGCCCCGGGCGGCTACGGCCCCTCGCCCGCCGGACCTCCCCCGATGCCGGCCGCACCGCCGCCCGGCGCCCGGCCCGGCGGCTACGGCTACCCGCAGCCCGCCACCCAGCGACCCGCCGCCGCCCCGATGAGCGGCGCGCGCACCCGCTACTGGATCGAGATCAACGGCACCCGCCACCAGATCTCCCGCCCGACGCTGGTGCTGGGCCGCAGCACCGACGCCGACGTGCGGATCGACGACCCCGGCGTCTCCCGCCGGCACTGCGAGATCCGGACCGGAACGCCCTCGACGATCCAGGATCTCGGCTCCACCAACGGCATCGTGGTGGACGGGCAGCACACCACCCGCGCTACGCTCCGCGACGGCTCGCGGATCGTCGTGGGCAGCACCACCGTTATCTATAGGCAAGCCGAAGGGTGAAGCGGGGGCAATGTCAGAGCTGACCCTCACGGTCATGCGGCTGGGTTTCCTGGCCGTACTGTGGCTGTTCGTGATCGTGGCCGTGCAGGTCATCCGGAGCGACCTGTTCGGTACGCGCGTCACTCAGCGCGGATCGCGCAGGGAGGCCGGGCGCCCGCAGCAGACGGCCCCCCGGCAGCAGGCCGCCGCCGCCGCGCCCCCGCCCCAGCGCGGGCAGCAGGGGGGCGGCAGGCGTGGCCGCAACGCCCCCTCCAAGCTGGTAGTCACCGAGGGCACCCTCACGGGTACCACCGTCGCGTTGCAGGGCCAGACCATCACCCTGGGCCGGGCGCACGACTCCACCATCGTGCTGGACGACGACTACGCCTCCAGCCGCCATGCCAGGATCTACCCGGACCAGAACGGCCAGTGGATCATCGAGGATCTCGGCTCCACCAACGGCACCTATCTGGACCGGTCCCGGCTGACGACCCCCACACCGATCCCGCTGGGCGCGCCGATCCGCATCGGCAAGACCGCAATCGAGCTGCGGAAGTAGTGCTACGTCATGAGTAAGCGCGAGCGGAGCGAGCACGCAGCGGCAGGCCGCCACCCGGTCTCCGGCGCGCTCCCGACCGGAGGGTGGGCAGTGTGGCTCGACACGACCGGCTGTACCCGGAGCCGACGGGCGAGGTGCGCATGAGTCTGTCACTGCGCTTTGCCGCCGGATCGCACAAGGGCATGATCCGCGAGGGCAACGAGGACTCCGGTTACGCCGGTCCGCGCCTGCTCGCCATCGCCGACGGCATGGGCGGCCAGGCGGCGGGCGAGGTCGCGTCCTCCGAGGTGATCTCCACCCTGGTCACCCTCGACGACGACGTGCCCGGCTCCGACCTCCTCACCTCCCTCGGTGTGGCCGTGCAGCGCGCCAACGACCAGCTGCGCTCCATGGTCGAGGAGGACCCGCAGCTGGAGGGCATGGGCACGACCCTCACCGCCCTGCTGTGGACCGGGCAGCGGCTCGGCCTGGTGCACGTCGGCGACTCGCGCGCGTATCTGCTCCGCGACGGCGTGCTCACGCAGATCACGCAGGACCACACCTGGGTGCAGCGTCTCGTCGACGAGGGCCGGATCACCGAGGAAGAGGCCACCACCCACCCACAGCGTTCCCTGCTGATGCGCGCCCTCGGCAGCGGCGAGCACGTCGAACCGGATCTGTCGGTGCGCGAGGTCCGGGCGGGCGACCGCTATCTGATCTGCTCCGACGGACTGTCCGGGGTCGTCTCCCACCAGACGATGGAGGAGACCCTCGCCAGCTACCAGGGCCCGCAGGAGACCGTGCAGGAGCTGATCCAGCTCGCGCTGCGCGGCGGCGGTCCGGACAACATCACGGTCATCGTCGCCGACGTCCTCGACCTGGACACCGGTGACACCCTCGCCGGCCAGCTGTCCGACCAGCCGGTCGTGGTCGGTGCCGTCGCCGAGAACCAGCACCACCTGCACGACAACGGCATCATGCAGACGCCGGCCGGCCGCGCCTCCCACCTGGGCCGCCAGAGCCAGCGGCACGGCGGCGGCGAGTTCGGCCCGCCCGGCTCCGGCGACAGCGCCGGCTACGTCCCGGACGGCAGCTTCGACGACTACGCCGACGACGACTTCACCAAGCCGCGCGGGAAGCACCGGTGGCTGAAGAGATCCCTGTACGGCGTCCTCGCCCTCGCCGTCGTCGGCGGCGGCCTCTACGGCGGCTACCGCTGGACGCAGACGCAGTACTACGTCGGCGCGAAGGACGAGCACGTCGCGCTGTACCGCGGGATCAGCCAGGACCTGGCCTGGGTGTCGCTGTCGAAGGTGGAGCGGGACCACCCCGAGATCGAACTCAAGTACCTGCCGCCGTACCAGCAGAAGCAGGTCAAGGCCACGATCACGGAGGGCGGTCTCACGGACGCCCGGACGAAGGTCCAGGAGCTGGCCGTGCAGGCGTCCGCGTGCCGCAAGCAGGCCGAGCGCAAGGCCGCCGCGGAGGCGCGGAGCACCACGAACGGCACCGGCCGGACCGGTGGCGGCACGGGCACCGTCACACGCACCGCCTTCACCAAGGCCCCGACACCGACCACGACCCCGAACCCGTCGGCCTCGAAGCCGTCCCCGACGTCCCCTTCGAAGTCTCCGTCCACGTCCCCGTCCGCGACCCCCAGCCCCGGCCCCACTCTCTCGGAGGACGAGCAGAAGGTCGTCTCGCTGTGCGGTAAGCAGTAGGCAAGCCGTGAGAGGCCCTGTCACACGATGAGCAGTACTACGAATTCGCCGACGCATCACACGTCCACGATCGGCGCGATCGGCGCCCCGAGCCGGCGCAACACCGAGCTGGCCCTGCTGGTCTTCGCGGTGGTCATCCCCGTGTTCGCCTACGCCAACGTGGGCCTCGCCATCGACGACCAGGTCCCCGCCGGGCTGCTGAGCTACGGGCTCGGGCTGGGGCTGCTGGCCGGCGTGGCCCACATCGGCGTCCGGAAGTTCGCGCCGTACGCCGATCCACTGCTGCTGCCGCTGGCCACGCTGCTCAACGGCCTCGGGCTGGTGTGCATCTGGCGGCTGGACCAGTCGAAGCTGCTGCACTCCCTGCCCGACTACTTCCAGGCCGCACCCCGCCAGCTGCTGTACACCGCGCTGGGCATCGCGTTCTTCGTCGTCGTGCTGATCTTCCTCAAGGACCACCGCGTCCTACAGCGGTACACGTACATCTCCATGTTCGGTGCCCTGGTCCTGCTCATCCTGCCGCTGGTGCCGGGCCTCGGCGCCAACATCTACGGCGCCAAGATCTGGATCAACATCCCGGGCCTCGGCTCCCTCCAGCCGGGTGAGTTCGCGAAGATCGTCCTCGCGATCTTCTTCGCCGGTTACCTGATGGTGAAGCGCGATGCCCTGGCCCTCGCCAGCCGCCGCTTCATGGGCCTGTACCTGCCGCGTGGACGCGACCTGGGCCCGATCCTGGTCGTCTGGGCGATCTCGATCCTCATCCTCGTCTTCGAGACCGACCTCGGCACCTCGCTGCTGTTCTTCGGAATGTTCGTGGTCATGCTGTACGTCGCCACGGAGCGGACCAGCTGGATCGTGTTCGGTCTGCTGATGTCCGCGGCGGGCGCGGTCGGTGTGGCGAGCATCGAGCCCCACGTGAAGAGCCGCGTCCAGTCCTGGCTCGACCCGATGAGGGAGTACACGCTCAGCCGCCAGGGCGTCGCCGGACACTCCGAGCAGCTGCAACAGGCGCTGTGGGCGTTCGGCTCGGGCGGCACCCTCGGCAGTGGCTGGGGTCAGGGCCACTCGGACCTGATCCGGTTCGCCGCGAACTCCGACTTCATCCTCGCCACCTTCGGCGAGGAGCTGGGCCTGGCCGGCATCATGGCGATCCTGCTGATCTACGGCCTGATCGTGGAACGCGGCGTGCGCACCGCCCTCGCCGCCCGCGACCCGTTCGGCAAGCTGCTCGCCATCGGCCTCTCCGGCGCCTTCGCGCTCCAGGTGTTCGTCGTGGCCGGCGGTGTGATGGGCCTCATCCCGCTGACGGGTATGACCATGCCGTTCATGGCGTACGGCGGTTCCTCCGTACTGGCGAACTGGGCGCTGATCGGCATCCTCATCCGCATCAGCGACACCGCCCGCCGCCCGGCGCCCGCCCCCGCCGCCAACCCCGACGCCGAGATGACCCAGGTGGTCCGCCCGTCATGAACAAGCCCCTGCGCCGGATCGCGATCTTCTGCGGCCTCCTCGTCCTGACCCTGCTGCTGCGGGACAACTACCTCCAGTACCTCAGGGCCGACAAGCTGAAGGACGACCCGCAGAACCGCCGCGTCACCATCGCCCGCTACGCCACCCCTCGCGGTGACATCATCGTGGGCGGCGACCCCATCACCGGGTCCAGCGCGGCCGGTAAGACCGGCCTGAACGACCTGAAGTACAAGCGGACCTACAAGAACGGCGCCATGTGGGCGCCGGTCACCGGGTACGCCTCGCAGGCCTTCGGCGCCACCCAGCTGGAGTCCATCGACGACGGCATCCTCACCGGCGACGACGACCGGCTGTTCTTCCGCAAGACGCTGGACATGATCACCGGCAAGCAGCAGCAGGGCGGCAACGTCGTCACCACGCTGAACGCCGCCGCGCAGAAGGCCGCGTTCGACGGCCTGCGCCGGCAGGGCGGCAAGGGCGCGGTCGTCGCCCTGGAGCCGTCGACGGGCAAGATACTGGCGCTGGCCTCCTACCCGTCGTACGACCCCTCGTCCTTCGCGGGGAACAGCAACGACGACGCGGCGGCCTGGAAGAAGCTCCAGAAGAAGTACAACCCGGCCGACCCGATGCTGAACCGGGCGCTGCGCGAGACGTATCCGCCGGGCTCCACCTTCAAGGTGGTCACGGCCGCGGCGGCGCTGGAGAACGGCAAGTACACCTCGGCCGACCAGAAGACCGACTCACCGTTGCCGTGGATCATGCCGGGCACCACCACCCAGCTGAAGAACGAGGGCAACATCCCGTGCGAGAACGCGACCATGCGGGTCGCGCTCCAGTACTCCTGCAACAGCGTCTTCGGCAAGATCGGCGCCGACCTCGGCAACGACAAGATGCTCGCCGAGGCGAAGAAGTTCGGCTTCGACTCCCAGCAGTACACCCCGGTGCGGTCCAGCGCCTCGGTGTTCTCCGACGGCATGAACGCGTCGCAGACCGCGCTGTCCTCCATCGGCCAGTACAACACCGCGACCACCCCGCTGCAGATGGCCATGGTCGCCTCGGCGGTCGCCAACGACGGCAAGCTGATGAAGCCGTACATGGTCGACTCGTTGCAGTCCCCCAACCTGGACCCGGTCGCCAAGACCCAGCCGGAGGAGCTGAGCCGGCCGCTGTCGCCCGAGAACGCGCAGATCCTGCAGTCGATGATGGAGACGGTCGTCGAGAAGGGCACCGGTACCCGCGCGAAGATCGACGGGGCGATCGTCGGCGGCAAGACCGGTACCGCCCAGCACGGTGTGGAGAACAGCGAGAACCCGTACGCCTGGTTCATCTCCTACGCCAAGCTCAGCGACCACAGCAGCCCCGTGGCCGTGGCCGTGGTCATCGAGGACGAGGGCGCCAACCGCGACGACATCTCCGGCGGCGGCCTGGCCGCGCCGATCGCGAAGAGCGTCATGGAAGCGGTCATCAACTCCAAGAAGTGACCGCCCCGATCACCGCCGGGTGATGCCGCTCACACCGTCCTCACATCACCGCACGTTGCGGTACCGGTCCCGTATCGGGTTATGGGCTTGGCCAGGTCACACAGAGCGATCCGGGTACGGTAGGCCCGGACGGCAGCCTCCGGCCGCACGCAGACCGTGCGGCCGGGGACCGACGGAGAGGGCTGGTAGGTAGCTATGGAAGAGCCGCGTCGCCTCGGCGGCCGGTACGAGCTGGGCCAGGTGCTCGGCCGCGGTGGCATGGCGGAGGTCTACCTCGCGCATGACACCCGCCTCGGCCGCACCGTTGCGGTGAAGACGCTGCGCGCGGACCTCGCGCGTGATCCGTCCTTCCAGGCCCGGTTCCGCCGGGAGGCCCAGTCGGCCGCCTCGCTCAACCATCCCGCGATCGTCGCGGTCTACGACACGGGCGAGGACTACATCGACGGGGTCTCCATCCCGTACATCGTGATGGAGTACGTCGACGGTTCCACGCTCCGCGAGCTGCTGCACTCCGGCCGCAAGCTGCTGCCCGAGCGCGCGATGGAGATGACCATCGGCATCCTCCAGGGCCTGGAGTACGCGCACCGCAGCGGCATCGTCCACCGGGACATCAAGCCGGCCAACGTCATGCTGACCCGCAACGGCCAGGTCAAGGTGATGGACTTCGGTATCGCCCGCGCCATGGGCGACTCCGGGATGACCATGACCCAGACGGCCGCGGTGATCGGCACGGCCCAGTACCTCTCGCCCGAGCAGGCCAAGGGCGAGCAGGTCGACGCCCGCTCCGACCTCTACTCGACCGGCTGCCTCCTGTACGAGCTGCTGACGGTCCGTCCGCCGTTCGTGGGCGACTCCCCCGTGGCCGTCGCCTACCAGCACGTCCGCGAGGAACCCCAGGCTCCCTCGGTCTTCGACCCCGAGATCACCCCCGAGATGGACGCCATCGTCCTGAAGGCGCTGGTCAAGGACCCCGATTACCGCTACCAGTCGGCCGACGAGATGCGCGCCGACATCGAGGCGTGCCTGGACGGCCAGCCGGTCGCGGCCACGGCCGCGATGGGCGCGGTGGGCTACGGCGGCTACCCCGACGACCAGGCGACGACGGCCCTGCGGTCGGACGCGGGCGCCGGCGCGACCAGCATGCTCCCACCCATGAACCCCGACGACGGCGGCGGTTACGGCTACGACGACCGCCCGGACCGCCGCCGCCAGCAGAAGAAGTCGCACACCTCCACGATCCTGCTGGTGGTGGCGGGCCTGCTGGTGCTGGTCGGCGCCATCCTGATCAGCAAGTGGGCCTTCAGCGGCCAGAACGCGGACAACGGCAAGGTCGTCGTACCGACGTTCGTGGGCCAGCCGGAGAAGACGGCCCGGAAGATGGCCGACAACGCCGGGCTCCAGGTATCGGTCACCAAGAAGTCCTGCGACGACCAGGCCACGGGCAACGTGTGCACCCAGAACCCGGATGCGGGCGGGAAGGTCGCCAAGGACAGCACGGTGACCCTGGTGATCTCCACCGGCGCGCCGAAGGTGACCGTGCCGGACGTGCGCGGTGCCCAGTTCGACCAGGCGGAGGCCGAACTCAAGTCCAAGGGCTTCGACGTCGACAAGAAGACCCAGGTGTCGGACCGCACGCCCGGTGTGGTCATCACCCAGGACCCGGAGGGCGGCACCAGCAAGGAGAAGGGCTCCACGATCACGCTCACGGTCGCCAGGGCCGAGGAGAAGATCACCGTGCCCGACGTCACCGGCAAGTCCTGTGACGAGGCGAAGGCCGAACTCCAGGCCAAGGGCCTCGCGCCGACCTGCAACGACACCGCGGTCACCGACCCCGCCCAGAACGGCAAGGTGCAGAACACCAATCCGGCGGCGGGTCAGCAGGTCGTCAAGAACACCAACGTGGTGATCAACGTCGGCAAGGCGCAGGCACCGCAGAAGACGCCGGTCCCGGACGTCCGGGGCCGCACGGTCGCCGTGGCCCGGCAACTGCTGAACGCCGCCGGCTTCACGAACATCCAGTTCGCGAGCGGCAGCGACGGCAGCGACACCGCGATCGTCGCCGCCCAGGACCCGAAGCAGAACGACCAGGTCGACGACCCGGGGAGCACCACCGTCACCCTGACGACGCTGGGCTTCGGCAACAACAACGGCGGCGGGAACGGCAACGGCGGCGGCGGCAACGGCGGCACCAACTTCTTCGGTGGCACCACCGGCTGACGCCCCGCGCTCGCACGTGGGCCCCTGCCGGGACATCCCGGCAGGGGCCCACGTCGTTCCCGGTGTCACCGGGAGGGCGCGTCAGCGCAGTTCCGCCGGCGGGGTCCGCCGGGCGTCGACCTTCTGCACCCGGACCAGTTCGCCCCAGACGACGTAGCGGTAGCGGGAGGTGTAGACGGGGGTGCAGGTCGTCAGGGTGATGTAGTGGCCGGGCTTCTTCCGGCCGGACTCCCTGGGGACGGACGACAGGACCTTGACGTTGTACTTCGAGGTCTCGGGCAGGATCGAGTAGACCTTGTAGACGTACCAGTTGTCCCGGGTCTCGAAGACGACCGGGTCGCCCTCGCGCAGCTTGTCGATGTTGTGGAACTTCGCGCCGTGGCCGTCGCGGTGGGCGGCGAGGGCGAAGTTGCCGGTCCTGCCGGTCGTGGGCAGCGAGGATCTGACCGGGTCCGTGTAGTAGCCGGCCACACCGTCGTTGAGGACGTCCGTGCCCGTGCCCTTCTCGACCAGCACCTCGCCGTTCTTCATCGCCGGCACGTGCAGGAAGCCGATGCCCTCCTTGGTGTCGAGCGCGCCCGGGCCGGTGTCCCTCTGCTGCGCCCAGTGCTCGCGGACCCGGTCGGCCTGCCGGTCCGCCTTGCGGTCCGCTATGACGTTGGTCCACCACAGCGAGTAGACGACGAACAGGCCGAGCAGCACGCCCGCGGTGATGAGGAGTTCACCGAAGACGCTGACCGCTGTCGCGATCCGGCCGGGGCGCCGGCGGCGCGCGGCCGGATCCGGGTCCGGTTCGGACGCGTCCGTGGTGTCTTCGGTCTCGTCGGTGGTCGCTGCCACAGTTCGTCTGCCCTTACTCGATGAGCCCTACTCGATGAGCGCGTCCGGCTTGCCCTTGCTGCGCGGGCGTTCCTCGACCATCTTGCCCCAGACGATCAGCCGGTACTTGCTGGTGAACTCCGGCGTGCAGGTGGTGAGGGTGATGTAGCGGCCGGGCCGGGTGAACCCGGAGCCCGGCGGGACGGGGTCCAGCACGCTCGTGTTGGACGGCGGGGTCACCGGAAGCATCGAGGTCACCTTGTACACGAAGTACGTGTCCTGTGTCTCGACCACGACCGCGTCGCCGGCCTTGAGCCGGTTGATGTACCGGAACGGCTCACCGTGGGTGTTGCGGTGCGCGGCGAGACCGAAGTTGCCGGTCCGGGCGTCGGGCATCGCCGTCCGGAGCGCGCTCTGCCCGCCGTAGTGCCCGACCATGCCCTTGTCGAGCACCTTCTTGTTGCTGACGCCCTCCGCGATGGGCGCGACGACGTCGAGGGCGGGGATGTGCAGGATGGCGAAGCCCTGGCCCGGTTCGAAGACGCCCGGCTTGCGTTTGCCGCTGGCCCAGTCGTCCTGGAGCTGGTGCGTCTCGCTGCCGGCCTGCGCGTGCGCGCGCACGTTGGTCCACCACAGCTGGTAGGTGACGAACAGCAGCATCAGCACGCCGGTGGTGATGAACACCTCGCCGACGGCCCGGCTCACGAGGACGGCCGGGCCCGGTCTGCGCGCCTTCGCCTGCCGCCGGGCCTCCACCCGGGACCGGGGGCGCCCCGGGTCCCGCTCCGCCGGCGGAGCCGCCGCCCCCCGGGTCCCGCCGTGGCGCCCGCCGCGGCGCTTGGCGGCCTTTCTGCGAGCCGCCCGGCCGCCCGGTGCGGCTCCGGTGGCAGGAGGGGCGGCAGAGGCGCCAGGCGGCCGCAGGGGCGCGTTCCGAGGGACGGTGTCCGCCGGTACCGGGATCCGCAGCGCCATCGTCTCCGCGTCGGCCGGAGGCGGCGGCGCGACGAGGTTCTCGCCACGCGGCGGGCCGGCCTCCGTCAGCCGGGGCATCGGGGCCGTCGGCGGATCCTGCCGGTGTCCCGTGTGCGGCCGCGCACCGCCGGAGGACTCGTACGGTCTGCCGCCGCCGTACAGGTCCTCGCGCTCGGGGCGCAGCGCGGTCACGCCGTGGCCCTGCCCACCACCGGGGCGAGCCCCGCCGATCTCGCCACGGCGCCCTGGTCGCCGCACTCGGCGAGCCAGTTGGCCAGCATCCGGTGGCCGTGCTCGGTCAGCACCGACTCGGGATGGAACTGCACGCCCTCCACCGGGAGTTCGCGGTGACGCAGGCCCATGATGATGCCGTCGTGCGTGCGGGCCGTCACCTCCAGCTCGGCCGGGACGGTCGCCGGCTCGGCGGCCAGGGAGTGGTAGCGGGTCGCGGTGAAGGGCGAGGGCAGGCCCGCGAAGACACCCTTGCCCCCGTGCTCGACCGGCGAGGTCTTGCCGTGCAGCAGCTCGGGCGCCCGGTCGACCACACCGCCGTACGCCACCTGCATGGACTGCATGCCGAGGCAGACACCGAAGACAGGTACGCCGGTCGAGGCGCAGTGGCGGACCATGTCCACGCACACGCCGGCCTCCTCGGGCGTGCCGGGGCCGGGGGAGAGCAGGACGCCGTCGAAGCCGTCCTGGGCGTGCGCGGTCGACACCTCGTCGTTGCGCAGCACCTCGCACTCGGCGCCCAGCTGGTACAGGTACTGGACGAGGTTGAAGACGAAGCTGTCGTAGTTGTCGACGACGAGAATCCGCGCACTCACTGGTTGTCCACCGTCACATCGTTGAAGGGCAGCAGCGGCTCGGCCCACGGGAAGACGTACTGGAACAGGACGTAGACCACGGCCAGGACCAGTACGAGCGAGACGAGCGCCCTCACCCACGCGTTGCCCGGCAGATGCCGCCAGATCCAGCCGTACATGCCGTCCCCTGCCGTCCCTTCCGTGTTCCCTACGGCACCAGACCCACGCCGTACGTCACCAGACTAGCGGCGCGGCGCCTCCGGTTCGGCTGCCTCCGCGGACCCGGTGGGATCCGGGAGGCGCCCGCCGGGTTCCCGGCGCGGGCCGGTCACCGCACGGGCTTGGCGTAGTGCAGGTCCACCGTGCCGGAGTAGCCGGGAAGGGTCACGGTGCCGTCGTCGGCGACTTTCCAGCCGAGGCCGTAGACGTTGACGTACACCATGTAGGTCTGGATCGCCTTGCTCGCCGCGAGCGCCTGCTTCAGCCGCCCCGGGTCCCCGACCGCCGTGATCCGGTACGGCGGTGAGTAGACGCGGCCCTGGAGGATGAGGGTGTTGCCGACGCAGCGCACCGCGCTGGTGGAGATCAGCCTCTGGTCCATGACCTTGATGCCCCGGGCGCCGCCCTGCCACAGCGCGTTCACCACGGCTTGGAGGTCCTGCTGGTGGATGACCAGGTAGTCGGGCTGGGGCTCGGGGTAGCCGGGGAGCTTGGCGGTGGCGTTGGGCGGGGCGTCGTTCAGGGTGACGGTGACGGCCTTGCCGGTGAGCCCGCGGGTGCCCGCGTCGTTCTCCAGGGCGCCGAGCTTGCGGTCGTCGGCCCTGGTGCTGCCGTCGTCGCTCTCGGCCAGTGACTCCACACCGGCGCGCAGGGCCGCGTTGGACTCGTCCAGCCCCTTGTTCTTGCGGCTGCGCTGCTGGATCAGGTCGGACAGCTTCAGCAGGGAGCCGTCCTGCCGGATGTCGGTGCCCCTGGCGGTGTCGAAGCTGGTGAAGAAGATGAGCCCGGCGAGGGCGAAGACGGCCGCCGTGAGGATCCGCACGGGCCGGGGGCGCGGCCGGCGGGCCGGACCGGGGCCCGTTGATCCCGTCCCGGGAAAGTCGGCAGAATTGCTCAACGTACCCTTATCTCCTTCGGCGCCACGGAAGCACTACGCTAACGGACGCCCGGGGGAGCACACAGAGTCGCATGTTGGCCCCTTGTACGCTGCCCCGAGCCCGACCCAGTTCCCTGCGCGGCCACGCAGCGCATCGACAGGAGAGACCCTCGTGCCGAAGTCACGTATCCGCAAGAAGGCCGACTACACGCCGCCCGCGGCGAAGCAGGCGCAGGCCATCAAGCTCACCAACAGTGCCTGGGTCGCACCGGTCATGCTGGCCATGTTCCTGATCGGGCTGGCCTGGATCGTCGTCTTCTACGTGACCGACGGCTCGCTGCCGATCGACAGCCTGGACAACTGGAACATCGTGGTCGGCTTCGGGTTCATCGCCGCCGGCTTCGGCGTCTCCACGCAGTGGAAGTAGCGGCGGCTCCCCGGGCGGAATAGCTCTGCCCACGACTATCCACTGAGTTATCCACAGCTGTTTTCCACAGTGGGGAAAAAGAACGACGATCTGTGGATAACCCGTCGCGCGTTGACGCCGGTGTGACCGGTCGACAGTTCACAGAACATCTGTTCGCCCCCTGCCCTACCTGCGGAAACACATCCGAGCGGCAGGGGGCACAGCCGTGCCCGCACAGTGTGCACCCCCCTCGCCACCCTCTGTGGACAACGGTTCGGTAGCCGGGTGTTCGCAGGCCCGGTCAGGTCAGCTGGGCGGTCCTGACCAGCACCACCGCCACCGCCACGGCGAGGACGGCGGCACAGGTGCCGTACTGGACCAGCGACCGCTTCTCCCGCGGGGCGTGCACCATCGCGAAGCCCGTCACGACGCCGGCGACCAGGCCGCCGATGTGCGCCTCCCAGGCGATGTTGCTGAACCGGAACGTGAAGAACAGGTTGATCACCAGCATCGCGATGACCGGCCGCATGTCGTAGTTCAGCCGGCGCATCAGCACGGCGGTGGCGCCGAAGAGACCGAAGATCGCACCGGAGGCGCCCAGCGACGCGGTCGCCGGGGAGGCGATCAGGTAGGTGAGCGCGCCGCCGGCCAGTCCGGAGACGAAGTACACCGCCAGATAGCGGGTCCGGCCGAGCGCCGCCTCGAGCGGCCCGCCGACCCACCACAGGCTCAGCATGTTGAAGCCGATGTGCCAGTACTCCTCGTGCGCGAACATCGACGTCACGAAGCGGTACCACTCGCCGTCGGCGACCCCCATGGTCGGCGTGAACGGCCTGGGGGGCCACTGGCCGATGAGGACCAGGTGCTCCAGCAGGGACCGGTCGGCCTGGACGGCGATGAACACCGCGAGATTGATCCCGATCAGGATCTTGGTGAGCAGCCGGGGGTCGGACGTGACCGTGCCGCCGGCGAGCGTCCGCGGCCGGGACGCACGCGGCGCCTGCCCCGTACCCGAACCGCCCCGGACGCAGTCGGGGCACTGGAAGCCGACCGAGGCGCTGACCATGCACTCGGGGCAGATGGGGCGTTCGCACCGGGTGCAGCGCACGCCGGTCTCGCGGTCCGGGTGCCGGTAGCACACGGGCGCTCTCCCGGCGTCCTGCGCGCTGCCTGCGGCCTGCTCCATCGGGTCCCCTTGGTCGTCGTGTCCCTGCCTGACGGCACTATCCTGCCCCGCTCATCCTTACGGACGGGGGGCGCGGTTGGTTCCCCGCGCGGGTTTTCCGGGAAAGCGGGTTCCCAGGGAGCCGGGGGCCCAGGGAGAGAGGTGGTCCAGGATGCCGGAATCAGCCCTGGCGCGTCTCGATGACCACCGTCTCGATGACGACGTCCTGGAGCGGACGGTCGTTGCGCCCGGTCGGCACACCGGCGATGGCGTCGACGACCTTCCGCGCGGCCGGGTCGGTGACCTCGCCGAAGATGGTGCGCTTGCCGTTCAGCCAGGTGCTCGGGGTGACCGTGATGAAGAACTGCGAGCCGTTGGTGCCCGGACCCGCGTTGGCCATGGCCATGAGGTACGGGACACCGAAGGACAGGTCGGGGTGGCACTCGTCCTCGAACCCGTAGCCGGGGCCGCCGATGCCGTTGCCCAGGGGATCACCGCCCTGGATCATGAAGCCGCTGATGACGGAGTGGAAGACCGTGCCGTCGTAGAGCGGCTTCCGGCTCTTCTCGCCGGTGCCGGGGTGCGTCCACTCGCGTTCGCCCCGGGCCAGTTCGACGAAGTTCCGCACCGTGACGGGAGCGTGGTGCGGGAAGAGCCGCACCCCGATGTCGCCGAGGGTGGTCTTCAGGGTGGCGTACAGCTGCTCAGCCACGAGGTGCCTTCCGTCGTCGTGCGCTGCGACGACTCGATCCTTGCACGCTCCCGCCCGCGCGTCGCCGCACGCCCGCGACTTCCGCCGGGAGAGGGTTGTCGGCACCCGTATGCGCGTCCGCACATGCTGCGGTCGCCGTTGACAGGCATGATCCGTAAAAGGGTGGAAAGTCGAAATACCGTACGCCACCGAGGAGGAGGAACCCGTGACCCGCATCGAGAGCGTGCGCGCCGCGACCGGTTCGGCGAAGGACAGCGTGCTGCACGCCGCGGAAGTGGTGGCGCCTTACGCCGACACGGCCAAGGAACGTGCCTCGCATTACGCGCAGGAGGCACGCGTACGGCTGGCGCCCGTGGTGTCGCAGGCCGCCGGACAGGCCCGCGTCCAGTACGACGCCCGGCTCGCCCCACGTGTGGAGCAGGCGCTGACGTACGTACCGCCGAAGGTCGACCAGGCCGCGCACGACGCCGCCGCACTCACCCGCAAGGCCGCCCGGCAGGCCGCCGAGTACTCGCTTCCCCGGATCGAACAGGCCGTGGCCGCGACCGCTCCGGTCCGCGACGAGGCCGCCGCCCGCGGCGCCGCCGCCCTGGCCGCGCTGCGCGGCCAGGTCTCGGCCCAGCAGATCCAGAAGCTGGCCCGGCGCAACGCACGGCGCTCCCGGACCGGCCGCACCGTGAAGACGCTTCTGGTGGTCGGCGCCGTGGCGGGTGGCGCGTTCGCCGCGTGGAAGTGGTGGGACAGGCAGGCCAACCCCGACTGGCTGGTCGAACCGTCCGCGGCGACGGAGGTCCCCGACACGGGCCGCCTCAGCTCCGTCGACGGCACGGGCGCCGCGCCACTGGACCCGGAGGTCGAGGCCAAGCAGACGCAGGACGAGCAGACGGACGGTGACGACCGGGCCTGACCCGCGCGGTACCGCCGCACACGACAGAAGACCCCTCCGGCCCGCGAGAGCGGACCGGAGGGGTCTCCTCATGGCCGACGACGGACCCGCATACTCGCCGAGCCGGGGGAAAGAGACCCCTCCGACCTGCGTTTCCGCAGGTCGGAGGGGTCATTTCGCGTGGAGCCTAGGGGAGTCGAACCCCTGACATCCGCCATGCAAAGACGGCGCTCTACCAACTGAGCTAAGGCCCCGGGAGGCAGCGACCGGCCGGAGGAAGCTCCTTCCGGCGGGTGCCGCAGACCAGAGTACCGGGTCACCCCCCGTATCCCGCAAAAAGATTGGGGGTCCCCGCGGATGACCACGCTCCGTAGGATGCTCGACGTGGTTCGCTACAGCGAACCGCGGTTTTCAGGGGAAGCGATGGGGAGACGCAATGGACGCCGCACAGCAGGACGCCACCACGAGAGCGCGGGAGCTCCAGCGGAACTGGTACGGGGAGCCGTTGGGGGCGCTCTTCCGTAAACTCATCGACGATCTCGGGCTGAACCAGGCCCGTCTCGCGGCGGTCCTGGGACTGTCCGCCCCGATGCTTTCGCAGCTGATGAGCGGCCAGCGCGCGAAGATCGGCAACCCCGCGGTGGTGCAGCGGGTACAGCTGCTCCAGGAACTGGCGGCCCTGGTCGCGGACGGCAGTGTCAGCGCCGCCGAGGCGACCGAGCGCATGGACGAGATCAGGAAGTCGCAGGGAGGCTCCGTGCTCAGCAACACCACGCAGACCACGGGCAGTTCCGGCGCCCCCACGGTCAAGCGGGTGGTCCGCGAGATCCAGTCGCTGCTCCGCTCGGTGGCCGCCGCGGGCGACATCATCGACGCCGCGGACACCCTCGCCCCGAGCCACCCGGAACTGGCAGAGTTCCTCCGCGTCTACGGTGCCGGCCGCACCTCCGACGCCGTCGCGCACTACCAGTCCCACCAGAACTGACACCCCGGTCCGCCGGCAGGGCCCCCGGTCGAGAGGTCCGCCGGGGGAGAAGGCGCGGAGGCGGAGGCGCCGGGGCGGGCGCGGGGGCGGAGGCGCGGAGGCGGAGGCGCGTATCCGCCGTCACATGGGTAGGGAAGGGGAGCGAGGGGCACGGGGGCCTCACAGGGCCAGGGGGAGGAGCGGCGGCTGTCATGGGTGAGGTCTTCGCCGGCCGGTACGAGCTGGCCGACCCGATCGGGCGCGGTGGCGTGGGCGCCGTATGGCGGGCCTGGGACCACCGACGGCGGCGGTACGTGGCAGCCAAGGTCCTCCAGCAGCGCGACGCCCACTCCCTGCTCCGCTTCGTCCGCGAGCAGGCCCTGCGCATCGACCATCCGCACGTCCTCGCCCCGGCCAGCTGGGCCGCCGACGACGACAAGGTGCTGTTCACCATGGAGTTGGTCGGCGGCGGCTCCCTGGTCCACCTCGTGGGCGACTACGGGCCCCTCCCGCCCGTGTTCGTGTGCACCCTGCTCGACCAGTTGCTGTCCGGCCTCGCCGCCGTGCACGCCGAGGACGTCGTCCACCGGGACATCAAGCCCGCCAACGTGCTCCTGGAGGCCACCGGTACCGGCCGGCCGCGGCTGCGGCTGTCCGACTTCGGCATCGCCATGCGGCTGGGTGAGCCCCGGCTGACGGAGACCAACCTCGTGGTGGGCACGCCCGGTTACCTCGCTCCCGAGCAGATGCTGGGCGCCGAACCGGGCTTCTCCGCCGACCTGTTCGCCGTCGGCCTGGTCGCCCTGTACCTCCTGGAGGGCGCGCGGCCCGACGCCAAGGCGCTCGTGCAGTACTTCCTGGAACACGGGACGCCCGGTGCCCCCCAGGGCGTCCCGGAACCGCTCTGGCAGGTCGTCGCCACGCTCCTCCAGCCGGACCCCGAGGACCGTTTCCGCACCGCCACGGGGGCGCGCAAGGCGCTCGCCGCCGCCGCGGAACTCCTGCCCGAGCCCGGCCCCGACGACGAACTCATCGAGATCTTCGACCAACTCGGCCCGCTGCCTCCGGGCTTCGGACCCGACGGCCCCCTCGTGCGGGCCTCCGGTGTGGTCCTGGAAACGGTCCCGGGGGCGGGTGCGCGGACCGTACCGGAGGCGGCTCACCCGGCGTCCTCGGTGACCGGCACCGGTTCCGGCGCGCGGCACGGGAGCACGCCGACGGGCACCGGACCGACGGGCACCGGCTCCCTGTCGGACACCGGCAGCTTCCGCCTGCCCCCTCCTCGGCAACCCCCGGCGCCGGATCCGCGTACCGGCTCCGGCACCGCCGCCTACACCGCCCCCGATCCCCAGCCACCGCCCCGGACACCCCCACCGGTCCCGCCCGCGCCGCGGCCCGCCCGGGGCCGCCGTGGCCGGCGCGCGGCCCGACGCCCCGGTCCCCCGGCCCGCGTCGTGCTCCCGGTCCTGCTGCTGGCGCTCGTCTGCTACGCGGTCGGTTTCTGGGCGCTGGCCCGTCTCTGAGCCCGCCGGGCCGTCACCGTCCAGCCGCCGAGGAACAGCAGCAGCACGGTTCCCCCGCCGATCCCGCCGACGGCGGCCAGCGTCATCGTGAGGTCACCGCCGTCCCCGGTGGCCCCGGTCAGCGCGGCCGTCCGGTCCTGACCGGTGACCGTGAGGACGCCGTCCGGGACGGGCCGCCCCGCGTACCCCGGTCCCGGGTGCGCCCGCCCGCCCACCCGGACCCGCAGGGTCACCTCGAACGGCCCCGGCCCGAACGTGCCGGTCATCCGCGCGCTGAGGTGCAGCACCAGGTAGTAGTCACCGGCGAAGCGGACGGAGGTCACCGCGGTGGGAACGGCGTACCGGTTGGCGTACTCCACCGGTGGCAGCGGCTGGAGGGCGGCGGGCCCGGCGGTGCCGGTGTAACCGACGGAGGCGTCGTCGACGTAGCCGCGGACGGGGTTGTAGAGGGAGAGGTTCAGGGCGCCGCCGACGTATCCGTGCCCCGGGGAGTCACCCAGGCCGGCGGAGGCGTACAGCTGGCGGCCCCAGTCGAGCGGCACCTTGTAGAACCGCGTCTGTCCGGGCTCCAGGCGGGTCCGCCAGACGCCCTCGCCCAGCGGACGCGCCGCGGCGAAGCCGGTGCCGCCGGAACGGTCGCGGGGCGCGGCGGTGAGAGGCCCGGGGGTGTCGGAGTCCCGGGCCCGGGGGGCGGTGGTGGCGCCGGGGTGGGCCAGGGCCGGTTCCGTGGCGGGCGCGATCTCCAGATCCCACGCGCCGGCCGGGGCCGCCGCGCCGGAGCCCCGGGCGTCGAGGCGTTCGACGAGGAGCTGGAAGGTGCCCGCGCCCTGGCACAGCGACTTCCCGGTCTCGCGCTGCCCCGAAGCCGTCACCGGGCGCGGGCTGAGTCCGGCGCCGAAACGGGCGGAGGCGTAGGAGCAGGCCGTGCCCTGCGCGTCCCTGAGCGAGACGCGGATGCCGTCGGTGGCGGAGACGGTGGCGTCCGCCGGCGGGACGGCGGTGACGGGGACGTACGCGGTGTCCGCGGCGGCCAGCTTGAGCCGGTAGTAGAGCCGGCCGTTGCGCGGGAGGGTGCCGCGGTAGGTGCGGCCGGGGTCCAGCAGTGCGGCCCCGGCGGCGTTCCGCGCGCCCGTGACCGCCCGGGCGCCGGGAGCGAAGGCGTACGGCCCCGGGTGCGGCCCGGCGGCTGCCGCCGGCGGCGCGGCCGGCAGCACGAGGGCCGCGCAGACGGCGGCGCAGACGGCGGCACGGACGGCGGACGAGGCGGGACCGGCACAGGCGGCTGCCGGCACGCACCGGCGGGCGCCCCGCCGCAGTGCCGCCGTACGCACATCCGCGCCCCGCCGCCACGCGATCCGCACGCGCGCGTGCCACCACCACGCCCCAGGCCTCAACACGTGCCGCCACCACGCCGTACGTCCTCGCACGTGCCGCCACCCCCGGTCATGGTCCGCGTCCGCCGTCCGCCGTCCGCGTCCCATCCTGCCCCGGCCGGCCCTGCGCCGTCCGGGGCACGCGTACGGCCGTCCGAAAAGCCCGCCACCGCCCCCGGGCCCCGCCGGACCGCCGTACCCCACCCGCCGGCACCCCGCAACACGGGACAGCGCCCGCGGCGACGCGGAACCCGGACCCCGAGAACGCGAAACCCCGACCGCGAAGGCGGCCGGGGTCGGTTCAGCTGGGGTGTGGGGGACTCACGAACCCGTGGGCACGGAGTCAGTCGCCTCCGTCCACAGGTCCTGCTCGGCGCGATCCGCCTGGATCTGCCGGTACACGAGGAGCCCGCCGATGGCGGCCAGTGCGACCAGGAGCAGCTTCTTCACCGCGCGACCTCGTCTTTCCTTGACGTAAGGGACCTCTGGCGCCCGACTATACACACCGACCGATATCGATCGGTGACCTGCGTCGGGGCCTCAACTCCCCGCCTTGGGCAGCACCGAGGTTCTCCGTCCCCGTGCACCCGTCCGGGTGGTGTTCATCGGAACATCGACGCGCCACGGCCGTTGGTCCACCACTTCGCGAACCTCATACACATCATGAGGAAAGTACGCAAATCGCCCAACCCGAAAGTGAGGGGCCATGACCCAGAACAAGGTCATGAAGCTGTGGACCGCCATCGTCACCGCCTTCCTCGCGCTGTGCACGGCGCTCGGACTCGTCACCGCCGGCTCCGCGACCGCCGCCGCGGCCGGACCCCGGACCGAGAGTCCCCGCACCGGCACCGCGCAGCAGTCGGCACCGATGATCCCGGCCACGAGCCGCTGGGCCTGGTCCCACGGCAGGGCCCTGCCCCCCACGATGAAGCAACGCATCCGGGCCGAGGCCCACGGGAAGGCCCCGCGCTGCCGGCACCGCCCCCGCACCGGGGCACACACCGAGACGACGGACACCGATGACGCGGCCCAGTTCCTGAACTGCTGATCCGTTCCTGCCGCAGTACCGCAACGTCTCGACACCACGGCGACTTGCGTACGCACCAGTCGACACGGAAGACCCCCGGCCGGATCGGCCGGGGGTCTCGCGCTGTTCCGGCCCCCGCATCGCCGGCGTGCCCGGCCCGTACGCCATGCTTGTACGGCCCCGGCCCCGGCCCCGACCCCGACCCCGACAGCGACCCCGAACCCGAACCCGAGCCCCACACGCGGCCCCGACCCCATCCGCGGCCCCGGAAGGAGGTGAGTGCCGCCGTGAACCGGCGCGTCACCGTTGTCACCGCTGTCCACGGCCCGTCCGCCCGTTTCCTGCCGGACGCCTACGCCTCCCTGTGCGACCAGCGGCTCCCCGACGGCTGGGAGTGGCGGTGGGTCGTCCAGGAGGACGGCTTCACGGCCGAGGTCCGCCCGCACGTCCCGGACGGCGACGCACGCGTGACCTTCCGCCAGGGACGGCCCGGCGGCCCCGGAGTCGCGCGCACGATCGCGCTGGCGCGCGCCGAGGGCCCGTACGTCAAGGTCCTGGACGCCGACGACCGCCTCGCACCGGGCGCGCTCGCCCGCGACCTGGCCGTGCTGGAAGCCGACCCCGCCATCGGGTGGACCACGTCCCGTGTCCTGGACCTGCTGCCCGACGGCTCCACGGCCGGCTTCCCCGGCGACCCGGACGACGGGCCGCTCGAACGCGGTGCCGTCCTCGACCTCTGGCGGCGCAACGACTTCCGCGCACCGGTCCATCCCGCGACACTCTGCGTCCGGCGGGAGCTGCTGACCGCACTGGGCGGCTGGATGGCGCTGCCGGCCTCCGAGGACACCGGCCTGCTGCTGGCGCTGAGCGCGGTGAGCCGCGGCTGGTTCTCGGCGGAGACCGGCCTGCTGTACCGCAAGTGGGAGGGGCAGGTCACGGGTCAGGCGCCGCACGGGGATCCGGTCGAGCGCGCGGCCCGCACGGCGGTCGCGGAGGCCAGGGCCCGCGCCCTGGCGGACCTTGGCTGGAGCTATCCGCCCGCCGCGCCGGGACCGTCATCCTCCGCCCCGGCTACGACGTGACGTCCTGCTCCGTGCAGACGATCGCCTGCGAGGGGCACCTCTCGGCCGCCTCGCGGACCGCTGCCAGGCTCTGCGGGTCCGCGGCGGCCTGGGCACCACCGGGCCGCACGACGCCGTAACCGTCCTCGAACGCGAACACGGCCGGTGCCCGGTGCGCGCACTCGGCCGAGCCGTAGCACAGCGAGCGGTCGACGGAGACCTTCATACGTCCTCCAGCCGTCAGCGGCGAGCTCGGTGTCCCCCCGGACCCGTCCCTGCCCGGCAGAGCACCCGCCGAACCGTCCCCGCACGCATCGGCACCTCGCTTCGGCAGCTCCGCGCCCTGCCCGCCCGGCACCGGTCCCTCCCCTCGTGGGGACCGGTGCCGAACGGTGCGGGGCTGTCGGCCCGCGCCACGACGGCGTACCGGCGCGGGCCGAAGAAGGGAGCCGGTTCAGAGGCGCCGGCGGGTTCTTTCACCCGCCGGTGTCGTCGCCGTTCCCAGTCTGTGGCGGAAGTTGACCGATAACGTTCGGCGCCATGGGCTGCCTTCTCCGGGTGCGGGGCCGTTGGCCTGTCCGGACGGTGTGTGACGGATCGGATACCGGGTTCGGATCCTGCCATCTGATACCGCCTCCGAGGAGGCTCCGGTCTCCACTCCAGCCCTTCCGCCCAGGTCAGCCGTATAAGGTGAGTTTTCCGGTCCGGACGTCCTGGGGTGGGGGGAAGTAAGGGGTGGGACCTTGAGTTCCGACTCAGGGGCACGCACAGCCTTCGCCGAACGCCTCGCGCTGCTGTACCGGGAGGCCGGCAACCCTCCCCTCAAGAGCGTCGCCGAGGCCGTCGTACGGCTCAGGCGGATCGACGAACGCGGCCGTCCCGTACGGGTGTCGGCGCAGCGGATCAGTGACTGGCGCCGGGCCAGGAACGTACCGGCCCAGTTCGCCGCCCTGGCGGCGGTCCTCCAGATCCTGATCCCGGAGGCGCGGCGACTGCGCCCCACACCCGTCTCCACGGGCCTGTACGACCTCGCGCACTGGCAGCGGCTGTGGGAACGCGCGCTCGCCGGCCCGGTCGGTGACGGTCCCGCGCCCGAGACCGAGAAGAACCGGCGGCCGCCGGCCCAGGACCCGCCCGTGGCCGGAGTCGTGTGCCCGTACCGGGGACTGGCCCCCTACCGGCAGGAGGACGCCCGGTGGTTCTTCGGCCGGGAGCGCAGTACACGCGCGCTCGTGGACCAGTTGCGCGCCGCCGAACGGGAGGGCGGGCTGGTGATGCTGGTCGGCGCCTCGGGAGCCGGCAAATCGTCCCTGCTGAACGCCGGCCTGGTGCCCGCGGTCCGCGCCGGGGCCCTCGGGACGGGCGGGACGCGTGACGGCGGGACCCCGGTGGCCGACGCAACCGCCACCGCTGCGGGGACCGTGTCCCCGGCCGCTCCCCGGACCACTCCGGCCACCGCTTCCCGGACGGCTTCCGCCACCGCTTCCGAAAAGCCCCCTTCGGCCGCCGCCACAACCGCCACCGCCGTCACGAAGCCGCCCACCGCCCTCGCCGCCGCCACCGCGTCCGGCACCGGGCCGCCCGCCGCGGACGCCGAACCGGCCGGTGCCGTCCTCCAGATCGTCCCGGGCACCGACCCGCTGGGGGAGCTGGTCCGCCGGATCCCCGACCTCGCCCCCGTCGCCGCCGACGCGCGGCGGGCCGAGCAGGAGGCGACGGAGGACCCGGGGGCGCCCGGTTCCGACGCCCCGCACCTCACCCGGGCCGTCCGCGCGGCGGTCACGGCCTGGGCGCGCCGCGAGACACCCGGGGACATCCGGCCGGTCGTCATCGTGGACCAGTTCGAGGAGGCGTTCACCCTCTGCCCCGACGAGGCGGAGCGGCGCACCTTCATCCAGCTCCTGCACGCGGCCTGCACCCCGGGCACCGGCTCCGACGAGCCGGCGCCCGTTCGCGTCGTCCTGGGCATCCGCGCCGACTTCTACGAGCAGTGCCTCGGCTACCCGGAACTCGCCGAGGCGCTCCAGCACCGCCACATGGTGCTCAGCCCCCTGACCAGCGCCGAGCTGCGCGACGCGGTCACCGGTCCGGCCCGGGCCGTCGGTCTGGAGCTGGAGCCGGGGCTCGCCGAGCTGATCGTGCGCGAGGTGAGCGCGGACGGCCCGCGCGGGGCACACGACGCGGGCGTACTGCCCCTGCTGTCGCACGCCCTGCTGGCCACCTGGCAGCGCCGCAAGGCCGGACGGCTGACGCTGGCCGGTTACCGCGCGGCGGGCGGCATCCAGGGCGCGGTGGCCGGGACCGCCGAGCGCGCCTGGTCCGGCCTGGACCCCGCGGCCCGTACCGCCGCCCGGCTGCTCCTGCTGCGCCTGGTCCGCCTCGGCGAGGACACCCAGGCCACCCGCCGGCGCGGCACCCGGCGGCAGCTGGCGGAGGAGTCCGCGGACCCCGGCAAGACGGAGGAGTCCCTGGAGGCCCTGGTCCAGGCCCGGCTCGTGACGCTGGACGCGGAAACCGTGGAGATCACCCACGAGGCGCTGCTGCACGCCTGGCCCCGGCTGCGGCACTGGATCGACGAGGGCCGCGGCGACCACCTGGTGCGCCAGCGGCTGGAGGAGGACGGCCGGGCCTGGGAGAGCACGGGCCGGGACAGCTCGCTGCTGTACCGGGGGACCCGGCTGGAGAAGACCCGCAACTGGGCCCGGGCGACGGGGGACACCAGTCTGACCCGCAGCGCGGTGGAATTCCTGGCCGCGTCGGTGCGGCTGCACCGGCGCACGGTGTGGCTGAGCCGGGCCGCGGTGGCGGCGCTGGTGGTGCTGGCCCTGCTCGCGGCCGGTTCCGCGGTGATCGCCTGGAAGCAGCGCGACGACGCCGTGTTCGAGCAGGTGCTCGCCGAGGCCGACCGGGTCCAGCACACGGACCCGTCCCTGGCCGCCCAGCTCGACCTGGTCGCCCACCAGTTGCGCCCCGGTGACGAGGGCACGTACAGCCGCCTGCTCTCGATCGTGAACGCGCCCCTTGCCACCCCCCTGACCGGCCATACCGGCGCCGTCTACCTCACCTCCTTCAGCCCCGACGGCCACACCCTGGCCACCGCCAGCTACGACCGCACGGTCCGGCTGTGGAACGTGGCCGACCCGCACCGCCCGGTCCCGCTCGGCAAGCCCCTCACCGGGCACACCAGCTGGGTGAGCAGCGCCGTCTTCAGCCCGGACGGGCACACCCTGGCCAGCGCGGGCGACGACGGCACGATCCGGCTGTGGAACGTGACCGACCCCGCCCACCCGGTGCCGCTCGGCAAGCCGATCGCCGGGCACGAGGGCACCATCTACCTGGTCGCCTTCGGCCCGGACGGGCACACGCTGGCCTCGGCCGGCGAGGACCGCACCGTACGGCTGTGGAACCTGGCCGACCCGCACCGGCCCACCCCGCTGGCCACGCTGCGCGGCCACAGCGCCGCGGTGCGCTGTGTGACGTTCAGCCGGGACGGGCGGACGCTCGCGACGGGCGGCGACGACGACACGGTCCGGCTGTGGGACCTGACCACCGCGCGCCGGCCCGAACCGGCCGGGGTACTGCGGGGACACACAGGCCTGGTGCACACGGTGGCCTTCAGCCCCGACGGCCACACCCTGGCCAGCGGCAGCGCGGACGACACGGTCCGGTTGTGGAACGTCACCGACCCGGGCCACGCGGCGGCGGCCGGGCCGCCGCTGACCGGTCACACCGGGCCGATCTGGTCCGTCGCGTTCAGCCCCGACGGCGGCCGGCTGGCCGCCGCGAGCGCCGACAGCACGGCGAGCCTGTGGAACGTCAGCGATCCGGCGTCACCGTCCCAGGTCGGCGAGCCGCTCGCGGGCAGCAGCGGTGAGATGTACGCCCTGGGGTTCAGCCCCGACGGACGGACCCTGGCCACCGGCAGCGGGGACGGAAAGGTGCGCCTGTGGTCCGTGCCCACCTCCGACATGATCGGCCGGAGCGGTGCGTTCCGGCCGGACGGCCGGGTCCTGGCCACGGCCGCCCGGGACGGTCGGCTGCGGCTGTGGAACGTGGCGCGGCCCGGCCGGCCCGTCCCGCTCGGCGAGCCGTTCATGCGGGCGGACGGCGGTCAGCGGTCCCCCGTCTTCTCCCCCGACGGCCGCACCCTCGCCGTCCTCACCGGTGACGAGGCGGTGTACCTGTGGAACGTCACCGACCCCGCCCATCCGGCCGCGGCCGGCCCGCCGCTGCGCCTGCGGACCCGCTTCATGGGCCCCGACGCGCTCGCCTACAGCCCGGACGGCCACACCCTGGCCACCGCCTACGACGACCGCACCATCCGGCTGTGGAACGTCACCGACCCCGCGCGCGCGGTACCCCTCGGCAAGCCGCTCACCGGTCACCGGGGCTTCATCAACACCCTGGTCTTCGCGCCCGACGGCCACACCCTGGCCAGCGGCAGCGCCGACAGCACGATCCGGCTGTGGAACGTCACCGACGCCGGCCGGCCCGTACCGCTGGGCACCCCGCTCACCGAGCACTCCGGGCCCGTCAACGCCCTCGCCTACAGCCCGGACGGCCACACCCTGGCCAGCGGCAGCGACGACGACACCGTGCGCCTGTGGAACGTCACCGACCCGGCCGCGGCCAGCGCCCGTGGCGCCCGCCTCACCGGCCACACCGAGGCGGTCACATCGCTGACCTTCGGCCCGGACGGCCACATCCTGGCCAGCGGCGGCAACGACAACACGGTCCGGCTGTGGAACGTCTCCGACCCCGCCTCGGCGACCCCGATCGGCCAGTCGATGAGCCCCAACGCCAAGACGGGCAACTTCCTGTCCTTCAGCCCCGCGACCCGGGTCCTCGGCGTCTCCAGCGGCGCCGACACGGTCCGCCTGTGGAGCCTGGACGCCGACGCCGCGATCCGGCACATCTGCGCGGTCACCCGGAACGTCCTGACCGAACACAAATGGCACGAGTACCTCTCGCGCCTCTCCTACGACCCCCCGTGTGGTCGATGATCGGCCAACGTGCCGGGATTCCCCCGGACTTGCCCCCACGGAACCGACAACCTTGTTACCCTTGGCCATAGCCCGATCGCTGGTGCATCCCCCGTCGCCAGCGGTCGGGCGTTCGCGTCCCGGCCCCCGCGCCCCCGCGCCCCCGGCCGGACCACCCGACCGGCCATCACCGGGCCCACGAACCGATAACCCCCGACCATGACCGGTCGGGGGTTTTCACATGCGCTTCAGTTCACGTGCGGCCGACCGTCGCGGACCCATGTCACCGCGGTCAAAACCGCCGTGACGTACCAAGAGACGACTGGTCACGATCGAGACCACATGCGGCGCGCTATCAGAAGGTGTGGCCGAACCTGCCCAGCCCACCACGCACCCCAGCTCCCCACGCACGCCCCTACGGACCCGCGCGGAGCACGGCGGCATGATCGGCCCTGTGGGTTCCTCCCGGACCGTCGACCGCCTGGCGAAGTGCGCCGGCGTCCGCCGCATCACGGTCCGGGAAAGTCAAAGACCCCCAGCCGATATCGACTGGGGGTCTTTTCGCATGTGGGGCTAACAGGATTTGAACCTGTGGCCTCATCCTTATCAGGGATGCGCTCTAACCAACTGAGCTATAGCCCCGCCGCGCTCTGCGGTGTATGTCCCGCGCGCTGACTCCTGAAGATTAGCGCACGACCGCGCCAGTCCCAAAATCGGTTGCCGGGGGCCGTGGGGCCGGACGGCCTCGGGCGGTTACTCGTCCTCCGCCAGGGTCAGCTCGATGCCGCCCACGAAGCCCGCGGACAGGTTGTAGATGAACGCGCCGAGCGTCGCGAGCGCGGTGGCCAGGACCACGTCGATGACCGCGATGACCATCGTGAACATCAGGACGTGGGGGAGGGACAGGAACGCCTGGAGGTCGAAGCCGTTCGCCTCGTTGGAGCCGGTCGCCTCCGAGATCGTGCCACCGACCGTCGAGAACACGCCCATCGCGTCCATGACCATCCACAGCACCGCCGAGGCGACCACCGTGCAGATGCCGAGCGCGATGGAGAGCAGGAAGCTGACCTTCATCACCGACCACGGATCGGCCTTGGCCACGCGCAGCCGTGCCTTGCGGGTGCGCGGTGCCGTCGTCCGCACGCCGGTGCGCGGCTTGCGCGTCGCACCGGCGGGGGTCTGCGCCGGATACGCCTGCGGCGGGTGGTAGGGCCCGCCGGTCTGCTCCGGATGCCGCTCGCCGGGAAGCGGCGACGCCGGCTGTGCCTCACCGGCCCGGGCCGGGCCTCGGGTGTCCGTCACGGTTCCCCCCTGGGGCTCCTGCTCCGATGTGTGCGCGCCGGACGCCTCCGGCGCGGAAGCCTTCACCGGCTTCAGGTTCGTCGTGTGCGGGTCGTTCTCAGCCCCCGCACGCGCGGCGGAGCCACGGCCGCCGCCGTCCGTTTCCGTACCCGTGGAGGTACCGGCCGACCCGGCGCCCGTGGCTCCGCTCACGATGACTCTCTCCTCGTGCTACTCGGCCGAGGGCGCCTCGCCCTCGTCCGTGCCGGTCGTCGCGGCACCTTCGGCGGTCTCGTCCACGGCCACGTCGCCGTCGACTTCCTCCGCCTCGCGTCCCGCCTCGGCGTTACGTGCGATACCGACCACGGCATCGCGCTTGCCCAGGTTGATCAGTTGGACGCCCATGGTGTCACGGCCCGTCTCCCTGATCTCGTTGACTCGCGTACGAATCACACCGCCGGAGAGGGTGATGGCGAGGATCTCGTCGTGCTCCTCGACAATCAGCGCGCCGACGAGCGACCCACGGTCCTCCACGATCTTGGCGGCCTTGATGCCGAGGCCGCCGCGTCCCTGGACGCGGTACTCGTCGACGGCGGTCCGCTTCGCGTACCCACCGTCGGTGGCAGTGAACACGAACGTACCGGCTCGCACCACATTCATCGAGAGAAGCTCGTCGCCCTCCCGGAAACTCATCCCCTTGACACCGGAGGTGGCGCGGCCCATCGGGCGCAGGGAATCGTCCGAGGCGGTGAACCGGATCGACTGCGCCTTCCTGCTGACCAGCAGGAGATCGTCGTCGGCGGAGACGAGTTCGGCACCGATCAGTTCGTCGTCGCTACCGTCCTCGCGCTCCCGCAGGTTGATCGCGATGACACCACCGGAGCGCGGCGAGTCGTAATCCTTCAGCGACGTCTTCTTCACCAGCCCGGACTTGGTCGCCAGCACCAGGTACGGCGCCGCCTCGTAGTCCCGGATCGCGAGGATCTCGGCGATCGCCTCGTCGGGCTGGAAGGCGAGCAGGTTCGCCACGTGCTGCCCGCGCGCGTCCCGGCCGGCCTCCGGCAGTTCGTACGCCTTCGCCCGGTAGACCCGGCCCTTGTTGGTGAAGAACAGCAGCCAGTGGTGGGTCGTGGAGACGAAGAAGTGGTCGACGATGTCGTCCTCCTTCAGCTTCGTCCCGCGCACGCCCTTGCCGCCGCGCTTCTGCGCCCGGTAGTCGTCCGTCTTCGTCCGCTTGACGTAGCCGCCGCGCGAGACGGTGACGACGATGTCCTCCTCGGCGATCAGGTCCTCGATGGACATGTCACCCTCGTACGGGATCAGCTTGGTCTGCCGGTCGTCGCCGTACTTCTCGACGATCGCGGCCAGCTCCTGGCTGACGATCCCGCGCTGGCGGACCGGCGAGGCGAGGATCTCGTTGTACTCGCTGATCTTCGCCTGGAGCTCGTCGTGCTCCTGGACGATCTTCTGGCGCTCCAGGGCGGCCAGCCGGCGCAGCTGCATCTCGAGGATGGCGTTGGCCTGGATCTCGTCGATCTCCAGGAGGCCCATCAGGCCGGTGCGCGCCACGTCGACGGTGTCACTGCGCCGGATCAGCGCGATCACCTCGTCGATGGCGTCCAGGGCCTTCAGCAGACCGCGCAGGATGTGCGCCCGCTCCTCGGCCTTGCGCAGCCGGAAGCGGGTCCGGCGGACGATGACCTCGATCTGGTGCGTCACCCAGTGGCGGATGAACGCGTCCAGGGACAGCGTGCGCGGCACGCCGTCGACCAGCGCCAGCATGTTGGCGCCGAAGTTGGACTGCAGGTCCGTGTGCTTGTAGAGGTTGTTCAGGACGACCTTGGCGACCGCGTCCCGCTTGAGCACGATGACCAGGCGCTGTCCGGTCCGGGACGACGTCTCGTCGCGGACGTCCGCGATGCCGCCGATCTTGCCGTCCTTGACCAGGTCGGCGATCTTCTGCGCCAGATTGTCCGGGTTCGTCTGGTACGGCAGCTCGGTGACCACCAGGCACTGGCGGCCCTGGATCTCCTCGACCTCGACCACCGCGCGCATCGTGATGGAGCCGCGACCGGTGCGGTACGCCTCCTCGATCCCCTTGCGGCCGACGACGAGCGCGCCGGTCGGGAAGTCCGGGCCCTTGATGCGCTCCATGAGCGCGTCCAGCAGCTCCTCGTGCGAGGCCTCGGGGTTCTCCAGGTACCACTGGGCGCCGGCCGCCACCTCGCGCAGGTTGTGCGGCGGGATGTTGGTCGCCATGCCGACCGCGATGCCGGCCGAGCCGTTGATCAGCAGGTTCGGGAAGCGGGCCGGCAGGACGGTCGGCTCCTTGGAGCGGCCGTCGTAGTTGTCCGTGAAGTCGACGGTCTCCTCGTCGATGTCGCGGACCATCTCCATCGACAGCGGCGCCAGTTTGCACTCGGTGTAGCGCATCGCCGCCGCCGGGTCGTTGCCCGGGGAGCCGAAGTTGCCGTTGGAGTCCACCAGCGGCATCCGCATCGACCACGGCTGGGCGAGGCGCACCAGGGCGTCGTAGATCGAGGAGTCGCCGTGCGGGTGGTAGTTGCCCATGACGTCGCCGACGACGCGGGCGCACTTGTAGAAGCCGCGCTCGGGGCGGTAACCGCCGTCGTACATCGCGTACAGCACGCGGCGGTGGACGGGCTTGAGGCCGTCGCGGACGTCGGGCAGCGCGCGGGACACGATGACGGACATCGCGTAGTCGAGGTACGAGCGCTGCATCTCCGTCTCGAGCCCGACGGGCTCGACACGCATCGCGACTTCGCCCTCTTCAGGGGTGACGGGGGTGTTCTCGTCGGCCATTGCTGGTGAAGATCCTTCCAGGTGCGGTCAGCTGAGACCGACTCAGATGTCGAGGAAGCGGACGTCCTTGGCGTTGCGCTGGATGAACGCGCGGCGGGCCTCTACGTCCTCGCCCATCAGGACCGAGAACAGGTCGTCGGCCTGGGCGGCGTCGTCGAGGGTGACCTGGCCGAGGACCCGGTGCTCCTGGTCCATGGTGGTCACGCGCAGTTCCTCGGCGTTCATCTCGCCGAGACCCTTGAAGCGCTGGATCGAGTCCTCGCGGATGCGCTTGCCGCGCTGCCGGCCCATCTCGATCAGGGCGTCGCGCTCGCGGTCGGAGTACGCGTACTCGATGTCGTCCCGGCCCCACTTGATCTTGTACAGCGGGGGACGGGAGAGGTACACGTGCCCGGCCTCGACCAGCGGCCGCATGAAGCGGAACAGGAAGGTGAGCAGCAGGGTGCTGATGTGCTGGCCGTCGACGTCGGCGTCCGCCATCAGGATGATCTTGTGATAGCGGAGCTTCTCGATGTCGAAGTCCTCGTGCACACCCGTGCCGAAGGCCGAGATCAGCGCCTGGATCTCCTGGTTCTGGAGGATCTTGTCGATCCTGGCCTTCTCGACGTTCAGGATCTTGCCGCGGATCGGGAGGATCGCCTGGTACTGCGGGTTGCGGCCGGACTTGGCCGAGCCGCCGGCGGAGTCACCCTCGACGATGAAGATCTCGCACTTGGTCGGGTCGTTGGACTGGCAGTCCGACAGCTTGCCCGGCAGGGACGCCGACTCCAGCAGGCCCTTGCGGCGGGTCAGGTCGCGGGCCTTGCGGGCCGCCACGCGCGCGGTGGCCGCCTGGATGCCCTTGCGGATGATGTCCGCGGCCTCGACCGGGTTGCGGTCCAGCCAGTCGTTGAGGTGTTCGTAGACCGCCCTCTGCACGAAGGTCTTGGCCTCCGTGTTGCCCAGCTTCGTCTTCGTCTGGCCCTCGAACTGCGGCTCGCTCAGCTTGACCGAGATGATCGCGGTCAGACCCTCACGGATGTCGTCGCCGGTGAGGTTGTCGTCCTTCTCGCGCAGCAGCTTCTTGTCCCGCGCGTACTTGTTGATCAGCGAGGTCAGCGCGGCCCGGAAACCCTCTTCGTGGGTACCGCCCTCGTGGGTGTGGATGATGTTCGCGAAGGAGTACACGCCCTCGCTGTAACCGCTGTTCCACTGCATGGCGACCTCGAGGGACAGGCTCTTGTCCCTGTCCTCGGCCTCCAGGTCGATGATCGTGGGGTGGACCGCCTCCCCCTTGCGGGAGTTGAGGTACTTCACGAAGTCGACGATGCCGCCCTCGTAGTGGTACGTGACGGTCTTGACCTCGGCCTTCTCGTCCGCACCGGCCTCGTCCGCACCCGTGACGGCCTTCGCCGACTCGCGCTCGTCGGTGAGCCGGATCGTCAGGCCCTTGTTGAGGAACGCCATCTCCTGGAAACGCCGGGACAGCGTCTCGAAGGAGTACTCGGTCGTCTCGAAGATGTCCGCGTCCGCCCAGAACGTGACCGACGTGCCGGTCTCCTCCGTCGCCTCGTGCTGGACGAGCGGGGCCGTCGGGACGCCCATCTTGTATTCCTGCGTCCAGCGGTGGCCGTCGGTCTTGACCTCGACGGAGACCTTGGACGACAGGGCGTTCACCACGGAGACACCGACGCCGTGCAGACCACCGGAGACCGCGTAGCCACCTCCGCCGAACTTGCCGCCCGCGTGCAGCACGGTCAGCACGACCTCGAGGGCCGGCTTGCCCTCGGAGGGCACGATGCCCACCGGGATGCCGCGGCCGTTGTCGATGACACGCACACCGCCGTCGGCGAGGACGGTCACGTCGATGGTGTCCGCGTAACCGGCCAGCGCCTCGTCGACCGAGTTGTCGACGACCTCGTACACCAGGTGGTGCAGACCGCGCTCGCCCGTGGAGCCGATGTACATGCCGGGCCGCTTGCGGACCGCGTCCAGCCCTTCGAGCACGGTGATGGCGCTGGCGTCGTAGGAGGCCGAGATGGGGGCCTCGCCGCTCGCGGGGACCTGGGGGGCCTCGCGGTTCACGCCGGCGTCGGTGGACGGGATGTTCTCGTTGGGGTTGCCGGAATCGGCCACGAAGCGCCCTTTCTGGCACAGCACGAGCCGGGCTCGTCGGCAGGTTGCCGGAGCGGCTGCGGCATGTTGCGTTGGTAAGCCTTGATCAGCGTTGCTCAGCTTTTCCCGGGCGGTCCCCACGTGGGGGCGGGATTGTCTTCCAGTCTACCGGTAGCGCTGACATCGATGGGGGTTTGCCGGTACCTGAGCCCCCATGTGCCGCCCTCAACCGGTCTCCGCCGGGTCCCGATATACGGATGGGGGCTCCAAGGGGCTCACGGCGGCACTCAGCGCTTTGAGCCGTCAACCCTTGGCTACTCCCGGGTCAGATGGCGATCCACACCTGTGTACGGGGGTGATCCGGGCCTGCGCCCGGGGGTACGACGGGGCCGCGCGCGCGGCCCGCACGTGAGGTACGTCACCTCGGCGTCGACGGGGCTCCGGAAGTACTTCTCCCGGGTGCCGGGCGTATCCACAGGGGGTGTGTACCGGTCTCCGGCCGCGCCCCCGGCGGGCCGGTGCCGGCCGGCCTGGGCGGTCTCCGGAGCCCCGACGCATGTCATCCGTGTCCACGGAGGGCGCGAGCGGGCGTGCGGCTGCGCTGCGCCCCCGCCCGGGTGGCCACCCGCGCCGCGTCCGCAGAGGCCTGTGCGCCGTCCCGCCCATGCCCCTACGACGGCTACGACGTCCCTGCCGCCGGCTCAGCCGTAGGTGTCGCCGGGGCCCGTGCTGCCCGGCGCCCGCAGAGGGCCGTAGCGGCGGGCGGGGCCGCCCGGGCCCTGCACCTTGATCAGCCGGACCGCGCCCTGCCCGAGGTCCTTGTTGAGCCGGGCCACCAGCTCCGGTGCGAGCAGCCGCAGCTGCGTCGCCCAGGCCGTCGAGTCGCACTGCACCGTCAGCACCCGCTCGTCCTCGTCGTACCGCTGCGGCACACAGTGTTTGGCCAGGTCCTGGCCGACGATCTCCGGCCAGCGGCCCATCACCCCGCCCACCGCGGCGGGTGTCTCCCAGCCCCGCTCGGTGATCAGCCGGTTGATCGCCGCGCCGAGCGCCAGCGGGTCACGGCCGTCGGCCCGCGCGCCGGAGCGCAGGCCACCGCCCCGCCGGGCCTGCTTCTTCTGCCGTGCCGCGTCCCCACGCGCGCGTGCCTGCTCCTTCGCCGCGCGCAACGCCACGCGGGCGAGGTCGACGCCGGACGGCTCGTTCCTCCCCGGGGCCTTCTCCGGGCTTCCCGGGTTCTTCCCCGGGTTTTTCGGGGCCGGGCCGTCGGGGCTCATACGCGCTCCACCGTCCCGTCGGCCACCGTGTACCGGGCGCCGGCCAGCACGTGCGGCACGTCGTCGTCCACGGCGGCGGTGACCAGCACCTGCTCACCGGGGGCGACCAGTTCCGCCAGCCGTTCCCGGCGGCGGGCGTCCAGCTCCGCGAAGACGTCGTCCAGGATGAGCACCGGCTCGTTGCCCTCGGCGCGCAACAGGTCGTACGAGGCCAGCCGCAGCGCCAGGGCGTACGACCACGACTCGCCGTGCGAGGCGTACCCCTTCGCCGGCAGCTGCCCCAGCTTGAGAACCAGGTCGTCCCGGTGCGGGCCCACCAGCGTGACCCCCCGCTCGATCTCCTGTTTGCGCGCCTGCGCGAGGGCCGCCGTCAGCTGGGCGTACAGCTCCTCGCGCCCGTGCGCCTCGCCCGGCGCCGACGGCTTGTACTCCAGCGCCACCGGGCCGCCGCCCGGAGCCAGCTGCTCGTACGCCTTGTCGGCCAGCGGCTGCAGCGCGGCGACGAGATCCATCCGCTGCGCGAGCAGCTCCGCGCCCACGCGCGCGAGGTGCTGGTCCCACACGTCCAGGGTGGACAGGTCCATCGACCGTCCACCGTGCCGGCGCGCGAGCGCCGCCGACTTCAGCAGGGTGTTCCGCTGCTTGAGCACCCGCTCGTAGTCGGAGCGCACGCCCGCCATCCGCGGGGACCGCGCGGTGATCAGCTCGTCGAGGAACCGCCGCCGCTCCCCGGGATCCCCCTTCACCAGCGCCAGATCCTCGGGCGCGAACAGCACGGTGCGGACGATCCCCAGCACGTCCCGCGGTCTGACCTGCGAAGAGCGGTTGATGCGGGCGCGGTTGGCGCGGCCCGGGTTCAGCTCCAGCTCGATCAGCTGCTGCCGCTCGCCCTGCCGGACCTGCGCCCGGACGACCGCCCGCTCGGCGCCCATCCGGACCAGGGGCGCGTCGGAGGCCACCCGGTGGCTGCCCAGCGTGGCCAGGTACCCGACCGCTTCCACCAGGTTGGTCTTGCCCTGCCCGTTGGGGCCGACGAAGGCGGTGACGCCCGGGTCGAGCGGGACCTCGGCCCGGGCGTAGGAACGGAAGTCGGCCAGCGAAAGATGCGTGACGTGCATGGTCGTTCCGCCGACCTCCCTGCTTCTGTGGCGCTACTTCTTCTCTACGGCATGGCCGCCGAACTGGTTGCGCAGCGCGGCGATCATCTTCATCTGCGGCGAGTCGTCCTGCCGGGAGGCGAACCGCGCGAACAGCGAGGCGGTGATCGCGGGCAGCGGCACCGCGTTGTCGATCGCGGCCTCCACGGTCCAGCGTCCCTCACCGGAGTCCTGTGCGTAACCGCGCAGGCCTTCCAGGTGCTCGTCGTCGTCCAGGGCGTTGACCGCGAGGTCCAGCAGCCAGGAGCGGATGACGGTGCCCTCCTGCCAGGAGCGGAAGACCTCGCGGACGTTCTCCACGGAGTCGACCTTCTCCAGCAGCTCCCAGCCCTCGGCGTAGGCCTGCATCATCGCGTACTCGATGCCGTTGTGGACCATCTTCGCGAAGTGGCCCGCGCCGACCCGGCCAGCGTGCACCGCGCCGAAGTCACCCTCCGGCTTGAGCGCGTCGAAGACGGGCTGCACCTTGGCGACGTTCTCGGCGTCGCCGCCGTACATCAGCGCGTACCCGTTCTCCAGGCCCCAGACGCCGCCGGAGACGCCGCAGTCGACGAAGCCTATGCCCTTGGCCGCCAGCTCCGCGGCGTGCTTCTCGTCGTCCGTCCAGCGGGAGTTGCCACCGTCCACGACCACGTCACCGGGCTCCAGCAGCTCGGCGAGCTGGTCGATGGTCGACTGCGTGGGCTCGCCGGCCGGGACCATCACCCAGACGACGCGCGGGCCGCTGAGCTTGCCCACGAGTTCTTCCAGGCTGTGGACGTCCGCGAGGTCGGCGTTGCGGTCGTATCCGAGGACGGTGTGGCCCGCGCGGCGGATCCGCTCACGCATGTTGCCGCCCATCTTGCCGAGGCCGACGAGACCGAGCTCCATCAGTTGTGTTCCTTAGGTCGCTGTGTGGCGTGACAGGCACCGGAGTGCCGAGCCGAGCCTAAACCCGCCCGGTCACGCACAGCTGTGGGCATACGTGCTCATCCGTCGCCCCTCACCTGCGGATTCCTTCCACAGGCCGGGACGGTTTCCCACCGGCCTGTGGACGATCACCGGCCGCTCAGCCGCTGAGGCGCACCGGCATGATCAGGTACTTGTACGCGTCGTCGGCCTCCGCGTCCACCGACGGCCTCCCGCTGAGCAGCGCCGGCTTCGTGGACGTCGTGAACGCCAGCTGGGCGACCGGGGAGTCGATCGCGCTCAGGCCGTCCAGCAGGAACGTCGGGTTGAAGGCGATCGAGATGTCGTCGCCCTCCAGCTGGGCGTCGACCCTTTCCACAGCCTGTGCGTCGTCGCTGGACCCGGCCTCGAGGATCAGCACACCCTGCTCGAAGCTCAGCCGCACCGGGGTGTTCCGCTCGGCGACCAGCGCCACGCGCTTGACGGCCTCCACGAAGGGGGCGGTCTCGATCACGGCGACGGAGTTGAACTCGGTCGGGAACAGCGTCCGGTACTTCGGCAGGTCGCCCTCGAGGAGCCGCGTGGTCGTACGCCGGCCCGCGCCCTCGAAACCGATCAGGCCCTCACCGGCACCCGAGCCGGACAGCGCCAGCGTGACGCTGTCACCGGCACCGAGCGACTTGGCGGTGTCCAGCAGCGTCTTGGCGGGGACCAGGGCGACCGCGGAGGCGTCCGGGTTCTCCGGCTTCCACAGGAACTCGCGGACCGCGAAGCGGTAGCGGTCGGTGGAGGCCAGGGTGACCGTGTCGCCCTCGATCTCGATGCGGACACCGGTGAGCACCGGAAGCGTGTCGTCGCGGCCGGCGGCGATGGCCACCTGGGACACGGCGGCGGCGAAGACCTCGCCGGGGACGGTGCCGGTCGCGTTCGGCATCTGAGGCAGCGCCGGGTACTCCTCCACCGGAAGGGTGTGGAGGGTGAACCGGGAGGAGCCGCAGACCACGGTCGCCCGTACACCGTCTGTGGAAATCTCCACCGGCCGGTTGGGCAGGGCCCGGGAGATGTCGGCCAGCAGGCGGCCGGAGACGAGGACGGTGCCCTCCTCCTCGACCTCCGCGTCGACGTTCACCCGGGCGGAGACCTCGTAGTCGAAACCCGACAGGCTCAGCTGGCCGTCCTCGGCCTTCAGCAGAAGGCCGGCGAGGACAGGCGCCGGCGGACGGGCCGGGAGGCTGCGGGCCGCCCAGGCCACTGCCTCCGCGAGTACGTCGCGTTCCACCCGGATCTTCACCGTAAGCCGCCTCCTGCTGTTGCTACTGAGTCCTCCGACTCGGTGCCACCGCCCACTGCGACGGGCGGAGCACCGGGGACCAGTCTGACGCACGGCACTGACAGTAGGTGCCCGTCGGGGTCAAGTCGGTCCGGGGGGCAGCCGGGCTCGAGACGGCGAGTTGTGCACAGGCCCCGCTTCGAAGCGGTTTCCCAGCTATCTCTAGTCGGGAGTAGTAGTAGGGCCTGTGGATACCGTGGATAACCCCGTTTTCCCAGCTCAGAGCACGAATTTTATCCACCGGGCCTGTGGGTGGAGCCGGTGGACAACCGGGCCTGTCTGTGGAGAACAAAAAGTTCTGCACACAGCGCCCACAGGGTGGGGGCAGTTCTCCCCAGCTGTGTCCCCAGGAATACCCGGGTTTCCCACACCCCAATCCGGCAGCATCGTGTGACGCCTTTCACTCGACGTGGTGACCGGGGCCATCGGGTTGCCGAACAGTGGACAACCATGTGGAGAAGCGGCTGATCACTGGGGACAACCACCCTCGACCTGTGGGTTGCCCGTGGACAACCTCGTCCACAGGTCGAGGCCCCTGAAGTTATCCACAGGCTGTGGAGATTCTTTGTCCACGAATCCACAGGCCTCTGAGCTGGGCGGAGGCCGCAGGGCCAGCCTCCCTGTGGACGCAGTTTGGGACAACTCCGCAGTCCCCAGGGTGTGGACGGAAGAAAGTCACCGAATCTGTGGAGAGTGGCCGTAACCCGGCAAGTATTCGAACACCGGATGACACGGGAGGAACGGCCCACCGGGCTGTCCGCGGCTCGCGGAGCCCTGGAACACCGGCCGTCGGCCCCCGACGAGCGGCCTCCTGACGCCGAAGCGCGCACCTTGAGCGGGCGAAGCGAGCGGGCCGAGCGGGCGGGCCGTCGGCCGCCGGGCGTGCCGGCTTGAACGGTGCGGAGCGGCGGGGGCACACCTATCGGAACGGTCCGGAGCGGGCGAGGACGGGCCCTGCTGGAACGGCTCGGAGCGGCGAGGACGGGCCCCGCCGCGACGGCTCGGAGCGGCGAGGACGGGCCCTGCCGCGACGGCTCGGAGCGTCAGACACGCCCTGCTGCTACGGCTCCGCAGCGGGACCCCGCCGGGACGGCTCCCCCTGGGACGGCTCCCGGGAAACGCCGGAGGGCGCCCCGGGACAGCTCCCGGGGCGCCCTCGGTGCCGGTTCGGCGTGCGACCTGCCCGCCTCTGGCCGCCTCAGCCGTTCTTGATGCGGTTCGTCAGCTCGGTGACCTGGTTGTAGATCGAGCGCCGCTCGGCCATCAGCGCGCGGATCTTGCGGTCGGCGTGCATGACGGTCGTGTGGTCGCGGCCGCCGAACTGCGCGCCGATCTTCGGCAGCGACAGGTCCGTCAGCTCGCGGCACAGGTACATGGCGATCTGCCGGGCCGTGACCAGCTGGCGGCCCCGCGAGCTGCCGCACAGGTCCTCGACCGTCAGCCCGAAGTAGTCCGCGGTCGCCGCCATGATGGCCGGCGCGGTGATCTCCGGCGTCGAATCCTCGCCACCGGGGATCAGATCCTTCAGGACGATCTCGGTCAGGCCCAGGTCCACCGGCTGCCGGTTGAGCGAGGCGAACGCCGTCACCCGGATCAGCGCACCCTCCAGCTCACGGATGTTCCGCGAGATCCGGGAGGCGATGAACTCCAGCACCTCCGGCGGCGCGTTCAGCTGCTCCTGGACCGCCTTCTTGCGCAGGATCGCGATCCGCGTCTCCAGCTCGGGCGGCTGGACGTCGGTGATCAGACCCCACTCGAAACGGTTCCGCAGCCGGTCCTCCAGCGTCACCAGCTGCTTGGGCGGCCGGTCGCTCGACAGCACGATCTGCTTGTTGGCGTTGTGGAGCGTGTTGAACGTGTGGAAGAACTCCTCCTGCGTCGACTCCTTGTCCGCCAGGAACTGGATGTCGTCGACGAGCAGGATGTCCATCTCGCGGTACCGCTTGCGGAAGCTGTCACCCTTGCCGTCGCGGATCGAGTTGATGAACTCGTTGGTGAACTCCTCCGAGCTCACGTACCGCACGCGCGTGCCCGGATAGAGGCTGCGCGCGTAGTGCCCGATCGCGTGCAGCAGGTGCGTCTTGCCGAGCCCCGACTCCCCGTAGATGAACAGGGGGTTGTACGCCTTCGCCGGCGCCTCGGCGACCGCGACCGCCGCCGCGTGCGCGAACCGGTTCGACGCGCCGATGACGAACGTGTCGAACAGGTATTTGGGGTTCAGTCGCGCGGTCGGCTCCCCGGGCCCGCTTCCCTTCGCCGGCTGCCCGGCGGGCGGGCCGGACATGTCCGGGCGGCCGTGGCCGCCACGGTGCGCCGACGGGTCGGGCAGCTCACGGCGGACCGGGTCGCGCTGGTCGTACTCGGTCCGGGAGGAGTCGTACTCGCTCCGGCCGGAGTCGTAGTCCGGGCGGGACGGCTCGTAGGGCGCGCGCGGGGCGTCGTAGTCACCGCGCTGCTGCCCGTACGACGGCCGGTCCCTGCCCTGCGGCCGGTAGTCCTGCGACGGCGAGCCGTACGAGTCCGCCCCGGAGCCGTAACCGTCCTGGGACGACGGCGACGCGTACGGATCGCGGTCGGGGAAGCCGAGCCGCGGCTGCTGCCAGCCGTAGTCGTCCTGCCCGGGGCGCGGCCAGGCGCCGGGCTCGGGGCGCTGGTACTCCGACGGGTAGGCCGGGCGGGCGGTCGGGAGCTGGTCCGGGCGGCCCTGCGGGGACTGCTCGCCACCCGGCTCGGTGCCCGGCATCTGGTCGGGCCCGCGGTGGCGGCCGTAGCCCTCGTACGGCCCCGAGGGCAGTTCCTGCTCCTCGTAACGCGACGCGGGCGCCTGCTGCGCGGGGGGCGCCGGCGGTTCGCCCGCCGAGTCGTCCACAGTGATCGCGATCCGGATGGGCCGGCCGCACTCGCGGCTCAGCGTCTCGCTGACGACCGGCGCCAGACGGCCCTCCAGTACGCCCTTCGCGAATTCGTTCGGTACGGCGAGCAACGCGGTGTCGGCGACCAGCGCCAGCGGCTGGCAGCGCCGGATCCAGTGCTCGTCCTTCACCTCGACGCCCTGACCGCGGCCCTCCCCCAGGAGCTGCTCCAGTACGCGTGGCCACACTGCGGCAAGATCGGCAGGTACGTCAGCCACAGGGCACGCTCTCTCACAGGTCCCACGAACGTGTGGTCCGGGGGACGGATAGGGATCTGAATCGGGTGGTGAGTGGGACAAGGGAACGAATCGGAGTCCAGCCACGGTAGTCAGCGCGGCGGGTAGGGTTCAAGTTGTTGTCCCCAGCCTGTGGACAGTGTCTCTCGGCTGGCCCCGGTTTGACCGGACGGCCCGGCCGCGCGTACCGTAACCAGGTCGAGTTGTCGATGGCTGCTGCCGCCTGCCTCCGATGGGCACAGATCACCTGGGTGATCGGGAAGCGGTGCACTCGGGCGTGAAGCGAGCTACTCGTGGGCGCACGGTGACAGCCAGGACGGCACCCCGCCACTACCGATTTCTTCTGGAGCCCCCGAGTGAGCAAGCGCACCTTCCAGCCGAACAACCGTCGTCGCGCGAAGACCCACGGCTTCCGGCTGCGTATGCGCACCCGTGCCGGCCGCGCGATCCTCGCGTCCCGCCGCAGCAAGGGTCGCGCCCAACTGTCCGCCTGATCCCGGTCAGGTCATGACATCGTGCTGCCCACCGAGAACCGGCTGAGGCGGCGCGAGGACTTCGCGACCGCGGTACGACGAGGGCGCCGGGCAGGCCGCCCAACCCTCGTCGTCCACCTTCGTAGCGGTGCCACGGACCCGCACGCGCCTGGGGAGAGCGCTCCCCCGACGCGTGCGGGTTTCGTCGTGAGCAAGGCCGTGGGTGGTGCGGTCGTGCGCAACAAAGTGAAGCGCAGACTGCGTCATCTGATGCGTGACCGAGTCACCCTGTTCCCCCCCGGTAGCCTGGTAGTCGTACGAGCGCTGCCCGGAGCGGGTGACGCAGACCACGCACAGCTGGCCCGAGACCTGGACGCCGCCCTGGAGCGGCTGCTGGGAGGGGGCGCGCGATGAAGTACCCGCTGCTGGCTCTGATCAAGCTGTACCAGTGGACGATCAGTCCACTGCTGGGGCCGGTGTGCAAGTACTACCCGTCGTGCTCCCACTACGGCTATACGGCCATCGACCGGCACGGTGCGGTCAAGGGAACGGCACTCACCGCCTGGCGCATCCTCCGGTGCAATCCGTGGTCGCTCGGCGGTGTGGACCATGTCCCTCCGCGTAAGCGCCCGCGGTGGCACGAAAGGCTGCGCAACGCCTGGCGCGCACGCAAGGGCGGGCCCTCCGCCGCACCGGCCATCGAAGCGAAGCCCGAGAAGCCTGCTTCCGAGCTTCCCCCGAGCCCGGCCGCAGAGACCTCGTCCCATGCCCAAGGAGCATGATTAGTGGACACGATTGCCAGCCTCTTCAGCTTCATCACGACACCCGTCTCATGGGTCATCGTCCAGTTCCACACGGTGTACGGCGCCATCTTCGGCCCCGACACCGGGTGGGCCTGGGGCCTGTCCATCGTGTCCCTCGTGATCCTGATCCGCATCTGCCTGATCCCGCTCTTCGTGAAGCAGATCAAGTCGACGCGCGCGATGCAGACGCTCCAGCCGGAGATGAAGAAGATCCAGGAGCGCTACAAGAACGACAAGCAGCGCCAGTCCGAAGAGATGATGAAGCTGTACAAGGAGACGGGTACCAACCCGCTCTCCTCGTGCCTTCCCATCCTGGCGCAGTCCCCGTTCTTCTTCGCCCTGTACCACGTGCTCAGCGGCATCGCCTCGCACAAGAAGATCGGCGTCATCGACGAGCAGCTGCTCAACAGCGCCCGTCAGGCGCACATCTTCGGTGCCCCGCTCGCCGCCAAGTTCATGGACAGCGCGAGCACGGTCGAGGCGCTGGGCGCCACGCTGACCGACGTCCGGGTCGTGACCGCGGTCATGATCGTGATGATGTCGTTCTCGCAGTTCTACACGCAGCGTCAGCTGATGACGAAGAACGTCGACACCACGGTGAAGACGCCGTTCATGCAGCAGCAGAAGATGCTGATGTACGTCTTCCCGGTCATGTTCGCCGTCTTCGGCATCAACTTCCCGGTCGGTGTCCTCGTCTACTGGCTGACCACCAACGTGTGGACCATGGGCCAGCAGATGTACGTCATCCGCAACAACCCGACGCCGGGCTCCAAGGCGCAGGCCGCCTACCTGGAGCGCCTGACCAAGCACGTCACCGAGCACGGCAAGATCCGCCGGCGCGGTGAGAAGGCCATCGTCAAGGCGATCGTCGCCAAGGGCCGCGACCGCAACGAGTTCGAGCGCAAGTTCGTCAACGCGCTGAACAAGGCCGGTCTCGCCGCCCAGGCCGACGGCACCGTGGTGCGGAGCACGGCCCAGGCCGCGGCGCAGACCGAGGACGGCGTGACCACCACCGCGGCCGTGACCGACACCGCCGCCCGGCGCCAGCAGCCCAAGCGGCAGAGCAAGTCCCAGCGTCAGGCCGGCGCACCCAGGCAGCCGGGTGACGACTCGCCGTCGCTGGAGAAGGCCGACGAGCCGCAGGGTGTCAAGTCCGCCGCTGCCAAGCAGCCCCAGAAGCCCGGCTCCGGCACCCGCAGCAAGGCCCAGTCCGGCCAGCGCAAGGGTGGCCCGCAGCGGCCCAAGTCCCCGTCCAAGAAGTAAGAAGGAGCCCATCCCGTGACGGAAGGCACCACCTCCGCCGCTGCCGAGGGTGCAGACACCCTCTCCCGCTTGGAGCAGGAGGGTGAGATCGCGGCGGACTACCTCGAGGGTCTGCTGGACATCGCCGACCTCGACGGCGACATCGACATGGACGTCGAGGCCGACCGCGCCGCCGTGTCGATCATCGGCGACACCGGCAGCCGCGACCTGGAGAAGCTGGTCGGCCGGGACGGCGAGGTGCTGGAGGCGCTTCAGGAGCTGACGCGCCTGGCGGTGCTCCGGGAGACCGGTGACCGCAGCCGGCTGATGCTGGACATCGCGGGGTACCGGGCCAGGAAGCGGGCCGAGCTGTCCGAGCTGGGCGCCAAGGCCGTCGCCGAGGTCAAAAGCAGCGGCGAGCCCGTGAAGCTCGCGCCGATGAGCCCGTTCGAGCGCAAGGTCGTGCATGACGCGGTCAAGGCCGCCGGACTGCGCAGCGAGTCCGAGGGCGAGGAGCCGCAGCGGTTCGTCGTCGTACTGCCCGCCTGATCGGACCCTCGCGTTTCACCGGCCCCGTCTGTTGAGCAGGCGGGGCCGAATATTTGTCAGCCTGGTAGTTCTGGTGGGCCGGTGCGTGAAGCGCCGGCGCTGTACGGAAGGACGGTCCCCGTGACGGAGGCAGCGGAGCTTCCCCCCGCGCCCGCGCAGGCGCGGGAAGTGTTTGGTGATCGCTTCGCGGATGCGGTGCGGTACGCGGAGTTGCTCGCCGAGGCGGGCGTGCAGCGTGGCCTCATCGGCCCGCGGGAGGTGCCCCGCCTGTGGGAGCGGCACCTGCTCAACTGTGCGGTGCTGTCCGAGGCTGTCCCGGAGGGCGTGACGGTCTGCGACGTCGGCTCGGGTGCCGGCCTGCCGGGTATCCCGCTGGCCCTGGTCCGCGACGACCTGAACATCACTCTGCTGGAGCCGCTGCTGCGGCGCACCAACTTCCTCAGCGAGGTCGTCGAGCTGCTCGGCCTGGATCACGTCACCGTGGTGCGCGGCCGTGCCGAGGAGGTGATGGGCAAGCTGCCTCCGGTACACGTGGTGACCGCTCGTGCCGTGGCTCCGCTGGACCGCCTGGCCACCTGGGGCATTCCGCTGCTGCGTCCGTACGGCGAGATGCTCGCGCTGAAGGGCGACACGGCCGAGGAGGAGCTGAAGGCGGCGGCCTCCGCCCTCAGCAAGCTCGGCGCGGTCGAGACATCCATCCTGCAGGTGGGCGAGGGCGTGGTGGATCCCCTGTCCACCGTGGTGCGGGTCGAGGTCGGGGAGAGCCCTGGCGGTGTGCGCTTCGCGGCCAAGCGCGCGAAGGCGGCCCGCACCGGTCGTGTCCGTCGCCGTCGCTGATCCGTCCTGACGACGAGGCGTACTCCACACAAGCTGCCCCTCCGCGATGCTCCGGAGTGTCGCGGAGTTTCGGTCGCAGGCGCTGTGCATCGTGTTTCACGTGAAACGTCGCTCATTGCTGCACGGCATCATCGGTCGCGGTCGCGCCGCGGCCGAGCCCCGCGACCGGAAGTCCCTCGGCTCGCTCGGACAGGAGCCCCCCTCCACGGGCGCCCCGCCCCTCTCCCGGGGCACGGAGTTGTCCACAGAGGTGGATTTCTCCACAGAACACCAGGCCTCACTGGTTCATGACCCCGACGGCATGGGAGGCTCTGTTCATTGCGAGCCTGATGTCGAGGAGAGTGAATCCGTGCGGTCCGACGCCAACATCGCGGGACCGATGACCGATCCGGTCCCCGGTCCCCGCACCGAGTCGATGGGGGCGGAAGTTTCACGTGAAACACCGCCCCCGATGGACGACACTCCCATCGGTCGAGCGGCCCAACTGGCGGTGGAGGCCCTCGGCCGTGCCGGGGAAGGCCTGCCACGACCGGAGCAGACCCGACTGATCGTGGTCGCCAATCAGAAGGGTGGCGTGGGCAAGACGACGACGACCGTCAATCTTGCCGCCTCGTTGGCTCTGCATGGCAGCCGAGTCCTGGTGGTCGACCTCGACCCGCAGGGCAACGCCTCCACGGCTCTGGGGATCGACCACCACGCCGAGGTCCCCTCCATCTACGACGTGTTGGTGGAGAGCAGACCCCTCGCAGAGGTCGTCCAGCCCGTCGTCGATGTCGAGGGCCTTTTCTGTGCCCCCGCCACCATCGATCTCGCCGGTGCGGAGATCGAGTTGGTGTCCTTGGTGGCCCGGGAGAGCCGGCTCCAGCGGGCGATCCAGGCGTACGAGCAGCCGTTGGACTACATCCTCATCGACTGCCCTCCCTCCCTCGGCCTGCTGACGGTCAACGCGCTGGTCGCGGGCCAGGAGGTCCTCATCCCGATCCAGTGCGAGTACTACGCGCTGGAGGGCCTGGGTCAACTGCTGCGCAACGTCGACCTGGTGCGGGGGCACCTCAACCCCACGCTGCACGTGTCGACCATTCTGCTCACCATGTACGACGGCCGGACGCGTCTCGCTTCCCAGGTCGCCGAAGAGGTGCGCACCCACTTCGGCGACGAGGTACTGCGGACGAGCATTCCCCGCTCCGTCCGTATCTCCGAGGCGCCGAGTTACGGGCAGACGGTGCTGACTTACGATCCAGGATCGAGCGGCGCCCTCTCCTACCTTGAGGCCGCCCGAGAAATCGCGCTGAGGGGCATCGGTGTCGGCTACGACGCCGGTCACGCCCACATCGGCGCCCAGAACGACCCGAGCATGGTGGAGGGCATCCAGTGAGCGAGCGACGGAGGGGACTGGGTCGTGGACTCGGCGCGTTGATCCCCGCTGCCCCGACCGAGAAGACCCCGACGCCGGCGGCGATGGGCGGTGGAGCATCGACCTCTCCCACCGCCGTCCCGGTGCTGACGACCGACCGGGGGGTGGCCGCGGCGAAGGTGGCCACTCTCCCGCCTGTCGTGCACGAGACCGAGGTGGTCCCGGCGAGCCCAGCCGTGGAGGTGCCCGAGGCTCCGATGGGCGCCCACTTCGCCGAGATCCCGCTGGACGACATCACGCCGAACCCACGCCAGCCGCGTGAGATCTTCGACGAGGACGCGCTCCAGGAGCTGGTCACCTCCATCAGGGAGGTCGGTCTCCTCCAGCCCGTCGTCGTGCGCCAGCTGGGACCGGCCCGCTACGAGCTGATCATGGGCGAGCGCCGTTGGCGCGCCTGCCGCCAGGCCGGCTTGGCGGCCATCCCGGCCATCGTCCGGGCCACGGAGGACGAGAAGCTCCTCCTGGACGCGCTGCTGGAGAACCTGCACCGCGCGCAGCTGAACCCGATCGAAGAGGCCGCTGCCTACGACCAGCTGCTGAGGGACTTCAACTGCACGCATGATCAGCTGGCGGACCGGATCGGACGCTCCCGACCGCAGGTCTCCAACACCCTGCGTCTGCTGAAGTTGTCGCCGACCGTGCAGAAGCGGGTGGCCGCCGGGGTGCTCTCGGCTGGTCATGCCCGGGCGCTGCTGGCCGTGGAGGACTCCGAGGAGCAGGACCGGCTGGCGCACCGGATCGTGGCCGAGGGCCTGTCCGTGCGGTCCGTGGAAGAGATCGTCACGCTGATGGGGTCGCGGTCTCAGAAGGCCTCGCGCTCCCGGGGCCCCCGGGCCGGTTCGGTGCCCTCTCCGGCGCTCAGCGAGCTGGCCACCCGGCTGTCGGACCGCTTCGAGACGCGGGTGAAGGTCGAACTGGGGCAGAAGAAGGGCAAGATCACCGTCGAGTTCGCTTCTCCGGACGACCTCGAGCGGATCCTCAGCACGTTCGCCCCGGGCGAGAAGCTGGCCCTCCAGAAGAGTCTTCAGGAAGACGTCGGCGAGGACACGCAGGACTGACCCTCGGGCGGACCCGCCGCGTTGTGCAGAGGAGCGGGCCGTGTCCGGTGTGTGCCGGAACACGGTCCGCTCTTTGCTTTGAGGCGGTATCGAGTGAATCGCATCGTGGATACGATGCGAACAGGTATGGCGCATCCACCGGACAGCATCTGCATCTCTGAGCGGGAGTCGGGGCCATGCGATCGATGAGCCGCACCGGACTGGTGAGCGCGGGCCTCGGCCTCGGCGCGGTCGGCGGATTCGTCGGCAGCCTGCTCAGGGAGCGGAGCGCTCTGACAGCCGCACAGGATGCGGCGAGCGAAGGAAGCGAGGATCACCCTTTATGGGGCGTCGGCTCGTGCCGCTCACGCTGGACAACCTTCAGGACCTTCCCCAGCGCTGTCGCTCATGCGTCTTCTGGGAACTGGACCCCGTCAGCGGCGAAGCGGCGGTGACAGCGGGGACCTCCGCAACGGAGAAAGAGGCCTGGATCTCAGCCGTCCTGCTGGACTGGGGATCGTGCGGCCGGGTGGCCTACGTGGACGATGTGCCGGCGGGCTTCGTGCTCTATGCCCCGCCGGCCTATGTACCGCGCTCCGCGGCCTTTCCCACGAGCCCGGTCTCACCGGACGCGGTTCAGCTGATAACGGCCTTCATCCTGCCCGGTTACCAGGGGCAGGGACTGGGCCGGATGCTGGTGCAGGCGGTCGCCAAGGATCTGCTGCGCCGGGGCTTCAAGGCGATCGAGGCGTTCGGTGACGCTCGTTGGAAGGAGCCCGCCTGCCTGCTGCCCGCCGATCATCTGCTGGCCGTGGGCTTCAAGACGGTGCGTCAGCATCCCGCACATCCCCGGCTGCGGCTGGAACTGCGGTCCACGGTCTCCTGGAAAGAAGACGTGGAGATGGCACTCGACCGTCTTCTGGGAGCGGTCCAGAAGGAACCCGCACTGAGGCCGCTCTAGCGGACGGGGCTGACGGGCCACCGTCAGCACATGGCCGACCCATGCGAATGGGCCAACCCCGGAGGGTTGGCCCATTCGTGTTTCACGTGAAACGTTACTTGGTGATGAACTCGTCCAGGTCACGCAGAAGCGCGGCCTTGGGCTTGGCGCCGACGATCGTCTTGGCGACCTCGCCGTCCTGGTAGACGTTCAGGGTCGGGATGGACATGACCCCGTACTTGGCGGCCGTGCCCGGGTTCTCGTCAATGTTGATCTTGACGATCTCGATCTTGTCGCCGAACTCGGCAGCGATCGCCTCCAGCGACGGGGCGATCTGGCGGCACGGGCCGCACCAGGCCGCCCAGAAATCCACCAGGACAGGCTTGTCACTCTTCAGGACGTCCTGGTCGAAGGAATCGTCGGTCACAATCTTGAGGTTGCCGGCCACGGCGGGCTCCTTACCTTGGTCGTGCGGTGTGGCGAGGGGAGAAAAGGAAGGTCAGACGGCGGCGGTCTTCTCGGGCTCAGCCTGGTCCTCGTCCGCGAGAGCGGCGAGGAAACGCTCGGCGTCCAGAGCGGCGGAGCAACCGGTACCGGCTGCGGTGATCGCCTGGCGGTAGGTGTGGTCGACCACGTCGCCGGCGGCGAAGACACCGGTCACGTTGGTACGCGTGGACGGAGCGGCGACCTTCAGGTAACCCTCCTCGTCCAGGTCCAGCTGCCCCTGGAACAGCTCGGTGCGCGGGTCGTGGCCGATCGCGATGAACAGCCCCGTGACGGGCAGCTCGGACAGCTCGCCGGTCTTGAGGTTGCGCAGCTTCAGCCCGGAGAGCTTCTGGTCGCCCTGGATCTCGGCGACCTCGCTGTCCCAGACGAACTTGATCTTCGGGTCGGCGAAGGCACGCTCCTGCATCGCCTTGGAGGCCCGCAGGGTGTCCCGGCGGTGGACGATCGTCACGGACTTGGCGAACCGCGAGAGGAAGGTGGCCTCCTCCATCGCGGTGTCACCGCCGCCGATCACGGCGATGTCCTGGTCCCTGAAGAAGAACCCGTCACAGGTGGCACACCAGGAGACGCCACGGCCGGACAGCACGTCCTCCTTCGGCAGGCCCAGCTTGCGGTGCTGGGAGCCGGTGGTCACGATGACCGCCTTCGCCTGGTGGACGGTGCCCGCGGTGTCGGTGACGGTCTTGATCTCGCCGGTCAGGTCGACAGAGACGATGTCGTCCGGAACCAGCTCGGCGCCGAAGCGCTCAGCCTGCGCGCGCATGTTGTCCATGAGATCGGGGCCCATGATGCCGTCGCGGAAGCCGGGGAAGTTCTCCACCTCGGTGGTGTTCATCAGGGCGCCACCCGCGGTGACGGCGCCCTCGAACACCAGGGGCTTCAGCGACGCACGGGCGGTGTAGAGCGCCGCCGTGTAGCCGGCGGGCCCGGAGCCGATGATGATCACGTTACGGACGTCGCTCACGGCTTGATTCCTCGTCTCTGGTCAGCGTCAGTCGACCGGTGAGCGCCCTTTTCAGGACTCTCACCCACCCAACGGATCCTACGGGGCGCGCATTCCCGATGTGTCCGAGCACACGCAACGCCGTACCGGGGGGCCGAAGAAGCGTTCCAGCGACTCAAGGACGCGCGACGGACTGCTTCAGCAGAACCTCGCCGCCCGCCGCGGTGCTCCGCTGCCGCACGCAGGCCTCGTCGACCACGTACGCGGTGACCCGCTTGGTGTCGCGAGCATCGGCCACGACGACGAGGTAGGCGGGCCTCCCCGCATAGGTGCCCGTCTTGGCGCCCAGGACGTCAGCGCCCCGGCTGAGCGCTTGCCGGACACAGTCGGGGACGGGGACAGCGGTCTGGATCAAGGTGTGCGTGCCGGAGGTCACCCCCGGCGTGTCCGACCCGCCCTCGGTGTCCGACCGTGGCTTCTCGCTGTCCTGCGGCAGCCCCTTCTTCATGGCGAGGAGTCCGCGCACCTGGTTCTGCAGGCTGTCACCGGAGAAGGAGACGGCGGACGGGGTCGGCGTCCCATGGGCCGTCGTCGTGTGGCCGGCGTTGTCACCGAGTGACGTCACGACCAGACCACCGCCGCCCAGCACCGCGGCCGTGAGGACGGCGCCCAGGACGAACCGGCCGCGGCGCCGCCCGCGCTCGGACGGTTTGCGCCCGGGCCCGGTCGTCGCACGCGGTCGTCCAGCGGGACGATCCGCCACGGTCGCCGTTTCACGTGAAACATGGTCAGCGGTACCTTCGCCGCCGGCGCGCGGGACCTCGGCGGCCAGGGCGGCGCCGATACGCGCGGCCACGTCGTCCGGCATCCGTTCCGGCTCCTGCACGGATCCCAGCAGGCTCCGGATCTCCTCCAGCGAGGCGTACATGTCCGCGCACAACTCACACGTGCCCAGATGACGCCGCACATCGCTGCTCCGGTCCGGCGGAAGCAGGCCCTCGGTGAGGTCGGAGATCTCGGCGACGTCCGGGTGCCCGGCCGTGTCCGTCGTGGAAGTCACGCTCGCCCACCTCCGCCCTTCACTACGGTTGAATCGCTCGGCCCCGTGTCCAGGGGGCGTCCGCTCGGTGATCCCGTTGCCGGTGGGACGGATGTCCCCGGCCCCCGGTTCCGCCCCGGGCCGGATTCGTTCCGCCCTCCGGCGGCAACGACTTCCTCACCGCCCCCGGTACGGGCGGACCGCGCTTGCGCGCCGCCCTCGGGCCGTAGGTGAGCGAGCAGAGGCAGCAGCCGGGCCCTGCCCCGGGCACACCGGCTCTTCACCGTCCCCGCCGGCACATCCAGGAGCCGCGCGGCCTCGGCCACCGGATAGCCCTGCATGTCCACCAGGACCAGAGCGGCCCGCTGCTCCAGCGGGAGGGTGCCGAGCGCTTCGAGGAGCTGGCGGTGCACGTCCTTGCGCTCGGCGGGCGCCGAGGCGGACTCGTGCGGTTCCAGCAGCTGCTCCAGCCGCTCGGTGTCATCGACCGGGGCGGTCTTGCGCGAGGCCGCCTTGCGGACCCGGTCCAGGCAGGCGTTCACGGTGATCCGGTGCAGCCACGTGGTGACGGCCGACTGTCCCCGGAAGGTGTGGGCGGCTCGGTAGGCGGAGATCAGGGCGTCCTGTACCGCGTCGGCGGCCTCCTCCCGGTCCCCCAGTGTCCGTAGCGCGACCGCCCAGAGCCGGTCCCGGTGACGCCGCACGATCTCACCGAAGGCGTCGGGATCGCCTTCCACGTGACGGGCGAGCAGATCCTTGTCGCTCGCTCCGTCGTACCCGCCGGCGCCCTCCGCCATCTGCCCCCTCCGGTCCGGGTGAGACGTCAGCCCGTGAACTTCACTTCGCCGATGGCCTGCTTGTAGCCGGCCTGGGCGTACAGGGCGGAGTCATACCCTGATTTCGGTACGGCCGTCAGCCAGACGAGGACGTAGCGTGTCCTGACCGACTTGGTGACCTTCACCGTAGCGTTGGTGCCCGTCGTCGTGACCTTGCCGATCTGGTCCATCGAGTCCAGCGAGGGCGGCGTCAGCGAGTCGGCCGCGTACAGCTCGACCGTCGTGTGGTCACCGGCGTAGCGCATGTCGAGGGTGGCGGTGCTGAGCTTCCTGGCCGAGCCGAGGTCGTAGACGATGCCGACGCCCGGCTTGAGCGGCGCGATGGTGGGGCCTTCGTTGAAGCTCCTCGTCCTCCAGTAGGTGGAGGCGTCCCCGTCGTACGTCTTGGCCACGTCGTCGGGGCGCTGGGCGTTGCCCCCGGCGACGAACTCCTGGCTGTACTCGATCTTTATCGGGACCGGTTTCGACTTCGAGGGGTTCTTGTCGCCGTCGTCCGTCGTCTGGCTCTTGTTGGTGTCGCCGGACGTGTCACTCCGGTCCATCAGGGCATCCGCCAGTTGCCAGCTGCCCAGGCCCAGGGCGGCGATCAGGAGCGCCGACACCGCCCACTTCAGGGCCTTGCCCGTGCGGCTCTGGAGCGGGGGCGGCGGGGCCGCGATCGGCTGACCGATACCGGGGTGCGGCGCGGGGCGGCCGTAGCTGCCCTGCTGGTAGGTGGTGCGCTGATAGTCCGGAGGGGCCGTGAACGAGGGCTCGGGCGGGCGGATGCGGGGCATCTCGCCGATCGCCTTCACCAGCTCTTCCGGCGTGGTGCACGCGGCCTCGTGACGTGACGCCGTGGCCCCGTCGTTCACCAGGGCGCGCATGGTCAGCTCGGACAGACCGCGGTGCACCCCGGCCCGCACCTGGTCCGGTGCGATGAGCCCGATGTCCTTGGGGAGGCCGGACAGGCCGTAGGCGTCGTTCTCGTACGGCCAGCGCTGGGTCAGCGCGGCGTACAGCAGGGCACCGATGGCCTCGGTGTCGGTCCGCTGCGGGGTGTCCGAGCTGACCCCGCGCAGCGCGGCGTTCACGGCGAGGCCGCGGATGCGCCACTGGCCGGTGGAGGTGCGCAGTACGGCGTTCGGGTTCAGCCGCAGATGGGCGAGCCCCTCGCGGTGTGCCGCGGCCATGGCGGAGGAGATCTGACTGACCATCTGGTAGGCGTCGTGCGGTTCCAGCGGGCCGCCGGCGAGAAGCGTGGTCATCTCGGTGGCGTCGGGCAGCCACTCGTGCACGACGTACACGAGGTCGTTCTCCTCGACGGCGTCGAGGACCTGGACGAAACGCGGATCGCCGAGCAGTGCGGAGGAACGGGCGGCGGCCAGGACGGAGCGGGCCCGGACATGGTTCGCGGGCAGGACATGGACGCCGACGGCACGGCGGAGTTTCTCGTCGACCGCCCGCCAGCTGCTGAAGCCGTCCAGACGGGTGACGCACTCCTCCAGCCGGTAACGTCTGGCCAGCTTGTGACCGCTGTGCAGTTCCGGAGGCGAAGCCTTCTGTGCGGGACTCTCGGTGCCGCCACTTCCCTGTGCCTGGTCGCTGTCCGTGTCCCGCTCCGGGTTCTTGGCCACCCCGTCGGCCGTGGACTGGTCCGCCTTGGCGGTCAGCGGTTGCTCACCGCTGGTGTCTGCCACGTCGACGGCAGCCGTGCTCCGTTCCGCCACCGTCGTCCCTGCCTCCCCATCCGTTGCACACTGTCCGACGCCGAAACCAATTGTGCCCACAGTCCGCCGCTATGCACGACACACAGCGGCGGACGATGGTTGTGCGCCTACCCCCGCCTCATCGCCCCAGACGCCCGCGCACCATACCCACGAGCGAGTTGAGTTCCTCGATGCGCATCCGTCGGGCCGCCACGAAGAAGACACCCAGCAGGACGATGCCGCCGGCGAGCAGCGCCGCGAACGAGCCGACGACGCCCTGGCCGAGGGTGTGGCCGATGGCGTAGACGGCCGCGCCGCTGAGCAGGGCCGCCGGCAGGGAGGCAATGCCCAGCCGCGCGTACGTGCGCAGTACCCGGGCCCCGTCCAGGTCGCCGCCCAGCCGCTTGCGCAGCCGCCGCCAGGCGATGCCCACACCGATGGCGTAGGCGAGGCCGTAGGCGGCTGCCATGCCGGCGACCGCCCAGCGGGGCGGCAGCAGGAAGTAGCAGAGGGCCGAAGCGCTCGCGTTGACCGCGGCCACGATGACCGTGTTGTAGAAGGGGGTGCGCGTGTCCTCGTAGGCGTAGAAGGCGCGCAGGACGACGTACTGCACCGAGTACGGAATCAGGCCGAGACCGAAGGCCATCAACATGTAACCCATGTTCACGGCGGCGCTGGTGCCCGCGGAGCCGAAGATCAGCGTGCACATGGGGACGCCGAGCGCGAGGAAGCCGAAGGCGATCGGGACGATGGCGACCGCGGTCGTGCGCAGGCCCTGCGAGATGTCGTCCCGGACCGCGCCGCCGTCACCCTCGGCGGCCGAGCGCGAGATGCGCGGCAGCAGGGCGGCCATCAGGGAGACGGTGATGATGGCCTGCGGCAGACCCCAGATCAGCTGGGCGTTGGCGTAGGCGGCGAAGCCGGCGCCCTTGATGCCGGAGTCCTTGCCGGCGGCGGTGGACAGCTGCGTCACCACCATGGCGCCCGCCTGGTTGGCGAGGACGAACAGGACCGTCCACTTGGCGAGCATCGCGGCCTTGCCCAGGCCGTGGCCGCGCCAGTCGAAGCGCAGCCGCACACGGAACCCGGTTTCGCGCAGATACGGGATCATCGCCAGCGACTGGACGACCAGACCGAGCAGCACGCCGATGCCGAGCAGGCGCTGGCCCTCCGGCGGGATGTTCGTGACGGTCATGTGGGAGTTGGCCGCGGTGCCGTAGACCCAGATGAACATGCCGAGCGTCACGATGATGACGATGTTGTTCAGGACCGGGGTCCACATCATCGCGCCGAACTTCCCCCGCGCGTTCAGGATCTGACCCATCACCACGTGGATGCCCATGAAGAAGATCGAGGGCAGGAAGTAGCGGGTGAAGGTGACGGCGACGTCGTTGGCCGCCGGGTTGGTGGCGACCGGGTTCGACAGCAGGCGCACCAGGAGGGGCGCGGCGAACATCGCGAGACCGGTCAGCGCCGCCAGCGCCACCATCACCAGGGTCAGGAGCCGGTTGGCGAAGGCCTCGCCGCCGTCCTCGTCCTCCTTCATGGAGCGCACCAGCTGTGGCACGAACACGGAGTTCAGGCCGCCGCCGACGGTGAGGATGTAGATCATCGTCGGCAGCTGGTAGGCCACCTGGAAGGAGTCGGCGAGGAAGCCGAGGCCCAGGGCGGCGGCGATCAGCGCGGAGCGGACGAAGCCGGTGAGGCGGGAGACCATCGTGCCCGCCGCCATCACGGCACTGGACTTCAGCAGTCCGGTGGCTCGTCCCCCCTTCTTGGCGGGCGCGGCGGGCGCGGCGTCGGCCGGGCGGTCCACCGGCACCGCGGTCCGGGGACCGCCCGGGTCCGGCGCTGCGGCGGGAGCGGGCACCGGGGTCTGGCCCGGATGTCCGGCGCCGGCCGCGTAGGAGGCCCGCGCCGGGTAGGCGCCCCCGGCGTACGGGTTGTCCTGCTGCGGGCCCTGGCCGTACGGACCGCCGTGCCCGCCGCCCGGCGCGCCGGCCGGGCCGGGGACGACCGGCGGATCCATGGGCGAGTGCCCACCGCTGTGCTGCTGGTCCTTGAAGAGATGCGCGAACGCGTCCGGCTCGTGGTACTCCTCGCCGGAGTGCGTGACCAGGTCGTCCACCCCCACGAACTGGGTGGTGCGTGGGTCATCGCCGTACGGCAGGTACGGGGCCGGCGCTTCCGGTTCGGGGGCCGGTGTCTGCGCCCACACGTGCGGGTCGGGCGAGTACGGCGACTGGGCGGGCGGAGCGTACAGCGGCTGCTGCGGGTCGTACGTGCCCGGGGGCGGCGGCGGGTGCGCGGCGCGGTCGTAGAGCGCCTCTGCGACCGGGTCCTGGGCGGACAGGTCGTGCGCTCGGTAGGGATCCTGCCCGTAGGCGTCCTGGAGGTACATGTCCGCCGCGTGCTGCGGCGGCACCTGGCCAGGCTCGCGCTGCGGCTCGGGGTGGCCCGAACCGGCAGCGCCCTCGCCGCGGTCACCGTCGTACGGCGCGCTCATGCTTACCCCACCTCATCGTCCCGGGCCCACCGGCCACGACATCGCTCAACGGTCCACTCTCTCACCCGTCCCGGAGGGGTCGGCGCTTTCCGGTGCGGTGTCCGGCGCAGGGTCACTCGGCTGCTCGGGGTCGCCTGCCCCGGAGGCGGCGTCCGGCTCTTCCGGGAGACGGTCCTCAGGGGCTCCGGGGTTCCCGGCTTCGTCCGTGTCCCCTTCCGCCGTACCGGGACCGTCATCGTCGGCCTGCCGGGCGGCGGCGCGCTTGCGCTGGGTGTACATCCGGAAACCGGCGAGGACGAGGAGCAGCACGCCACCGCCGATGACCAGCATCACGGTGGGGGTGACCTCGGTGACCTTCACATCGAAGGTGACGGCGTTGCCGTACTCCTGACCGTCCTCGGTGAACAACTGGGCGATGACCGTCACCCGGCCGTTGGCGTTGGCCGAGGTGGTGAACTTCACCGACTGGCTGTGCCCGCCGGAGACGTCCACCGACTGTTCGGAGTAGGCCTTGCCGCCGATCTTGAGGCGGGTCGGCATGGTCGAGGTGAGGCGCAGCACCAGGTGGCCGACCGGCTGCACCAGGCGGTTCTGGACGGTCACCGGGATGGTGGCGCTGCGGCCCGAGAGCTTGGTCTCCGACTTGTCGATCAGCCTGACCTGATCGGCCAGCTCGTCGAGCCACGTCTCCACACCGTCCCGGTAGCCGGCCGCCTCGTCGCCGCTACCGCGCCATGACGTGGACATCTCGCGGTGTATGGCCAGCCCGAACGGGGTGGCCACACGGGACCGGTCGGTGAGGATCACCTGGAAGTTGTCGAGCTTGTCCTGGGTTCGGGCGATCTGCCCGAAGACCGCTCGCGGCAGCTCCTGCCGGCGCAGCGAGGGCGGATACACGGACGTCGAGGGGATGCGCGTGGTGGCACCCGGATCTGGCTTGGCCTTGGCCGCCGCGGTGAGGTCCTGCGACTGGGACCAGCCGCTGCCCTGGAGCTCCCTCAATGCTGCGGCCATCGCCTGTGCCTGGCTGGCCGTGGGCACGCGCTGCGGGGCGACGACGACGCTGCGCTCCTCGTCCGTCTGCGCGTTCAGCTCCAGGCTCTGCGCCAGGAACCGCTGCACGGCGAGTGTGGCCGAGCCGGCCCTCGTCATGTCGCCCTCGAACGCCCTGGACAGGCGGGCGTCGGCGACCACCGCCGTGGTGCCGCCGCCGACCGGGCGGGCGGCGGACGGCGTGTACGGCAGTCCGGCGGTCTCCTGCAGGCTGTCGCTGCGGGCGATCACCCGGTCGGCGCCGGCGGACGTCGCGACCTTCATGATCGAGGGATCCACGGCGCCGTTCACGGGCCAGGCGAAGTCGGTGGTCGGTGTGACGTGGAGCACCGTCTGAACCGTGGTCGCGGCGACGTCGGTGGCGTCCTTGAGGTGGCTGAGTGAGCCGGTGACGCTGGTACCGCTGTGCGCCAGGGAGGCCAGGTCCGGGTCGGCGAAGGGCAGGGCGACGACCTCCTTGCCGGCCACGGCCTTCTGGAGGCTGGCCAGCCACTGCTTGGCGACCGCCTGGTGTTCCCGGGAGCCGGGCGTGGTGGTGCCGTCGGCGTCCGGGAGCCGGTAGTTGCCCGTGGCCATCGCGTCGACCGAGGCCAGCAGGTCCGGGTCGACCACCCACGTCACGTCGAGGTCCTTGCCCAGATCCACCATCTGGGCCAGCCGGCCGCCCGGTGCCAGCTCCTTGGCCAGGTCGTCGTCGAGGAACACCGGTGTCTGAAGGTCACCGGCACCCGTCTTGGCCGTCATGTGCACGGTGGAGATCAGCGGCCACAGGAACGTCGTCCTGGTCCGCGTGTCGGCCTCGGACGGCTGCCACGGCAGGAACGTCTGCCGGATGCCGAGCAGCTGGTCCCAGGGCTGGGCGGAGGTCTGCCCGGACAGGGAGACCCCGAACGCGTAGACCCCGTCCTCACCGAGGTCGAGCTTGTCCACGGGGACGGAGATGCTGAAGTGCTCGGCGACGCCCGGGGGCAGTGTGGCGAACTTCTCCTCGTACTTGTCGTCGACCTCCGCGCCGGTGCCGCCCTGTGGCTCGTCGGAGTGCCGGGCGACGGAGTCGATGGCCGATCGGGTGGTGAGCCGGGGCCCCACCCGCAGGTTCACGTGGGCGCCCGTGACGGTCCGCTTGCCGTTGTTGGTCACCGTGCCGGTGACGGTCAGTGTGTCGCCGTCCGTGGGAACGCCGGGGCTCAGGTTGTCCAGGGACACGGACACCGGGGCCGAGGACGCGGCCTGCGCGGGCGCCGCGGCGGGCAGCTGGAGGAGACCGGCCAGCAGAGGCGCCCCGGCGAGCAGGGCTCCCGCGCGTCGCATCCACCGGCGGGCAGGTGAGGCACTGGTCCCCTGGAAGTCAGCCGCCTCGGCCACGCGCTCGCCCGTCCCTCGTCGTCGTCAGTGGTCGTCGGAATGTGCGTCCACGCATGGTAACGATGCGCGCCGAGGGGAAGTGCCGCGGTCTCCTCCACAAGATCGGAAGGACAACGGCGACCCGCCCTCTATACGCAGTATCGACGGGAGAGCAGCCGTACGCCGCAAGGGCAGCGCTTGGACGGGTATGTAAGGAGCTGTCCGCGCCGCTCGACGGGGCGTCCCGGTCGCGCGGGCACGTACCCTTTTCTGTTGTGCCGAACCCCAACGAAGACACTCCCTCTGCCCTGAGCCAGGCGCAGCAGCGCGCGGTCGCCGAGCTGCTGCGGGTGGCTCCCGTCGCCGACGACCTCGCCCGCCGATTCCAGGAGGCCGGGTTCTCACTCGCCCTGGTCGGCGGTTCGGTCCGCGACGCGCTGCTCGGCCGGCTCGGCAACGACCTGGACTTCACCACCGACGCCCGTCCCGAGGACGTACTGAAGATCGTCCGGCCTTGGGCGGACGCGGTCTGGGAGGTGGGGATCGCGTTCGGCACGGTGGGCGCACACAAGAGCGCCCGCGTCGGCGACACCGACTGGGACTTCCAGATCGAGATCACCACCTACCGGTCGGAGGCCTACGACCGCGCCTCGCGCAAGCCCGAGGTGTCGTACGGCGACTCCATCGCGGAGGACCTGGTCCGTCGCGACTTCACGGTGAACGCGATGGCCGTGGCACTGCCGGAGAAGGAGTTCATCGATCCGCACGGTGGCCTGGCGGACCTCGCGGCGCGCGTGCTGCGAACCCCGGGCACGCCCGAGGAGTCGTTCTCGGACGATCCGCTGCGCATGATGCGGGCCGCCCGGTTCGCCGCCCAGCTGGACTTCGAGATCGCACCCGAGGTCGTCACCGCCATGACGGAGATGGCCGGGCGTATCGCGATCGTCTCGGCGGAGCGGATCCGTGACGAGTTGAACAAGCTCGTCCTGTCCACCCATCCGCGCAAGGGGCTGACGGTCCTCGTGGACACCGGGCTCGCCGAACACGTCCTGCCCGAGTTGCCGGCGCTCCGTTTGGAGCGCGACGAGCACCATCGGCACAAGGACGTCTACGAGCACACGCTGATCGTGCTGGAGCAGGCGATCGCGTTGGAGCAGGACGGGCCGGATCTCACGCTCCGGCTGGCCGCGCTGCTCCATGACATCGGTAAGCCGCGTACCCGCCGCTTCGAGGACGACGGCCGTGTCTCCTTCCACCACCACGAGGTGGTCGGCGCGAAGATGACGAAGAAGCGCATGACCGCCTTGAAGTACTCCAACGAGTTGGTGAAGGACGTCTCACGGCTGGTCGAACTCCACCTGCGCTTCCATGGGTACGGCACCGGGGAGTGGACGGACTCGGCGGTCCGCCGGTACGTCCGTGACGCGGGGCCGCTGCTGGACCGCCTGCACAAGCTGACCCGCTCCGACTGCACCACTCGCAACAAGCGGAGGGCGGCCGCGCTGTCCCGGGCCTACGACGGCCTGGAGGAGCGCATCGCCCAGCTGCAGGAGCAGGAGGAGCTGGACTCCATCCGTCCCGACCTCGACGGCAACCAGATCATGAAGATCCTGGACATCGGGCCCGGCCCGGTCATCGGCCAGGCGTACAAGCACATGCTGGAGCTGCGCCTGGAGAACGGTCCGATGGGGCAGGACGCCGCGGTGGAGGCCCTCAAGGAGTGGTGGGCCGCGCAAAGCTGAGCCGAACTGCGCCCCGGCGATGTTTCACGTGAAACATCTACGCGGGCCGGCGGCATCCGGGCGGTGTTTCACGTGAAACACCGCCCTCGTCGCGCCCGGCCCCATGCCGTACGAAGCGAGCCAGCGTCACGGAGATTCCGCCGTAGATCAGGGCGACCAGCACCACCAATACGGTCGAGCGGCCGTCCGGTGGCAGTATCAGGGCCGCCACACCTGCCGCGCCGACGAAGGCCACGTTGAAGAGAACGTCGTACACGGAGAAGACGCGGCCACGGAAGTCGTCGTCGACCCCCGCCTGCACGAGGGTGTCCGTGGTGATCTTCGCGCCCTGGGTGATCACGCCCAGGACGAAGGACGCGGCCAGGAGCGGGGCGGTGGCGAAAGGGAGAGCGAGAGCCGGTACGAGCACCGTCGCTGTACCGGAGCACACCACGATCCAGCGGCCGGGGCCGAGCCGGCCCGCCGCCCAGGGCGTCACCACGGCCGCCGCGAAGAATCCCGCGCCGGACAGCGCCAGCGCCGGGCCGAGCAGGCGCAGTCCTTCTTCAGCGGTGTCGGAGAGGGCGTAGCGGCAGAGCATGAGCAGCAGCACGAGAAGCGCGCCGTAGCAGAAGCGCATCAGTGTCATCGCGGCCAGGGCCCACGCGGCCTCCCGGCGCCGGGGCGCGGCCAGGTGCCGGACGGCCGCTGCCAGTTCGCGTGCCGTCTCGGCGAGCGCCGTACCGAGGGGGAGGCGAGCCGGGTGCCGGTCGGGGCCGAGGAGGCCGGGAGCCAGGCTCAGTGACGCCAGGCTCGCGCACAGGTAGAGGAGCGCGCCGAGCAGTACCACCGCGGCGTCGGACCCCGAGGCCAGGAGCCGCACACCGAGAGCCAGGCCCCCGCCGGCGGTCGCGGCGAGTGTGCCGGCCGTAGGGGAGACCGAGTTGGCCAGCACCAGGCGCTCGGCGTCCACCACGCGGGGCAGGGCGGCGGACAGCCCGGCGAGAACGAAGCGGTTGACGGCTGTGACGCAGAGGGCGGAGACGTAGAACAGCCAGTCGGGGGCACGGCCGATGATGAGCCCCGCGGTGGCCGCGGCGAGCACGGCCCGCAGCAGATTGCCGTACACGAAGACCTGCCGACGCCGCCAGCGGTCGAGCAGGACCCCCGCGAACGGTCCCACCAGGGAGTAGGGGAGCAGCAGGACCGCCATCGCCGAGGCGACCGCGGTGGCCGAGGTCTGCTTCTCCGGGGAGAAGACGACGTAAGCGGCGAGCGCGACCTGGAAGACGCCGTCGGCACCCTGGGACAGGAGACGGACGGACAGCAGACGCCGGAAGTACCGCAGACGCGACAGGAGACGCAGGTCTCGTACGACAGGCATGGGGCACAGCCTCACACATGAGGAAGGTCCCCGGGTCAGGGGACCCGGGGACCTTCACCGCCCTGGCAGGAGCGTTGTGCGATGCGCCGCTGTACCGAGCCGGCGATCAGCTGTGACTAGCGCTCGACGTCACCGCGGATGAACTTCTCGACGTTCTCGCGGGCCTCGTCGTCGAAGTACTGCACCGGCGGGGACTTCATGAAGTACGAGGACGCCGACAGGATCGGGCCGCCGATGCCGCGGTCCTTGGCGATCTTCGCGGCGCGCAGGGCGTCGATGATGACACCCGCGGAGTTCGGGGAGTCCCAGACCTCGAGCTTGTACTCCAGGTTCAGCGGGACGTCACCGAAGGCGCGGCCCTCGAGGCGGACGTAGGCCCACTTGCGGTCGTCCAGCCAGGCCACGTAGTCCGACGGGCCGATGTGGACGTTCTTCTCACCCAGGTCCCGGTCGGGGATCTGGGAGGTGACGGCCTGCGTCTTGGAGATCTTCTTGGACTCCAGGCGCTCGCGCTCGAGCATGTTCTTGAAGTCCATGTTGCCGCCGACGTTCAGCTGCATCGTGCGGTCGAGGACGACACCGCGGTCTTCGAAGAGCTTCGCCATGACGCGGTGCGTGATGGTGGCACCGACCTGGGACTTGATGTCGTCACCGACGATCGGCACACCGGCCTCGGTGAACTTGTCCGCCCATTCCTTGGTGCCGGCGATGAAGACCGGGAGGGCGTTGACGAAGGCGACCTTGGCGTCGATGGCGGCCTGCGCGTAGAACTTCGCGGCGGCCTCCGAACCCACGGGGAGGTAGCAGACCAGGACGTCGACCTGCTTGTCCTTCAGGATCTGGACGATGTCGACCGGCTCGGCGTCCGACTCCTCGATGGTCTCTCGGTAGTACTTGCCGAGACCGTCGAGGGTGTGGCCGCGCTGGACCGTCACACCGGTGGTGGGAACGTCGCAGATCTTGATGGTGTTGTTCTCGGAGGCGCCGATCGCGTCCGCGAGGTCCAGGCCGACCTTCTTGGCGTCGACGTCGAACGCGGCGACGAACTCGACGTCGCGCACGTGGTAGTCACCGAACTGCACGTGCATCAGGCCGGGGACCCTGGACGCCGGGTCGGCGTCCTTGTAGTACTCGACTCCCTGCACCAGCGACGCCGCGCAGTTGCCCACGCCGACGATGGCTACGCGAACCGAACCCATTCCGGTTGCTCCCTGTGTGTACGAGTGAGGCCCTGACTGGGCGCTCACGTGGCGGTGTCGTCGGGCGTATCCGTCCCGGGGGTGTCCCCGGGGCGGGGCAGGCCGCCCGTCGATCCTGTGGTGGTGTCCTGCTGAGCGGTCCCCCCGGACGCGGAACCCTTCAGGTCCCGCCCGGCCCGCTCGCTCTCGATGAGCTCGTTCAGCCAGCGCACTTCGCGCTCCACGGACTCCATGCCGTGGCGCTGTAGCTCAAGCGTGTAGTCGTCCAGGCGCTCCCGGGTGCGCGCCAGCGAGGCGCGCATCTTCTCCAGGCGCTCCTCCAGGCGGCTGCGCCGGCCCTCCAGCACGCGCATGCGCACATCGCGCGAGGTCTGCCCGAAGAAGGCGAACCGTGCGGCGAAGTGCTCGTCCTCGTACGCGTCGGGGCCGGTCTGTGAGAGCAGCTCCTCGAAGTGCTCCTTGCCTTCCGCCGTCAGCCGGTAAACGATCTTGGCGCGGCGGCCGGCGAGAGGAGCGGCGAGCGCGTCCTCGTGGGTGCTTCCCGGCTCCTCGATCAGCCAGCCGTTGGTGACCAGCGTCTTCAGGCAGGGGTACAGCGTCCCGTAGCTGAACGCACGGAACACACCCAGTGACGTGTTCAGGCGTTTGCGCAGCTCATAGCCGTGCATCGGGGATTCGCGGAGCAGGCCGAGTACGGCGAACTCAAGGATGCCGGAACGCCGGCTCATCGTCGCCTCCTCCCGGTCCCGCAGGCCGATCCCGCAGGTCTCGCAGTGCCTGTCCGTGTCTTTATACCGTGCTGATGTATCGACTCGATACATCAGCACGATAGAGCGGCCCGACTGCGGGCGACAAGGGGGACGACGGTGAACGGGATCACATCACCGATTCGTTGGAGGCAAGTTGCCTGGTTTGGGGTGAACTTCGCGGCTCGGCAGGTTTTGGCGGTGCGTAGTCTGTGCGGCATGCACACCACCGGGAACCACGTGGTGCCCGGGACGCGTCGTCGTCCTAGGTGCAGTACGGGTGAATGCGGAACCGACCACATCCGTACTTCGGGGGGACCGGAAACCAGCCGCCGTTCCAGGCGCGCACGGGTGCGCCTGCCCGAGGAGTAAATCGTTCGATGAGCGAGCACCGTCGCAAACCGCCGCAGCCGCAGGGAGGCGGACGTGCCGCGGCCCGACGCGGCCAGTCCGGTTCGTCCCCCGGCCGCCGTGCGGCACCGCGAGGCGCCACCGGGTCCCCTGCCGACTCCTATGCGTCCAGTTCCTATGGTCCGGATTCCCAGGACTCGGGAGGCGATGCCTACGGCAGCCGTGCCGAGGCCCGCCGGGCGGCGCAGAAGGGCGGCCGCCGCAGACCGGCCGACGCGGCCGCGGACGGCCGGCGCGGTGGTCCGGGCGGTCCGGCCGGTCCCGGACGCGGCAGGGGCCGGGCGGCAACGGCACCCGGCAAGAAGCGGCTGATCGACTATCCCCGGGCCGGCAGGCACGGCTGGGGGCGCTGGGTGCCGTCCTGGAAGCTGGTCAGCGGCCTGTTCATCGGCTTCGTCGGCGGTCTGGTCGCGATGGTGGGCATCGGGTACGCGATGGTCTCGATCCCCAACGAGAACGACGCGGCCAAGTCCCAGAACAACGTCTACTACTGGGCCGACCACAGCCAGATGGTCGCCACGGGTACCGGCGTCAACCGGCAGAACGTCAACATCGAGCAGATCCCGGTGGCGATGCGCTACGCCGTGATCTCCGCCGAGAACAAGTCCTTCTACCAGGACTCGGGTATCGACCCCATGGGCATCGCGCGCGCCGTGGCCAACATGGCGCGGGGCGGTCAGACGCAGGGCGGCTCGACCATCACCCAGCAGTACGTGAAGAACACGTACCTCAGCCAGGACCAGACGCTCACCCGTAAGTTCAAGGAGATGTTCATCTCCATCAAGGTGGGCACGAAGCTGAAGAAGAACGACATCCTGCGCGGCTACCTGAACACCTCGTACTTCGGCCGGGGCGCGTACGGCATCCAGGCCGCGGCGCAGACCTACTACGGCAAGGACGCGGTCGACCTCCAGCCGAGCGAGTGCGCAGTCCTCGCGGCCCTGCTCAAGGGCCCGACGTACTACGACCCGGCGGGCGCCCAAGATCTCGACAAGTCGGCGAGCGCGGAGGCCAACAAGAAGCGGTCCCAGGCCCGCTGGGCCTGGATCCTGGGCGAGATGCACAAGGACAAGCACCTCAGCGACGTCGACTACCAGAAGGCGATCAAGAAGTACCCGATGCCGGACGGCCGCAAGGCGACCAAGGGCATGACCGGGCAGATCAGCTACCTGGCCGACACGGCGAAGAAGTACGTGCTCGCCCACTCCGACATCACGGAGGCCCAGTTCGACCGGGGTGGTTACCAGATCTACACGACGTTCCAGAAGGGCAAGGTCAGCGCCCTGGCCAAGGCCGTCAAGAACGTCCAGAAGGACCGGCTCGATCCGAAGCACCGCGACCTCGACAAGTACGTCCAGTTCGGCGCCGCCTCGGTGGTGCCCAGGGACGGCGCCATCGTCGCGCTCTACGGCGGTGACGGCTACGAGAACGGGCACTTCACGAACAACGCCGACACCTCCGGCGTCCCGGTGGGTTCGACCTGGAAGCCGTTCGTGCTCGCCGCGGCCATGAAGTACGGCACGTACGACTCCAAGGGCGAGGGTCTCTCTCCGCTGAGCAAGTACAACGGCAACGACCACCTGAAGGTCCACAAGCCGGACGGGTCGTTCTACCTCAACAAGGACAATTCGTACTTCTTCCAGAACAACGAGAGCGACCATCCGTGGGGGTACATCACCCTGCGCAAGGCGATGGAGCAGTCCGTCAACACACCGTTCGTGCAGCTCGGTGTCGATGTGGGGATGACACACGTGCGGGACGTCGCCAAGTCCGCCGGCATCCTCGGTGACAGCATGTCGCAGGACCTCAACCCGTCCTTCGCCATCGGTACGTCGACGCCCAGCGCGATCCGCATGGCCGACGCCTACGCGACGTTCGCCGCGTCCGGCAAGCAGACGGACCCGTACTCGGTGACCGCGGTCAAGGTCAACGGCGCGGACGCGCCCAGCTTCGTCAAGCCCAGGCCCGCCCCCCAGCAGGTACTGGACCCGAACATCGCCAACAACGTCACGGACGTCCTGGAGAACGTGATCCAGAACGGCACGGGCACGAACGCCAAGGCTCTCGGCCGGACGGCGGCCGGCAAGACCGGTACCACCGACGAGAACAAGTCGGCCTGGTTCGTCGGCTACACCCAGCAGCTGTCGACCTCCGTGGCGATGTTCCGCGAGAACCCCAAGGACCACAAGCTGCTGTCCATGAACGGTACGGCGGGCGTGGACTCCATCCACGGTGGCGACATCCCGACATCGGTATGGACCGAGTACATGAGGTCCGCGCTCAAGGGCAAGAACGACCCTGGTTTCCCGGCCGCCACCGAGATCGGCTCGGTCCAGGACGAGGTGGGCGCCCCCTCCCCGACCCCGAGCGCCACCTTCACCCCGACTCCGACGCCGACGCCCAGCGCCACACCGAGTCCGACGCCCAGTGAGACGACGCCCACGCCGTCTCCCTCGGCCAGCGCGTCCTGCACCTTCGGGTGGGGCAACACCTGCGACGGGAACACCACCGGCACCGGTGGCACGGACACGGGTGGGGGCACCGACGGAGGCACCACCCCGACGCCCACGGACACAGCCGGCAACGGAAACACCCGGGGCAACGGCAACGGTAACGGCGGCTTCTTCGGAGGCCCGACCGGCTAGCGAGGCGACCTGCCCGGTTGGTGCCCATATCGCCGACGGAGGGTGTTTCACGTGAAACACGGGCCGCCGCACCCACGAGGTGCGGCGGCCCTCGGCGTGTCCCGGGGCAGGTACGGCAGGATGTGCCTCATGCCCAGTGCAGAGATGACGCCCGCGAGCATGCGCGAGCCCGAGCCCGTGCGGGCCGCCACGGCGCAACCGGTGCAGCCGACCAGGGAGGACGAGGTCGCCGCCGCCGGCAGTGAGCTGATCGGCGGCCCGCTGGGGCAGCGCGCCCTGTCCGGGACCTCCTGGTGGACGCCCGTACGGATCGTGGTGCTCGTGGCGATCGGCATGTTCGCCCTAGGCCTGGTCCAGAAGGCGCCCTGCTACCACAGCGCCTGGTTCTTCGGCGCGAGCAGCCAGTACACGCACGCCTGCTACTCGGACATCCCGCACCTCTACCAGGGCCGTGGGTTCGCCGACCATCTCGTGCCGTACTTCGACAAGCTGCCGGGCGACATGGGCTACCTCGAATACCCGGTGCTGACCGGTCTGTTCATGGAGGTGGCCTCCTGGCTGACCCCGCACAGCGGCAGCATCCAGCACCAGGAGCAGTGGTACTGGTTCGTCAACGCCGGGATGCTGATGGTGTGCGCCGCGGTCGTCGCCGTCGGCGTGGCCCGCACCCATCGCCGGCGCCCCTGGGACGGCCTGCTGGTCGCCCTGTCGCCCGCCTTCGCCCTGACGGCGACCATCAACTGGGACCTGCTGGCGGTGGCTCTGACGGCCGCCGCGATGCTGATGTGGTCGCGGGGCCGGGGCCTCGCCTTCGGCGTCCTGCTGGGCCTCGCCACGGCCGCCAAGCTCTATCCCGTCCTGCTGCTGGGTCCGCTGCTGGTGCTCTGCTGGCGGGCCGGCAGATGGCGGCAGTTCGGTCACGCCGTGGCAGGTGCGGTGGTTGCCTGGCTCGTGGTGGACCTGCCCGTGATGCTCACGCATGACGCGTCGGGCTTCCACATCCGCGAAGGCTGGGCGAAGTTCTACACCTTCAGCGAGGAGCGCGGCGTCGACTTCGGCTCCTTCTGGCTGATCTGGTCGCAGAACTCCAGCAACCCGCCCACCACCGGCTTCGTCAACAGCGCCGCCATGGTGCTGGTGGTGCTGTGCTTCCTCGGCATCGCCGCGCTGGCGTTCACGGCTCCGCGCCGCCCGCGCTTCGCCCAGCTGGCGTTCCTGATGGTGGCGGCCTTCGTCCTCACCAACAAGGTCTACTCCCCGCAGTACGTCCTGTGGCTGGTGCCGCTGGCGGTCCTCGCCCGGCCCAAGTGGCGCGACTTCCTGATCTGGCAGGCGTGCGAGGTGGCGTACTTCCTGGGCATCTGGCTGTACCTCGCCTACACGACCAGCGGTGAGGCCCACAAGGGCCTGCCGACGCAGGGCTACCACTGGACGATCGTCGTCCATCTGCTGGGCACGCTGTACCTGTGCGCCGTCGTCGTACGGGACATCCTCATGCCGGAGCGTGACGTCGTGCGCCGGGCCGGAGACGACGATCCCTCGGGCGGGGTGCTCGACGGTGCGGAGGACGCCTTCGTGTTCGGCGCGGCGGCCCGTCCGTCGCCGCACGCGGCCAGCTTCGAGGGGCCGCAGGTGGACTGGGGCAGGCCGGGGGCACCGGCCGGCAACGACAGTTCGCTCTGAGCGAACAACCCTCCTGGCCTGTCCGTCAGGTCATGCGGAAGGCCGTACGCCGGAATTCCGGTGTACGGCCTTCGCGCTGTCCGGACGGGCTCAGCGGTCCACGATCCGGTCGAACTGGGTGGTGGTGTGCCGCAGATGCGCCACCAGCTCGTCACCGACCTTCGGCTCGGGGGCGTCGGCGGGGACGAACAGGATGGACACCTGCATGTGCGGCGGCTCGGCGAACCAGCGCTGCTTGCCGCCCCAGACGAACGGCGAGAGGTTCCGGTTGACCGTGGCGAGCCCGGCCCGTGCGACACCCTTGGCCCGCGGCATGACGCCGTGCAGGGCCTTCGGGGCCTCCAGGCCCACCCCGTGCGACGTACCGCCCGCCACGACCACCAGGAAGCCGTCGGAGGCCGCCTTCTGCTGCCGGTAACCGAACCGGTCACCCTTCGCCACGCGTGTGACGTCCAGTACGGCACCGTGGTACTCGGTGGCCTCGTGGTCCCCCAGCCACAGCCGCGTGCCGATGCGGGCGCGGAACCGCGTCTGCGGGAACTGCTGCTGGAGCCGGGCCAGCTCGTCCGCCTTGAGATGGCTGACGAACATCGTGTGCAGCGGCAGCCGGGCCGCGCGCAGCCGGTCCATCCAGCCGATGACCTCCTCGACGGCGTCCGAACCGTCGGTGCGGTCCAGCGGCAGGTGGATGGCGAAGCCCTCCAGCCGGACGTTCTCTATGGCCTGGTGCAGCTGCGGCAGCTCCTGCTCGCTGACACCGTGCCGCTTCATCGAGGACATCACCTCGATGACGACACGGGCGCCGACGAGGCCGTACACGCCGTCGATCGACGACACCGAGCGCACCACCCGGTCGGGCAGCGGCACCGGCTCCTCGCCACGCCGGTACGGCGTCAGCACCAGCAGGTCACCGCCGAAGAAGTCCTTGATGCGCGCGGCCTCGTACGTGGTGCCGACGGCGAGCAGGTCGGCACCGAGCCGTGTGGCCTCCTCCGACAGCCGTTCGTGCCCGAAGCCGTAGCCGTTGCCCTTGCAGACCGGGACCAGCCCCGGGAACTGCTCCTGCACGTGCTTGTGGTGCGCACGCCAGCGCGCGGTGTCGACGTAGAGCGTGAGCGCCATGGCCGGACCCGGGACCTTTCTCGTGACTGCGGTGGATCGGTGAAGTGAGAACTGTGAAGGCTATGGAATCAAACGCCCGCGCCGCTCAGCGGCGCGACATGTAGATGTCGAGCGCCTTGTGGAGCAGCTTGTTCAACGGGAAGTCCCACTCGCCGAGGTACTCGGCGGCCTGGCCGCCGGTGCCGACCTTGAACTGGATGAGGCCGAAGAGGTGGTCGGTCTCGTCCAGCGAGTCGGAGATACCGCGCAGGTCGTAGACGGTGGCGCCGAGCGCGTAGGCGTCGCACAGCATCCGCCACTGCATCGCGTTGGACGGCCGGACCTCGCGGCCGATGTTGTCGGAGGCGCCGTAGGAGTACCAGACGTGCCCCCCGACGATCAGCATGGTCGCCGCGGACAGGTTCACCCCGTTGTGCCGGGCGAAGTACAGCCGCATGCGGTTGGGGTCCTCGGTGTTGAGGGCCGTCCACATGCGCTGGAAGTACGACAGCGGGCGGGGCCGGAAGTGATCGCGGACGGCCGTGATCTCGTACAGCCGCTGCCACTCGGCCAGGTCCTGGTAGCCGCCCTGGACGACCTCCACGCCGGCCTTCTCGGCCTTCTTGATGTTGCGGCGCCACAGCTGGTTGAAGTTCTTGTGGACCTCTTCCAGGGAACGGTTGGCCAGCGGCACCTGGTAGACGTAGCGGGGCTGCACGTCACCGAAGCCGGCACCGCCGTCCTCGCCCTGCTGCCAGCCCATGCGGCGCAGCTTGTCGGACACCTCGAAGGCGCGCGGCTCGATGAAGTCGGCCTCCAGGTCGCGCAGCCGCTTGATGTCCGGGTCCTGGATGCCCCGCTTGATGGTGTCCGCGTTCCAGCGCCGGATGATCACCGGCGGACCCATCTTCACGGAGAAGGCGCCCTGCTGCTTCAGGTGCGCCAGCATCGGCTGGATCCAGTCGTCCAGGTTCGGCGCATACCAGTTGATGACCGGGCCCTCGGGCAGGTACGCCAGATAGCGCTTGATCTTGGGCAACTGGCGGTAGAGGACCAGGCCGACGCCGACCAGCTGGCCGCTCTTGTCGAACCAGCCGAGGTTCTCCGAGCGCCACTCGGCCTTCACATCGGCCCATGCCGGGACCTGCATGTGGCTCGCCGCAGGCAGGCTCTGGATGAAAGCCAGATGTTGCTCACGGCTGATGGTCCTCAGGGTCAGGCTCATGTCGGGGCGCTCCTCGGGCTGGTGTGTCCCCATGGGTACAGGGGCTCCGGCTCTCGCGCCGAAGCCTACTGCGCCCCGCGAGCGCCCCGACTGGGCGTACGGGCCTTAGCCCGGACGGGTCAGTCAGATGAGCCCCCCGAACAGCCCGCCGTGTGCCATGCCGAGCAGGAAACCGATTCCCGAGGCACCGAGGCCCAGGATCAGACCGAAGCGCTCGCGAGTGGTCACGGAGATCCACTGTCCGTACACGCCGACCAGGAGCCCGGCCAGGCCGGCCCAGGACGTCAGCAGGTGGAGTCCGTGGAAGAACGACGTGATGAAGGACAGCAGCCCCAGGACCAGCGTCGCCGCCATGAGGGCGTCCTGGAGCGGATGGGACTTGCCGTCCGTCGCGAACAGGGATCCGGCTGTGTTGGGCTGCAATGCCTGTGCCATAGGGCACCTCCTGCGGAAGCGGCGCATGGTAGCGCCGTCGACACCCGATGCGTACAGATTGACGGCCTCGGCGGCAGGATTTCAACCGGAAGCGGGTGTGCGGGTAGTCTGTACCGTCTGCACGGTGTCTGCCCACACCCACCGGGTGCCCCTCGGGGCCCTCGACTGTCAGTGGTGGCCGATACCGTTGCGTACGCATCACAACCCTCCTGCCACGGAACGACCGTGGCCGCTGAGTCCGAAGGAGGTGGGTTCCACATGCGTCACTACGAGGTGATGGTCATCCTCGACCCCGATCTCGAAGAGCGTGCTGTCTCCCCGCTGATCGAGAACTTCCTGTCCGTCGTCCGTGACGGTGGCGGCAAGGTCGAGAAGGTCGACACCTGGGGCCGTCGTCGTCTCGCCTACGAGATCAAGAAGAAGCCCGAGGGCATCTACTCGGTCATCGACCTCCAGGCCGAGCCTGCGGTCGTCAAGGAGCTCGACCGCCAGATGAACCTGAACGAGTCGATCCTCCGGACCAAGGTCCTCCGCCCCGAGATGCACTGAGCTTCCGCTCAGCTGATCCCGGGACTCGAGTAGCAGCACCAAGCAGCCAGCAGCAAACCCGCCGAGAGGTTCCCCCATGGCAGGCGAGACCGTCATCACGGTCATCGGCAATCTTGTCGACGACCCCGAGCTGCGCTTCACCCCGTCCGGTGCGGCGGTCGCGAAGTTCCGTGTCGCGTCCACTCCCCGCACCTTCGACCGCCAGACGAACGAGTGGAAGGACGGCGAAAGCCTCTTCCTGACCTGCTCGGTCTGGCGTCAGGCGGCGGAGAACGTCGCCGAGTCGCTCCAGCGAGGCATGCGCGTCATCGTGCAGGGCCGGCTGAAGCAGCGGTCCTATGAGGACCGTGAGGGCGTCAAGCGCACGGTCTACGAGCTGGACGTCGAGGAAGTCGGCCCCAGCCTGCGCAATGCCACGGCCAAGGTCACCAAGACCGCCGGTGGTGGCGGCCGCGGTGGCCAGGGGGGCTACAGCGGCGGTGGCGGCGGCCAGCAGGGCGGCGGCTGGGGCGGTGGCTCCGGTGGCGCCCAGCAGGGTGCCGGCTCCGGCGCTCCGGCCGACGACCCCTGGGCGACCGGCACTCCCGCCGGTGGCAACCAGGCCGGCGGCGGCTGGGGCGGAAGCTCCGGCGGCAGCGGCAGCGGCAGCGGCGGCGGCTACTCGGACGAGCCCCCCTTCTAAGCCCTCGGGCTGAGGGTGGGCCGTACCCCAACTTCTTGATCACACAGGAGAAACACCAATGGCGAAGCCGCCTGTGCGCAAGCCGAAGAAGAAGGTCTGCGCATTCTGCAAGGACAAGGTCACGTACGTGGACTACAAGGACACGAACATGCTGCGGAAGTTCATTTCCGACCGCGGCAAGATCCGTGCCCGCCGCGTGACCGGCAACTGCACGCAGCACCAGCGTGACGTCGCCACGGCCGTCAAGAACAGCCGTGAGATGGCGCTGCTGCCCTACACGTCCACCGCGCGATAAGGGAAGGGTGACCCACTCATGAAGATCATCCTCACCCACGAGGTCTCCGGCCTCGGTGCCGCGGGCGACGTCGTCGACGTCAAGGACGGTTACGCTCGCAACTACCTGATCCCGCGGAAGTTCGCTATCCGCTGGACCAAGGGTGGCGAGAAGGACGTCGAGCAGATTCGTCGCGCTCGCAAGATCCACGAGATCCAGACCATCGAGCAGGCCAACCAGATCAAGGGCCAGCTCGAGGGCGTCAAGGTCACTCTGGCCGTCCGCTCCGGCGACTCCGGCCGTCTCTTCGGTTCTGTCACCCCGGCCGACATCGCTTCCGCGATCAAGGCTTCCGGTGGCCCCGAGGTCGACAAGCGCCGCGTCGAGCTGACCTCTCCGATCAAGACCCTGGGCGCCCACGAGACGTCCGTGCGTCTGCACCCCGAGGTTGCCGCCAAGGTCAGCATCGAGGTCGTCGCGGCCTGATCGCTGCGTGATCACTGTGCTCACCTGAGCAGCAGATGAAAGGGGCCGTACCCGTGACGGGTGCGGCCCCTTTCACCATGGCGGAAGTGCGGTGGCGCCGTGTTTCACGTGAAACGGTCAGCGGGCCGCGCCTGTCACGATCCAGCGGCCCGAGCGGGCACGGAGCCACAGGGTCAGCATGCGCACCGTCATCATCAGCGCCATCGCCGCCCAGACAGCGGTGAGTCCGCCGCCGAGAGCGGGCACCAGCAGGGCCGCCGGAGCAAACACCGCCAGGGTGACGACCATGGCCCAGGCAAGGTAGGGGCCGTCGCCCGCGCCCATCAGAACCCCGTCCAGGACGAAGACGATCCCGCAGACGGGCTGGGAGAGTGCCACCAGCAGCAGCGCCGGCAGGGCGACGTCCTGGACCGCGGGATCGCTGGTGAACAGCGGCAGAAACAGCGGCCGGGCGGCGACCACGAGCAGGCCGAGAACGACACCGGTCGCGATCCCCCACTGGATCATGCGGCGGCACGCCTCGCGTGCGCCTTCGGCGTCGTCGGCGCCGAGGTACCGGCCGATGATGGCCTGTCCAGCGATCGCGATCGCGTCGAGCGCGAAGGCCAGCAGGTTCCACAGCGACAGGGTGATCTGATGTGCGGCGATGTCGGCGTCACCGAGCCGTGCCGCGACGGCCGTGGCGATCATGATGATCGCCCTCAGGGACAACGTGCGGACGAGAAGAGGGACGCCTGCCCGGGCCGAGGCTTTGATGCCGGCGGCGTCCGGGCGGAGGGAAGCACCGTGCCGCCGGGCCCCGCGGACGACGACGGCCAGGTAGACGGCCGCCATCCCGCACTGCGCGATGACCGTGCCCCAGGCGGAACCGGCGATGCCGAGTCCGGCGCCGTAGACCAGCACCAGGTTCAGTCCGGCGTTGGCGACGAAGCCGCCGACCGCGACGTAGAGGGGAGTCCGGGTGTCGTGCAGGCCGCGCAGGACACCGGTGGCGGCCAGGACCCCGAGCATGGCGGGGATGCCCAGTGCGGAGATGCGCAGGTACGTCGTGGCGTACGGGGCCGCTGTGGCGGAGGCGCCGAAAAGGTCCACGATCACCGGGGCGAAGGGCAGGACGACGGCGATCACCGCGGCACCGAGCAGCAGCGCCAGCCAGATTCCGTCCATGCCTTGCCGGATGGCTGCCTGGAGATCACCGGCGCCCACGCGGCGGGCCACGGCGGCCGTGGTGGCGTAGGCGAGGAAGACGAAGATGCTCACGGCGGTCGTGAGGAGCGCCGAGGCAACGCCGAGACCGGCGAGCTGGGCGGTCCCGAGATGGCCGACGATGGCGCTGTCCGCCAGGACGAACAGGGGCTCGGCGACCAGGGCGCCGAAGGCCGGGACGGCCAGTGCGACGATGTCCCGGTCGTGCCGTCGCCGGGTGGCGCGGGGGGTCGCTGGAGCCTGTGTCATGCGCGTCAATCTAATCGTCCACAGGTAAGTGATGCAACTGGCTATTGATCCTTACTTGCGGTCTCATGGCGTGTCCTTTCGGGAACCGTTCGAAGCGATCTTGGCCCGATGGGGAAAGTTTTTCTTCTGCACAGCCAGTGGACGGCAAAAGTGCTGGTCAGCGGGCTCCTCTTGAGAGGATCGAGGGCTTGTTCACAGGGCTGTCCACCGGGTCGTGCACAGGTTTCGGCGAGTTCTCCACAGCATCGGGGCGGTCGTCCACATGGCCTGTGGATAACCAGATTGGCTGACGGTGCCGACGGGCCTACCGTGGTCCGGCGCCCGCTCCTTCCCGCGGCCCCGGAAGCATCCCTGTTCCGGCGCGGGAAACGTCACAAATCCGACGCAATCGAAGCGGAGTTGGGCCTCTTGGTTTGTCAGTGTCGTGCCGTACAAAAGACGTCACGGCGAGGTCCGCCGTGCGGACGGGAGGAGGTGGCTCGGTGAGCATTTCCGAGCCCTTGGACGATCCGTGGGCCGACAGCGGGCCCAGTGATCGTCTGCCGGCCTCCCGGCGGCGTGGTGACGGCGGCCGGGGCCGTGACGAACAGCACGACCGGGGCCGGGACAACGGTGCCTGGGAGGGTGCCGGCTCGTCGTTCGAGCGGGTGCCTCCCCAGGATCTGGATGCCGAGCAGTCGGTGCTGGGCGGCATGCTGCTGTCGAAGGACGCCATCGCCGATGTCGTGGAGATCCTCAAGGGCCACGACTTCTACAAGCCCGCGCACGAGACGATCTACCAGGCCATCCTGGACATCTACGCCAAGGGTGAGCCGGCGGACCCGATCACCATCGCCGCCGAACTCACCAAGCGCGGCGAGATCAACAAGGTCGGCGGGGCCGCGTATCTGCACACCCTCGTCCAGACCGTGCCGACGGCGGCCAACGCCGAGTACTACGCGGAGATCGTCCACGAGCGGGCCGTCCTGCGCCGCCTGGTCGAGGCCGGCACGCGCATCACGCAGATGGGATACGCGGCCGACGGCGACGTGGACGAGATCGTCAACAGCGCCCAGGCGGAGATTTACGCGGTCACCGAGCAGCGCACCAGCGAGGACTACCTGCCGCTCGGCGACATCATGGAGGGCGCCCTCGACGAGATCGAGGCGATCGGCTCACGCAGCGGTGAGATGACGGGCGTACCCACCGGGTTCACCGACTTCGACTCACTGACGAACGGCCTCCACCCGGGTCAGATGATCGTCATCGCGGCCCGCCCCGCCATGGGTAAGTCGACGCTCGCACTGGACTTCGCGCGGGCCGCCTCGATCAAGAACAACCTCCCGAGCGTCATCTTCTCTCTCGAAATGGGCCGCAACGAGATCGCGATGCGACTTCTGTCCGCCGAGGCCCGGGTCGCCCTGCACCACATGCGTTCCGGCACGATGACCGACGAGGACTGGACCCGGCTCGCCCGCCGCATGCCGGACGTCTCGGCCGCGCCTCTGTACATCGACGACTCCCCGAACCTGTCGATGATGGAGATCCGCGCCAAGTGCCGGCGCCTGAAACAGCGCAACGACCTGAAGCTGGTCGTCATCGACTACCTCCAGCTGATGCAGTCCGGCGGCTCCAAGCGCGCCGAGAGCCGTCAGCAGGAGGTCTCGGACATGTCCCGTAACCTCAAGCTGCTCGCGAAGGAGCTGGAGATCCCGGTCATCGCCCTCTCCCAGCTCAACCGTGGCCCCGAGCAGCGCACCGACAAGAAGCCGATGGTCTCCGACCTGCGTGAGTCCGGTTCCATCGAGCAGGACGCCGACATGGTCATCCTGCTGCACCGCGAGGACGCGTACGAGAAGGAGTCCCCGCGCGCGGGCGAGGCCGACCTGATCGTCGCCAAGCACCGTAACGGCCCCACCGCCACGATCACGGTCGCCTTCCAGGGCCACTACTCCCGTTTCGTTGACATGGCTCAGACCTGATCGGAACTCGTGTAGGTTTCCAGATTCCGTGGCCACTTTCCATCAGTGATGGCCACTGAGTGGCCAATGGGACACGGGGATGGAAATCATGCTCCGTGAACGAGTAGTTCCCCTCTTCGTGTACAGGACCTCCCCAGTAGTCGTCATCACGCCTTGCCGAGGCAGGACCCCAGCGTTTGGCGGCTGACGGGCCGCCTCGGGAAACGCGGGGTAGGTGGTCCGATGGGTACAGCGGTGGCCGCGCCGGTACGAGTGAGTGTCCGGCGCGCTGCGAGGCAGTGGTGGAGGACCTGGACTGGCTGTCGGTGCCGCTCGGGCTGCTTCGAGAGGCCCGGCCGTGGCGGACGTGGCGCTGGTACAAGGGGCAGCAGCACTATTCCGGCACGTATTGGTCCGCGACCGTGGGCGATCACGTGATCTACGAGTCGCGGCTGGAGCTGGGACGGCTGCTGTTCGCCGACTTCGCTCCGGAGGTGCGGCACATCGTCGCCCAGCCCTTCCTGCTCAAGGCCGACTTGGACCGCAAGGTCCGCAAGCACATCCCGGACTATCTGCTGCTGACGGACGACGGCCCGCTGGTCGTGGACGTCAAGCCGCGCCACCGGCTTCAGAAGCCCGGAGGTCGCCTTCACGTTCACTTGGACGCGGGAGGCGGTTATGTCGCGCGGGTGGCGGTACGAGGTGTGGAGTGAGCCGGAGCCGCACGTGTGGGAAAACGTCCGGTTCCTGGCCGGCTACCGCCGAGACTGGCTGTTCGACCCTGACTTGGTGGCGGCCTTGCAGGCCGTGGATCTGGACGGGATGTTGCTGGGCGACGCCTTCCGGCTGCTGCCCGAGCGTCCCCGGCCGCTGGTGAAGTCGGCAGTACTGCACCTGCTGTGGTCCGGCCATGTGATGACCGCGCTGGACCGGCCGCTGAGCGCGGGGCACGTGCTGCGGAGGACCGCATGAGTGGACTCGTGGTTCGAGGTGATCGCCCATCGCTTGCGGACACCCTTGAGCGACCTGCTGCCAGCTCTTGGCCTGGCCCGACGGGTCGAAGCCGGCGATTGCCACCGCGACATCCCAGCCCGCTGGGCGATCCTGCTCCGTGACAACGAAGCCGCCGGCATCTCTCACGCCACCGGCGTGAACCCCCAGGTTCTGCACGCGATGACGCTCGCACACTTCGACGGCCGAGCACTCAAGATCAAACGGGAAACGAGGCAGGTCAGCCGATGGCACCACTGGGGACGCCAGGCCGGATCACGCTTCTGCCCGGACTGCCTGGCCGAAACGAAGGGCCGGTGGAAGCTGAGCTGGCGGCTGGGCTGGATGTTCGCCTGCCTCGATCACAACCGCTTGCTCGCCGACGCGTGCTCCCAGTGCGATCAAATGCCTTGGAAACGGCTGCATCAGCAGCGCTATGTCCCGGAGCCGGGAACATGCGCCTTCCCAGGCCAGCGCGGAGAACCCGGCAGAAGGCACAAACGCTGCGGCTACCGACTCTCCGAGGTCGCAAGCATCGAGCTTGGGCCGAACCCATCACACGGCCCTGATCACGAGAGTCGGAAGACTGCGTCGCGAGATCGGACACCCACTCCTCATCCGCGCAACCACGGCGTCGCCAATGAAATTGACCCCGACCGGCGAAGCCGTAGTCGCAGCGATCCATGCGGCGACAGAATGAGGACTTGTCCGGTCGAGGCTAGTACGGCTGAAGGGGTTGGACTATCCGTTGTGTGCTTCGAGCTCGGTCGCCAGCGTCTGTTGGGTGGCCGCCCACGACGCCAGGAGCGCTACATTGTCAGCGGTCGGTGTGCCCGCGGGCGCGGTGTAGACGTTGAGGTGCAGGCCGGGTTCGGCGGGCAGTTCCAAGGGCTCGACGTCCAAGTCGAGCTGGCCCACGATCGGATGGCGCACACGCTTGCGGCCGGACCGGTGCAGCCGCACGTCCTGAGATGCCCATCGCTGCCGAAATAGCTCACTGCACGTTGACAGTTCGCCGACTAGGGCGATCAGCTCCTCGTCGTGCGGATTGCGGCCGGCTTCCATGCGTAGCTTCGCGGCCACGGCACCGGCAACTTGGTCGTAATCGACAAAGAAATCTCTGGCCGCCTCAGGGTTTAGATAGACGAACCGCGCTGTGTTCGCGGGCCGTCGCGGGTCGGCCAGCACCGGTGAATACAGCGCGCGAGCGAGTTGATTCATGGCAAGCACGTCATAACGGCCGTTACCGATCCAGGCCGGCGCATCGGAGATCACGTCGAGCACCTGCTGCAGCGTCGAGCGCACCGTCACGGCAGGCCTACGCCGGCGTGGGCCGCTGGGCGCCCTTGATTGGCGCGCGAGGTGGAACAGGTGGTCGCGCTCGGCCTCGTCGAGTTGCAAGGCAGAGGCCAACGCGCCGAGCACGCCATCGGAGGCACCGGCGAGGCTGCCGCGCTCCATGCGCACGTAGTAGTCGACCGATACCCCCGCCAGTAGCGCTACCTCCTCGCGGCGCAGACCTTTGACCCGACGCTTGCCGCCGTAAGCGGGCAGGCCCGCCTGCTCGGGTGCGATGCGGGCGCGACGCGAGCTGAGAAACTCCCGGATCTCGGCGCGTGGATCCATCGTGGCCATCCCCTCACCATAAGCCCGTCCACGCAGTCTACGGAGTACCCGTCGCGGTCGTCGCGATGCCGCCGTCTACCGGGATGATGGTGCCCGTGAGGTAGGACCCAGCCCGGCTGGCGAGAAACACGGCGATACCCGCCATGTCGTCGTCGTGGCCGAGCCGGCGCAGAGGGGCCGCCGCCGCGATCGTGTCGCCGACGGCATCGAGCGTGGACGCCGTCATCTGCGACGGGAACACTCCCGGTGCTACCGCGTTCACCGTGACGTGCTGTGGGCCCAGCTCTCTGGCAAGCACTCTGGTGAGTTGATGGAGTGCCGCCTTGCTGCTGGCGTACGAGTAGTTGGGCGACTGGGCGACGTGGATGCCGCCGGCGATACTGCCGATGTTGATGATCCGCGCGGGATCATCGGCGGTGCCCGCCCTGCGAAGTGCGGGGAGCAGCGCCTGCACCAGCCAGAACGGTGACTTGAGGTTGAGGTCGATCACTGTGTCCCAGGCCTCGTCCGGGAACGTCGCTAGCGGCTCCAGCCACATTGCTCCCGCGTTGTTGACAAGGATGTCCAGGCGTTCCGATTCGGCCTTGACAAGATCAGCGAGGCGCTGACACTCGTCGTGCCTGGACAGGTCGGCGGGGATTGCTTGAACGTCGCCAAATTTGGACAGTAGATGCTGTGCCTCCGCGCATGTGTCTGCGTTGCGTGAGCTGATGACGACGCGGGCGCCCGCCTGGAGAAGGCCGCGCGCTATCATCATCCCAATGCCCTTGGTACCGCCAGTGACAAGGGCGTACTTCCCACTCAGATCGAAAATTTCTGTGTGAGTGGTGAATTGGTTGTCCGCCATTGGTTTCCGTCCCTTCTGTCGTGGAACAATGCGCCGACACGGTCGCGCATTCGGGGCAGCTGAATTGAACTGATGGGGGTAAAGCTGCAGTGCGTGTCCATGTTGACAGGCGTTTGGGACGTCTGGGAGACCCTGGTGATACAGGTACTGTGAGAGCCCCCCTTGCCTGGCGCGCTGACTCACTGAGGAGTTCCCGGTCAGAATCAGGTAGCTCGGGGGACTGCTCCCGGTCGTTCACCTCTCTCAGCGCCGCGGCGACTCGATCGGTGAGATGCGGTGAGTCCAGATCGATCTGGCGCAGGGCGGCATGGTGCCGCGTGAGCACGTCTGCATAGTCGGTCGGCGCGATCTCTGATCCCACAGATTCGTAGTAGGTCCAGAGCGAGATGGCGAAGGCGTCACGCACATAGACTCGGGGCTCGACCCGAGGATCGAGCTCAGCCACCGGTGCGTCGACGTCGGCGAGACGGTGAGCAACCTCCACTTCGAACTCGGAACCAGCCAGATGCCCCGAAGGCGCGACCCGAGCGAGAACATCGCAAGGACCAGGCGCAGCGCGACGCGGTCCGAGTTGTGGATGACGATGGCATCGTCGACCTGAAGGCACGGCTCGGATGCGGTTGCCCGTCCTGCCGCAACTGCTCGGCGGAGTTCTAATGGCTCCATACCGTTCTCCCTCATCTTTGAGTACGCATACACGTCTGGGGACAACAGCGACGCCCCCGGTGTCTTCGTGAACATCATTCGGAGCCCAGACCCGGACCCGGCGATGAGCATCGCAAAGCAGGACCTGCACAGGCCGTGTGATTTTTTGTCCGCGGACGGAACGTGGGAGCTTCTGCTCCAGCAGGCCCAGGCCGCTGCCGACGCGGCAGATGGGATCGACTGGGGAATCTCGGTCGACTCCACCATCGTCCGCGCTCACCTACATGCGGCCGGCGCCCGCACGCAGACGCCTCTGGGCCCGTGCGCCGAGGAAAATGACACGCACCATGGGAATCCGGCACTGACACGATGCTGGAACGGTGCGCAAAGCCGCAGGTCACAGGAGTTGACGCTGAATCAGGTAATGGGAACCTACAACTCGCGGAGTCGCAGATTTCGGCCGTATCGGCCTGTGACGTGCGCCTGGTTGTCGCGCCCTCACCACCCCTACGCACGGCGGCGGACGCGACACTTCGCGGCCGCATCGTCCACGATGTCCTCACGCTCGCGTGGAAGCTTGCCGGCGTCGGTATTCCGCTGCCCTGGCCTCGTAGTCCCGGTGCTCCCGCGCATGGTCCGGGGGCAGGTGCGGCGCGTCCGGGGACGTGGTGGCGAAGAACCGTTCGAGCGCGTTGTTCGAACTCACGGCGAGTTCGCCGGATCGGGCGAACATCGCCGCTTCGTAGCGCGAGACTGCCTTGTCGAGGCTCGCCTCTTCCTTGACGGCGTGCGCGAGTTCGGCGCCGTCGAGCAGGGCGAGGTTCGCGCCGTGGCCACCGAAGGGGGCCATGGCGTGGGCGGAGTCGCCGATCAGAGTGACCCCGGGGACGCGGTCCCAGGTCAGCGGGGCGGGCAGTGCCCAGAAGGAACGCGGTACGTAGTCACCGTCGTTGTCGGTGAGCAGCGGCCGCATGGCCGAGGACCAGCCGCTGAACTCCCGCAGCAGACAGGACCGGACGGAGTCGCGGTCGGCGAGGTCCACGCCGGCCCTGACGTGCCAGTCAAGCTCGGCACGGAATGACACGTAGCCGCGGACCACGCCGTTGGCGTTCCGCTGAACTATGACCGCGCGGCCGTCGCAGTCGTTGGCGAACATGTGCCCGGCACCGACGATCTCGGCGATCTCGGGGTGCCGGGTGTCCACGGCGTCGAATCGGACGTCGAGGAAACAGACCCCCAGGTATTCCGGAACCGCGTCGGTGAGCAGGCGGCGAACCTTCGACCAGGTGCCATCGGCGCCGATCACCAGGTCCGCTTCCGCACTGGCGCCGTTGGCGAACTCCAGGCGGTGCACCCCCGTGCCGAGTGGTGTCGTCTTGACGAGTTCATGTCCCCAGCGGACCGTGCCGGGCCACAGGTGCTCGTGCAGCATGGTCCGTAGTTGGCCGCGGTCGATCTCGGGCGCTGCCCGGTCGCCCGCGGCGGGGCGGAACTCCCCCAGGACCGTGCCGTGGTGGTCCCGGCGGCTCTTGGCTTGGTCCTCGACGCGGGCCGACGCCAGGAAGGCGTCCATCAGCCCGGCATCCTCCAACGCGATCTGGCCGGAGTCGGCGTGCAGGTCGAGCGTTCCTCCCGCGTCGCGGGAGTCTGCGGCGGCATCGGCGTCGTACACCGTCGGCGCGATGCCGTGTCCTTGCAGGATCCGGGCACACATCAGCCCGGCGGGCCCGCCGCCGATGATGGCGATTCGGGGTGTGGTCGTCATGGTCCGCTCCTGTCGGTGGCGCTCTCTGATCTCATGCACCGTAGGTGTAGCCGCTCTGAAAGTGCAACCGATACACAAAAAGACCGGATCAATGTTTCTGTTAGGGTCGGGGCGTGACCGACATGGGGCGCCGTGAGCGCAAGAAGGCCGCCACCCGCCAAGCTCTGGCGGACGCGGCGCTGAGGCTGTTCCTGGAGCGCGGCTACGACGCGGTCGGCGTGCGAGAGATCGCCGAGGCCGCCGATGTCTCGGTGACCACGCTGTTCAAGCACTTCCCCGACGGCAAGGACGCGCTGGTCTTCGACCAGGACACCGATCGTGAGGCCGCGCTGGTCGCCGCCGTCCGCGACCGCCCGGTCGGCCGGTCGATCCCGCAGGCGCTGCGTCAGTTGCTGCGCGAGGAGAGTTCGCAGCGGGTCCGCGACGATCCCCGCTTCGCCGAATTCCTCCGCCTGATCGACACCACTCCGGTGCTGCGCGAGTACGCCCGCCGCATGTGGCTGCGCCACGAGAACGCCTTGGCCGCCGCGATCGCCGCCGACACCGGTCTGCCCGCCGACGATGCCGGCTGCCAGGCACTGGCCCACTTCGCCCTCGATGCCGTCACCCTCGTCCGGGGGCGGGAGGACACCGAGGCCGCCCTCGACCGGATCTTCTCCCTCCTCGACAAGGGATGGACAGGCACGGCAGAGGAATCCGGAGGACACACGGGCACTTGACCGCCCTGCCGCCCCCGGGTCGCATTCGGCTGCGTCAGCCAGGTGGGAAGAACGCGAGCATTTTTCGGCCGGCGTCCGGCGACATCAGGATTTCCTGAAAATGCGCGGACTGCCGGCCGGTGGCGCTGGTGTGTTCGAGCATCACGTGTTCGCATTCTCTGCCGGCGGCGCGAAAGTCGTCCGGGTGCCCGGTCAGCCCGAGGCCGAGCAGTGCGCTGTCGTGTAGCACCATGCTGACCCCTGCCCCACCGGCGGCATCAGGTGGGCGGCATCGCCGAGCAGCGTCACCCCGGTGCCGACGGCCAGGTCAGGCCGACCGGGGGGGATGATCGAGCGGGGCGGGATCGTGTCGTAGCAGGCGGCGATCAGTGCGGTGAACCGTGCGTCCCAGCCGGTGTAGAGGTCGATCATCGCCGCATCTCAAGGTGCCGCGCGGCCGAAGACCGACTGGCAGCGCTGTTCGAGCCCCTGCAGCCGCTGCTCATGCCGCGCCCCGGGCTCCGTGTCCTTTCCCCGGCTGTCGCGTCATCACGACGACGGTCCCGAGGCTCCGGCGCGCTCCGTCACGGGCAGGCACTCGGCGAGCAGGCCGATGATGTCGCGCCAGGCCCGCTTCGCGTGTCGCGGGTGGTAGCGGACACCGGGGACCACGGCCTGGTCGACGGGCGGGTGGTGGAAGGCGTGCAACGCCCCGCCGTAGACCACGAGGCGCCAGTCGACGGCCGCGGCCTGCATCTCGGCGGCGAACGCGTCGCGTTGTGCGGGCGGCATGATGGGGTCCTCCGACCCGACCCCGGCCCACACCGGGCAGCGGATGCGCGCCGCCTCGCCCGGTCGGCCCGTGGTCAGCGCGTTGACCGTACCGATGGCGCGCAGGTCGACGCCGTCGCGCCCGAGTTCCAGGCCGATGGCGCCCCCGGTGCCGTAGCCGATAGCGGCGATCCGGTCGGGGTCGGTCCGCGGTTCGGCGCGCAGCACGTCGAGCGCCGCGTGGCCGATTCCCCGCATCCGGTCGGGGTCGGCCAGCAGCGGCATGCACCGGGCCAGCATCTCCTCGGGGTCGCTCAAGTAGCGCCCACCGTGGAGGTCGAAGGCCAGCGCTACGTATCCCAGCTCGGCGAGCGCGTCGGCCCGGCGGCGTTCGACGTCGCTGAGCCCCGGGCCCTCCGGTCCGAGCAGCACCGCGGGCCGGCGGCCGACACCGGCGGGGAGTGCGAGGTGCCCGATCATCGTCAGGCCGTCGGCAGGGTACTCGACCGTGCGCGTGGTGACCGTCGCCATGAGACCGGACTGTAGTGATCGCCGAGCCCGGTCGGACCGGTCTTCACTGTCGGCAGAACACCGCGGGTGCGGACCCGCGTACCTCGCGGCGGCACATGGCCTGAGTGGCCATAGCCGCCAGGCGGGTGTCCGCCTGGCAGCGGCGTTCGCGTGGCAGCCCTCGGACTCGTCTCGGGTCTCAGACCAGTTCCGGCTGGGGTGCCGGTTGGGGGACCGGTGCGGTCTTCGGTTCCCACGGCCTGGTGGTCCGTACGTAGGCATAGATCACCGAGACCATCGCCAGAACGAGGAGTGGCCCGAACACCGACGGATGCCCGGCCATCTGCACCGGCAGATAGCGGTAGGACACCAGCAGAGCGGCGAAGACCGTCGTGCCGTAAGCGACCAGCTGGATTCCCGACCGGTCCCAGCCGCGTTCGAGCGAACGCAGCGCCGCCTCGATCGTGAGGGTGAACACCACGCCGGCGATGATGTCCGTGCCGTAGTGGTAGCCGAAACCCAGGGTGGCGCCGAGTGTGGCGATCAGCCAGAAGGTGCCGGCGAAGCGCAGAAGCCGCGGGCCCTTGCGGGAATGTATGAAGATCGCGGTAGCCCACGCGGTGTGCAGGCTCGGCATGCAGTTGCGCGGGGTGATCGCGTCGAACGCCATGTCGTGCGGGGTCGCCATGACCGGCGGTGTGTGCGGCCATTGGTCGGCCACCGCCCAGTGCCCGCCGTCCGCGCCGTAGGCGAAGATGGGTCCGACCACGGGGAAGAGCATGTAGATGCCGGGCCCCAGGAGGCCGATCACCAGGAAGGTGCGCACCAGATGATGGCGCGGGAATCGGCGCTCGGCCGCCACGTTGCGCAGCTGGTAGAGCGCGACGACGACCGCGGCCACCGCGAGCTGGATGTAGACGTAGTCGAGGACATGGTCGCCGATCGGGCCGGTGGCCCTGACGATCCGGCCTGCCACCCAGGACGGGTTGCCCAGCGCGTGATCGGCGGTCGCCACGTACTGGTCGAGCACCGTCGGCCGGGTCTTCGACGTGATGAGCAGCCAGGTGTCACCGGTCTTGCGGCCTGCCACCAGTAGCAGGCCCAGCCCGACGCCCTTCAGCAGCAGGACACGTTCCCGTCCGGTGCGGCGCGTGACAGCGATGACCGCGTAGCCCAGGACCACCCACAGCGCGCCGTTGCCGAAGCCCAGCTTGGCGTCGGCCGCCCAGCGCACCAGCAGGAAGACGACGTCGATGCCGATCGCGACACCAGCGGCGATCAACCGTTGTCGCCAGGTGAGTACGACCATCATCAAGCCCATGCTGGCGTACAGCAGGGGCCCCGATTTCGGGACGACGACGACTTCTTTCACCTGGTTGGTGATCGGCCCCGGCAGGCCGTAGCGACGAGCGGCGATCTCCAGCGCGATGAGGAACACGAGGGCCACCACGCCCGCTGTGGCCCACAGGAGGGGCCGTGGACGGCGCCACGCAGAAGATTTAATTCCGCGCATTATTCGTGACAATACCCGCGATGCCATAAGTATCAATGGTCCGGCCGATTTGATAGGGGTTGGTGGAATAGGTCACTCATCGTGCTGGCTGGCATGGTTTTCCGGTAAGGGCAGGTGATGGGAGCGATCGTCGTAAGTTAGAACATGTTATCGGAGTGGTGCGAGCGGGTTTCGTTGGTCGATCCGGTGAAGGCCGGTCGCTCCGGCGCTCATTGGCTCAACGCGCCGGAGATGACCATGGCACTGTCCGCCCCCGCCGGTACAGCCCCCCTTTTCGGTCCGTGCGTCCCGAGGCCATGCCCGCGCCGCACAGGTCCACATTCGACGTCCGGCGCCGCAACCGGTGGACTGTGCCCATGACGACATCTCAGGAAGCACTGCTCCCCGGCACCCGACGTGCCTTGCTGCACCGGATCGCTGTCGCACAGGCCGAGGGGCGGGCTCCCTCGCTCGTTGCCGCCGTCGTACGGAACGGACAGGCCGTGTGGCACGGGGCGCGGACCTCCGTGGACGGGCACGGGCCGGACGAGACCGTGCAGTACCGGATCGGCTCCCTCACCAAAATCTTCACCGCCGTGCTGGTGATGCGGCTGCGCGACGAGGGCGTGCTCGACCTCGGTGATCCGCTGGAGAGGCATCTGCCCGGCACCGGCGTGGGGGAGGCCACGATCGCGGAGCTGCTCGCGCACACCGCGGGGTTGGCGGCCGAATCACCCGCGCCGTGGTGGGAGCGCACCCCCGGTGCGCTGCGGCCCGCGCTGAGCGATGTGCTCGGTGACCAGCCCCTGCTGCACCCCGTCGGCCGGCGGTTCCACTACTCCAACCCCGGTTACACGGTGCTCGGCGCCCTGGTGGAGGAGCTGCGCGGTGCTTCCTGGGAGAAGGTGCTGCATGACGAGGTCCTGGAGCCACTGGGCCTGCACCGGACGAGCGCGCGGCCGCGGGCCCCGCATGCGGGTGGCTGGGCGGTGCACCCGTGGGCCGACGCCCTGCTGCCCGAGCCGCTGGAGGACCTGGGCCGGATGGCCCCGGCCGGCCAGCTCTGGTCGACCACGGGGGACCTGGCGAGGTTCGCCGCCTTCTTGGCCCGGGGGGACGACCGGGTCCTAAGGGCGGAGTCGGTACGGGAGATGCGCACCCCCGCGGCACCCATCGAGGCCGCGGACGTGATGGACGGGGCCACCTACGGCCTGGGGATGCAGATCCAGCGTCGCGACGGCCGGCTCCTGGTCGGGCACTCCGGTTCCCTGCCGGGATTCCTGGCGAACCTCACCCTCAGCGTGGAGGACGACGTGGCCGCGGTGCTCCTCGCCAATTGCACCAGCGGACCGCTGCTGGGTGCGGTGGGCGCCGACCTCGTCCGGATCGTCGCCGAGGCGGAGCCGCGGATCCCCGAGCCCTGGCGGCCCCTGCGGGAGGTGGATCCGGCGGTGCTGGAGCTGGCGGGGCAGTGGTACTGGGGCACGCATGCCTTCGCCCTGCGGGCGACCGCCGACGGTCCTCTCTTGCTGGCACCGCTGACCGGTGGCGGCCGTCGTGCCCGCTTCCGCGCGAACGGCGACGGCACGTGGACTGGCGTGGAGGGCTACTACGCCGGTGAACTGCTGCGGCCGGTACGGCGTCCCGACGGAACTCTGAGCCACCTCGATCTCGGCTCGTTCGTGTTCACACGGCAGCCGTACGATCCTGCGGCACCCGTGCCCGGCGGGGTCGACGCGGAAGGCTGGCGGGGCATCGGCTAGCCCTGGGGTCCGAGGGGTGTGTTTCACGTGAAACACACCCCCTTGCTCGATTTCCGGCCCTCGCGTCCGGCCGGTAAGGCGGTCAGAGGCGCAGTTTGAAGCCCTCGTGCGACGCGGCGAAGCCCAGCCGCTCATAGAAGCGGTGGGCGTCGGTGCGCGACTTGTCGGACGTCAGCTGCACCAACTGGCAACCGAGCCGCCGGGACGTGTCGATCGCCCACTCGATCAGCAGGCTGCCCAGCCCGCTGCCGCGCTCGTCGGCGTGGATGCGTACCGCTTCGATGAGCGCGCGGGTGGCTCCCTTGTGCGAGAGGCCAGGGATGATCGTGAGCTGGAGGGTCCCGATCACACGGTCTTCGCGCACCGCCACGACGAGGTGCTGGTTCGGGTCGGCGTCGAGCCGCTCCAGTGCGGCCCGGTACGGCGTCAGATCGTCGGGGGACTCACGCTGAGCGCCCAGCGGATCGTCGGCGAGCATGGCGACGATCGCCGGGAGGTCACCGGCGGTCGCGTCCCGTATGTCAAGATCTCCCATGCCCGCACCCTATGCGGGCACGTTAAGGGACTCCACCGCGCGGACCAGCGGCGCCAGTTCGGCGTTCTTGGAGGCCTCGTCCAGGGCCTCGCGCAGGGCGGCGTCATTGGTGGGCCGCGCCTCGCCCAGCAGGCGCAGGCCCGCTGGAGTGACGTTGGCGTAGATGCCGCGCCGGTCGGTGGGGCACAGGTACCGCTCCAGCAGGCCGCGGTCCTCCAGCCGGGTCACCAGGCGGGTGGTGGCGCTCTGGCTGAGCACGACCGCGTCGGCGACCTGCTTCATCTGGAGGTGCCCGCCCTCGCCGTCGTGCTGCCGGCTGAGCACGTCGAGCAGGGAGTACTCGCGCACGCTCAGGTCGTGTCCGGCCTGTAGAGCGCGCTCGATGTGCGCCTCGATCCTTCCGTGCAGCGCAGAAAGGGCGCACCACCCCTGGGCGAGCGCGGTGAGCGCGGGGTCCGTCGCTGTCATGGGCGTTTCCTCCGTCCCGGAGCTGCTGCACCACCAGGATAGGGCACGTACGCAACATACGGCGTTTGCAAGTAACCCGCGTGTGCAACTATTGTGGACGAACGCAAAGCGCTCCTGCAATCGTCTGGGAAGGTGTCCCCCCATGCCTCTCGCGCTTCTGGCCCTCGCGATCGGGGCCTTCGGAATCGGAACGACCGAGTTCGTGATCATGGGCTTGCTGCCCGAGGTCGCGGGCGACTTCGGGGTCTCCATCCCCACGGCGGGACTGCTCGTGACGGGCTACGCGCTCGGCGTGGTCGTCGGTGCCCCATTGATGACCGTCCTCGGCACCAAGGTCCCGCGCAAGCGGATGCTGATGCTGCTGATGGGCCTGTTCATCGCCGGCAACCTCCTCTCCGCCGTGGCCCCGGCCTTCTCCGTCATGCTGATCGGACGCGTGGTCGCCTCGCTCGCCCACGGCGCCTTCTTCGGCATCGGCTCCGTCGTGGCCGCCGAGCTGGTCGCGCCGCACAAGAAGGCCGGCGCCATCGCCATGATGTTCACCGGTCTCACCGTGGCCAACGTCGTCGGCGTCCCGCTGGGCACACTCGTCGGACAGACCGCCGGCTGGCGTGCCACCTTCGGCATCGTCGCCGCCCTCGGCGTCATCGGTCTCGCCGGCATAGCCAAACTCGTGCCGGACCTGCCGCGCCCGCACGGCGTCCAGCTGCGGCACGAGCTGGCCGCCTTCAAGAACACCCAGGTCCTGCTCGCCATGGCGATGACCGTTCTCGGCTTCGGCGGTGTCTTCGCGGCCATCACCTACATCGCGCCGATGATGACCCACGTCACCGGCTTCGCCGACGGCTCGGTCACCTGGCTGCTGGTCCTCTTCGGCCTGGGCATGGTCGGCGGCAACCTCCTCGGCGGCAGGTTCGCCGACCGCGCCCTCATGCCGATGCTGTACGTCTCGCTGGGCGCCCTGGCCGTCGTCCTCGCTCTCTTCACGTTCACCGCCCACAACAAGGTCGCGGCTGCGGTGACCATCGCGCTGATCGGCGCCCTCGGCTTCGCCACCGTGCCGCCGCTGCAGAAGCGCGTCCTCGACCAGGCCCACGGCGCCCCGACGCTCGCGTCGGCGGTGAACATCGGCGCCTTCAACCTGGGCAACGCCCTGTCCGCCTGGCTCGGCGGTCTCGTGATCGCGGCCGGCTTCGGCTATACGGCCCCCAACTGGGTCGGCGCCGTCCTCGCCACCGCCGCTCTGGTCCTCGCCGTCCTCTCGGCCGCCCTGGAGCGTCGAGACGGCGCACGCACCACCGCGGTCGCCTCCGGCACCGCCTCCGGGCAGCGGACGTCCGTTCATCACTGAGCCGTCCGGCAAATCGGACACCCGTTACCGGGGCGTGCCCCCGGTACGGCAGACATCCACCTCAGCACCACCAAGGAGACAGTTCCATGAGCACCACCGCCGTCGCCCCGCTGACCATTGAGGACGCCGAGCTGCTCATCGGCACGGCCCGCCGAGTGGCCGAGGACGCCGGAGTCCCCGTCAGCGTCACCGTCCTGGACGCCGGGGGCAACCTGCTCGCCTTCCGCCGGGACGACCGGGCCGTGCTGATCTCCGGTGAGACCAGCACCCGCAAGGCCTACACGGCGCTCCAGCTGAACGCGCCCACCGCCGGCCTCGTCGATGCCGTCCAGCCCGGCGGCCTCTTCCACACGCTGCCCACGGCGCTGGACCGGCCCCTGCTGTTCATAGCCGGCGGTGTCCCCGTCCACCGGGACGGCCGGCTGATCGGCGCCATCGGTGTCGGAGGCGGCGCACCGGAGCAGGACCACGGCTTCGCCACCGCGGCGGTGGAGGCACTCGGCTGAGCACCCGGCCGTAGTGAATGACGCGGGCCCCCCCGCTTCGAGCGGCGGGGCCCACGTGCGTCGTACGGTGGTTCAGCCCGCGGCCACCGTCAGTGGCGCGAACCGCCGGGTCCAGTCCCCCGGGAGATCCGTGATGCCGTAGGTCATCACGGCGTTGAAGGCCACAGAGGCCAGCCCACGTGACTTCGCCCACGCCAGCAGCTCTTCGTGGCGCACGTCGATGTCGGTGCGCAGCGGACGGTCCGTGCGGGCCGCCAGCGAGGCGATGAGCGCCTGGGCGGTCTCGGTGTCCCGGGCGACCAGCGGACCGATGACGTGAGTGTCCATGTTGGGCCATGCGGCCGTGTAACCGATGAGCCGGCCACCCTCCTCGGCCACGCGCAGCTGATCGGCGAAGGCGGGCAGCCGGGTGATGAGGGGTGTGCGGTCGGTGCCGAACACCTCCTCGTCGAGACGCAGGATCGCCTGGAGATCGTCCGCCGTGGCGGCACGGGTGGGGATCCTCGGCTCGGTCCCGCCCGGAACGAAGCCGCCCGTGAGCATCTCCGCCCGGCCCGTCACCTTGAAGCCCAGCTCCTCGTACAGGGGGCGGCCGCAGGGCGTGGCGTGCAGGGTCAGTGGTGTGGCTCCCATGGCCGACATGACGTGCTGCATCAAGCGGCGGCCGACGCCCCGGCGGGCGTGGCGTCCGGCCACCAGGACCATGCCGACCGCGCCGAGATCCGGCTGCCCCCACGGGCCGTACTCCGTGACCACGCACGCGGCGACGAGGCCGCCCGCGGGGTCGTCGATGCCCAGGCCCTTCCCGGCCGTGAGCAGGAAACCCCACTTGTGTTCCTCGCGGGGCCACCCCCGGTCTTCGGACAGATCGGCGCACGCGGTGAGGTCGCGAAGCGTCAGGCGGCGGATGGGCAGAGCGGCGAGCGGAGGAGTCGGCACGCAGGTCAGGCTGTCCGACCGGGACCCTCGCCGTCCACCCGTTTCGATGCGGACGCACGTGCTTTTGGCCATCTCGTGGTCTTGTGGACAGCACGGGGACAGCTGCAGGTGTTTCACGTGAAACATAGACAGCCAACGAGCCTTACGTCATCACCGTCTTCCTGTTCGACGGGGCATGGGCGGACCGCGCGGTGGACGGCGCCTTGTTCGGGGGAAGCAGCCTGCGGGGCCGCCCGGGATGATCCCCAGTGGCACCGACGCGCTGCGGGACGCCGGAATCCCGCCGAGCCGCATACGGCACGACGCGGTGGAGGAGCGGCTCGTCACCGCGGACTGACCGTGTCAGCCGAGGTCGGGGGCGTGCATGGCGCGCACCCCCTCGATGTTGCCGTCGAGGTAGTGACGCAGGGACAGCGGGACGAGGTGGACGGAGGCGATGCCGACGCGGGTGAACGGGACGCGGACGATCTCGTACTCCCCGGCCGGCTCCTCCACTTCGGGGCCGTGACGCAGCGAGGGGTCCATGGACTCCAGTCGGCAGACGAAGAAGTGCTGTACCTTCACGCCGGTCGTGCTGCTGTCCTCGCCGATGTGCTCGACGGTGTCCACGAAGCACGGCACGACATCGGCGATCTTGGCGCCGAGTTCCTCGTACACCTCGCGGTGCAGGGCGTCCACGACGGTTGAGTCCCCGGGCTCGACTCCGCCACCAGGGGTGACCCAGTAGGGATCGACACCGGGTTTGGTGCGCTTGATGAGGATCAGGTCGTCACCGTCCAGGAGAACGGCACGGGCGGTGCGCTTGACCACGGGTCGGACGGTCATGGGAGGAATGTGGCCCCGCTGGTTCCGCGTGAAACATCGCAAAGCGCCACGACATGACCGCAGCGCGTGCATGCCCGGCCGTCCGGCGTCAGTACCAGATCGTGGCGGCACGCTGGAGCCACTCGTAAGCCCGGGCTACAAGGGGCAGGGCGAGGGTGCCGGTGCGTACCACCAGGAAGTACGTGCGCAGCGGTGGGACCGCCGGATCGTGCAGGGCGACGATGGTGCCCTGGCGGAGGGCCGGAGCACACAGATAGCGGGGCAGCACCGCCAGCCCGGCTCCCGCGATCGCGCAGGAGAGGACGGCTCGCAGATCGGGGACGACGACCGTGCCCGAGGCGGTTGGGCGGGAGTCGAAGACGGAGGCCCAGTAGCGTGCGACGAACGGCAGCGACTCGTGGACCTCGACGACGGGCAGGTGATCGAGGGCCGGCGCGCCTTTCAGCCGCAGCGTTTCCGAGCCGATGCGGTCGGCCCAGTGCGGCGCGGCGACCAGGACGTGCTCCTCGTCGCAGAGCGGAGTGGCGCTGAGCAGGGCGCCCCGTGGCCGGGCCGTGCTGATGGCCAGGTCGTGGTGGCCGGAGGCCAGTCCCTCCAGCACCTCCTCGGCGGTGCCGAAGGAGGCGCGCAGTGCCAGAGGGCGGCCGTCCTCGCCGGTCAGCCCCGTGAGGGCGGGCAGGGCACGTTCGGCGGTGAACTCCGGGGGTCCGGCCAGGTGCAGCGTCCGCGGCGAGGACTCCTCGTCCAAGCCGCTCTCGGCTATCTCCACCAGGGCGTCGAGATGCGGTGCGGCCTTGTGCGCGAGTTCGTCACCGATGGTCGTCGGGATGACGCCGCGTGCCTGGCGAAGGAAGAGGGGTCTGCCCAGTTGCCGTTCGAGCGTGCGGATCTGCGAGGTGACAGCGGGCTGGGAGAGGCCGAGCAGGGCGGCGGCGCGAGTGAAGGAACCGGCCCGGTGCACGGTGACGAAGGTCCGCAGCAGGGCCAGATCCATGGCATGCCTCCCTGTACCTGCCTCTCCGGCCCCCGGGCAGGCACCAACTATAAATATGTCGATAGGCTCCTGTCGCTAGCGTGATTGGACACTGACGCAGAGTCAACTAGCCTTATTCACGCGGCTCTTCTCGAGCGGAACCGCAGACGGTCCGAGCCACGAGGGGGGGAGGCTCGGACCGTCATCAAGGCCTGCTCGGCATGCCGCCCCAGGCCCGGGCTCCCCGGCTCAGTCCGCGGACTCGTCCAAAGCGCGCAGGACGTCGGCCACGAGGTCCTCGGGGTCCTCGGCGCCGACGGACATCCGGATGAAGCCGTCCGGGACCGCGTCCCCGCCCCAGCGGCGGCGGCGCTCGGCCGTGGACCGCACCCCGCCGAAGCTGGTCGCGTCCTCCACCAGGCGCAGGGCTTGGAGGAAACGCTCGGCACGCGCGCGCGTGGGCAGCGTGAAGGAGACGACACAGCCGTAACGGCGCATCTGCTGCGCGGCTATCTTGTGCGAGGGGTCGTCGGGCAGCCCCGGGTAGCGCAGGCCGGAGATCTCGGGCCGCTGCCGCAGGGCCTCGGCGACGGCGAGCGCGGTGGCGTTCTGCCGGTCGACACGCATCTGGAGCGTGGCGATGGACCGGTGCGCGAGCCAGGCCTCCATCGGCCCCGAGATGGCCCCGACGATCTTGCGCCAGCGGCGTACGGCGGCCATCGCCTGGGAGTCCCGGCCGGTGACGTAGCCCAGCAGGACATCACCGTGGCCGGTCAGCTGCTTGGTGCCGCTGGCCACGGAGAAATCGGCGCCCAGTTCCAGCGGGCGCTGCCCGAGCGGGGTGGCGAGGGTGTTGTCGACGGCCACCAGAGCGCCACGCGCGTGTGCCGCCTCCGCGAGCCGCCGGATGTCGCAGACGTCGAGCCCCGGATTCGACGGGGACTCGATCCACAGCAGCCGGGCGCCGTCGAGCACGTCCAGCTGCGCGTCGCCGCCGGTCGGCGCGGTGCGCACCTCGACGCCGTACGCCTCCAGCTGGGCGCCCACCAGCGGCAGCACCTGGTAGCCGTCGGACGGCAGCACGACCGCGTCGCCCGCGCGCAACTGGGAGAACAGCACTGCGGAGATCGCCGCCATGCCGGAGGCGAACACCAGGGTCTCGACATCCTCCCGCCCGGGCGCCTCCAGCTCACCGACCGCGCGCTCCAGCAGCGTCCAGGTCGGATTGTCGTCACGGCCGTACGCGTACGGTCCCGTCACCTCGCCCGGCAGATGGAAGTGGGCCGCGAACACCGGGCCGGGCAAGGTCGGCTCGTGCTTGACCGGCTCGGGCAGCCCGGCCCGCACCGCGCGCGTGCCGTCCCCGGTACGGTCTTCGTCCTTCGTGGCGTCGCTCATGCGGCCCGTCCCTCCAGCTCTTCTCGTACGGCGGCGAGCAGCCCCGTGCTCGCCGCCTCCACCATTTCAAGACACCGCTCGAAGCCGTCCCGGTGTCCGTAGTACGGATCGGGTACGTCGAGGTCGTCGCCGGCGGCGGGATCGTACGAGCGGAGCAGGCGCACCTTGCGCGCCTCCGCCCCGGTCGGCGCCAGGCGGCGCAGGGTCCCGAGGTGACCGGAGTCGAGGGCGATCACGAGGTCGAGACGGGCGAACCACGACGGCTCGAACCGACGGGCGACGTGCTCGCCGCCGTAACCGTGCTCCTCCAGGACCGAGACGGTGCGCGGGTCGGCGTGCTCGCCCTCGTGCCAGCCGTCGGTGCCGGCGCTGTCGACCACCACCAGACCCTCGAGCCCGGCCTCCGCCACGCGCGCGCGGAAGACGGACTCGGCCATCGGGGAGCGGCAGATGTTGCCGGTGCACACGAAGCAGACGCGGTAGGTCATGGCGGACTCAGTCCTCGTCGGGCAGGACGACGTGCAGCGCCCAGGAGACGAGCGAGATGATCAGGCCGCCGAGCACGGCCGCCCAGAAGCCCTGCACGTGGAAGCTCAGGTCGAGCTTGCCGCACAGCCAGGAGGTCAGCAGCAGCATCAGCGCGTTGACGACCAGGGTGATCAGGCCGAGGGTCAGGATGAACAGCGGCAGGGTGAGCAGCTTCACAACCGGCTTGACCAGCCAGTTCACCAGACCGAAGATCAGCGCGACGACGATCAGCGTGCCGGCCTTCTCGGCGGTGTTGTCACCCGTGAGGGTGATCTTGTCGAGCAGCCACACGGCGACCGCCAGGGCGCCCGCGTTGGCGATCGTCTTGACTACGAAATTCTTCATGTGTCTGATCGTGGCAGACCTTGCGGTCGGCGAGCAGGGCCCGTGAACAGTGAGCGAAGGCGACGGCGATGAAGTCATTCCGGCTGGACGAACTGGAGGCGGAGCGCGCCGCCCACGAGGGTGCCTACCTCCAGTTCCTGCGCGAGCGGAACATGTCGGTCGGCCTGTACGCCCTCGACGCGGGTGAGCGCGACCCGCAGAAGCCCCACCACCAGGACGAGGTGTACTTCGTCGTCAGCGGCCGGGCGTCGATCACGGTCGGTCCCGAGACGACGGAGGTGGCGCGGGGCAGCATCGTGTACGTGCCGGCCGGGGTGCCGCACAGGTTCCACCACATCAGCGAGGACCTCAGGGTTCTCGTCGTGTTCTCTCCGCCCGAGGCGTGAGCCCGGATCCCGGACTCCCTAGGGGACGGATCAGGGGAGGACAAGGGGTGCGTGGTCCCCGTGCGGCCCCTTCGCGGCCCTAGCATCGGGTGCAGGACATCAACAGCGCACGAAACACGAAGGACGAGGACGATGCGGGAGATTTTCGCGGGTATGCCGTGGTGGGTGAAGTGGGTCGCGGTGCCGGTCATCGCCCTGGTCGTGTTCGGCGGCCTGATAGCGACCGTCGTCGGGTTCGTGATCGGCCTGCTGTTCAAGGCGCTGGTCTTCGTCGCCCTGGTGGGCGGACTGATCTACGTCGTGCGCAAGTTCGCGGCGAGCTCCTCGTCGCGCAGCGACTGGTGAGACCGAGGGGGCCCGACGGCCGGTGACGGGGCCGACGGTTCCCTCGGGGGAGGGAAGTTTCCGCAGGAGCCGTCTGCACGCGGTGGCCGACGGTTAGAGTCCGGAACTCCCCACGGGATCCGGCCCCGTGGGTGGCGCAGACCCCCCTCCGTGCTCTTCCCCGCACGGGCTGCCCCTCGCGCTACGGGAGTACCCCTTGGCCACGGTCGACACCGCACCGGCAGAACCCGGCGCACCCCCCGTCCCACCGCGCTCGTGCGCGCCGCCCCTTCAGCGACCGGCCCCCCTGGCCGTCCCCGGCCGGCCCTCGGCCGCCGCCCCGGGACCGCCGGCCGGCGCGACGCTCATCGGATCCGTCCAGCGCGCCATGCGCCTGCTCGAGGCCGTCGCCGCCCGGCCCTACGGCGCCCCCGCCAAACAGCTCGCCCGGGAGACGGGCCTAGCGCTGCCCACGACGTACCACCTGCTGCGCACCCTCGTGCACGAGGGCTATCTGTACCGCGAGAAGGGACTGTTCTTCCTCGGTGATGCCGCCGCGCGGCTCGCGAGCAGCGGAGCACAGCAGAAGCGTCGCAGCTCGGTGGCGAACACGCTCGCGCACTGGCGTGATTCGATCGGTGTACCGGTGTACTACGCGATGTACCGGGACGGCGAGATCGACGTGATGTGCGTCTCCGACTCCCGCGAGGCGCCCGCAGTGGAGGAGTGGGCCGACTTCCGCGAGACCGGCCACGCCCACGCCATCGGACAGTGCCTGCTGTCCCAGCTGGACGAGGACGCCCGGCGCGACCACCTCGCCCGTTACCCGGCCGAGCCCCTCACGCCGTACACCGTGCGGGACCACGGCGCGCTGCTGCGGCGACTGGCCCGCACCCGGCGCATGGAGCTGACGGTGGAGCGTCAGGAGTACGCGCTCGGGACGGTCTGCGCGGCGGTCCCCATCACGGTCGGCACGACCGCGGCCACCATGGCCATCTCCCTGCCCGCCCAGCGGGCCGACCGGCTGCTGCCCGCCGCCCGCCGGCTCCAGGCGGAGATCGGGCGGCATGTCGGCTCGCTCACGCTCTCTATCAGCATGTGAAAACTTACTCCTTGTGATCTATCGCATACTTTCAGCAAGATTTGCCCATGGCTAGAGGGATCAATCCCGGCCAGTCGATGTCATATGACGGGGTAGGCGATGCGCGAGTCCGTACAGGCAGAAGTCATGATGAGCTTTCTCGTGTCGGAGGAGCTCTCCTTCCGCATCCCGGTGGAGTTGCGTTACGAGACCTGTGATCCGTACGCGGTGCGGCTCACCTTTCACCTCCCCGGCGACGCCCCGGTGACCTGGGCCTTCGGGCGCGAGCTGCTGATCGACGGGGTCGGGCGGCCCTGCGGGGAGGGTGATGTGCGCATTGCTCCCGCCGATTCCGAGGTGCTGGGCGAAGTGCTGATCCGGCTTCAGGTGGGCGGGGACCAAGCGCTGTTCCGTTCGTCCGCGCCGCCGCTGGTGGCCTTCCTCGACCGGACGGACAAGCTCGTGCCGCTCGGTCAGGAGGGTGCGCTGGCGGACTTCGACGCTCATCTCGACGAGGCGCTGGACCGCATCCTGGCCGAGGAACAGAGCGCCGGCTGAAGCGTCACGGTACGAGGCGCCGACGCACCGTCATCTCGTCGGCGTCCGTGCAGGAACGCTTCTGCAACCGGTGGAAGGCACCAGCGCCCCACCCGCCCCCGCGTTCACCGCTTCCGGCGCCGGCCCCGGCCGCCGCGCGCCGGTGCGGGACGCCCCCCGCCCGGAGCCGGGGCAGCCGCTCCCGGCCGGTCGGCCGAGACCACCAGCGCGGCCAGCACGGTGGTGACCGGCACCGAGGCGACCAGGCCGATCGAGCCGACCAGCGTGCGCACGATCTCCTCAGCCACCAGTTCGCTGTCGGCCACGGTCCCCACGCTGCTCTGCGCGATCGAGAACAGCAGCAGTAGCGGCAGCGCGGCGCCGGCGTAGGCGAGTACCAGGGTGTTGACCACGGAGGCGATGTGATCGCGGCCGATACGGATGGCCGCCCGGTACAGCCCCCGCCAGCCCATCGCCGGGTTCGCCTCGTGCAGCTCCCAGACCGCCGACGTCTGCGTCACCGTCACGTCGTCCAGGACGCCGAGCGAGCCGATGATGACACCGGCCAGCAGCAGACCACTCATGTCGATCGACGGATACAGGCCGTGGATCAGACCGGTGTTGTCATCCGTGTTGCCGGTCAGCGCGGACCAGCCGATGAACAGTGAGCCGAGCAAGCCGATCAGTGACAGGGAGATCAGCGTGCCGAGCACCGCCACCGACGTACGGGCGGAGAGGCCATGGCACATGTACAGCGCGATCAGCATGATGGCGCTCGCTCCCACCACGGCCACGACCAGCGGATCGGAGCCCTGGAGGATGGCGGGCAGGATGAACAGGGTCAGCACGAGGAAGCTCACCGCCAGGGCGACCAGGGCCATGAGACCGCGCAGCCGGCCGACCACGACGACGGCCACGGCGAAGATCCCCGCGAGCAACGCCATGGGCAACGTCCGGTTCACATCGGTCACCGAGTACTGGAGGTTCTTCGGTGCCGAAGGCTCGTAGGCGACGACTACCTTCTCGTCCCGGTGCAACTGCCGCGTCTGGTCCGGCTGCACGATCTCGGTGAACACACGGCCTGTGTCCTCGCCGGTGTCGACGCGGACGGTCGCCTTCTTGCAGGTCTTCCCGACCTCCTGTTTCGCGGGGGCGCCGCCGGTGGCGGAGGGGGCGCCGGCCGGGGCGCCGCTCGATGCGTTCACCGATGCACAGCTGACCTCGGTGACCCGGATGACCGTGGCCTGCTGGGTCTGCCGGTCGAATCCGACGCCGGTGCGCGAGTGGGACGGGGCTCCGCCGGGCCAGAGCACCGCGAGACCGACGACGACCGCCACGGTGAAAGGAATCAGGATCGCCGCGATCACCTTCCGCAGATGCTGGGAGACCGGCGCGGCGGGGCCGTGGCCGTGTCCGTGACCGTGGTGCCCGCCCGCACCGCTTCCGTGGCCGTGTCCGTGACCGTGGTGCCCGCCCGCACCGGTTCGGCGGCCAAGCGCGTTGTCCTGTCCCTCACCGTCCCGGCTGGGCGGATCGGGCGGCTGATGGGGGTACTGCTCCATCCTGGTCACCGCCCGATCATCGCAAGAACGGTGGGGGCCCACTGTTCACCGCGCCCCCCATGCCGCTAGCGTGGAGGCACCTTTGCACACGCGGGAGCTCGGAGCACCGGGCTGAGAGGGCGCTGACCTCCGTAGACGCGATGTTTCACGTGGAACCAGCAGGTCTCACGCAGGACATCGGCACACGGACATCGCTGCGTCGACCGCCGAACCTGTTACCGGGTAATGCCGGCGTAGGGAGTAGGTCCGATGACCAACAAGGACGCACGCACGCCTGCCTCCGTTCGGGACGAGAAGTCCGACGAGGCCGGGAAGTCCATCGGCTGGCACAAGGCGTACGTCGAGGGGTCGCGCCCCGACCTGCGCGTGCCGGTCCGTCAGGTGCACCTCACCAACGGGGAGTCGGTCACGCTGTACGACACGTCGGGGCCGTACACCGATCCGCTCGCCGACACGGACGTCCGCAGGGGGCTGTCACCGCTGCGGGAGAACTGGATCGTCGCCCGCGGTGACACCGAGGAGTACGCGGGTCGTCCCGTCCGTCCCGAGGACGACGGGCTCCGGCACACCTCGCCACGCGGCGGGCTGCGCAACCTGGACGCGGTCTTCCCCGGGCGCCCGCGCCAGCCGCGGCGGGGCCGGAGCGGGCGGCCGGTGACGCAGCTCGCGTATGCCCGACGGGGCGAGATCACGCCGGAGATGGAGTTCGTGGCCATCCGGGAGAACGTCTCTCCCGAGGTGGTCCGCGAGGAGATCGCGGCGGGCCGGGCCGTGCTGCCGGCCAACGTCAACCACCCGGAGATCGAGCCGATGATCATCGGCAAGCGGTTCCTGGTGAAGGTGAACGCCAACATCGGCAACTCCGCGGTGACGTCCTCCATCGAGGAGGAGGTCGAGAAGATGACCTGGGCGACCCGCTGGGGCGCCGACACGGTCATGGACCTCTCGACCGGCCGCAACATCCACACCACCCGTGAGTGGGTGCTGCGCAACTCCCCCGTCCCCATCGGCACGGTGCCGCTCTACCAGGCCCTGGAGAAGGTCGACGGCCGGGCCGAGGAACTGACCTGGGAGATCTACAAGGACACCGTCATCGAGCAGGCCGAGCAGGGCGTGGACTACATGACCGTCCACGCGGGCGTCCGGCTGCCGTACGTCCCGCTCACCGCCAACCGCAAGACGGGCATCGTCTCGCGCGGCGGTTCGATCATGGCCGCGTGGTGCCTGGCGCACCACAAGGAGTCGTTCCTGTACGAGAACTTCGAAGAGCTGTGCGAGATCCTCGCCACTTACGACGTCACGTACTCGCTGGGCGACGGGCTCAGGCCCGGCTCGATCGCGGACGCCAACGACGAGGCGCAGTTCGCCGAACTGAGGACGCTCGGGGAACTCAACCGTGTCGCCAGGCGTTTCCAGGTACAGACGATGATCGAGGGCCCCGGGCACGTCCCGATGCACAAGATCAAGGAGAACATCGACCTTCAGCAGGAGATCTGTGATGAAGCTCCGTTCTATACGCTCGGCCCGCTGACCACGGACATCGCGCCGGCGTACGACCACATCACCTCCGGCATCGGTGCCGCGATGATCGCCTGGTGGGGCACGGCGATGCTCTGCTACGTCACGCCCAAGGAGCACCTGGGCCTGCCCAACCGGGACGACGTCAAGACCGGTGTCATCACCTACAAGATCGCCGCGCACGCGGCCGACCTGGCCAAGGGGCACCCGGGCGCTCAGGAGTGGGACGACGCGCTGTCGGACGCCCGTTTCGAGTTCCGGTGGGAGGACCAGTTCAACCTCGCCCTGGACCCGGACACGGCACGGGAGTTCCACGACGAGACCCTGCCCGCGGAACCCGCCAAGACGGCCCACTTCTGTTCCATGTGCGGGCCGAAGTTCTGCAGCATGAAGATCTCGCAGGACATCCGGCGCGAGCACGGTGGCGACCGGGCCGAGATCGAGCAGGGCATGGCCCAGAAGTCACAGGAGTTCGCGGCGGCGGGCAACCGGGTGTACCTGCCGGTCGTCGACTGAAAGGCGCGCTGAACTCGCCGCGCCGGCCGGGCCCTTGCGGGGGCGGCCGACGCGGCGGGCCGCACTCGTCCGGCGCACGGGGCCGGACTGCCGCGGGTGCCGTCAGTCGGGCTGGTGCTCCGGGCCGCCGTAGTCCGGGCTCGTGTAGTCGGGGCTGGTGAAACTGGGGCGGCCGCGCACGGTGCCGTCGTCCCCGGGGCTGCTGAAGCCGGGACGGTCGTAGCCCAGGCGCGGGATGCGGCCGGTCGTCGGCGCCGGCGGGGCCGTAGGGCGCACGGCGGGCGGACCCGGTTCCGTGAGCGCCTCCCGCAGGAACGGCAGGATGCCGCGCTCCAGCAGCGCCTTCCGCCACGCCTCTCTGGCCCTGGCCAGTTCCTCGTGCGCCGCCTCCTGGGCCCGGGCCTCCGCCGAGGTGCTGTTACGCAGGGCGGTGAGCAGCAGCCCGACGGCGGCGACGAGGATCCCGGCCGCCGTCAGAGCACCGAACACCCAGCCGGTGGTGAGCATGGTCCGGGCGAAGGTCTGCCCGGGATCCAGCACCTTCAGGAGGTAGCCGACGAGCAGGAAGAGGACGGCCGCGGTTCCGGAGAGGAGGGGAGCGAGGACGGCGATGACGGCGACGGCGCCCGCGCCGGTGCTTTCGGCGGCCTCCCCGAGGGCGGTGGCGAGGTCCGTGGTGTCCGGGCCCGGTTCCACCGCGCCGGGGCCGCCGGCGGAGGGCTGGACGGACAACGCCGGGTGACGCAGTTCGTCGCGGACCTTGACGTAGTGCTGGTACTCGGCCGCCGCGGCTGCCGTGATCAGGGCGCTGGCGCTTCGTGCCATGGTGCGCAGTTGTTCGGGATCGAGCCGCTGACCCACAGCGGCCAGTTCCGGACGGTCGGGTGCGGAGCGCAGCGCCTCATCGAGGAGCCGCTCGAAATCCTGGCGGTCCTCGTTCTGAAGGTGCTGCGGAACGCTGTTCATGTGCATCCCCCGGTGCTCCGTAGGGCTGGGGCTCGCACGCCGGCGAGCCGTCGGGCAGAAACGGAGGGGAGCCTGCTACGGATAAGCCGATGGTAGAGCCGGCACGGCGCGCGGTGACAGAGGTTACCGGAAATTGCGTTCCGGCCTGCGCTTTCGCGGCCGGGCGAGCCGTGCCCGCGGAACGGTCAGCCGCTCAGGGGAAGTTGCTGGACGAGTAGCTTTCCGGCCATGGTCACTCCGCCGTCCATGGCGATGGCGAGGCCGTCGGCGTACACGTGCGGTCCCTCGACGGCCGGGCCGGCGCCGTCCTCGCCCTCCTCGGAACCGACCTCACCGAGAAGGTAGGGAATCGGGCTGTGCCCGTGAACCACCCGGGCGCCGCCGTACGTATCGAGGAGGGAGCGTACGGCGTCGGCGCCGCCCTCGTCACGGAAGGAGAAGCGCTTGGTGAACTTGCGGAACAGATCCCAGACCTCGTCCGCGTCGTTGCGGGTCAGGGCCTCGCGGATGGTGTCGTTCACCGCCTCGATCGAGTCGCCGTAGTCGAGGTAGGCGGTGGTGTCGGAGTGGATGAGCAGATAGCCGTCGACCTCCTCGACGGCGTCGAGGCGGGCCATCCACTGCAGGTGGTGGTCCTGGAGGCGGTCCATGTCGGTCTTCTGGCCGCCGTTCAGCAGCCAGGCCGCCTGGAAGGTGGCGGTTCCCGCACCGGAGTTGACGGGGGTGTCGCCGAACCGTTTGGCGCCGAGCAGCAGCAGTTCGTGGTTGCCCATGAGGGCCTTGCAGTAGCCGCCGGCCGCGGCGGCCTCGGCGGACAGCCGCATGACGAGATCGATGACGCCGATGCCGTCGGGGCCGCGGTCGGTGAAGTCGCCGAGGAACCACAGCCGGGAGGTGCCGGCGCACCACTGGCCCGAGGCGTCGACCAGGCCCTGCGCCTGCAGGGCGGTCATCAGTTCGTCGAGGTAGCCGTGGACGTCACCGACGACGTAGAGCGGTCCGGGACCGGAGACGGGCTGGGGTACCGGGGCGGCGGCGGCCGGCTCGACGGGGACCTGGAGGGTGTCACCGGGGCCGATGACCGGCAGGTCGCGCTGGGTGGGGGTGTAACCCTCCGGGTACGCCTCGTCGGCGGGCGGTTCGGCGTCGCCCGGGTGGATGCCGTGGACGTACGGAGCGGTGTCATGGACGTACGCGGGTACCCGGAAATCGCGTAGCGTCGCCGTCCGCTCCACCTCGGGTCCCTGACCGGCCCCCTGAGTCATCAGACCCCTCCACCATCGCGCCGCATCTGCACCGCTTCGGACTGCCTGGTCGCAGCGGTCCGCGGTGTCGTGGGCCCATCATAGGAATGCGCGTAGCGCCATGTGATGACCCAGGGGTGGTGAATCGGAACAAGACTCCGGTTCGCCGCGGCTTTCGCCCCGTTTGGGCAGGTGTTCGGCAGGCTGTCGGGCGACCGGAGCGCCGGCCGGGCACGCGTCCGCCGGCCCGGACCCCGTCGGGGTGCCCCGGGCTCCCGGTCCCCCCTGGCGCCCGCGGTGCCGCTCCGGCGTCACGTGTCGTCGGGGGTACGGGGCGGGCTGATCGTCGTGCGCGGCGGACGTCGCTGGGACGAGGTGCGCACGATCAGCTCGGTCGGTATCACCTGCTCGACCGGCCGGTCTCCCTGGACACCCTCGATGGCGTCGATGAGCAGTTGCACGACCGCCGTGCCGATGCGGCGGGGTTTCAGGGAGAGCGTGGTGATGGGCGGTTCGGTGCCGGCGTAGACCGCCGACTCGCTGCAACACACCACCAGCAGGTCCTCGGGGACGCGCAGCCCGTAGCGGCGGGCGGCGGCGAGCAGATCGGTGCCGTTGGGGTCGAACAGGCCGTAGACGGCGTCGGGGCGGTCGGGGCGGGCGAGCAGCCGGTCGGCGGCGACGGTGCCCGCGCACGGGTCGTGCGCGGGGTAGGCCTCGTAGACCGGTTCCTGGCCGACCCGTTCGCACCAGCGCAGGTAGGCGGAGGTCGACAGGTGGGTGTACGTGTCCGTCGAGGTGCCGGTGAGCAGGCCGATGCGGCGGGCGCCGGAGGCGGCGAGGTGGTCCAGGATGTCGAGTACGGCGGCGGCGTGGTCGTTGTCGACCCAGGCGGTGACGGGGAGCGCGCCGGCCGGGCGGCCGTCGGAGACGACGGGCAGTCCCTGCCGCACCAGTTCGCTGACCACGGGATCCTGGTCGGAGGGGTCGATGACGATCGTGCCGTCGAGGGCGACGTTGGACCAGACGTCGTGCCGTGACGTCGCGGGCAGGATGACCAGGGCGTAGCCGCGGGCGAGCGCGGCCGAGGTGGCGGCCCGGGCCATCTCGGCGAAGTAGGCGAACTCCGTGAAGGTGAAAGGTTCATCCCCGTACGTCGTCACGGTCAGGCCGATCAGCCCGGACTTGCCGGTACGGAGGGTGCGTGCGGCGGCCGAGGGGCGGTACCCCAGCCGGTCGGCGACCTCGCGGACATGGCGGCGGGTGGCGTCGGGCAGCCTGCCCTTGCCGTTGAGGGCGTCGGAGACGGTCGTGATGGAGACCCCGGCTGCTGCGGCGACGTCTCTGATGCCGGCCCGACCGGGCCGGTTGCCTCGACGCGAGGTTTCCGCGCGGCTCACCTGGTGCTTCCCTGCTGCTGTCATGGCGAGCCGATAGTAGGGCTCATGCGGTGGGGTGGTGCGGACGCATATGCACGCGTTGACAGGCACGTTTCTGCATGGTCATACGGAGTCAACTCCCTTGGAAACCCAGGTAGTTGTCTAATTCAATGGTACGACGTGACGTGTCGACGCGGATGAACCTGCCGAGGGTCCGATGTCTCGAAGAGGTCTCAACTCACCTTCACGGGGGACGCGCGCCACGGCGCGAGCCATGGGCGCGTAGATATATGTACGGCGCGCCCCCCGAAACGCACGCCTTCGTACGGTGATGCCCGGGATGCCGCCGGGCCCGGCGGGGTTCGTCCTGTTCGCGGGGCCGCGCTCGCACACATGCGCGTCCCGCGCCTGTACGCAGGGGCGCCGAATCCTCTTAAGGTGAGGAGTATGGGAAGCCGGCGGCGTCGATGGTCCGCCGGTGGTCGCGAGGAGGACTGCGGTGAGCGAGACGAACCCCAAGCTGCGCGCCGAGCTGGAGGGGATCCCCACCTACAAGCCGGGCAAGCCGGCGGCGACCGGCGGACCGGTCGCCTACAAGCTGTCCTCCAACGAGAATCCGTACCCGCCGCTGCCCGGTGTGCTGGAGAGCGTGACCGCGGCGGCCTCCACCTTCAACCGCTACCCGGACATGGCCTGCACCGGGCTGGTGAACGAGCTGTCGGACCGCTTCGGCGTCCCGCTCTCCCACCTGGCCACCGGAACCGGCTCGGTCGGGGTCGCCCAGCAGCTGGTGCAGGCCACCAGCGGGCCGGGTGACGAGGTGATCTACGCCTGGCGGTCGTTCGAGGCGTACCCGATCATCGCGCAGATCAGCGGTGCCCGGTCGGTGCAGGTACCGCTGACGCCGGGTGATGTGCACGACCTGGACGCGATGGCGGACGCGATCACCGACCGGACCCGGCTGATCTTCGTCTGCAACCCCAACAACCCGACCGGCACGGTGGTACGGCGGGCCGAGCTGGAGCGGTTCCTCGACCGGGTGCCCGGTGACGTACTGGTGGTGCTGGACGAGGCCTACCGCGAGTTCATCCGGGACCCCGAGGTGCCCGACGGTGTCGAGCTGTACCGGGAGCGGCCCAATGTCTGCGTCCTGCGCACGTTCTCCAAGGCGTACGGGCTCGCCGGGCTGCGCGTCGGTTTCGCGATCGCCCATGAGCCGGTGGCGGCCGCGCTGCGCAAGACGGCGGTGCCGTTCGGCGTGAGCCAGCTCGCGCAGGAGGCGGCGGTCGCCTCGCTGCGGGCCGAGGACGAGCTGCTGGGCCGGGTCGGCTCGCTCGTGTGTGAGCGCACTCGCGTGGTCGACGCGCTGCGGGACCAGGGCTGGACGGTGCCCGAGACGCAGGCCAATTTCGTGTGGCTGCGGCTGGGGGAGAGTACGGTCGCCTTCGCCCGGGCCTGTGAGCAGCACGGTGTGGTGGTGCGGCCGTTCCCGGGCGAGGGTGTGCGAGTGACGGTCGGGGAGACCGAGGCGAACGACATCTTCCTGAAGGCCGCGGAGGCGTTCCGCGGGGAGCTGTAGCCCACCCGCCGTTCTCTGCTCCTCGATCAGCTCCACACGGACGGGGGCGCCGTTCCGTACGGTCGCCAGGGCGCCGGCGTCCCCGTCCACGCCGCCGGGGACGGTGCGTGGGCTCGCGAGGCGGCCCCCCGGAACTCACTCCGGGGGATCCTCAGCCCTGTGAGATCGGCGGGGGGCCGTAGGGCAGGGTGAGCGCGTCGCCGTCCGTCCGGGCGGCGACCGTGCCCGGTGCCACGATCGGCCGGGCGTCCGTTTCACGTGAAACAGAGACGCCTGTGTCGAAATACACATCCTCACCCCATGTGTGCGCGATCGAAGCGACCGCAGTGCCTTCGAGAGGGCCTTGGTGGGTGGCGTGCTTGCGTCGAGGCTCGCGGTGATGTTGCCCGCGGGCCAGAAGATGCGTATCTGCACGACAGCGACTCCCACAACGTGTTGAAGTCGCTGCCAAGGTTCTGACGTGGAGGCGGAGGGTGGACCCCCCTTCGACAGTCGAAATCAAGTGCGTGCATAATGGCTTGTGAATGTGAACGCGTTCACAAGCGCGTCCCGATTGCTCCGGTATGCAGCTGACAAGCGGGGCAAATCGCCGCTGTACCACGGCGTAGTAAGGAGAGTGACGACGTGGACCTGGCTCTGGCGCCGGAGACACTGGCGCGCTGGCAGTTCGGCATCACCACCGTCTACCACTTCCTGTTCGTCCCGCTGACGATCTCCCTGGCCGCCCTCACGGCCGGGCTCCAGACGGCCTGGGTGCGCACGGAGAAGGAGAAGTACCTCAGGGCGACGAAGTTCTGGGGCAAGCTCTTCCTGATCAACATCGCGATGGGCGTGGTCACCGGCATCGTGCAGGAGTTCCAGTTCGGCATGAACTGGTCGGACTACTCGCGGTTCGTCGGTGACATCTTCGGTGCTCCACTGGCCTTCGAGGCACTGATCGCCTTCTTCTTCGAGTCCACCTTCATCGGCCTGTGGATCTTCGGCTGGGACAAGCTGCCGCAGAAGATCCACCTGGCCTGCATCTGGATGGTCTCGATCGGAACGGTGCTGTCGGCGTACTTCATCCTCGCGGCCAACTCCTGGATGCAGCACCCCGTCGGCTACCGGATCGACAAGGCGAAGGGGCGGGCGGAGCTGACCGACTTCTGGGCCGTGCTGACCCAGAACACCGCCCTCAGCCAGGCCTTCCACACCCTGTCCGCCGCCTTCCTCACCGGTGGCGCCTTCATGGTGGGCATCTCCGCCTACCACCTGGCCCGCAAGAAGCACATCCGCGAGATGAAGACCTCGCTACGGCTGGGCCTGATCACCGTGGTCGTCGCCGGTCTGCTCACGTCGGTCAGCGGTGACGTGCTGGGCAAGGTCATGTTCAAGCAGCAGCCGATGAAGATGGCCGCCGCCGAGGCGCTGTGGGACGGCCAGAAGCCGGCGCCGTTCTCGATCTTCGCCTACGGTGACGTCGACAAGGGCCACAACACCGTGGCCGTGGAGATACCCGGCCTGCTGTCCTTCCTCGCCGACGACAACTTCACCTCGTACGTCCCCGGCATCAACGACGTCAACAAGGCCGAGCAGCAGAAGTTCGGGCCCGGTGACTACCGGCCCAACATCCCGGTCGCCTTCTGGGGCTTCCGCTGGATGATCGGTTTCGGCATGGCCTCCTTCGCGATCGGCCTGGCCGGGCTCTGGCTGACGCGCAAGAAGTTCATGCTGGCGCAGCACCTCCGGGTCGGCGACGACGAGGTGCCCCACCTGGTGCTGTTCAGGGACAAGGCCCTGGGACCGAAGCTCACCGCCTGGTACTGGCGCATCGCGGTGTGGACCCTGGCCTTCCCGCTGATCGCCAACTCCTGGGGCTGGATCTTCACCGAGATGGGCCGCCAGCCGTGGGCCGTCTACGGCGTCCTGCAGACCCGGAACGCGGTCTCCCCCGGTGTCTCGCAGGGCGAGGTCCTCCTCTCGATGACCGTCTTCACCGCGCTGTACGCGATCCTCGCCGTCGTCGAGGTGAAACTGCTCGCGAAGTACGTCAAGGCCGGCCCGCCCAAGCTGACCGAGGCCGACCTCAACCCGCCCACGAAGATCGGCGGCGACACCCGTGACGCCGACAAGCCGATGGCCTTCTCGTACTAGGCCGAGGGAACAGTCATGGAACTTCACGACGTCTGGTTCGTCCTGATCGCCGTCCTGTGGACCGGCTACTTCTTCCTGGAGGGCTTCGACTTCGGAGTCGGGATCCTCACCAGGCTGCTGGCGCGTGACCGGGCCGAGCGCCGGGTACTGATCAACACCATCGGGCCCGTCTGGGACGGCAACGAGGTGTGGCTGCTCACCGCGGGCGGCGCGACCTTCGCCGCGTTCCCGGAGTGGTACGCCACCCTCTTCTCCGGCTTCTACCTGCCCCTGCTCCTCGTCCTGGTCTGTTTGATCGTCCGGGGCGTCGCCTTCGAGTACCGGGCCAAGCGCCCGGAGGAGAACTGGCAGCGCAACTGGGAGACGGCGATCTTCTGGACCTCGCTGCTCCCGGCGTTCCTGTGGGGTGTCGCGTTCGGGAACATCGTCGGGGGCGTGCGGATCGACCGTGACTTCGAGTACGTCGGCAGCGTCTGGGACCTGCTCAACCCCCACGCCCTGCTCGGCGGCCTGGTGACGCTCACGCTGTTCACCTTCCACGGGGCGGTGTTCACCGCGCTCAAGACCGTCGGCGACATCCGGGTGCGGGCGCGGAGGCTGGCCCGGTGGGTCGGTCTCGTCACGGCCGTCACGGCACTGGCGTTCCTGCTGTGGACACAGGCCGACAGCGGTGACGGCAAGAGCCTGGTGGCCCTGATCGTGGCGGTGGCCGCCCTGGTGGCCGCCCTCATGGCCAATCAGCTCGGGCGCGAGGGATGGGCGTTCGCACTGTCCGGCATCACCATCGTGGCTACCGTGGCGATGCTCTTCCTGTCGCTCTTCCCGAACGTCATGCCGTCCACCCTCGACAGCGACTGGAGCCTGACGGTCACCAACGCCTCGTCGAGCCCGTACACGCTGAAGATCATGACGTGGTGTGCGGCGATCGCCACACCGATCGTCCTGCTCTACCAGGGCTGGACCTACTGGGTGTTCCGCAAGCGGATCGGCACCCAGCACATCGCAGCCGACGCCGCTGCCGGCACCGCGCACTGAGTCCGCCGAGGGTGTGTTCCACATGGAACACACCCTCAGGACCGAAGGGCCTGTTTCACGTGAAACCAATCGATCCCCGCCTTCTGCGGTACGCCCGAGCCACCCGGTTCTTCCTCGTGGCGGTCGTCGTCCTGGGTGCCGCCGGCGCGGGCCTGGTCATCGCCCAGGCGATGCTGGTCGCCCAGATCGTCGTCGGCGCGTTCCAGCACGGGAAGTCGGCGGCTGACCTGGGCACTCCCCTGCTGCTGTTGGCGGCCGTGGCCGTGGGGCGGGCGGTTGTCGCATGGCTCACCGAACTCGCGTCCCACCGGGCTGGCGCGGCCGTGAAGTCGCAGCTGCGCGGGCGGCTCCTGGACCGGGCGGCGGCTCTGGGGCCCGGATGGCTGAGCGGACAGCGGACCGGCTCGCTGGTCACCCTGGCCACACGCGGGGTCGACGCCCTGGACGACTACTTCTCGCGCTATCTCCCGCAGTTGGGGCTCGCGGTGGTCGTGCCGGTGGCGGTGCTCGCCCGGATCGTCACCGAGGACTGGGTGTCGGCGGCGATCATCGTCGGGACCCTGCCGCTCATTCCGCTCTTCATGATGCTGATCGGGTGGGCGACGCAGTCCCGGATGGACCGGCAATGGCGGTTGCTGTCCCGGCTGTCCGGACACTTCCTGGACGTGGTGGCGGGGCTGCCCACACTGAAGGTGTTCGGCCGGGCCAAGGCGCAGGCCGCGTCCATCCGGCGGATCACCGGTGAGTACCGGCAGGCCACGCTGGGGACGCTGCGGATCGCGTTCCTCTCCTCGTTCGCGCTGGAGCTGCTCGCCACGCTGTCCGTCGCGCTGGTCGCCGTGGCGATCGGGATGCGGCTGGTCCACGGCGAGATGGATCTGTACGTCGGACTGGTGATCCTGGTGCTGGCGCCCGAGGCGTATCTGCCGCTGCGGCAGGTGGGCGCCCAGTACCACGCGGCGGCGGAGGGGCTGGCCGCCGCGGAGGAGATCTTCAGCGTGCTGGAGACGCCGGTGGCGGAGCCGGGTACCGGCGTGGTGCCCGCGGGCGCGGTGGCCTTCGACGGCGTGACCGTGCGCTATCCCGGGCGCTCCGAGAATGCCGTGACCGGTGTGTCCTTCACCGTGGAGCCCGGGGAGACCGTCGCCCTCGTCGGGCCGAGCGGAGTGGGCAAATCGACCCTGCTGAGCGTGCTGCTGGGGTTCGTACGGCCCAGCGAGGGGCGGGTGGTGATCGGGGGAGCCGACCTCGCGGGCCTGGACGTGGCCGAGTGGCGGTCGCGGATCGCGTGGGTGCCGCAGCGACCGCATCTGTACGCCGGGAGCGTCGCGGAGAACGTACGGCTCGCGCGGCCCGAAGCCGACGACGCCGCGGTCCGGCGTGCGCTGCGGGACGCGGGGGCGTGGGAGTTCGTGACGGCGCTGCCCGACGGGGCCGACACCGTGCTCGGGGAGGGCGGGGCGGGGCTGTCGGCGGGGCAGCGGCAGCGGCTGGCGTTGGCGCGGGCATTCCTCGCGGACCGGCCCGTGCTGTTGCTGGACGAGCCGACGGCCGCGCTCGACGGGGTGACGGAGCGGGAGGTCGTCGCTGCGGTGCGGAGGCTCGCGGTGGGGCGGACCGTGTTGCTCGTCGTGCATCGGCCGGCGTTGCTGGAGGTGGCTGACCGGGTGGTACGGCTGGGTCGCGGCGGGCTGGTGACGCCTTCGGCGGGCAGCCGGCCGACCAGGGACCCGGGCCCCCGCCCCCGTCTCGGCGACCTGGCGGGCGAGCCCGAGATGGCTGGGCCGGGTGGACCGGCGGGGGCGCCGATGGGGGCCGAGGCCGGTGGGCCCGCCGGCCTCGGCGGGCCGGCAGGAACCGGGCGTGCCGGGCGCGGGCCGGTGGGGGCCGAGGCCGGTGGGACGGTTCTCGGGCGGGTCTTGCGGGGCGGTGGGGCCTGGCGTGGGCGGATGGGGCTTGCCTGGGGGCTCGGGAGTCTGGCCGTCGGGAGTGCCGTGGGGTTGATGGCGACCTCCGGGTGGCTCATCTCGCGCGCCTCCCAGCAGCCGCCGGTGTTGTACCTGATGGTGGCCGTGACCGCCACGCGCGCGTTCGGCATCGGGCGGGCCGTGTTCCGGTACGCCGAGCGGCTGGTGTCGCACGACGCCGTCCTGCGGATGCTGGCCGACACCCGGGTCGCGGTCTACCGGCGCCTGGAACGCCTCGCGCCCGCCGGACTGCGTACCGTGCGCCGCGGTGATCTGCTCACCCGGCTGGTCGCGGACGTGGACGCGTTCCAGGACTACTGGCTGCGCTGGCTGCTGCCCGCGGCGGTCGCCCTGGCCGTCTCCGCGGCCTCCGTCGGTTTCACGGCCTGGCTGCTGCCCGAGGCCGGGGCCGCTCTCGCGGCGGGTCTGCTCGCGGCCGGCGTGGGCGTCCCCTGGCTGACCGCACGCGTGGCCCGGCGGACCGAGCGGCGGCTGGCGCCCACCCGAGGAGTGCTCGCGGCCCGGGTGACCGACCTCCTCACCGGCACCGCGGAGCTGACCGTCGCCGGCGCGCTGCCCGCCCGTACGGCCGCCGTCCGGCGAGCCGACCGCACCCTCACCGGGATCGCCACGCGCGCCGCCACCGTCACCGGGCTCGGTGACGGGCTGACCGCGCTCGTCTCCGGGCTGACCGTCACGGCCACCGCGCTGCTCGGGGCCCAGGCGGTGACGGCCGGCCGGCTCGACGGTGTGGCGATGGCCGTGGTCGTCCTGACCCCGCTGGCCGCGTTCGAGGCCGTCCTCGGGCTGCCGCTCGCCGTGCGTCACCGGCAGCGGGTGCGGCGCAGCGCGGAGCGCGTGTACGAGGTCCTTGACGCCCCCGAGCCCGTACGCGAGCCGGAGCGGCCCCGGCAGGCGCCCGCCTCGCCGTTCCCGGTGGTCGTCAAGGGGCTGACCGCACGGTATGCGGGACAGCGGCGGGAGGCGCTGGCCGGGCTGGACCTGACCCTGGAGCGGGGCCGCCGGGTCGCGGTGGTCGGCCCGTCCGGGGCCGGCAAGTCGACCCTCGCCCAGGTGCTGCTGCGGTTCCTCGACCCGGAGGCGGGCTCGTACACGCTCGCCGGTGTGGACGCCTGCGCGCTGGCCGGTGACGACGTGCGGCGGCTCGTCGGGCTGTGTGCCCAGGACGCCCACCTCTTCGACAGCTCGGTGCGCGAGAACCTGCTGCTGGCCAGGAAGGACGCCACCGAGGCCGGCCTGCGCGAGGCCCTGGCCCGGGCCCGGCTGCTGGACTGGGTGGACTCCCTGCCCGACGGCCTGGACACGCTGGTGGGCGAGCACGGGGCGCGGCTGTCCGGCGGGCAGCGGCAACGGCTGGCGCTGGCCCGCGCGCTGCTGGCGGACTTTCCCGTCCTGGTGCTCGACGAACCCGCCGAGCACCTGGACCTGCCGACGGCGGACGCGCTGACCGCCGACCTGCTGGCCGCCACCGAGGGCCGTACGACACTGCTGATCACCCACCGGCTGGCGGGGCTCGACGCGGTGGACGAGGTGCTCGTGCTCGGCGCGGGCCGGGTGGTGCAGCGGGGGCCGTACGCGCGGCTGATCAGCGAGGAGGGGCCGCTGCGGGAGCTGGCCCGGCGGGAGGCGGAGGCGGAGTCCCTGGTGGGGGCCCCGGCCGCCCCCGCCGGAATCCCCCGGTAGGCGGCGGCTTCGCCGGGAGCCGGGATCGGCGTGGGGATCGGGGAGCGTTACGGAGTGTGGTCCGTGAGCAGGCTCTCGATCACCACGGCGACCCCGTCGTCGTTGTTGGCGACCGTACGGCCCGACGCGGCGGCGATGACGTCCGGGTGGGCGTTGCCCATCGCGAACGACTGGCCGGCCCAGGTGAGCATCTCGACGTCGTTGGGCATGTCCCCGAAGGCCACGACCTCTTCGTGCGAGATGCCGCGCTCGGCGCAGCACAGGGCGAGGGTGCTGGCCTTGGAGACGTCGGCGCCGCTCAGTTCGAGCAGGGCGCTGGGGCTGGAGCGGGTGACGTTGGCGTGGCCGCCGACGGCCAGGCGGGCCAGGGTGAGGAAGGCGTCCGGGTCGAGCGACGGGTGGTAGGCGAGGATCTTCAGGACGGGCTGGTCGGTGTCCGGGCCGTCGGGCGCGAGCAGTTCCTCGGCGGGCCGGAGGTTGTCGGGGATCTCCATGTGCAGCTTGGGATAGTCCGGCTCCTGGTGGAAGCCGTACGTCTGCTCCACCGCGAAGACCGTGCCGGGTGCCGCCTCGCGCAGCAGCCGTACGGCGCTCAGGGCGTTCTCCCGGAGCAGCTCGCGTACCTTGACGAACCGGTGGGCGCCGGGGCCGCCGTGCAGGTCGACCACGGCGGCGCCGTTGCCGCAGATCGCCAGGCCGTGGCCGTGGACGTGGTCGCTGACCACGTTCATCCAGCGGGCGGGCCGGCCGGTGACGAAGAAGACCTCGATGCCGGCCGCCTCGGCTGCGGCCAGCGCGGCGACGGTCCGCGGGGAGACCGACTTGTCGTCACGCAGCAGGGTGCCGTCGAGGTCGGTGGCGATCAGCCGCGGCCGGATGGCGGCGGACGGGGTCCCGGGCTGTCTGGTCGCTGAGGTCACCCGGTCATTCTCGCGCATATGCCTGCACGGTCGTGCGGAAGTGCGCACAGATGAGACGCAGATGACGCTCGCGGACCTGTCGGGGCCGGCGGCCCTGGTGGCCGGGACCGTCCGCCCGGTCCCGGCGGGGCTCAGTCCAGCTGGGCCGGGGCTTCGGCGGCGATCCGCTCGAAGACCTTCTCGTCCGCGGCGAAGTCGGAGTCCGGGATGGGCCAGTGGATCACGATCTCGGTGAAGCCCAGCGCCTGGTGCCGGCCGGCGAAGTCCACGAAGGCGTCGACAGAGCCGAGCGGCCGGCCGCGGTCCGGGGTGAAGCCGGTCAGCAGGACCTTGTCCAGCCCGGCCACGTCCCGGCCGGCGGCGTCGCAGGCCTCGGACAGCCTGCCGAGCTGCCCGCGCAGTGCTTCCACGGACTGCTCGGGAGTGCCCGTCTCGTACAGCTTCGGGTCGCCGGTGGTCACCCAGGCCTGGCCGTACCGCGCGGCCAGTGTCAGACCGCGGGGACCGGTGGCCGCGACCGCGAACGGCAGCCGGGGCCGCTGCACACAGCCGGGTACGTTCCGCGCCTCGTGCGCCGAGTAGAACCGGCCCTCCTGCGACACGGTGTCCTCGGTGAGCAGGCGGTCGAGGAGGGGAACGAATTCGGCGAACCGGTCGGCGCGCTCCCGTGGGCTCCAGGGGTCCTGGCCGAGGGCGGTCGCGTCGAAGCCGGTGCCGCCGGCGCCGATGCCCAGGGTGACCCGGCCGCCGGAGATGTCGTCGAGGCTGACGAGTTCCTTGGCCAGCGTGACCGGGTGCCGGAAGTTCGGCGAGGTGACGAGCGTGCCCAGGCGCAGTCGGTCGGTGGCCGCAGCCGCCGCGGTCAGCGTCGGGATCGCGCCGAACCAGGGGCCGTCACGGAAGCTGCGCCAGGACAGGTGGTCGTAGGTGTACGCCGTGTGGAAGCCGAGCTGTTCGGCCCGCTCCCAGGACGCACGCCCGCCTTCGTTCCAGCGGCGGTACGGCAGGATCACGGTGCTCAGACGCAGACTCATGGGTCCGAGCGTAAGCGCCCGGCGCGAGCCGGTGCTCAGCGCGGGTCGGGGAAGCGCAGGTAACGCGGGGGGACGGCCGCCGTCAGCCAGACTCCGTTGGCGCTGAGGTGGAACACATGGCCGTCGCGGTGCATGGCGCCGGAGTCGACGGTGAGCACCACGGGCCGGCCCCGGCGGGCGCCGACCCGGGTGGCGGTCTCCCGGTCGGCGCAGAGGTGGACGTCGTGCCGCCCCATGGGCCTGAGGCCCTCCGCGCGGATCGCGTCCAGGCTACGGTCCGCCGTCCCGTGGTGGAGGTGCGGCGGCGGAGTGGCCGGGGGCAGGCCGAGGTCGACCTCGATGCTGTGCCCCTGACTGGCGCGGATCCTGTGGCCTTCCGTCACGAAGCGCTGTTTGTCGTTCGTGGCGACGACGTGGTCCAGTTCGTCCCGCGTGAACCGGAATCCGTGCGCGGTGGCCGCGGCGATCAGGATGCCGATGTCCACCCAGCCGCCCGGGTCCGGCATGATCCCGATGCGCTCGGGCTGGTGGCGCAGGTGTCTGGAGAGGTACTTGGACACCTGCACGGTGCGTCGTTCGTTCATGGGTCCAGCGTGCGGGAGAGACGTGGATCACGCAGGTTTTTTTCTCCGTAGGTTTGGTCCACAGCCAAGTGGGGTTATCCACAGGGAATTTGGCGAAAGTGTGGACAAGTGGTGGGCCCGTCGGGGGCTTCGCGAACGGTCCTCGGTGCGGCGGGTGCCCGCGGTGACGGCGGTCGACGAGCCGGACCGGCCCCCGCTCGGCCCCCGCTCACAGTCTCGGTTCGACCCGGGCGATTCTGCGCAGCGTGCCCGGCAGGAAGCGGGACAGCAGGTGGGCGGCCCGGGCTTCCGGAGTCACCGGGGCCACCGCCCTGTTGCGGGCCACCGCGTCCAGGATGGCGGTGGCGACCTTCTCCGGTGGGTAGTTGCGCAGGCCGTACAGGCGGGCGGACCGCTGCCGGCGACGCCGCTCCTCGGCCTCGTCGACACCGGTGAAGCGGGCCGTGGAGGTGATGCCGGTGTTGACGAAGCCGGGGCAGACCGCCGTGACGCCGATGTCCTGGGAGGCCAGTTCGGCGCGCAGGCACTCGGAGAGCATCAGTACCGCCGCCTTGGAGGTGCTGTAGGCCGGCAGGGCGCGGGAGGGCTGGTAGGCCGCGGCGGACGCGATGTTGACGATGTGGCCGCCCTGACCGCGCTCGGCCATGCGCGCGCCGAAGAGCCGGCACCCGTGGATCACCCCCCACAGGTTGACGTCCAGGACCTTGCGCCAGTCGTCGGCCGTCGTGGCGAAGAAGGAGCCGGACAGGCCGATGCCCGCGTTGTTGACCAGCACGTCCGGTACGCCGTACTCGCGGTGGACCCGGTGGGCGAGTTTCTCCATGCTCTGCTCGTCGGAGACGTCCGTGGGCTCGGCCCAGGCGTCCGGCGCGCCGGCCAGCCGGGACAGTTCGGCGGTGCGGGCCGCGGCGTCGGTGTCCCGGTCGACGGCGATCACGCGCGCGCCGGCCTCCGCGAAAGCGAACGCGGTCGCCCGGCCGATGCCGCTGCCCGCGCCGGTGATCAGCACCAACTGCCCGCCGAACCGGTCGGCGTGGGGGCCGGTGCCCTTCGGGGCGGGACGGCCGCCTTCCACGGACGTGACGAATTCGGCGATCCAGGCCGAGACCTGGTCGGGGCGGGTGCGCGGGACCCAGTGCCGGGCCGGGAGCGTGCGGCGGGTCAGCCGCGGCACCCACCGGTCCAGGTCGTCGTAGAGCCGCTCGGAGAGGAACGCGTCGCCCTGGGGCGTGATGAGCTGCACGGGCGCGTGCGCGTACGCGTCCGGACGCGGCCTGCGCATCCGGGCGCGGACGTTGTCCCGGTACAGCCAGGCGCCGTGGGCCGCGTCGGCGGGCAGGGAGGCGGTGGGGTAGTCGCCGTCGGAGATCCGCTCGGCCCGCTCCAGGATCCGCGGCCAGCGCCTGCCGAGCGGGCCGCGCCAGGCCAGTTCCGGCAGGAGCGGGGTGTGCAGCAGGTATACGTACCAGGACCGGGCACCCTGGCCCAGGAGCTGGCCGACCCGGCGGGGCGTCGGACGTTTCACACGCGCGTCGATCCAGTGCCCGAAGTGGTCGAGTGAGGGCCCGGAGATCGAGGTGAAGGAGGCGATACGGCCCTTCGTCCGCCCGACCGTGACGAACTCCCAGGACTGCACCGAGCCCCAGTCGTGCCCGACGAGGTGCACCGGCCGGTCCGGGCTCACCGCGTCCACGACGGCGAGGAAGTCGTCCGTGAGCTTGGCGAGCGTGAAGCCCCCGCGCAGCGGCCGGGGTGCCGTCGAGCGGCCGTGGCCCCGGACGTCGTACAGGACCACGTGGAAGCGGTCGGCGAGCCGGTCCGCGACCTGGGACCAGACCTCCTTGCTGTCCGGGTAGCCGTGCAGCAGGACGACCGTCGGCCGCCGCGGGTCGCCCAGCTCGGCCACGCACAGCTCGACCCCGCCGGTCCGCACCCAGCGCTCACGCGCGTCTTTCCGTGTCACTTCTCCTCCGCCCGGCGCCGCACGTGCGGCAGGTCGTCGTCCAGCCAGAAGGTGCTCTCCGCGGGGTCCCGGGAGTCGGTCACCACCAGGATCTCCTCGAACGTCGCGCCCGTGCCGCGGAAGCCGAGGTGGGGTTCGACCGCCCACAGGCCCGGCCGCGGCGGGTGGTCCGATAAGCGGTACGGCGACCCCAGCGTCGACCAGCCCTCGCGGTGGCCGTGCAGCGGTCGGCGGCCAGGCCCTTGAGGGACTGGGTGCCGAACCCGAACAGGTGCGGCGACCAGCGCCGCTGTCTCACCCGGCCCACCTTGTGGGCGATCACCCCGAAGGGGTGCGCCCGGTGCCGGTCGGCGTAGCCCTGGCGGGTCATGAGCCGGTCCACGTCCTCGTAGATCCCCCGCAGCGGGCGCCGTTCGCGCACCTCGCGCAGGATCAGCTCGCGGTGCGCCCCCAGGTCGGCCCTCAGCCGGTTCTGCACGGGGTTCACGCCCAGGGAGCCCGAGTGGCCGATGTCCGCCGCGTACCCCTCGAACACCGGGGCCATGTCCAGGATGAACGGCATTCCCGGCTCCAGCGCGCGGCCGGTCGGGAAGAACTGGAGCGGGACGCGGAAGCCCGTGAACGCCGTGCGGTCCCCGAACCAGGCGAAGGGGAGGTGGAACCAGTCCCGCACCCCGCGCCCACGCAGCCACTCGCGCTGCATCCGGGCGGCCTCGCGCTCGGTCACGCCCGGCTCGAGGCGTGCGGCGACCGCCTCCGCGCACGCGTAGGCGAGGCGCTGCACTCTGCCGAACCCCCGTAGGTCCACGGAGAGTCCGTTGCTCACTGCCGTCGTCATGCCGCCCCGTCCCGTCGTCCCCGGCGACTCGCCCCGGCGACGCGTCCGTCGACCGCGCACCCGCCCGTAACTTGACACTGTGAATGTGACAGTTGTTAGAGGTGTCGTCAATAGGGGTGATCCCCGAGTCCGTCAGCGTCGGCGGCCGTCTCGCACCACCCCTGGGGAGGCCTCCCCTAGGGCCCCGTACTACCTGGGTCTGACGTGAAACGGCTCTGAAGTCTGACGACCGGCGTGGTCCCGATCACTACTGTCGGAACCGTGACTGTGATCGCGACCGAAAGCCTGAGCAAGCGGTTCCCCCGGGTGACCGCGCTCGACCGGCTGTCCGTGGACATCGGACCCGGTGTGACCGGACTCGTCGGGGCCAACGGCGCCGGCAAGTCCACCCTGATCAAGATCCTGCTGGGTCTGTCCCCCGCCACGGAGGGCCGCGCCGAGGTGCTCGGCCTCGACGTGGCCACCAAGGGCGCCACCATCCGCGAGCGCGTCGGATACATGCCGGAGCACGACTGCCTGCCGCCGGACGTCTCGGCCACCGAGTTCGTCGTGCACATGGCCCGCATGTCCGGCCTGCCGCCCACCGCGGCCCGCGAACGTACCGCCGACACCCTGCGCCACGTCGGCCTGTACGAGGAGCGGTACCGCCCGATCGGCGGCTACTCGACGGGCATGAAGCAGCGGGTGAAGCTCGCCCAGGCGCTGGTGCACGACCCGCAGCTCGTCTTCCTGGACGAGCCGACCAACGGCCTGGACCCGGTCGGCCGCGACGAGATGCTCGGCCTGATCCGCCGCATCCACACCGACTTCGGCATCTCCGTCCTGGTCACCTCCCACCTGCTGGGCGAACTGGAACGCACCTGCGACCACGTCGTCGTCGTCGACGGCGGCAAGCTCCTGCGCTCCAGCTCCACCACCGACTTCACCCAGACCACGACCACCCTCGCGATCGAGGTCACCGACAGCGACAGCCACCCCGACGGCACCCGCGCGGTCCGCGAGGCGCTCCACGCGCGCGGGGTCGACACCCACGCCGAGGCGGGCGGCCTGCCCGGCGCCGGGCACATCCTGCTGCTGACCGCCGCGGGCGAGGAGACGTACGACCTCGTCCGGGACGTGGTCGCCGACCTCGGGCTCGGCCTGGTGCGCATGGAACAGCGCCGGCACCACATCTCCGAGGTGTTCACCGGCAACGACGAACAGCGGAAGGAGGCCGTCGGCCATGGCGGTTGAGCATTCCCCGGCAACGCCCACCGGCGACCGGTCCCGCATCCACGACATCGGCTACCGCGGCTACGACGGCCCCCGCCTCGGCCGCGCCTACGCCCGCCGCTCGCTGTACTCGCAGTCCCTGCGCGGCGCCTACGGCCTCGGCCGGTCGGTGAAGTCCAAGGTGCTGCCGATGCTGCTGTTCGCGGTGATGTGCGTGCCCGCCGCCATCATGGTGGCCGTCGCCGTCGCCACCAAGGCGCACGAACTGCCGGTGTCCTACACCCGCTACGCGATCACCATGCAGGCCGTGATCAGCCTGTACGTCGCCTCGCAGGCCCCCCAGGCGGTCTCCCGCGACCTGCGCTTCAAGACCGTACCGCTCTACTTCTCGCGGCCCATCGAGAGCGCCGACTACGTGCGCGCGAAGTTCGCGGCGCTCGCCTCGGCCCTGTTCGTCCTCACCGGCGCCCCGCTGCTCGTGATGTACATCGGCGCGCTGCTGTCCAAGATGGGCTTCGTCCACCAGACCGAGAAATTCGCCCAGGGACTGGTCTGCGTGGCCCTGCTCTCCCTGCTCTTCGCCGGCATCGGCCTGGTCATCGCCGCCTTCACCCCGCGCCGGGGATTCGGCATCGCCGCCGTGATCGCCGTGCTGACCATCTCCTACGGCGCCGTGTCCACGCTCCAGGCCATCGCCGACGCCCAGGGCAGCGGCGGCGCCGTCCCGTGGATCGGCCTGTTCTCGCCGGTCACGCTGATCGACGGCGTGCAGCACGCCTTCCTCGGCGGCAGCTCCGGCTTCCCCGGCGGGGTCGGCCCGTCCAGCGGGGAGGGCGCCGTGTACGTCGTCCTCGTCCTGGCCCTGATCGCGGCCTGCTACGGCCTCCTGAACCGCCGCTACAAGAAGGTGGGACTGTGACCACGCTCACCATCGACCACGTGTCCCGCTGGTTCGGCAACGTCGTCGCCGTCAACGACATCACCATGACCATCGGCCCCGGTGTCACCGGACTGCTCGGCCCCAACGGCGCCGGCAAGTCCACGCTGATCAACATGATGGGCGGCTTCCTCGCCCCCTCCACCGGCACGGTCACCCTCGACGGGCAGCCCGTCTGGCGCAACGAGGCCATCTACCGGCACATCGGCATCGTCCCCGAGCGGGAGGCGATGTACGACTTCCTCACCGGCCGCGAGTTCGTCGTCGCCAACGCCGAGCTGCACGGCCTGGGCGCCAAGGCGGCCCAGCGCGCCCTCGCCACGGTCGAGATGGAGTACGCGCAGGACCGCAAGATCTCCACCTACTCCAAGGGCATGCGGCAGCGCGTGAAGATGGCGAGCGCCCTCGTCCACGACCCGTCGCTGCTCCTGCTGGACGAGCCGTTCAACGGCATGGACCCCCGCCAGCGCATGCAGCTGATGGAGCTGCTGCGCAGGATGGGCGACGAGGGCCGTACGGTCCTGTTCTCCTCGCACATCCTCGAGGAGGTCGAGCAGCTCGCCCGGCACATCGAGGTCGTCGTCGCCGGACGCCACGCGGCCAGCGGTGACTTCCGCCGGATCCGCCGTCTGATGACCGACCGCCCGCACCGCTACCTGGTGCGCTCCAGCGACGACCGCGCCCTCGCGGCCGCGCTGATCGCCGACCCGTCGACGTCCGGCATCGAGGTCGACGTGACCGAGGGCGCGCTGCGCGTCCAGGCCGTCGACTTCGGCCGCTTCACCGCCCTGCTGCCGAAGGTCGCCAGGGACCACGGCATCCGGCTCCTCACGGTCTCGCCGTCCGACGAGTCCCTGGAATCCGTCTTCTCGTACCTGGTCGCGGCGTAGGAGGCCCATGATGTATGACCCCACCGTCGCCCGACTCACCTACCGTGCCCTGCTCGGCCGCCGACGGGCCCTCATCCTCGGTGCGCTGCCGCTGCTGCTGATCGTGATCTCCGTGGCCGTGCGCGGCCTGACCGGAGCCGACGACCAGACGGCGTCGGACGTGCTCGGCGGCTTCGCGCTCGCCACGATGGTGCCGATCATCGGTGTCATCGCGGGAACGGGCGCGATCGGCCCGGAGATCGACGACGGCTCCGTCGTCTACCTGCTGTCCAAGCCGCTCAAGCGGCCCACCATCATCCTGACCAAGCTGATCGTCGCCGTCGGCGTCACCATGGTCTTCTCGGCGGTGCCGACCCTGATCGCCGGCCTGATCCTGAACGGCAACGGCCAGCAGATCGCCGTCGCCTACACGGTCGCCGCGCTGATCTCCTCCATCGCCTACTCCGCGCTGTTCCTGCTGCTGGGCACCGTCTCCCGGCACGCGGTGGTCTTCGGGCTCGTCTACGCCCTGGTCTGGGAGGCGCTGTTCGGCTCCCTCGTGCCCGGTGCGCGCACGCTGAGCGTCCAGCAGTGGTCGCTGGCCGTCGCCCACAAGCTGGCCGGCGGGGACCTGGTGACCTCCGAGGTGAGCCTGCCGACGGCCACCGTGCTGCTGGTGGCGGTCACCGTGCTCGCCACCTGGTACGCCGGGCAGAAGCTGCGGGCGCTGACGCTGGCGGGCGAGGAGTAAGAGGTACGCGGCGCACGGAGCAAGAGGTACGGGGGCCGCGCGAGCGGCCCCCGTCGCCTTCCGCGCTCGGTGACGGCGGTCGGTGGGCCCGGCGCGGGAGCGCTACGCCAGCGAACGCTCCAGCACGACCGCGATCCCGTCGTCCTCGTTGGAGGCCGTCACCTCGTCGGCCACCGCTTTGAGTTCCTCATGGGCGTTGGCCATGGCCACGCCCCGGGACGCCCAGGCGAACATCGGGATGTCATTGGGCATGTCGCCGAAGGCGATCGTGTCGGCGGCCTTCAGGCCGAGCCGGCGGGCGGCGAGGGACAGGCCGGTGGCCTTGGACAGCCCGAGCGGGAGCAGTTCCACGATGCCCGCTCCCGCCATGGCCACCGTGACGAAGCCGCCGGCCGCCTGCCGGGCGGCCTCCGCCAGCTCGTCGTCGCTCAGCGTCGGATGCTGTATGTAGATCTTGTTCAGCGGAGCGCTCCAGATGTCGGACGCGTCCGTGAACGGTGTCGCGGGCAGCCTGCCCGTGACCGCGTATCCCGGGCCCACCAGGACCTCGCCGTCCAGGCCGTCCCGGCTGGCCGCCAGGTACAGCGGGCCGACCTCGGCCTCGATCTTGGCCAGGGCCACGCCCGCCAGCTGCCGGTCCAGGGTGACCGAGGTCAGCAGGCGGTGGCTGCCGGCGTCGTACACCTGGGCGCCCTGGCCGCAGACGGCGAGGCCGTCGTAGCCGAGGTCGTCCAGGATGTGCCGGGTCCAGGGCACCGCGCGGCCGGTGACGACGATGTGCGCGGCGCCCGCCGCGGTCGCCGCGGCGAGCGCGTCCCGGGTGCGCCGCGAGATCGACTCGTCGGAGCGCAGCAGCGTGCCGTCGAGGTCGGTGGCGATGAGCCCGTACGGGAAGGTCACCGGGACACCGGCTCCAGGACCTCACGGCCGCCCAGGTAGGGGCGCAGCACCTCGGGGACCCGGACGGAGCCGTCGGCCAGCTGGTGGTTCTCCAGGATCGCCACGATCGTGCGCGGGACGGCGCACAGCGTGCCGTTGAGCGTGGCGAGCGGCTTGACCTGCTTGCCGTCGCGGACCCGGATGGACAGGCGGCGGGACTGGAACTCGGTGCAGTCCGAGGTCGAGGTCAGCTCGCGGTACTTGCCCTGGGTCGGGATCCACGCCTCGCAGTCGTACTTGCGGGCGGCCGAGGAGCCGAGGTCACCGGAGGCGACGTCGATGACGCGGAACGGCAGCTCCAGCGACTCCAGCCACTGCTTCTCCCACGCCAGCAGGCGCTGGTGCTCGGCCTGCGAGTCCTCGGGAGCGACGTACGAGAACATCTCGACCTTGTCGAACTGGTGCACGCGGAAGATGCCCCGGGTGTCCTTGCCGTGCGAGCCGGCTTCGCGGCGGAAGCAGGGCGAGAAGCCCGCGTACCGCAGCGGCAGCTTGTCGGCGTCGATGATCTCGTCCATGTGGTAGGCCGCAAGCGGGACCTCGGAGGTGCCGACCAGGTACAGGTCGTCCTTGTCCAGGTGGTAGACGTCCTGGGCGGCCTGGCCGAGGAAGCCGGTGCCCGCCATGGACTGCGGGCGGACCAGCGCCGGGGTGAGCATCGGCGTGAAACCGGCCGCGGATGCCTGCGCGATCGCCGCGTTCACCAGGGCCAGTTCCAGCAGGGCGCCGACACCGGTGAGGAAGTAGAAGCGGGAGCCGGAGACCTTGGCGCCGCGCTCGACGTCGATCGCGCCGAGCAGCTGGCCCAGCTCCAGGTGGTCCCTGGGCTCGAAGCCCTCGGCACCGAAGTCACGGATCGTGCCGTGCGTCTCCAGCGTGACGAAGTCCTCCTCGCCGCCGACGGGCACGTCGGGGTGGACGAGGTTGCCGAGCCGGAGCAGCAGGTCCTGGGTCTCGGAGTCGGCCGCGTCGCGCTCGGTGTCGGCGGCCCTGACGTCGGCCTTCAGCTGCTCGGCACGCTTGAGCAGCTCGGCCTTCTCGTCGGGGGAGGCCTTGGGGATCAGCTTGCCGAGCTGCTTCTGCTCGGCGCGCAGCTCGTCGAAGCGGACGCCGGAGGACCTGCGCCGCTCGTCGGCAGACAGGAGGGCGTCGACGAGCGCGACGTCCTCTCCACGGGCGCGCTGGGACGCGCGCACACGGTCGGGGTCCTCACGGAGCAGGCGAAGGTCAATCACGGGGCCAAGGCTACCGGTGCGCGGTCGTGGCTCACGAATCACTATTCCGGGGTGTTGTGATTCGCCGCTTACGTTGCGCTATGTGCTAATTGCCGGAACGAGTCAAGGGAAAGTGTCCCACTCCCTGGGACGGGGCACGTGCCGGCCGCCGCGTTGACCGGATTTCCTTGCGGGGGAGGGGATTTGGCGACTCGGTTGTCCACAGAGATCCGCACCCTCCGATAAGTTATCCACAGGCTGTGTGGAAGATCTGTGGATTTCGGAATTGATCACTCCGCAAACCCGGGACGGGCCGAGGAATGCCCGGGTCAAACCCCATCCACACCCGCGTTCGGGTGGAAAATGGCCGCTCCGATAGATGAATCGAAGCAAACGGCTGAACGAAGGGTGGTTCAACGGGGGGTAGCGGCGGCTGGGCGCTCTAGGGCGATTTGTCGACCCACCGGGCCTCCACTGTCGACTTGTCCCCAGGTCGAGAAGGGTGCCTGTGGATAACTCCTGTGGATAACGTTGGTATGCAGGTAGGACCGGCTGGAACGGCTGGTCAGAACCGGCCGTCCTGGCAGCGCGCCACCCAGTCCGCCGCCGCCATGAACTCCTCGTCCGATGTCCCCGGCAGAGTCGCACGGACCGCGTCCGGCGTGATGTCCGCGCGCGGGTAGGAACCCAGGAAGCGCACCTGCAGACAGATGCGCTTCAGGCCCATCAGCGTCTCCGCCATCCGCCGGTCGGCGATATGGCCCTCGGCGTCGATGCAGAAGCAGTAGTTGCCGATGCCGGCGCCGGTCGGCCGGGACTGGAGCAGCATGAGGTTGATGCCGCGCGAGGCGAACTCGCCGAGCAGGTCGCGCAGGGCACCGGGGTGGTCGTCCCGCTGCCACAGCACCACCGAGGTCTTGTCGGCACCGGTCGGCGCGGCGGGCCGGGCCGGGCGGCCGACCAGTACGAACCGCGTCTGGGCGTTCTCCGCGTCATGGATGCCGGTCTCCAGTGCCTCCAGGCCGTACCGGGCGGCGGCGAACTCACCGGCGAACGCGGCGTCGTAGCGGCCCTCCTGGACCAGGCGGGCGGCGTCCGCGTTGGAGGCGGCCGACTCCCAGAGCGCCTCCGGGAGGTGGGCGCGCAGCCAGTTGCGCACCTGCGGCTGGGCCGCGGGGTGGGCGGAGACGGTCTTGATGTCCGCGAGCTTCGTGCCGGGCCGGACCAGCAGCGCGAACGTGATGGACAGCAGCACCTCGCGGTAGATCGTCAGCGGCGCGCCCGCGACCAGCTCGTCCAGTGTGGTGGTGATCCCGCCCTCGACCGAGTTCTCGATCGGCACGAACGCGGCCTCGGCCTCACCGGCCCGCACCGCGTCCAGCGCGGACTGCACCGACACGTACGGGATCAGCTCCCGGGTGGCCGCCTCCGGAAGCGTGCGCAGGGCGACCTCCGTGAAGGTGCCCTGCGGACCGAGATAGGCATAGCTCGCTGGCATGCCCTCACCCTAATGGCCGTGCGGCCGGCCGGCCCCGCCGTCTCATGAGCGCCACTCGACCGAGTGGTTTCGACCCGGACCGTCCCCCGGACGGACGCCGATGCGCGTACGCGGTCGGCCCTCCGGCAGCCGCTGTCCCGTCAGCCCTCCAGCAGCCGTTGCCCCACGTACTCGCCCTCGGCCACGCCCCCCGGCACCGCGAACAGACCGCTCGCCTCGTGACGGATGTACTTCGACAGCGCGTCGCCCCGGTCCAGCTTGCGCTGCACCGGTACGAAGCCGCGCAGCGGATCCGCCTGCCAGCAGATGAAGAGGAGCCCGGCGTCGGACGTGCCGTCCGGGCCGATGCCGTCGTGGTAGGAGAAGGGGCGGCGGAGCATGGCCGCGCCGCCGTTCTTGTCGGGCCGGGTGATCCGGGCGTGCGCGGTGAGCGGGACGACGTACTCGCCGTGGGCGTCGGTCTTCTCCAGGTCCATCGGCGTCGTCTCGTCACCCCCGGACAGCGGTGCCCCGTCGGCCTTACGGCGCCCGATGACATGCTCCTGCGCCGTGAGCGACAGCTCCTCCCAGTCGTCCAGGAGCATGCGGATGCGGCGCACGACGGCGTAGGAGCCGTTCGCCATCCACGCGGGCTCGCCCGGCTCGGGCACGAAGATGCGCTTCTCGAAGTCGGTGTCGGCCGGCTTGGGGTTGCGGGTGCCGTCGAGCTGGCCCATGAGGTTGCGGGCCGTCATGGGGTGGGCGGTGGCGCCCGGGCTGCGGTTGAAACCGTTCATCTGCCAGCGCACCCGCGCGGCGGACCCCGCGTCCTTCTGGATCGCGCGCAGGGCGTGGAAGGCGACCAGGGCGTCGTTCGCGCCGATCTGCACCCACAGGTCGCCGTTGCTGCGCGCCCGGTCGAGATGGTCGGAGGAGAAGTCCGGCAGCGGGTCGAGGGCGCCGGGCCGCTGCTTCTCCAGGCCGGTCCGCGCGAAGAAGCTGTGACCGAAGCCGAAGGTGAGGGTCAGCGAGGAGGGACCCGCGTCCCGGGCCACAGCGGTGTCGCCGTGCGGGGCGGCATCGCCCGCCATCAGCCGTTCCGCGGTCACCGACCAGCGGCGCAGCAGGGCCGCCGCCTCCCTGCGGCCCGCGCCTGCCGCCAGGTCGAAGGCGACGAGATGGCCGCAGGCCTGGAGTCCGTCGGTGATGCCGGGCTGATGTTTCCCGTGAAACATCGCCCGGCCGGAGCCCACCGAGGACAGCGGAGCGGCCTGGGCGGGCGCGGCGGCGTACCCCACGGCACCGCCCGCCGCGCCGAGCGCGAGCCCGGTGGCCCCGGCCGTGCCCAGCAGGGCGCGCCGGGAGACGCCGCGCGCCCCGGACACGGGCCCGGCCACCGGCGTGCCGGGCGTACGGGTCTGCGGGAGGGACTGGTCGGACATGGTGGTTCAGCCGATCTGCGCGTGCTTGGAGACGGTCGTCTGGTCGATGTCGGAGGTGCGGACCGTGACGGCGACGGTCCAGTCACCGGCCATCGGGATCTGCACCCCGCTCGCCGACCAGTGGCCGGAGGTGATGTGGTCGGGCGTCACGGGCAGCGGGCCGATCTTCTTCGCCTGGAGGGTGAAGGAGATCTTCACCTCCGGGACGTCGAAGGCCCGCCCGTTGGGGCGCTGGACGTAGACGTGCATCTCGTTGCCGCCGACGCGCGCGGGGTCGAGGTCGATGCTGACGACGCCCTTGCCGTCGGTGCCGCCGGTGTCGAACGGCATGTCCAGGGTGAGCGCCCCGGACGGGGACGAGGTGGCGGAGCCGGACACGGCCGAGGTGGCTGCCTTGGCCTCCTGCTCGGTGCGACCCGGCTCGGTCTGGGTCAGCGCGGTGGTGACGGCGAGCAGCACCAGGGCGACGCCGGTCTCGGCGAGCACCGAGCGGCGCAGGCCCGAGCGGTGCGGGTCGGCGTCGCGCAGGCGCTTTCGCCGGGCGGCGTCGACGGCCGCGCGCTGCCGGGCGAGCTGGGCGGCACGCCGCGAGTCACCGGGAGCGGCATCCTCGCCGGTCCCGGCACCGGAGTCCGGGACGTCTTCGGCCCCCTTGCCCCCACCCGGCGCCGTGCCGCAGGCCTGGGTGCCGGGGTCGGTGTCGCCACCGCTCACCCTCGCTGCGATGACCGGTTCCCCGGCCTCGGACCTCTCCTTGTCTTCGGTACGGACAGCCGGGTCCCTGAGCTGGGCCGTCCAGCGCCGGGACACCACCGCGACACCGACCAGCAGCGCCACCAGCCCGATCTTCACCAGCAGCAGCTGCCCGTACCGGGTGCCGGTGAACGCCGACCATGAGCCGAGCTGCCGCCAGGACTGGTAGACGCCGGTCGCGACCAGCGCGGCGACGGAACCGGCGGCCACCCGGGAGAACCGCTGCACGGCGGCGGCCCCGACCGGGGTCTCGGCGGGCGCCCGGTACAGGGCGACCAGCAGCGCGGTGAGCCCGCCCAGCCAGGCGGCGACGGCCAGCAGATGGACGACGTCGACCGGCATGGCGATGCCCGGCTGGAGCCCGGTGGAGGCGTGCTCGGCCATCGCCCAGCTGGTCGCCAGTCCGGTCGCGACGACGCCCCCGCCGACCGCGAGCCCGAAGGTCAGGTCGCGCTTCTCCTGCTCCTCCTCGCGCCGGGTGTAGGTGCCGAAGAGGACGGCGACGAACAGCGCGGCGGCGGCGAGCAGGAGCAGCCGGGAGACCAGCGCGGCACCGGTCTTGGTCTGGAGCACCTGGCCGAGCAGACCGAGGTCGAAGACGTCGGCGAGCTTGCCGGAGGTGGTGTACGAGCCGCGCAGGAGCAGCAGCCACAGGGTGGCCGCGGTCAGCGCGACCCAGCCGCCGGCCACCAGTCGTTGCAGGGCCCGTACGCCCGCGCCGCGCCGCCAGCAGGCGAGGACGAAGGCCGCACCGCCGGCGAGCACGAGGAAACCGGCGTAGGACACGTACCGTCCGAACGCGTACAGGGCGCCCACGACCCCGCCGCCCGCGGCGGGTCCGGTGTCCTGCACGACGGTCTGCGAGGGCGCGCCGATGGAGAAGGTGTAGGCGCCGGAGACGGGGTGGCTGTCCGCCGAGACGACCTGGTAGGTGACGGTGTAGGTGCCCTTGCCGAGGCCGCTCCTGAGCCGCACGGCGTACGTCGTTCCGCTGATGTTCGCGGGGCTGCCCGTCTGAACCGGCTTGCCCCTGGGGTCGAGGACGCGCAGGGAGTCGTCGTTCATCGCCACCTTCTCGGAGAAGGTGAGCGACACCTGGGTGGGCGCCTTGTCGGCCACCACCCCCTGCGCGGGGTCGCTGCCGGTCAGTGCCGCGTGCGCGGAGGCCGGTCCGGCGCCCGCCAGCAGCGCGCCGGTGACGGCGAGCAACAGCAGCACCAGGTACCGCAGGCGGGGGGTGATGGTCCGGGTCACGGTGGTCCCTCCCTCAGTGGCCGGTCGACGGGTGGTACGTGGCGGACTCCACCGGCATCTCGACGGTGAGGCGCCCCGACCGGGCGAACGTGAGCTGCACGGTGACCTTCTGGCCCTGCTTCGGCGCGCGTTTCAGCTTCTCGAACATCAGATGGTTGCCGCCGCTCTCGAAGACGAGCCGGCCGTGGGCGGGCACCGCGAAGGACGACTTCTCCGCCATCGCGCCGCCTTCCGTGCTGTGCATGGTGACCTGGCCGGCGACGTCACTGCTGACCGAGGTCAGTTCGTCCCCGGCGCCGCCCCGGTTGGTGATCGTCAGGAAACCGGCGGCCATGTCGGCGGAGACCGGCTGGGGCATGTACGGGGAGCTGACGGACAGCTCGGCCCGGTCCGGCCCGGAACCGGAACCGGACCGGGAGCAGCCCGTGAGCGTCAGGGCGCCGGCGAGCGCGCCGGCGGCCAGGACGGCCGTGCGACGCCTCACGGGTTGGCTCCCCTGACGAGCTTGGGCAGGTCACGGCTGTAGTCGTCGACCGTGGTGTCCTCGCCGTAGAGGACGTAACCGGCGTCCGTCTTCGGGGAGAAGGCGATGACCTGGGTGCCGTGCACCGAGACGAGCTTGCCGTTCTTGTCCTTCGTGGTCGGTTCCACGGAGATGCCGACCGAGCGGGCACCGGCCTTGACGGCGGCGAAGTCGCCGGTGAGGCCGATGAACCGGGAGTCGATGCCCTTGAGCCACTTGCCCAGCTCGGCGGGGGTGTCGCGGCCGGGGTCGGTGGTGACGAACACGACCCGGAGATCGTTCTGCTCCGCCTTGGGCAGCGTCTTCTGGGCGACGGCGATGTTGCTCATCGTCGTGGGGCAGATGTCGGGGCAGTGGGTGTAGCCGAAGTAGAGCAGGGTCGGGTGGCCCTGGGTCTCCTTGCGGAGGTCGTACTTCCTGCCGTGGGTGTCGGTGAGGACCAGGTCCGGCTTCTTGAACGGCGGGTCGAGAACGGTGGCGCCCTTGCCCGCGTCCGACCCGCCCGAGACGACGGCGACCGGCGCGTCGCTGTTGCCGTCGGTGCCGCAGGCGGAGAGGGTCAGGGCGGCGGCGGCGAGCGTCACGGCCGCGGCGAACGTCTTCTTGCGCATAGAAAAAATGTCCCAGATGTGTGAATTCCGGCGCGCACCGGGGTCGTACGAGGGGTCCTCGGCCGGGGCCGGCGGACAGTGCCGTACGACGCCCGGCGCGCGCTGGGGAAAAGGGGTCAGGCGGTGCGGCGGCGGCCCGCGAGGACGCCGTAGGCCACGCCCGCGACGCCGGCGACGATGCCGATCACACCGAGCACGCGCGCGGTGGTGTCACTGCCGCTGCCGGAGTCCCCGGCGGCGGCCGTCTTCGCGCTCTTGCCGTCCGTGTCGTCGGCGGCGGCCGTCGTGCCGGGGTGGTCGTCACCGGAGGCGGCGGTCAGTTCCAGGACGGGCGCCGGGTTCTCCGGCTCGTCCTGGCCCTTCTGCGGCACCTCGATCCAGCGCACGACCTCCTTGTTCGAGTACGTCTGCACCGCCTTGAAGACCAGCTGGTCGGTGTTCTCGGGCAGGGCGCCCAGGGAGAGGGGGAACTTCTGGAAGTAGCCGGGGGCGATGCCCTTGCCGTCGGCGGTCCAGGTCACCTTGGTGACGGCCTCGTCGATCTTCTCGCCGTGCATGGTCAGCGGCTTGGCCAGCTTGGACTTGGTGACGTCGATCTTCCAGCCGGGGATCGGCTGCGGCATCACCGAGGCGATCGGGTGGTCGGCCGGGAGGTTGACCTCGATCTTGGTGGTCGAGGCGTCGTCGCGCTCGTTGGGGACCTTGAAGTCCACGACCGCGTAACCGCCCTTGGCCGCGGTGCCCTCCGGCTGCACGCTGACGTGCGCGAAAGCGGGGGCCGACAGGACGAGGACGGCCGAGCCGGCGACGGCAGCGGCGGCGGCGACACGAGAAGCCTTCATGGAAGGAGGTACTCCACTCTGAGTGAGTCCGGTGGTGAAGAGGAATACGCGCGTGCGGGGCCGGGATGCCGGCCGTACCGCCGGGAAAAGGGGTGCACGCGCGCGTGCCGCGTGTCGGCGGCCCACCGGGGTCCGTGGAGCGGGGGTCGCGTCAGGCGGCGAGGCGGAACGCGGCGGCGGGCGGGCCGCGCCTGATCACCGTGTGCTGGAGTACGGCTGTGTGCGGGGCCGGTGCCTCGTCGCGGTCGGTACGGCGGCCGCGCGGGCCGGGGTCGGCCGCGGGCAGCAGCCCGGCGCACAGGGCGTGCGCCAGCGCCAGCGCCGCGCGCAGGGACCGTACGAGCGCCCCCTCCACGACTCCGTGCGCCGACAGCTCGATCAGCCGCAGCACGGCGAGGTCTCCGCGGCGCAGCAGCCAGCCGGCGATGACGGCCGCGAGCACGTGGCCGAGCAGCATCGGCAGCGAGGGCAGCAGCCCCGTGGTGGCGCCGGTGGCGTCGTGCGCGTGGTGCAGGGCGGGCAGGGCGCCCGTCGGCCGGCCGGCGCGGTCGATGAGGTGCGCGTCGAGCAGCAGCCGGAAAGCGTGCCCCGGGGTCAGGGACGACGGGGTCGAGCCGCACACCAGGCGCGCGGCCTGCTCGACGAGCGCGCTGTCGCTCAGCGTTCCGCCGGCGGAGGACGCCGGCCCGGACGACGCCATCGACGTCATCCCGCCGGTGGCCGCGGCGGCCCCGTGCTGGCCCAGCCCGAACAGCGTGTGCAGCACGGTCTGGCCGAGGGCGAGGAGCGCGGCGATACCCGGCAGCGAACGGGCCCGCCCGGTGAGCGGGGCCACGAGCAGCAGGGAGCCGAGGAAGCCCGCGCCCAGCGTCCACAGCGGCACGCGCGCGCAGGAGGCCAGGGTGTGCCCGGCCGCGGCCAGCGCGACACAGACCGCGGTGAACACCGCGGCCCGCAGTATCCGGAGACCGGCTCCGGGGCGCGCCGTGCGCGGGTGGGGGGCAGTCATGGCGCGGTCATCATCGCACTGCGCCCGCCGGGCGCCCACGGCAGGGCGGTCGCGCCGTCCCCTCATACACCGATTCCTCCCCCGGCGCATCGGCTGTATGGGCGGCGTCACGCCCACGCTGTGCTTACGGGCGCCTACAGGCGGCAATAGGTAACGGTATGTCGAGCCGCGGCCGGGAGGCTGGAGCATGAGCATCTGGTGGTCACTCCATCTGCGGCGTGACGCCGCGAGCGTGCCGCTCGCCCGGCGGCTGCTGATCGGCACCATGGAGACGGCGGGCGTCGACCCGGAGATCTCGTACGACCTGTCCGTCGCCCTGAGCGAGGCCTGCGCGAACGCCGTCGAGCACGGCGGGGACCCCGCGCCCGGCGCCTCGGAGGCGTACCGGGTGACCGCGTACCTCGACGGTGAGAAGTGCCGTATCGAGGTGACCGACTGGGGGTCCGGCACCGTCCGCACCCAGGACATCCGGCCCGCCCGCCCGGACGCCGAGCACGGCCGCGGCCTGTGTCTGATCCGGGAACTCGCCGACCACGTCCACATCGGGCCCAAGCCGGGCCGGGGCGGGACGGTGGTCAGCTTCGACAAGATCCTCAAGTGGACGAAGGACCCCTCCCTGCTCACCGCCTGACGGCCCGGCAGGGCCACCGGGTGCGTACGGCGGCGGCCGGCGCGCGCGAGGTGTGCTGGGGACGCCCGGGTGGTGGACGCGCCCGGTGGCGAACTCGCCCGTCATCGGCGCGCCCCCTTGCCGGCGCATACCCGGCACAGGACGGCCCCGGCACAGGCAGGCCCCGGTGTCGGTGCACCCCCTCGTGGGCGCGCCGTCTCAGCCGCCGGTGCCCAGCACCCTCGCCAGCGCCTCCAGTGCCTCGGGGTACGTCCGCTCCCGGGGGGTGCCGTAGCCGACGACCAGGCCCTGGGGCCGGTCGGGGGCCGGGGTGTGCCAGTGCTCGCCGAGGGTGCCGAGTGCCAGGCCCTCCGTCTCCGCGCGGGCCAGCACCTCGGCCTCGTCTGGGACCTCGATCAGCGCGTGCAGCCCGGCCGCGATCCCGCGTACGCTCCACTGCGCCCCCAGCCGGTGCAGGAGCTGGTCCCGGCGCCGCCGGTAGCGCAGCCGGCACGCCCGCACGTGCCGGTCGTACGCGTGGCTGTCGATCAATTCGGCCAGCGCGAGCTGGCCGATGGTCTCGGTGTGGTGGTCGCTGTGCAGCTTGGCGTCGGTGACCGCGTCGACCAGGTGCGGCGGCAGCACCATCCAGCCCAGCCGCAGCGCCGGGCCGAGGGTCTTGGAGACCGTGCCCAGGTAGGCCACCTGGCCGGGCGCCATCCCCTGCAACGCGCCCACCGGCTGCCGGTCGTAGCGGAACTCGCCGTCGTAGTCGTCCTCGACGACCAGGCCGCCGCGCGCGCGTGCCCAGTCGGTCAGCGCCCGGCGCCGCTCGGGCCGCAGGGTCACCCCGGTCGGATACTGGTGGGCCGGCGTGACCACCACGGCCGCCGCCTCGCCCAGTTCCTCCGGCAGTACCCCGCGCGTGTCGACCGGGGCGGGCAGCACCGTCCCGCCGTTGCGCCGCACCACCTCCCGGTGGAAGGGCAGCCCCGGGTCCTCCATGGCGACCGCGGCGCCGTCCAGCACCCGGGTCAGGAGCGCCAGGCCCTGTACGTACCCGGAGGTGACGACGATCCGCTCCGGTGGTGCGTGTACCCCCCGTACCCGCCCCAGGTAGCCGGAGAGCGCGGTGCGCAGCTCGATCCGGCCGCGCGGGTCGCCGTAGTCGTACGCCAGTGAGGGTGCCGTCGCGATGGCGCGGCGCAGCGCGCGCAGCCAGGCCGCGGCCGGGAAGGCGCTGACGTCGGGGCTTCCGGGGCGCAGGTCGAAACGCGGGGCACGCGCGCGTGCGGACGGCTCCGGCCGCGGCACCCGGACGGCCGGCAGCTCGGCGACCCGGGTGCCCGAGCCCTGCCGGGCCGTCAGGTAGCCCTCGGCGACGAGCTGGTCGTAGGCGGCCTTGGCGGTGCCGCGCGAGATGCCGAGTTCCGCCGCGAGGCGCCGGGTGGCCGGCAACCGGGCGCCGGGGGTGAGCCGCCCGTCCCGCACGGCGTTCCGCAGGGCCCGCTCCAGCCCGGCCCGGCGCCCGTCCGCCGCGTCGGGTTCGAGGTGCAGGTCCACGCCCACACCGGACCGGAGACCGTCCACGCACACCCTCCCCCCGGGCGCGTCAGACCTTCGCGCGCCCGCCCCGTGCCGATGGCCGGGCACCGCCGTGGTGCCCGGCCATCATCATCCTGTTCGTACCGTTCGTACCGCTCAGCCCTTCAGGGCGGCCATCCACGCCTCGACCTCGTCGGACCGCCGCGGGAGCCCGGCGGACAGGTTCCGGTTGCCGTCCTCCGTGACGAGGATGTCGTCCTCGATGCGGACGCCGATGCCCCGGTACTCCTGCGGCACCGTCAGGTCGTCGGCCTGGAAGTACAGGCCCGGCTCGACGGTGAGCACCATGCCCGGCTCCAGCGTGCCGTCGACGTACGTCTCCACGCGCGCGGCGGCGCAGTCGTGCACGTCCAGGCCCAGCATGTGTCCGGTGCCGTGCAGCGTCCAGCGGCGCTGGAGGCCCAGCTCCAGGACGCGCTCGACCGGGCCCTCGGCCAGTCCCCACTCGACGAGCTTCTCGGCGAGGACACGCTGGGCGGCGTCGTGGAAGTCGCGGTACTTGGCGCCCGGCCGTACGGCCGCGATGCCGGCCTCCTGGGCCTCGTACACGGCGTCGTAGATCTTCTTCTGGATCTCGCTGTACGTGCCGCTGACGGGCAGCGTGCGCGTGACGTCGGCGGTGTACAGCGTGTGCGTCTCCACGCCCGCGTCGAGCAGGAGCAGGTCGCCGGAGCGGACCGGGCCGTCGTTGCGGACCCAGTGCAGGGTGCAGGCGTGTGGGCCGGCGGCGGCGATCGTGCCGTAGCCGACGTCGTTGCCCTCCACCCGCGCACGGAGGAAGAACGTTCCTTCGATGTAGCGCTCGCTCGTCGCCTCCGCCTTGTCGAGGACCTTCACGACGTCCTCGAAACCGCGGACCGTCGAGTCGACGGCCTTCTGGAGCTCGCCGACCTCGAACTCGTCCTTGACCAGCCGGGCCTCGGAGAGGAAGACGCGCAGTTCCTCGTCGCGCTCGGCGGTGACCTTGTCGGTCAGGGCCGCCTCGATGCCCGTGTCGTGACCGCGGACGACGCGGACCGGCCCGGTGGCCTCGCGCAGCTGCTCGGCCAGCTCGCGCACGTCGGCGGCCGGGATGCCGTAGAGCGCCTCGGACTCGGTGAGGGAGTGGCGGCGGCCGACCCACAGCTCGCCCTGGCCGGAGAGCCAGAACTCGCCGTTCTCGCGGTCGGAGCGCGGCAGGAGGTAGATCGTCTCCTGGTGGCCGTCCGCGGTGGGCTCCAGGACGAGGACGCCGTCCTCGGTCTGGTCGCCGGTGAGGTAGGTGTATTCGACGGAGGCGCGGAAGGCGTACTCCGTGTCGTTCGAGCGGGTCTTCAGGTTGCCCGCCGGGATCACCAGGCGCTCGCCCGGGAAGCGGGCGGAGAGCGCGGCACGGCGGCGGGCGGTGTGCCCGGCCTGCTCGACCGGCTCCAGGTCACGCAGCTCCGTGTCGGCCCAGCCGGACTTCATGTTCTCGGCCAGCTCGTCGGAGACGCCCGGGTACAGGCCGTTCTTCCGCTGCTTGATGGGCTCGTCGGACTCGGTCTCGGGGCCCTCCGCGGTAGCGGAGTCGGGCACAGCCGGGTTGAGCTCGTCGGACACGTGATCCTCCTCGATACGCCATGTGATCTCCCCCGGGGCCCGCGACGCTCCTGCTTGTGGCCGAGCGGGGACCTCCATCATCGTACGGTCGTAGCGCGGGGGGACCGGGGCCGGATGACCTGTTATGCCCGGTCATGCCGGTCCCGGGCTCGGGGCTCAGTCGAAGCGGGCCGCCAGCAGGACCACGTCCTCGTCGCTGTCCGCCGCGTCCAGTCCGTCCGGCAGGACCGTGTGCAGGACGTGGTCGGCGACGGCTCCCGGATCATGGCGCACCGCGCGCGGGACGCCCGCGGCGGCCGCGTGCAGCCGGGCGAAGGCGCGGTCCATCGGGTCGCCGGTACGGTGCAGCAGGCCGTCGGTGTAGAGCAGGACCGTCTCCCCGGCCTGTGCCTCGATCTCCACGCTGGGCGCCTCCCAGCAGGCGAGCATGCCGAGCGGGGCGGAGACGGAGGTCTCGGCGAACTCGGTGCGCCGCTCCCCGATGAGCAGCGGCGGGCTGTGTCCGGCGCCGGCCAGGGTGACCTTCCGCAGGGCGGGCTCGCAGAAGGCGAACAGGGCGGTGGCCGAGCGTGCGGGCTCGGTCAGCCGCAGCAGCAGCTCCAGATCGGACAGGACGGCCACCGGGTCCTCGCCCTCCATCACGGCGTACGCCCGGAGGGACGCGCGCAGCCGGCCCATGGCGGCCACCGCGCTGGGCCCGGAGCCGGTGACCGAGCCGACGGACAGGCCGAGCGCGGCGTCCGGCAGCGGCAGGGCGTCGTACCAGTCGCCACCGCCGCGCGGGCCGGTGAGGTGCCGGGCGGCGAGCTGCACACCGGCCACCCGGGGCAGCCGGGCGGGCAGCAGCTCCTCGGTGATGGTCGCCATGCACGCGCGCGTGCGCTCCACCTCCAGCAGCCGGGCGAGGTGCTCGGTGGCGTGCCGGACGTACAGGCCGGCGAGGTGGCGCTGCCGTTCGTGCGGTTCGGCCGGTTCGTCGTAGAACCAGACGGCGGCACCGAGGCGGCCGGCGGATGCGGTGGCGAGGGGCACGGCGTAGCTGGCCGCGTAGCCGAGGCGGGCGGCCACCTCGCGGTGGCGCGGGTCGAGGCCGTCCTCGGCGAGCAGATCGGGGTGGACGATCTCGGCGCCGCCGCCCGTGTCGTACGGCAGGGCACCGTGCGGGACGGTCTCGATGAGGCCGAGGTCGGCGCGGCCGAGACCGAGGCCGAGGGTGGTGCGGGGGCCGTGGCCGTCGCCGGGTTCCAGGACGACCAGGCCGCGACGGGCGCCGACGAGGGACGCACCGGCACCGAGCACTTCGTGCAGGGCGGGGTCCAGGGCGTTGGTGCGCGTCAGGCGCTCGGTCAGTTCGTGCAGGGTCGTGAGGTCCGAGACCCAGCCGGCCAGCCGGTCCTGGAGGACGGCGCCGGGCGCGGGCGGGTGGGGAGCGGGGACGGAGGCGGGGACGGAGGCGGGAGAGGTGGGCGCGACAGTGTGGGCGGGCGTGGGAACCGTCGGATCGATTCCGGCCACTTTCGGAGGGTGCGGGGCGTTCATGGTGTCCGGCTTTCAGACCGGTGCGTATGGCTCAGAAGCATCGCAAACCCCCATGTCATTCTGCGCCGCTGGCAGTGTCTCCACATGTACACGCACTCGTGAGGGGATGTCCAGCATTGTCCTGCGAGGATTCCTGGTGTCCATGGGGCGGACGAGGTTTTCTCGAACTCCTTGCCTTACCGGCAAGTTGGCTCAAAACTGTCTTAGGTATCGGTTCATTGCGGTCGACTGGCCTTGCTCCACGGAGCGTCACAGCGGTCGTGTTGGGTACGTACTCGGAGAAGGCCAGGGGTGGTTGGGGACCGCCCGGAACCTGGCGACGGACCCGGGCGTCATAGCCACCGACGGCCGAGCCCCATCCTCCCGTGGCGGAGGCGGAAGAACCACGCGCGACGGCGAAACGCCAGACTTCGCCACCCCCGTGCCGCAGCCGTGCATGTGATAGACGCACCATGGACGCGGCCCACGCTCGACCCCCCGGGGGTTCCCCCTGCCGTGCGCAAGGGTGTGATGCGCCAACAGGTACGCACAGTGAAGCGATCGACACATGGTGTGATGTGGACCACGGTGTTGCCAGCGGTGCAACGGAAAGGAACGAGCGCTGATGCGCGAGATCCTCGGAAGGCGACGCAGGCTCCTGTCCAGGCGGAACGACGGGCGGCCTGAGCTGATCAGCGCGGCCCTGACCTTCGCGGCGCAATGGCAGTGGCCCGTACTCCCGGGCGTGGCTCCGGACCCGCAGGGACGGGCCCGCTGCGCCTGCCCGGACCCGGAATGCACGGTGCCCGGCGCGCACCCCTTCGACCCCGGCCTGCTCGCGGCCACCACCGACGCGCGCCTGGTGCGCTGGTGGTGGACCAACCGGCCGGCCGCGCCGGTCATCATGGCCACCGGCGGCAAGGCGCCCTGCGCGGTCAGCCTGCCGGCGCTCGCGGCCTCCCGCGCGCTCGCCCTGCTCGACCGGCGCGGCATGCGGCTGGGCCCGGTGATCGCCGCGCCGACCCGGTGGGCGCTGCTGGTCAAGCCGTACTCCATGGAGCAGCTCGGCGAGCTGCTCTACGCGAAGGACTTCGTCCCCGGCTCCCTGCGCTTCCACGGCGAGGGCGGCTATGTCGCCCTGCCTCCCTCCGAGACCGGCCAGGGCGCCGTCCGCTGGGAGCGTGCCCCGCTGCCCGGCTCGGCCTCGCCGTGGGTGCCCGACGTGGAGGCCGTGGTGGACGCCGTGGTCGACGCCCTCACTCGTACGGGTGTGAGCGCACCCGAGTTGTAGGGGATGTCGGGCGCGGACGCGGCGGACGGGCCCCCTCCGCTCGTACTGTTCGGCTCATGCCGCGTCATTCCCGGGGACACAGCGCCCTCCAGCCGTTCCGCGGCGGGCCGGACGGCCGAAGACTCCGTCTGCTCGCCCTGTTGGGCGTCGTGGCGGCCGTCGCCGCGCTGCCGCTGGCCGTGGCGTCCGCGGGACAGGGGGCCGGCACCGGCCGGGCCGCCGTGCCGACCGCCCCCCGTGGCGACGCCAAGGCCCGCACGGCCCACTCCGGCCGCTCCCCGTTCCTGCTCGGCCTGGGCCTCGCCACCGCCGCCCGCTGCGGCCCCGGACTCACCTCTCCCGGTGGTATCGAGGCGCAGACCTGTGTGATGACGCAGGGCGCGGACACCTGGGCGCGCACCTACTACCGCAACGCCACCGGCGAGTCGCTGGACTCCGTGCTGAGCCTGATGGGGCCGGGCGGCCGGACGGTGCAGATGCGCTGTGTCACGGATACCGGCGACGAGCCCGCCACCTGTGAGACGCCCCGCGAACACAGCCGGGGCCGGCCGGACGCCTACTCGGCCGTCACCGAGTTCGCCGCGCACGGCACCGACGGGGCGCTGCTGCTGCGCTCGGGCAGCAACTCGTAGCGCTCACCGGGGAGTTGACATCCACAGAGGTGCTGTACAGCGGCTGTGGACATGGAAAGGCCCGGTTGCTGGCGACGGGGGATGCACCAGCAACCGGGCTACTGGAACCGTAACAAGAGATCGGCGGTTCGCAAATTCCGTCTGGGCTATTCGGACACCGATTTCCCTGTCACGACGGGGAGTTGTGACAGGAGTCACCTGCTGTGCGGTCCGGCGCCGCGGGGGGCCGCCCCGGCCCCCGCGGCGGCCCCCCCCCCCCCGCCGCGCCCGCGCGTGGCGCGTCAGCTGAGCGTGACCTGCCGGTTGGTGAGTCCGCCGCGCGCCCGGCGCTCGTCCGCCGTGAGCGGCTCCGTGACGGCGAGCGCGGCGGCCAGTCGCTCGGCGAACTCGGCGGCCGGCTTCTCCACGTCCTCCGCCCCGACCTCGCTCGGCAAGTCCCAGACCGGCACGGTGAGGCCGTGAGCACGGAAGGAGCCCACGAGCCGGGTGCCGTCACCGAGACTGGAGCGCCCCGCCGCGTGCAGTCGCGCGAGAGCGTCCAGAAGCTGCTCCTCCGGGTACGGCATGACCCAGCGCAGGTGGTTCTTCTCCGGCGTCCGGCACCAGTACGCGGCGTCCACCCCGGCCAGCTTCACCGTCGGGATGGCGGCGGCGTTGGCCCGCTCGAGTGAGGCGGTCACCTCGGGCGTGGCGTTCTCCGCGTCCGGCACCCAGAACTCGAAGCCGCTGTGCACGACCGGCTCGAAAGCGCCCTCCGGGTCGAGCAGGTCCTGGAGCCGGGGGCCCTCGGCGGGGGCACGGCGGCCCTGCACCGGGCTGCCGGGCTCGGCCTCCAGCGCGCGCAGCAGCGTGTCCGCGAGGTCGCGGCTGATGTCGCCGGACGCCGTGTCGTTCTGGAGGCCGATCAGGATCGAGCCGTCGTCGCGGCGCAGCGCGGGCCACGCCATCGGCAGCACGGTGGCCAGCGTGACCGACGGGACGCCCGCGGGCAGGCCGTCCTTGAGGGTCAGCTCCGCCGTCGCCGCCGGGACCAGCTCGCGCAGGGCGACCCAGTCGCACTCGCCCGGCAGTCCCTCGAAGGGGCGGTGCACCAGCTCGGTCGCGGCATGCGCGGCGGCCCGGCCGTGACAGGCCTTGTAGCGCCGGCCACTGCCGCAGGGGCAGGGTTCGCGGGCGCCGACGACCGGGATCTCCCCGTCGGTCAGCTGCGGCTTGGCCTTCGTCTGGGGTCGCTTCTTGGCCATGGTGGGGTCTCCCGGTTACGGCGCTTCTCGTACGTCCGGAGCCTAGCCGTTCGGACCGGGAGCGACGGGAACCTGTGGACAACGTGCGCGCGCTCGACACCGGAGGTGTGAACCTGTGGACGACGGCCCCCGGCGGGCCGGAACCGGAGCCGGCCCCGGCCGCCGGGCTCAGTCGAGGTCCTCGAAGGCGTCCGCGAGGCCCAGGGCGGGCAGGTCCGGGAGCGCCAGGTCCGGGAGGGTGAGGTCCGGCAGGGTGCCGTCGGCGGACGCCAGGTGCGGCAGGGTGCCGTCGGTGCACGGAAGGCCCGGCAAGGTCAGGTCCGGCATGGTCAGGTCCGGCGAGGTCAGGTCCGGGAGGGGCGCATCCGCCGCCGCGAGGTCCGGAAGGGTCATGTCCGTGGACGCCAGGTCCGCCAGTGTCAGTTCCGGCAGTGCACCGGGCGTGCCGGGTGCGGCCGGTGTGACGCGCGTAGCGAGCGTGCCGTGACGGCACCCGGCATCGGGATTGCGAACGTCCTCATGGACCAGCACCCAGACCGTCACCTCACCGTGGACGTCGTCCCGGACGCCCCAGTCGTCGGCGAGGGCCGTGATGATGTTCAGCCCGCGACCGCCGCGCGCGGTCACCGACGGGGTGGCCGGCGCCGGGCGGGTCGGGCCGCCGCCGTCCGTGACCTCCACGATGAGCCGCCCGCGTGCGTCCACGCGCCAGGCGGCGCGGACGTCCCCGTCCCCGGCCGGCGCGTCGCCCAAGGGCCGGCCGTGTTTGCAGGCGTTGCTCAAGAGTTCGGAAAGGATCAGTACGGCGTCGTCCACGACCGATTCCGCGACCCCACCGCCGCGCAGCTGCGTACGCATCCGGCGCCGCGCCTTCCCCACGCCCGCAGGACCATGGGGTACGGCCATGCTCGACGACGTGGGCACCTCCTGTGCCACCACCAACGCCACCCCCGAGACCTCCTTCGCCCCACGCCACGGTGTGGATGCCCCATCGGTCTGTGCCGGAAACCGGCCGGTCCCCTTCCGATGACGCACTCGGGGCAAGACCGTACGCAGCGAACGCGCCGGAGCACTTTCCGTGACGTAAGCCGTCGGATTTCAGCGAAATAGCAGGATTTCGGGCTTTCGGAAAGCGGCCGGAATCCCGGGACTCCGAGTCTCGGATCCCGAGATTTCCGCATTACGGGGGTCAGCGCCCCAGTTGCCGCAGCACCGCGCGCGGGCGGTTGGTGATGATGGCGTCGACGCCCAGTCCGGCACAGAGGTCGACGTCGGCGGGTTCGTTCACGGTCCACACGTGGATCTGGTGGCCGGCCCGCTTCAGCCGCTCCACGTACGCGGGGTGGCTGCGCACGAACCGGATCGAGGGGCCCGCGATGCGCACGCCCGCGGGCAGCCGCCCGTCGCGCAGCCGGGGTGAGACGAACTGCATCAGGTAGACCGTCGGCAGCGTCGGCGACGCGGCACGCACGCGGTGCAGCGAGCGCGCCGAGAAGCTCATGACCCGCACCTGCGAACCGGCGGCCGGGTCCGGCGCGTCCAGGCCGAACCGCTTCAGCAGGGTCAGCAGCCGCTCCTCCACCTGGCCGGCCCAGCGCGTGGGGTGTTTGGTCTCGATGGCCAGCTCCACCCGCCGCCCGGCGTCCGCGACCAGTTCCAGGAGCCGCTCCAGGGTGAGCACGGACGTCTCCTCGCGGTCCTCCGGGCGGTGCTCCCAGTCGGGCTCCTCGTCCCGCCCGTGCCAGGCCTCGCGCGTCTTCCAGGACCCGAAGTCGAGGGCCGCCAGATCGGCCAGCTCCAGCGCGGACACCGCGCCGCGGCCGTTGGAGGTACGGTTCACCCGCCGGTCGTGGACGCAGACCAGATGGCCGTCCGCGGTGAGCCGTACATCGCATTCCAGGGCGTCCGCGCCGTCCTCGATCGCCTTACGGTAGGCGGCCAGGGTGTGCTCGGGGGCGTCCTCGGAGGCGCCTCGGTGGGCGACGACCTGGATGGAGTGCTGTGGTGCGTGGGTCACCGCGTCATGGTGCCACCGTCATCGGGTGCGCGGGCGGCGCCCGCACGGCCGGTCGGCGAACGAGAGTGGTCGCCCTGTTCCTTTGTATAACCTTTGCGTCAAATATCCTATATAAAGAAGAGTCTGGGACCCACAGCCACCGCTTATGGTGCTCTGACGGCCCGTGGGAAAAGCTGACTACCGACCGAGTGCGACCGACGACACAGGCGTGGATCGAGGAGAAGAGCTGTGAGCACCGAGAACGAGGGCAACGCGGTACCCCCGGCCCCGTCCGCACCTCCCGTGCCGGTGGCCCCTCACGACGCCTCCCCGCAGGGCCCCGTGCCCGGGGGGAACGCGCCGACGGCGCCGCTCCCGCCCGTGCCCCACGAGGCCCCCGCGGCCTTCGGGGCGCCCGAGGCCCCCGCGGCGTTCGCGGCGTCCGGGCACGGTCCTGCGCACCAGTCCGGCCAGGCGCACCAGTCCGGCCCGGCCGCCGGCGGCGCCTGGCCGCCCCCGCCGCCGGGCACCCCGTCCTACGGTGACGGCGGCTCCGGCGGCCCCGGCGCCGGCTGGGGAGCCGCGTACCAGCAGCCCGCCCCCAAGCCGCGCAGCGGACGCGGCGGCCTCGTGGCGGCGGTCCTGGTGGCCGCGCTGGTCGCGGGCGGTCTGGGCGGCGGCCTCGGCTACACCCTGGCCAGGGACCACGACGACCACGGCTCCACCACGGTCTCGGCCTCCGACAACGGCGCCGCCCAGGTCAAGCGCGCGCCCGGCACGATCGCCAACGTCGCCGGCAAGGCGCTGCCCAGCACGGTCACCATCGAGGCCGAGAGCAGCAACGGCGAGGGCGGCACGGGCACCGGATTCGTCTTCGACACCCAGGGCCACATCGTCACCAACAACCACGTGGTCGCGGACGCGGTGGACGGTGGCAAGCTCACGGCCACCTTCCCGGACGGCAAGAAGTACAACGCCGAGATCGTCGGCCACGCGCAGGGCTACGACGTCGCCGTCATCAAGCTGAAGAACGCCCCCTCGGACCTGAAGCCCCTCGCCCTCGGCGACTCCGACAAGGTGGCCGTCGGCGACGAGACCATCGCCATCGGCGCCCCCTTCGGCCTGTCCAACACGGTGACGACCGGCATCATCAGCGCCAAGGACCGTCCGGTGGCCTCCAGCGACGGCAGCTCCACCAGCAAGGCCTCGTACATGAGCGCCCTCCAGACGGACGCGTCCATCAACCCCGGCAACTCCGGCGGCCCGCTGCTGAACTCCTCGGGCGCGGTCATCGGCATCAACTCGGCGATCCAGTCCAGCAGCAGCGGCGGGTTCGGCGGTTCGGGCCAGTCCGGTTCCATCGGCCTGGGCTTCGCCATCCCGATCAACCAGGCCAAGTACGTCGCCCAGCAGCTGATCAAGACCGGCAAGCCCGTGTACGCCAAGATCGGTGCCTCCGTCTCCCTGGAGGACACCAGCGACGGCGCGAAGATCACCGACCAGGGCACGGGCGGCTCCGCCGCGGTCGAGTCCGGCGGCCCCGCGGACAAGGCCGGCCTCAAGCCCGGCGACCTCATCAGCAAGCTCGACGACCATGTGATCGACAGCGGCCCCACCCTGATCGGCGAGATCTGGACCCACAAGCCCGGCGACAAGGTGACGGTCACCTACAAGCGGGGCGGCCAGGAACACACGGCCGACCTCACCCTGGGAGCCCGAGTGGGCGACAGCTGACGCACCCGGCCCCGATCCCGGTAGGCTGTACCCGCTCCGCACCAGGTGGGCCGGGGCGCAGGTGGGTTCCCCGAGCGGCCTAAGGGAACGGTCTTGAATAACGCGCGAGCGTGACCCCGTTTCCGTGGGAACGGAGCCAGGTGGCACCGCAGGTCATGGACGCCGAGACGCGGCAATGAGCGAGGCGGTCTGCCGGAAGCGTGGCTTCCGGCAGACCGCCTCTGCTCGTTGCGAGCCATCGGATCAGAGGAGCGCACCGTCGGTGATCTGAGTGGCTATGCCGTTCTTGACCACGACCTTGGCCTCCACGCCCTTCTTGGCGGCCTTCTCCAGGTCGGCCTCCTCGCAGGGGGCGTCCACCTTGGAGCCGGCGGTGCCGCAGATCTGGCCCCCGCCCAGGATCACGGTGTCCTCGGCGAGGAAGAACGCCTGCTGCTCACCGCCGGAGCCCTGGGTCGCAGGACCGTCGACCAGGTACTTGCCGGGCGCCACGTACCGCACGATGCCGTACCAGGTGCCGCTGACGCCCTTGCCCTTGTTGAGGCCCTCCACGACGGTCTCACCGGAACCGGATGTGCTCCCGGAACCGGACGTGCTTCCGGAACCGGACGTGCTGCCACCGCCGGACGCCTTCCCAGAACCGGACGTGCCACCGCCGGACGTCTTCCCAGAACCGGACGTGCTGCCGCCGGACGTGTTCCCGGAACCGGACGTGCTGCCGCCGGACGTGTTCCCGGAACCGGAGGAGGACGCGGGGGCACCGCTGACGCCTGTGGCACCAGACTTGCTCGCCGTCGCAGACGCGCCGGCCTTGCCGGAGGAGCTGTCGGCGGCGTCGTCGCTCTGGTTGCACGCCGTCATCAGCAGGGTGCTGCCCAGGAACGCGGCGGAGACAAGGAAGGCCTTGCGGCGATTGCGGATCATGTGTCAGTTCCCCCGTGATCAATCGGTTGGGGCTGAGGCGCGGGCGTTCCTCGGCCGTAGTTGATCATTATGAGGGGCCCAGGAGTCGAGCGGATGCGTCGGTCCTTGATCCAAGACGACGCCGTAACGGTCCCGTGACATGACCAACTCGACGTCATTGAACCGGGGTTGACGCTCCCCGCCAAACGCCGGGGGCATCGAGGGCTGCCGATCACCTGTGCGGGGTGCTGGCGGAGCGCCAGCCGGGCCGCTAGGTCGTTGCTCCAAGGGCTCCAGATCGTGCGGAACACCAGCCGGGAGCGGCGCCCCTTCCATCCCGGTGCCGGCCGATCCCCGCCGGAGGCACTGCTTCGACCGTGGCGTGTCCCCTCCGGTGATCGACTCATGGCCACCGGCCCTATCCGCACAGGAGCGCGCGTCGGCGGAGCGGGCCGGAGGCAGGAGCGCAGCGGAGCCGGGAAGGGGAGGGCCGGCACCCGAGACGAGAGCCTGTGGACCCCGTGTGGACCATGCTCCCCGCTTGCCGTCCGTGCCCGGTAGTCTGTACCCGCTCCGCCCCAGGTGGGCCGGGGCGCAGGTGGGTTGCCCGAGCGGCCTAAGGGAACGGTCTTGAAAACCGTCGTGGCGCGAGTCACCGTGGGTTCAAATCCCACACCCACCGCACGTGGACGGCCCCTGACCAGGTAAATCGGTCAGGGGCCGTTCTCATGAGCGTTGTCCGCCAGCAACCGTGGCTCCCCGTTGCTTCCCGGCTGAACGGGCACGAGAGGGGCACCATCGACCAGGTGCCGGCTACTGGCAGCGTTCCGGGCCTGCTTCCTTGCTCGGCGGTACCGACGCCACTTGGGCGCAAGCTCACCGCACGCGGTCACCCAGGCAGCGAGGACGGCGCAAAAAACGATGCCCTCACGCTCTCCCGTCAGCCTGCCCACCGCCCAGAAGGCCGGCGTCGTAATGAGCCAGGCCACGAGCAGGTGTCTTGCCTTCGGCCACCCGTGCACATCCTTCACAGGCGGGACGGTATCAAGGGCTCATCCGTCCGTCTGAGGACGACCGGACCCCACATGGGCTCGGTATGGGACTCGACTCATGGGCCGTAGTTCGCCGCGGCCCCAGGGGCCGGCCCGCGCCCGCGCCGAGCGACCGTGATGCTGCGTGGATCAACCGATGGCGTTCTTTATGTTTTGGTATGTCTGTTCGGATACGTGGCCGCTACTGTGGACCGGCTGTCCGGTCTGCTGGTCGTAGGTGACGCCGTTGTCGCAGTACAGGTAGTTGCCTGGTATGCCCAAATCGGCATCAGAGACACACGCAAGCGTCGGAGTCGCCGACGGCACCGTAGCGCTGGAGGTGCCGACGACACCGATCAGTCCTGAGGTTGCCAGGATGAAAGCGGTGGCAACCTGTGTGATTCGGTAAGCGCCCGGGAAGATTTTCATGGCATTTACGCTTCAATGAGATCGAATATGGCTCGATTTGGTGTGAATATATGAATTGAGCAGAGAAAACTGCCTGAACCAGCACCGCCCTGTCTGTTGCCCTCGAATCCACGATGCTTCGGCACCAACTGAGCTCCGAGCAGGGCACTTCCAGCTCATCACGGTGCCCACGACGAAGCAAGAGGTCGAGCCCGCCGTCGCACCGAGTGGGCACTTTTCTGTGGAATCTGCAACGATTCAAAGCATCAAAAAATCGGCCCTGCGTCTTATCGGCGAGGACTTCAGCGAACCACCTGAAGCCGCATATCGAGGGTGGTGGAACGGCTTTGGGCTGGAGCTGCTTCGGCGCGAGTGATCATGGCCCCCGTAAGCTTCCGGCGCGTCGTCCGTTTCCCTCGTCGCCTTATCGAACACCCACCGCGGGTGAACGGCCCCCGACCGCACACGCCGGTCGGGGGCTGTCGGCTGTCGGCTGTCGGCGTCCGGGCCTGAGCGCCGGAGGGCCCGTCTGACGTCAGGTCAGGGGCGGTGGGCCGCCATGCGGGCCGCGGAGGCGATCGTCGCGCGGGCCTCGCGTTCCGAGAGGCCGGTGTGGAGGGCCGCCTCGGTCAGGGGGGCCTCCAGGGCCGGGCCGATGCCGTTCTCGTAGGCGCGGCAGGCCGCCCAGAACAGGCGGGTGTTGCGCTGGCCCTCGTGCGCGGCGAGGACGAACTGGACCAGGCCGCGGCCGTGGTCGCCGGGGACGGGCGGTGCCGGGTGGCTCGGGCGCGGCGGGGGCTGGAGGAGGCGCAGGAGGGGTGGCGGGCAGGGGGCGGGGTGCAGGGCGGTGGTGCCGGGGGCCGTGGCGTAGACGCCGTGCTCGGTGCGGGAGCCGGGGCCCACCAGGTAGCCGCCGGCGCCGCGGATGTCGATCCCGGGAGCGAGGCGGCCGGCCGAGTTGGGGACGGTGACGTCCGGTGGGCCGGTCAGCCACAGGTGGCGGCCTCCGCTGGGGGTGAGGACGACGACCGTCTCGGGGATCGTGAACAGGTGGCGCAGGGCCAGTTCGCGCAGGGCGGCCGAGGAGTCCGTGGCGGACTTGGTGTCCAGGTCGACGCCGATCAGGTGGTACGGGGGCAGTCCGCAGGCGATGCCGTAGCCGGTGGCCCAGGGGGCGGCGGCGAAGAGGGCGCGGACGCGGACGGGGTCGGCCGAGGCGTCGTACACGCCGTGGCCGTAACGGCCGCACCGGCCGTGGCAGCGGGGGCCGGCCGGGTCGGGGTCGCCGTGGTGGGGGGAACGCAGGGCCGGGAGTTTCGTCCGGGAGAGGGGGATGACGGCCAGGCCGCGTTCGGCGGCTGACAGGGCATGTGCGAGGGCCAGCGTCGTGGCCTGCCGGTCGGTGGTGGCCATGACTCCATGTTCGTATGTATGTTCGAAAAAGGGAAGGTGGTGGAGTGGGGAGAACCGCGGTGGGCGGGCGGCCGGATGCCCGGGACGTACCCGCAGGCGGTTCCCGGGACGTACCCGCAGACGGAAGCACCCCGTACTCCACCTACAGGAGGTGGAGCCAGCCCTACACCTACAACCTGAGGGGGACTTCGCTTCGGGACCTGCGGGCGATCCGCCGAGTGGGGCCCGCTCCTAGCGTGGAGCCATGACCACGCCCGTGTGCACCAGCGCCTCGGCCGCCGCCGCACCAGCGCGGCAGACCCTCCACGACACCCGGCTCCGCCCGGGCGGTGAGAGCCCCGCCTACCCGTCGTTCGCCTCGTACGTGCGCGCCCGCCAGGCGGTCCTGCTGCGCGCCGCGCGCTCGCTGACCGCCAACCCGTGCGACGCCGAGGACCTGCTCCAGACCGCGCTCGCCAAGACGTACGTCGCGTGGGAACGGATCGAGGACCAGGGGGCGCTCGACGGCTATGTGCGCCGGGCGCTGCTGAACACCAGGACCTCGCAGTGGCGCAAACGAAGAGTGGACGAGTTCGCCTGCGAGGAGCTGCCCGAGCCGGACCGTGCGCCCGGCGGCGAGGACCCGGCCGAGCGGCAGGCCCTGCACGACGCCATGTGGCGCGCGGTGATGAAGCTGCCGGCGCGGCAGCGGGCGATGGTCGTCCTGCGCTACTACGAGGATCTCAGCGAGGCCCAGACCGCCGAGGTGCTCGGGGTGTCGGTGGGCACGGTGAAGTCGGCGGTGTCGCGCGCGCTCGGCAAGCTGCGGGAGGACGCGGAGCTGGTGCTCGTCCGCTGACCCCCTCGCGCGCCGCCCCCAATTTTCCTCCCCCTAGTGACATACCGCGCGGTATGTGCGCAGAATCAGCGCGACCTCTCCCACCGCGTAGGCAATGTCGCCCAGGAGGACCCCGCCGTGCTGAGCACCATGCAGGACGTACCGCTGCTGATCTCGAGGATCCTGACCCACGGGGCGGCGGTCCACGGCTCGTCGCAGGTGACCACCTGGACCGGGGAGCCCGAGCCGCACCGGCGCACCTTCGCCGGGATCGGCGCCCGCGCCGCCCAGCTGGCGCACGCCCTGCGCGGCGAGCTGGGGGTGAGCCGCGACGACCGGGTCGCCACGCTCATGTGGAACAACGCCGAACACGTCGAGGCGTACTTCGCGATCCCGTCCATGGGCGCCGTGCTGCACACCCTCAACCTGCGGCTGCCTGCCGAACAGCTCGTGTGGATCGTCAACCACGCGGCCGACAAGGTCGTCATCGTCAACGGCTCGCTCATCCCGCTGCTCGCGCCGCTGCTCCCCAAGTTGCCGACGCTGGAGCACATCGTCGTCTCCGGCCCCGGCGACCGCGCCCCGCTGGCCGGCGCCGGCGCGCGGGTGCACGAGTACGAGGAGCTGATCGCCGGCCGGTCCACCCACTACGACTGGCCGGAGCTGGACGAACGCCAGGCCGCCGCCATGTGCTACACCTCCGGCACGACCGGCGACCCCAAGGGCGTGGTCTACAGCCACCGCTCGATCTACCTGCACTCCATGCAGGTCAACATGACCCAGTCGATGGGCCTGTCCGACCAGGACACCTCCCTGGTCGTGGTCCCCCAGTTCCACGTCAACGCCTGGGGCCTGCCGCACGCCACCTTCATGACCGGCGTCAACCTCCTGATGCCCGACCGCTTCCTCCAGCCCGCCCCGCTCGCCGGGATGATCGAGACCGAGCAGCCGACGCACGCCGCGGCCGTGCCCACCATCTGGCAGGGCCTGCTCGCCGAACTCACCGCCCGCCCCCGGAACGTCTCCTCCCTCACCCAGGTCACCATCGGCGGCTCGGCCTGCCCGCCCTCCCTGATGGAGGCCTTCGACAAGCTGGGCATGCGGGTCTGTCACGCCTGGGGCATGACGGAGACCTCCCCGCTGGGCACGGTGGCCCGCCCGCCGGCCCACGCGGTCGGCACCGAGGAGGAACTGGCCTACCGCCTCACCCAGGGCCGCTTCCCGGCCGGTGTCGAGGCCCGCCTCACCGGTCCCGGCGGCGGACGCCTGCCCTGGGACGGCGAGTCGGCGGGCGAGCTGGAGGTGCGCGGCCCCTGGATCGCCGGCGCCTACTACAACGGCCCCGATGCCGAACCCCTGCGCCCCGCCGACAAGTTCAGCGAGGACGGCTGGCTGAAGACGGGTGACGTCGGCACGATCTCCCCCGACGGCTTCCTCACCCTGACCGACCGCGCGAAGGACGTCATCAAGTCCGGCGGCGAGTGGATCTCCTCCGTCGAGCTGGAGAACGCGCTGATGTCCCACCCGGACGTCACCGAGGCCGCCGTGGTCGCCGTACCCGACGAGAAGTGGGGCGAGCGCCCGCTGGCCACGGTCGTCCTCCGCGAGGGCGCGACCACCGACTTCACCGCCCTGCGCGCCTTCCTCGCGGAGGAGGGCCACATCGCCAGGTGGCAGCTGCCGGAACGCTGGACGGTGATCGAGTCGGTGCCGAAGACGAGCGTGGGCAAGTTCGACAAGAAGGTGCTGCGCAGGCACTACGCGGACGGCCGCCTGGACGTCACCACTCTCTGAGCGGCGCGGGCGCTCGCCCGGCAGGCGTACGACCCGGTGGGCGCCGCAGGGCGGGTGGGCTCCGTACGACCCGGTGGGCGCCGCAGGGCGGGTGGGCTCCGTACGACCCGGTGGGCGCGGCAGGGCCGGTGGGCTCCGTACGCCCGGTGGGCGCCGCAGGGCCATCGGGTCGTACGACCCCATGGGCCCCGTACGACCCGATGGCCGTCGTGCCGCACGGCGGCCGCCGACGGTCCCGGGCCGGCGATGCCGTCGGGCCCCCGTCCGTCCGGGCGGGGCCCTCATCGCCGCCCCGAGTGGCCCCTACCGCCCCTACCGCTCCTACCGCCCCGGCCGGCTCGCCGTGGCCGCCCAGCCCAGCACCAGCCACACTGCCGCCACCGCGCACACCCCGCCCCAGCCCCAGTGGCCGAAGGCGGGGCCCGCGGCGGCCGAGGCGAGGGCGCCGCCGGCGAAACCGGAGACGACATAGGCCGTGTTGGCGGTGGCCGGGGTGGAGGTCGTGGTCAGGGCCAAGGTCTGGTTGGCGACGTGGGAGGCGACCAGGGCGGCGTGGATCGCGATCGCGGCGGCGCACAGCGCGACCAGCACGTGTCCGCCCAGCCAGAACAGCGGCACGGCCACCGCGGCCAGCAGATACGCCGTGCCCACGACCCGCGTGGCGCCGAACCGGTCCACCAGGCCGCCGGCCAGCGGCGCCACCGCGGTGGAGGTGAGACCGAACAGGCCGAAGAACCCGGCGGTCGCGGTGGACAGGCCGTACGAGGGGCCGGTCAGCAGCAGCGCGAGGGTGGTCCACAGGGCGCTCCAGGCGCCGAACATCCCCGCCTGCCGCACGCACGCCCGCCACAGGTCGGGGGAGCGGCGCAGCAGCCCCGGCAGCTCGGCTATGCCCGAGAACAGGGCGCCCTGCCGGGTCCGCCGTTCCACCGGCAGGGCGAGGGCGGTGGCCAGTCCCAGGGCGAGAGTCAGCACCGCGGACCCGGCGAACACCCAGCGCCAGCCGAAGGCCTGTCCGGCGAGACCGCCGAGGACGCGGGCCGCGACGATGCCGGTGAACAGTCCGGCGATGACCGCCGCGACATGGCGGGCGCGCCGGTCGGCGGGTGCCCGCTCGGCGACCAGCGGGACGAGCAGCTGGGGGACGACGGTCGCGGCGGCGGCGGCGAACACGGCAGCGGCGAGGGCCGCGGTGCCGGGGGCCACGGCGGCGACGACCAGGGCGACCGCGGTGGCGACGGAGAGGCCGGCGACGAGCGGGCGCCGGTTGACGCGGTCGCCGAGCGGGGCGAAGAAGAGCAGTCCGGCGGCGTAGCCGAACTGGGCGACGGAGGCGATCCAGGTCACCGCCGAGGGGACCGTGCCGAAGTCGTGGGCGATGAGGGGGAGCAGCGGGGCCGCGAGGTAGATGTTGGCGGCCGTGACGGCGGTGCAGACGGCGATGAGGAGGAGGAAGAGGGAGCCCGAGGCGGCGGGCCGTCCGCGTGCGGGGACCCGGATCTCGTGTGCCTGCTGGCTGCTGGTCGCTGACGGCATGGGCGGAGCTACTCCTTGGGAACCGGCTCGCGTGACGGACTGGGCACTCGCACAACTAACTGGTTGGTTGGAACCTGGGATCTGCAACAGCGCACCCGGCCCCCGCATTCCCGCCCTCCGTGGCAACCAAATAGTTGGTTCACGCCCGCCGCGCTCTACCCTGTCCGCATGGGAGCAGTCAGGGACCCCGAGGCCACCAGAGCCCGCATCTTCGACGCGGCGCTCGCCGAGTTCGCCCGGCACGGCATCGCGGGCGCCCGCATCGACCGCATCGCCGACCGGGCGAAGGCCAACAAACAGCTGATCTACGCCTACTTCGGCAACAAGGCGGAGCTGTTCACCCGGGTCCTGGAGAAGTCGATGCTCGACCTGGCCGTCGCCGTCCCCGTGACCCCCGACGACATCGAGGGCTGGACCGACCGCGTGATCGACTACCACGCCGCCCACCCCGAGGTGCTCCGCCTGCTCTTCTGGGAGGGCCTGGAGTACGGCGCCGACACCGAACTGCCCGATGAGAGCGGGCGCCAGGAGCACTACCGGCAGAAGATCGACGCGCTCCGGGACGGCCAGGAACGGGGCGTGATCACCGACGCGATCCCGGCCCGCGACCTGCTCTTCCTCCTCATCGGCCTGGCCAACTGGGCCGCCGTCGTCCCCCAGATGCGCCGCATCGTCGTGGGTACCGAGGACACCGACCGGGACCGCCTGCGCGCCTCGGTCAGGGAAGCGGCCCGACGACTGGTCGCCCGCTGACCCCGGCGTCCGGCACACCCGGCCGACCGGGGCGTCCGATCCGGCCGGCCACCCCGCGCGGCGGGTCGGCACCGGTCGGTACCGACCCGCGCGGCTAGTTGGTACCGATCCGCGCGAGCAGGTCGACGATCCTGCTCTGCACCTCGGTGCTGGTGGACCGCTCGGCGAGGAACAGCACGGTCTCGCCCGAGGCCAGCCGGGGCAGGTCGGCCTGGTCGACAGCGGCGGTGTAGACGACGAGCGGGGTGCGGTTGAGCTGTCCGTTCACCCGCAGCCAGTCGATGATCCCGGCATGTCCGGCCCGCCGCCGGTGCACCTGCAGCAGGTCCATCACCACCAGGTTCGGCCGGAACTGCCCCGCCAGCGCCACCGCGTCGTCGTCGCTCGCGGCCCGCGCCACCTGCATCCCGCGCCGCTCCAGCGTCGAGGTCAGCGCCAGCGCGATCTCCGCGTGCTCCTCGATGAGCAGCACCCGCGGCGGATGCTGCTCACTGTCCCGGGGGGCCAGCGCCTTCAGCAGGACGGCGGGATCGGCGCCGTACGCCGCCTCGCGCGTCGCCTGCCCGAGCCCGGCCGTCACCAGCACCGGCACCTCCGCCGCCACGGCGGCCTGCCGCAGCGACTGGAGCGCCGTACGGGTGATGGGCCCGGTGAGGGGATCCACGAACAGCGCGGCGGGGAAGGCCGCGATCTGCGCGTCCACCTCCTCGCGGGAGTGCACGATGACCGGCCGGTACCCGCGGTCGCTGAGCGCCTGCTGGGTCGTGACGTCCGGCGCGGGCCACACCAGTAGCCGGCGCGGGTTGTCCAGCGGCTCCGGGGGCAGCTCGTCGTCCAGCGGCTGCGGGCGCGGGCTGTCCGCCACCTCGACGGCCCCGCCCGGCCCGTCCAGCGGCTCCGGCCCCTCGGCGGCGTCGGGCCCCGGCGCCCCTATGGCGTACGACCGACCGATCCCCTCCGTCCCGGCGGCCTGCCGCGAGGGGGACAGGGGTGCCTGGCCGCCCAGCGACGGCTGGGCGGGCGCCGGTCCGGCCGACGGGTGCGGCCGGGCCGCCTGCTCCGGCTGCGGTTCCGGACGGGCGGCCGGGTCGGGTGGCGTGCCCAGCCTGCGCCGCCGGCCCGAACCGCCCGGCGCGTGGGGAGGCGGCGTCGGCTGCTGCACCTGCGCGGCCTGCCGTGCGAACGGCACGCCCTGGCCGAGGGTACGGACGCTGATCGCCCGCCCCTGCGTCGAGTCGGGGTCGACCGGCGTGCCACCCGCGGCCTCCGCGGGCAACGGCTGCGCGGCCCGCAGCGGCTGTCCACCGGTCGACGGGGTGCCGGGCAGCGGAGTGCCGGGCGCGGGCGTGGGTGTCCCCGCACCGCCGGTGTCGCCGGCGCCCGGCCACTGCCGGGGGGCACCGGGCGGTACGGGCAGGGCCTGCCCCGCCGCACCGGTCTCCGTGGGCGGCGGAAGGACACCCGGCGGCACGGCCGGACTGCCGGCGGACGGCGTCCCGGGCTGCCCGGCCGGAAGTTGTGCCGCCGGGGCCTGGACGGGCCGGGCATGTCCGTGCGTGCCCTGGGCCGGCACGGCCGTGGCCTGCTGCCGGGCCTGGCCGACGGACGCGGGGTGTGCGGCGGTGCCGTGGGCCGGGGTGGTCGACGGATGTGCTCCCTGAGGGCCGGGCACGGGCTGGCCGTGCGCCGTGCCCTGGGCGGGGACGACGGGCTGGGTGGCCGTGGCCGGCCGGCCCTGGGCGACGGCGCCGGACCCGGTACCGGGGCCCGCCTGCCCGGCACCCGGAGCCGCGGCCTGCGGCCGGCCCGCGGACACGGCGGGACCGGCCTGGACCGGGATGCCCGCTCCGGCCGTACCCTGCGCCGGGACGCCGTGTCCCGGGTGCCCGGGAGCCGGCGGTACGGCCGTGCCGTGCGGGGCCTGGCCGGGAGCGACGGGCGCCGCCGGCACCGGCTGCCCGGTAGCCGCCTGTCCGGGAGCCGACTGTCCGTGGACGGCCTGCCCCGGGACGGTCCCGGGTGCCACCGCCCGGCGGCGCCGGCCGGTCGGGGCGCTGGTGGGATGCGGCTGCGGCGGGGTGTGGTCCTCCGACTGGTCGAGCGGTACGGCGTCGTGCCGGCCGTCCTCACCCGGGAAGCCCGGGGCGCCCGGGATCCCCGTGACGGACACCGGCTGCTGCGCGGGCATCTGCACCTGGCCGGGCAACTCCCCGGGACCGGCGGCCGGCGGCTGATGCGGCTGACCGGCGCCGGTACCCGGCGTCCCGGAGGCTGCCGGGACCGCGGGTGGTGCGGGAGCGAGGGGGGCGTCCGTGGCCGGTTCCCCGGGAACACCGGTGCCCGCCACCACGGGCGCGACGGCGCCCGGAGCCGCTACCGGCACCACCGGGCCCGAACCCGTACCCGGGACCACCGCGTCGGCCGTGTCCGCCGTGTTCGCGGTGTCAGGGGTGTCGGGGGCCCGGTCGGCCTCGGCCGGGGGCAGGGCGAAGACCGCGCGCGGATTGCCCGCCGCCGCGTCCTGCGCCGCGGCCCGTTCCGCCGCGGCGGCCAGCGCCCGCCGGCGCCGTCCGGTCGGCTGCCCGTCGTCGTCCCCGGCCGCCTGCGCACCCTCCCCGGGAGCCAGGCCCGCACCGTGCGCCGGCACCGCGTGCGAAGCACCGCCCGCCACGGGAAGGGCCGGCGGCAGGGCGGCCTGCCGGGCGTCGGAGTCATGGCGGGCGCGCCGGCCCGTGGGCACGGGGACGCCCCGCGGCGGCACGGTGCCACCGAGCCCCGTACCGGAGGCGGCGGCCCCCGCGGCGTGCTCGGCCGCGGTCACCACGGCGCCCTCGGCGGCCACGTTCTCGACCATGCCCGTACCGCCGGCCTCGCCGGCAGGCGCGCCGGTACCGTCACCGCCGTCGATGCCGGAAGGCCGGCCACGGCGCCGTCCGGTGCCGCCGGACGCGGCCTCCGGAGCCTCCGCGGGTACCGCGGGCGGTAGCAGCGCGGCCGGTTCCCCGACGGGTGCGGAGGCCCGGCGCCGGCGTCGCCCGGTCGGCAGGGCGTCCGGGTCACCGGCGTCGACCGCGCCGGCCACGTCACTCTCCAGGAAGGCGTCCGTGGAGCCCCGGCGCGCCCGCCGCCGCCCTCCGCCGACCCCCTGCTCATCCATGCCGCCGTCGTCGGCAGCCGCCTCGACCGTGGCACCCGGCGTCCGCTCCGGAAGGGCGGTCTGCCCCGGGGGCGCCGCCTGGTCCGGGACGGCTGCCCGCCCCCCGAGCGCTGCCTGGCCCGCGCCCCCGGCGACCGCACCCGCTCCGCCGCCGAGCGGCACCTCCAGCACGTACGCGCTGCCGCTCATGCCCGGCACCTCGTGCGTCTGGAGGACACCGCCGTGGGCGCGCACGATCCCGCGCACGATCGGCTCGTGCACCGGGTCTCCGCCGGCGTACGGCCCGCGCACCTCGATCCGGGCGACCTCTCCGCGCTGCGCTGCCGCGACCACGACCGTGTTGTCCAGATAACCGCCCGCCGAGACGGGGGTGTTGCCCGTGGCGTCGACTCCGGCGACATCCGCCACGAGATGGGCGAGCGCGGTGGCGAGCCGCTGCGGGTCGACCTCCGCCTCGATGGGCGGCGCGTGGACGGCGAACTGCACCCGCCCCGGCCCGATCAGCTCGACGGCACCGTCCACACCGGCGGCGACGACGGCGTCCAGCAGCACCTTCGTACGGGTGATGTCCTCGGCGCCCGTGTCCAGCCGCTGGTACCCGAGGACGTTGTCGATCAGCGTCGTGATGCGCGAGTAACCGGCCGACAGATGGTGGAGCACCTGGTTGGCCTCGGGCCACAGCTGCCCGGCGTCGTCGGCGGCCAGCGCGGCCAGTTCGCGGCGCAGCTCGTCGAGCGGCCCGCGCAGCGACTGCCCGAGCAACGTGAGCAGCTGCTCGTGCCGGCCGGCCAGCGCCTCGTACCGGTCCTTCTCCCGCTCGGCGAGCGAGGCGTACCGCTCCTCGCCGGCCGCGACCTCCTCCGCGAGACTCTCGCGCAGTTCCTCCAGCTCGGTGACGTGCTGCTGGCGCAGTGCCGTCAGGTCGGAGGCGTGCTCCTCGGAGAGCCGCTCCAGCTCCTGCGCGTGGGTCTTCTCCAGCGCGGCCTTCTCCTCCGAGAGGGAGTCGAACGGCCGCCGGTCGGTGAACGTCATCACGGCGCCGACGAGCTGGTCCCCGTCCCGTACCGGCGCGGTGGTCAGGTCGACCGGCACCTTCCGGTCGCCCTTGGCCCACAGCGCCTGCCCGCGCACCCGGTGCTTGCGCCCGGAACGCAGGGTGTCGGCGAGCGGCGACTCCTCGTACGGGAACGGCGAGCCGTCGGCACGCGAGTGCAGCACCAGGCTGTGCAGCTCCTTGCCGCCCAGTTCACCGGCCCGGTATCCCAGTATCTGGGCGGCGGCCGGGTTGACGAGGACGATCCGCCCGTCGGTGTCGGTGCCGACGACGCCTTCCGACGCGGCCCGCAGGATCATCTCCGTCTGCCGCTGCGAGCGCGCCAGCTCCGCCTCGGTGTCGACGGTTCCGGACAGGTCCCGGACCACGAGCATGAGCAGCTCGTCACCGGTGTAGCCGTAACCGTCGTACGCCTGCTGCCCGTTCTCCAGGTTCGCGCTGGTGACCTCGACCGGGAACTCGTTCCCGTCGGTCCGCCGCGCGACCATCCGCGTCGGCTTCGTACGCCCGCGGGGATCCATGTGATCGGGGCGCCGCATCGAGCCGGGGATCAGCCGGGAGTCGAACTCCGGCAGCAGATCGAGCAGCCCGCGCCCGACGAGCGCGGTCCCCGGCGCCTCGAAGGCCTCCAACGCGATGGTGTTGGCGTTGACGACGGTTCCGTTCGCGTTGACCAGGACCAACGCGTCCGGCAGCGCGTCGAGTATGGCTGCGAGGCGAGCAGCGCCTCGGGATGGCCTGCTGCTCACGAGACGCCTTCCTCCCTGTTACCGCACCTTGCCGACCGCTCCGGCCATCTTGCCAACCGGCCCGCGACGTGTCACGCGAGGGAGTCTAAGCGCACGGGTCGCGCTAGCGGCGCCGGATGAGAGGGAGGTCCCACGAGGAAGTGACGCCGAACGTGTGACCGCATGCCCCGGCTCCCCGATCCCTCCCCCGGACCTTTACGGAACCACTGCGTCCGCCAAGCTCCCTCGCGCGCACTCCGCCCGCCGTCTACGCGCCGGCGCGCGGCAGCAGGGGCACCATCCCGTCCCACCGCTCGATCTGGCACCCGTCACGGCGGTCGTACGAGGCGTCCACCGGGCGTCCGGCCCAGACGCCGGTGACATGGGCGGTGGCCGGGCCGCCGTAGACCCAGGTGCAGACGGCACCCGGGTCCACCGGCGCGAAGGGATCACGTCCCCACCGGGTGCGTGTGTCGAGCACCCGGCAGGCTCCCGCCACGTCCGGGTGACGACCGGCATCCGGGTGACAGGACACCTGATACGTCCCGTCCCGCCCGGCCCCGGCGTGCCGCACCACGACGGTCAGGTGATCACCCCGTTCCTCCGGCCGGACGGGCGGCGGCACGGCACCGGCCGCGGAGGCGGGTACGGCGGTGAGGAGGGGGAGGAGGCAGGCGGCGCCGGCGAGAGACGCCGGCAGCAGGCGCCGCCCGGCGCCCGGCAGTAGAGAGGTCATACCCCGTCCAACGCCGAAGCGCCCAGGACGTTGCGCACCCACCCCCTTCCGCCCCTCGGGTCTCCCCCTTTCCGCCTCGCCGGGAAGCCCTTTGCCCTGCGGCCCGGCTGCCTAGTACCGTGGGGGGCGATTGGTGACAGGGCGCTCGCCTGTGTCATCATCTGCACGCACCGATTGCGCGCTCGCGTGAGCGGTTGTGCTGGAGGCGTCGCCTAGTCCGGTCTATGGCGCCGCACTGCTAATGCGGTTTGGGTCTTAAAGCCCATCGAGGGTTCAAATCCCTCCGCCTCCGCACCGATCCGAAGCCCCGGTCCCCAGGACCGGGGCTTCGGCGTTCCCGGGCCTAGATCGCCCCCTCCACCCAGGAACAACGTTTCCGCAGGTCACAAGGGGTATGCCGACCGGATTTCACATGACGGCGGCAGTCATGTAATGTTCTTCCTGTCGCCGCGAGCGGGCCGAAAGGGCCGGGAGCGAAGGCAAAACAAGAGAACAAGCACTCGTAGCTTAACGGATAGAGCATCTGACTACGGATCAGAAGGTTGCAGGTTCGAATCCTGCCGAGTGCACACAGGTGAGAGGCCCCGGAGAGATCCGGGGCCTCTTGCGTTTCAGGGGCGTACAGCAGCGAAGTACAGCAACGGCTGATGTCAGCTGGCTCCCGCGCCCTCGCCGCCCATCGCTTCGGACAGCTTGCCGAGCGCGGCCCGCACCTCCTCTTCGCTCGCTTCGGCGTAGACCTCCATCGTCATGGCGATCTGTGAGTGGCGGAGGATGCGCTGCGCCACCTTCGGATGAACCTTCAGGGCGACCAGGAGCGAGCTGCACGCGTGCCGGGTGTTCCGCAGCGGGATCACGCGGAGGCCGGCGCGGCGAGCGCGCAGGGCGAACATGCGGGTGAGGTTCCCCGGTTCGATGGGCGTGCCGTACTTCGTGGTGAAGATCAGGCCCCGGGCGTCCTGCCAGAGACCCCCGGCCGCCTTCCGGTCCCCGGTCTGCTGGGCGCGGCGCATGCGGAGCGCCCTGAGGCAGAAGGCGGGGAGGGGAAGGAAGTCGTCGGACTCCTCGGTCTTGGTCTCGCGATGGAGGATCTGACGGCCCGCTCGCTGGATCTGGTGGTCCACGTACAGCTCACCCGCCTCGAAGTCGATCGACTTCCCCGGCACCGGGATGGAGGGGGCGCCGTTCCCGTCCACTCTAAGACCACCGTTTGATGATCTTTGCTGGACGCTCCAGGGCCGCCCACACCTGGATTCGGATCTTCTCAGTGGTCTCGGGGTTCTCGTCAGAGTCGACGTCGGCCTGAGCTGCCCGGGCCAAGTTGCTCCGGGACACGCGGACGCGGTTCCAGCCTCTCGGGACATCGAACGTTGCCGCATCGGGGGCGTAGTCAGTGCAGCCCAGAACCATCAGGCGGCCCAACGACACATCGAGGCTGGCCTCAAAGACGTGATCGAATTCCGAGCTGTCATCACTCGGCTCCTGAGACAGGACGACGACAGTAACGGATACGTTGACATTGACCGACGTGCCGATGCCCAGCGCGTCTGATGCAACCGCGAGGTGATCCGCAACGGCCTGGTCAGTCCACGCGTCGCTTAGATCACCGTCTGAATCCGCATCGGCTACGTGTATTTGGAAGTAGTCGGCGAAGAGGGTGAGCTCTGTCGTTGTCGTCATGGCGGCACAGTGCCATGCAGCACCGATAGCCGGAGATGCGGTAGCCGTCCACCGCCGCACCCCGGCGAATCTGTCAAGCCCGTCCGCGGTGGCTGACACCAACGCCTGACACCAACAGCCCCGAACAGCAGCGGTTGGCGTCGGACCCCAGCGGATGGTCAGCCCAGGAGCACGCCCTGTTGATCACCGTCACCGAGGCCCCATGATCGACCTGATAAGGATGAGGCCCGAGCCTACCTAGGCGGGGCCCTCATCGATCAAGGGTGGCAGCCTGTCAGCTTGAATCGGCCATTGAGACTCCACCGACCTTCCGGTTATCTTTCAGGTTGCGGCTATGCGCTGCAAGGCATCAACTAGGGAACTATCATCTCGCCCATCTCGCCATTGCACTACTTCACGCAGCGCCGTTTCCGCAGGATTCGCATTTTCCGAAACCGCCTTTATGGCTGATGGGCTCAGAGCTACATTCGTCACTATCAATGTAGGGGCAATGGAGGCGGGGATTTGCTCGGCAGTTTTCCTCACGTCCAACCCCATGAAGGGGCCCCGCGTGCGATGCCGTACGACTACGCCGACCTTCTTATCGTCAACGCTAACGAAGAAGTCGTGACTGCCGTCCCACGTGGCCTGCTGAATATTGAATCCTAGTTCAATGATCGTGCGTAGCACCGCTTGCTCGTACCTAATACCGCGTGCGATCGGAGTCCTTGCCAGCGAGAGGGCGTCCAAGACGCTCTGAGTAGCAGCAATATACGAGGATGCGCCTTCCCTGGTAAGGCTCACATCACCTTCACGTACGACGCGATCGCGCAGAGCCTTCAAGTCAAATGCTACGCGCGCCAGGTTGTTAGGTAGGACGCCCTGCAGCTCGGCCCGCCGGATCATAGCTCCCGGGGTGTGGCGGATGGATGAGGGTGGGATTACGTCCGTGAGCGCACTCTCAAGTTCCCTCCACGCTCCCAGCACGGCCGCAGTTGGATCCGACTCAGCAGCCCGAAGAAGATTAGCCATTTCTCGTTCGTATCGATCGGGGCGCATCTTTGGGAGACTTCGGATGCCCTCACCTGAATCGCCGCCACCTTCCACCACTGGATCAGTCTGGCGGGATGGCTCGCTGACTTCGGCGGCGATCTCGCCTTCAATCTCTGCCGCCTCTTGTGCAACTGCCTCCACTTGCCTTTGAAAAGTGATCGCCCCTATCGGCGTTTCAAGTGAGTCAATTTTACCGAAAAGTCCACTTAGCTGTTTTCTGAAAATGAATCCAAGGGTAAGTATCGTGGTGGGCCATATCAGGGTTCTGATGTATTCCAGCACCAGCTTCCAGTCCATGGGCGGCATCATGGCATGCGAGCTTGGAGTCTGGGCAGCAACGGAGTACAGCAACCGCATAGACCGCAGTCGACCGGCAGCACTACCAGGAACACGGCTGCCCGGCCGAGTAGACCTCAGCGACCTCCCCGCCCGTAGTTCGCATCGAGGGGCACACCGCGACGCCCCCGCTCGGGCCGTCTCTGGGCCGTGCGGGAGTGCTCAACGACGACAGATGACGACAGTCGACGACGGCTCTTCCCCTGCTCAGAGGCGGTGCCTCGGGTACCGGCGCAGGTGCTGATCAGTGAAGCAGAGTAGAGGAACATCAGAGAAGGTCCCGCCAGAAGGGGACCGTCGCTCGCGGGTTCCAGCTCTCGTCGACCTCACCCCGCGCCTCATCGAACTCCTGATGCACATAGTCGACCAGGTCCAGCCCGTAATAGATGATGTCGGTCTGCCACATCGAGAGCACCGGATGCCCGAAGCTTCCCCGGCCGGCGGGCAGGTAGCGGTGGGCATACAAGGGCACCAGCACCGGCGCCTCCGCCAGATGACGCCGCGCCGTATCCAGTGCCGCGGTCCCGTCGACTGGACGCTCCCCCCAGCCCTCGTACCAGAACCCGTTGTGCTCAACGGCGAGCAGAACGCCCTCGACCGGCCAGTCGAGCTGTCGACGCAGGCTGTCCAGATCACCACCGCGCCACTCCGGCCAGGGCCTGGACCAGGTCTGCCCCTCCTCGGGAGGGACGTTGACCGGGAGGCCGGCCGCAAGGAACGCCCGGTGATCGTCCGCGAACTCGAAGCCGTACTCGCGCTCGATGCGCTCGAACTCGGTGTCCGTCAGCCCCGGCTCAAACTCATAGGGGCCTGTCTCTGCCAGACGGCGCGCGGCCTCCGCCCCCAGGCCTACTCCCTCACAGCTGATCACTACCGCACGCTAGCGCCAGCCGAAGCCCGCAGTCATCCAAGTTGCGCGCGCTCCGTCTCAATGACCGAGGCTTCTGACATCCACGGCTGACATCAACGACGCCGGACGGGGGCGTACACCAACGTCCCTGCACGTCCGTCGCACCAGTCACCGACGACAGCCGTAGCAGGCTCGGATCGAACTCCTAAAGCGGTGGTCGCCATTTGGGCAGTCCGGACGACCGCACCCGTGCCAGACACGTGCCAGATCGTGCGGGGTACCACGGGGACTGACGGGGACCAGGCCGGCAGCCAGTCAAGCCCCGTGGCCGCTCCGCCGCAGGTCAGCCCGACAACCGCCCGCAAGTAACCCAAGCTTCCCAAGCTGAGGCTTTGCGAGGCGGCAAGACTGCACCGTCCCCACGGTCCGGCCGGCGCGGCTTGCTCCCGTCGACGGCACTGCACCGTAGCTGAGGCTGATGGGGATGCAGCGAGACACGCGCGCTGCTATTTCTTTGCCGCGGCGAAGTACAGCAACGGCATCACCCGGCACCGCCCATGGCGGCGGACAACTCGCCGAGCGCGACCCGTACCTCTCCCTCGCCGGCCGCCATCCGTTCCCGGCGTAGCCTCACGGCACTCCCCGACGGCACCGCACCGCTGACAAGCCTTGGCATCCTGTCCCCTGTCCCCTGTCCCCTGTCCCCTGTCCCCTGTCTCCGCCCCGGCGGCCGCGGCCGGTGGCGTGCCAGGCGGCTGCTGTGCTGCGTCTTGGCCTCCGTCCCCTGGATCAGCGGACTTGAGTGCCGGCGAGCCACGTCGTCCAGACGTGTCGGGGGACCTCGGGGTTGGCCAGGAGCCTGGCGCGCAGCTCGTCCCCGTCTACCGCCCGGGCCACCCGTACGTATGCACGGTCCTTGCAGCGATAGACCCGCTGGACAGCGAGATCGACCAGCTCGATGAGTCTCGTTCTCACCTGGTCCTCATGGTCGGCAGTGGCCGGCTTGCTGATCAGCCACTGCTTCATGCCCCACGCCTTCGCGTGCCGTGTCCACTCCTGTGGGTACCGGGCCTTCCATTCCATGAACAGCAAGGCGAAGGGCAACCCCGCCCAGGTGCTGATCTCCCCGGTGACCCACCTGCTCGACAAGGCTTCGGGCAGACACCGACTCGCGGCCTCGTCGTAAGCCTTCTGGGCGGTTCTCCGGTCCCACGTCTTGAACCGCAACCGGGGGGTCGGGAGCCAGGCCCTGATGATCCGGCGACGAGCGGACTCGACCTCTGTCTGAGCACGGGCGAGTCGAACAAGGGCAACGGCACGTTCGGCGGGGTCCGTCGCTATCAAGCCGTACGCCCACGCCGGACGCTCGGTCCACTCCTGATCGTCGTCGATGCCCGAGGCCGTCGTCTCTGTCACGCCACAGATCATCGCCTCAACGGCCTGTTGGCGCGATCCGCCCGTGTGCACGGCGGCCGACAGGCTCCGCTTCTGCCGAGTGTGGACGACTGCCATAGGGAGAAGTTGCTCGGCGGGCGTCCGGCCGGTGCTCAGCACTCCTCGTCCGGGTCGTTCCGGTTCAGCTTCTCCAGGTATTCGTGGGCCAGGGCCGTGACGCGGGTGAACCCGTCCGTGACGACCGCCAGTTTCTCCGGGGAGTAGTCGGAGAACAGGGCCGTCAGGGATCTCTGGAGGCGTTTTCATGAGTCTGTACGACGAGGGTCACACGATCGCCGGCTGGACCGGCGTCGGCATCCCTGGGCAGTTGCGTGGCGGGGTGGGGGGTCTGCGCGGCCTCGCTTCCCGTGACGGGCACCGGGCTGGCCGTCGTGGCCCTGAGTGTCCTGGTGACCTGGTGCCTGCACCTGTCCGGCTGGGGCAAACCACCGGGAGTGCGGCCGCGGTCCCAACAGGGCATGCGGGTCCGGGACGCCCGGGCCCGGGAGGGCCACGCCGGCTGCGTCGGCTGCCGGCTGGCGGGCCGGGGGCGCCGGACGACCACGCGCGCAGCCGGGGCGGCCGTGCCGGACGGGGGCGACGGCGCCGGATCGGTGCCTCTGTCAGCTGTCGAGTAGGTCTCACCGCTGTCGTCCCGCCACTGTCAGTGCCCCCCTCTACCCTGGCGAGTGATGGCACAGGTCTGGAGATGCGCGGGACTCCGGTGGGTGGGCGAGCGGCCCGCGCTGGAGTGGGGCGGTGGGCGGCGCAGTGCCTTGCCCTGGGGGAAGCGGGTCGTTTTCGCGGTGCCGGAGGGGAGCGTTCGGACGTGTGTGGGGGCTCGGGGGAATGCCTGCGCGCGGGGGGCCGTCGTGCCGGGGCGGAGCACGGGAGCCCGGTGCGAGGAGTGTGCGCGGCTGGACCGGGCGCACTCCGTGGCCGCCGACACCGTCGCGGACGACCCGCGGCCGTACCGCGTGTATCTGGCGTGGTTCGGGCCGGGCCTGGTGAAGGTCGGCATCACCGCTCTCGAACGCGGTCCGGCCCGGCTGCTCGAACAGGGTGCCGTCTGCTTCAGCTGGCTCGGCACCGGTCCACTGATGGCCGCCCGGCGTACCGAGGAGCTGCTGCGGGCCGCGCTGCGGGTGCCGGACCGGATCGCGTACACCGAGAAGCGTGCCGTGCGCTCGGCGCTGCCGGGGACGGAGGCCGAGCGTGCCGCCGAGGTGCGGGAGCTGCACGCCCGGGCCGTCGCGCTCGCCGGGTGGCCGGAGTCGCTGCGGCGGGAGGACTGCGAAGTCACGGACCTGGTAGGGGCGTTCGGGCTGGACGGGGTGCCGGCGGCGCTCGGCGAGGTCATGCGGCTCGTGCCGGGCGGCGCCGTGCACGGTGAGCTGGTCGCGGCTGCCGGACCCGATCTGCATCTGGTGGTCGCCGGCCTCGGTGCCGTCGTGCTGGACACCCGGCTGATGACCGGCTGGGAACTGGCGCCGGTGGCCCCGCCGGCCGGCACGTTCACCGTCCCGGTGAGGCAGTTCCGGCGGGAGCAGGACGGGTTGTTCTGACGTACGGCCCCGGAGGCGGCGGGGCGGGGGGCCGGTCCGTTGACGCACGGACCCCGTGAGGGGGAAGGTCAAGAATCGGATCCCGTACGGATCCCCTTCGGTCAGGACCATGGTCCGCACGGCCTTTCGGCAGTCATCGTGGCCGCATGAGCGATCAGTCAGCAACGACAACCCAAGCCGAAGCCGGTGCCGCCCCGGCCTCCGTCGCCGAGCCGGTGCCCCCGTACGAACCACCTTACTACGCCGTCGTGTTCACCAGCGTCCGTACCGACCACGACCCCGATGGATACGACCGCACCGGCGCCCGTCTCTCCGGGCTCGTCAAGGACATCCCCGGTTTCCTCGGTGAGGACCTCGCCCAGACCCCCGGTGGGCTCACGATCTCCGTCGTCTACTTCCGGGACCTCGCCGGGATCGAGCAGTGGCGCCGGCACCCCGAACACCTGGAGGCCAAGCGGCTGGGGCGGGAGCACTGGTTCGACCGGTACGTGATCCACATAGCGCGGGTCGAGCACGCTCACGCCTTCCAGCGTTCCTGACGCGCTTCCCAGGCGTTGCCTGAGAGGTTCCTGTGCGCTTCTCAGAGAAAACACAGACTCCGGAAAGCGTCTTCTCAGAGGACGCCGACAGGGTGTCCGGCATGACCACGACCTCGCCCCAGGGGCGCACCGAACTGCTGAGGCCGGACGGGAGCCCCGTCCGCGTGCTTGTGGTGGACGACGAGCTGTCGATCACCGAACTGCTGAGCATGGCCCTGCGTTACGAGGGCTGGCAGATCAGGAGTGCGGGGGACGGGCAGGGGGCCGTGCAGACGGCCCGCGAGTTCCGGCCCGACGCCGTCGTGCTCGACATGATGCTGCCGGACATGGACGGTCTGGCCGTGCTCGGCCGGCTGCGCCGTGAACTGCCGGACGTGCCCGTCCTGTTCCTCACCGCGAAGGACGCGGTGGAGGACCGCATCGCCGGACTGACCGCCGGCGGCGACGACTACGTCACCAAGCCGTTCAGCCTGGAGGAGGTCGTCGCGCGGCTGCGCGGGCTGATCCGCCGCGCCGGCGCCGCCGACCGGCGGTCCGACTCCGTGCTCGTCGTGGGCGATCTGACCCTGGACGAGGACAGCCACGAGGTGTCGCGGGCCGGGGACGACATCCACCTCACCGCGACCGAGTTCGAGCTGCTGCGGTTCCTCATGCGCAATCCCCGGCGGGTGCTCAGCAAGGCGCAGATCCTGGACCGCGTGTGGTCGTACGACTTCGGCGGGCAGGCCAACGTCGTCGAGCTGTACATCTCGTACCTGCGCAGGAAGATCGACGCCGGCCGGGAGCCGATGATCCACACCCGGCGTGGGGCCGGTTACCTGATCAAGCCCGCCGTGTCATGAGTTCACGACGGCGGCCGCGTCCGCGGAAGCGGCGGGCGGGACAGCCGCGCACCCTGCGGACGCGGCTCGTCGTCGCGTCGGTGGTGCTGATCGCGGCGGTGTGCGCCGTGATCGGTACGGTGACCACGCTGGCCCTGCGCAGTCATCTGTACGGCCAGCTGGACGGCCAGCTGAACGAGGTCGGGGCCCGGGCGGCCAGTGGCTTCCCGCCGCCCGGCGCCGCCAAGGACGGCCTCGGCCCCGACGGCCGGCACAGCGGCCGGAACGGGCGGACCGGCCGGGCCCTCGACCTCTCGTTCTTCGTCTCGCGGGCCCCGCAACCGCAGCACACGGTCGCGGCGGAGGTCGAGAAGGGCACGGCCACCGAGGGCAAGGTGGGCGACGCGTCCAGCGACACCTACGTGATGACCGCCGAGCCCCTCAGCCGGGCCCAGCTCGCCGCCCTCGGTACCGTCGCCCGCGACGAGAAGGCGCACTCCGTGGACCTTCCCGGCCTGGGTTCCTACCGCGTGCGGTACGCCCACGGCCCGGCCGGCGACTACTACGTCGGCATCCCCACCAAGGCGGCCGACGGCACCATCGACGCCCTCGTCCTCATCGAGGTCAGCGTCACCGTGGCCGGCCTGGTCGCCGCCGCCATCGCCGGTTACGTCCTCGTCGGCGTCGCCACCCGCCCCCTGCGCAAGGTCGCCGCCACCGCCACCCGGGTCGCCGAACTCCCGCTGCACACCGGCGAGGTGAACCTCAGTGAGCGGGTCACGGAAGCCGAGTGCGACCCGCACACCGAGGTCGGCCGGGTCGGTGCCGCGCTCAACCGGATGCTGGACCACGTCCACGGGGCGCTGCTCGCCCGGCAGCAGAGCGAGACGCGGGTACGGCAGTTCGTGGCGGACGCCAGCCATGAACTGCGCACCCCCCTGGCCTCCATCCGCGGCTACGCCGAACTCACCCGGCGCGGCCGCGAGCAGGTCGGGCCCGACACCCGGCACGCCCTCGGCCGGATCGAGTCCGAGGCGGGCCGCATGACCCTCCTCGTCGAGGATCTGCTGCTGCTCGCCCGGCTCGACGCCGGCCGGCCGCTCCAGTCGGAGCGGACCGATCTGGTCCCGCTGGTCGTCGACACCGTCAGCGACTCCCGCGCGGCCGGCACGGACCACAACTGGCGGCTCGACCTGCCCGACGAACCGGCGCTGGTCCCGGCGGACGCGGCACGGGTGCAGCAGGTGCTGGTCAACCTGCTGGGCAACGCCCGCAAGCACACCCCGCCCGGTACGACCGTCACCGCGCGCGTGCGGCGGCGCGGGACGTGGATGTGCGTCGACGTGGAGGACAACGGGCCGGGCATCCCGCCGGAGCTGCTGCCGCACGTCTTCGAGCGGTTCGCGAGGGGCGACTCCGCGCGGTCCCGCGCCACCGGGTCCACGGGTCTGGGGCTCGCCATCGTGCAGGCCGTCGCGTCCGCGCACGGCGGTGCCGTGACCGTGGACAGCGTGCCCGGCCGCACGGTGTTCACCGTGCGCCTGCCCACGCTCGACCCCGCCGTCCCGCGGCCCTCCCCGCGGACCGGCCGGGGATCGTCCTCACAGGCGCAGCACAGTGCCACCACATGGGCGCGACAGGGCACTTGACGAGAGTCGGTCCATGCGAACCGACTCTTCTCCCGGCACCCTGCCGGCGCGGGAGCACCTCCCGGCCACAGACGCCGGAACGCCTGTCCTGGACGTAGTGATCCCCGTCCACAACGAGGAGAAGGACCTCCAGCCATGCGTCCGCAGACTGCACGAGCACCTCACACGCACCTTCCCCTACGCGTTCCGCATCACGATCGCGGACAACGCGTCCACGGACCGCACCCCGCTGGTCGCGGCGCGGCTGGCGGCGGACATCCCCGAGGTGGGCACGTTCCGCCTGGAGCTGAAGGGACGGGGGCGGGCGCTGCGGACCGTGTGGTCCGCGTCCCCGGCGCCGGTGCTCGCCTACATGGACGTCGACCTGTCCACCGACCTCAACGCCCTGCTGCCACTGGTGGCGCCGCTGATCTCGGGCCACTCCGACCTCGCGATCGGCTCCCGGCTCGCCCGTGACTCCCGGGTCGTACGCGGCCCCAAGCGGGAGTTCATCAGCCGGGCCTACAACCTGATCCTGCGCGGATCGCTCCAGGCCCGCTTCTCGGACGCGCAGTGCGGATTCAAGGCGATCCGGCGTGAGGTTGCCCAGGTGCTGCTGCCGCTGGTGGAGGACACCGGCTGGTTCTTCGACACCGAGATGCTCGTGCTCGCCGAGCGGGCCGGCCTCCGGATCCACGAGGTGCCGGTCGACTGGGTCGACGACCCGGACTCCACGGTGCACATCGTCAGGACGGCCATCGACGACCTCAGGGGCGTGTGGCGGGTCGGCAGGGCCCTGGCCACCGGTTCGCTGCCGCTGGACCGGCTGGCCCGGCCCTTCGGCGACGACCCGCGCGACCGCGACCTGCCCGACGTGCCCAAGGGGCTGGCCCGTCAGCTCGTCGGGTTCTGCGTGGTCGGCGGCCTGTCGACCCTGTTCTACCTGGCGCTCTACAGCGTCTTCCGGCAGTTCTCCGGCTCGCAGACAGCCAACGCGCTCGCCCTGCTGGTCTCCGCCGTGGCCAACACCGCCGCCAACCGCCGGCTCACCTTCGGGGTGCGCGGCCGGGGCGGCGCCGTACGCCACCAGGCGCAGGGCCTGGTCGTCCTCGGTATCGGTCTCGCCCTGACCAGCGGCTCCCTGGCCGCCCTGAGCGCGGCCGCCGGAAGCCCGGCCCACTCCACCGAACTGGCGGTGCTCATCGCCGCCAACCTCGCGGCGACCGTGCTGCGGTTCCTGCTCTTCCGCGCCTGGGTCTTCCCGGACCGCGACGGGTACGGCGGCGGTCCGGGCCACACCGTGACCCCACCGGCCCACGGCACGCCGGCGCCGTCCGCACCCCCGCCGCAGCGCCGGGTGCCGGCCCCGCAGCCATACCGGCAACGACCGTACGAGCAAGAACCGTACGAGCAAGAACCGTACGAGCAAGAACCGTACGAGCAAGAACCGTACGAGCAAGAACCGTACGAGCAAGAACCGTACGAGCGACAGGTGCACAGCCGAGAGGGCTGCGAGCCGGTACGCCCTCACCACAACGACCCGGGGGATGCCCGATGACCACGCACTACGACCCGCCGACCGCACCGCGGGGCGCCCCGGGTGGCGGGGAACCGTCTCCGGCCGCACCTTCACGGGCCCCCGGGGCCGGTACGCCGCGGCAGCCGTTCGTCCGCGGACTGTGGCGCGGCCGGCCGGAGGACCCGCGCTGGGCCCGCCCGGCCCTCCTCGGCCTGCTGGCCACCACCCTCGTGCTCTACCTGTACGACCTCAGCGCCTCCGGGTACGCCAACTCCTTCTACTCGGCGGCCGTCCAGGCGGGCAGCACCTCGTGGAAGGCGTTCTTCTTCGGTTCGCTCGACGCGGGCAACGCCATCACCGTCGACAAGCCGCCGGCCGCGCTGTGGCCGATGGAGCTGTCGGTCCGCGTCTTCGGCCTGCACTCCTGGGCGATCCTGGCTCCCGAGGCGCTGATGGGCGTGGCGGCCGTCGCCGTCGTCCACGCGTCCGTACGCCGCCGGTTCAGCCCCGCGGCCGGTCTGATCGCGGGCGCGGTGCTCGCGCTGACCCCCGTCGCGGCGCTCATGTTCCGGTTCAACAACCCGGACGCCCTGCTGGCCCTGCTGATGTCGGTGGCCTGCTGCCTCGTCGTCCGCGCGGTGGAGGACGGCCGTACGAAGTGGCTGGTGTGGGCCGGTGTCGCGATCGGTTTCGCGTTCCTCGCCAAGACGCTCCAGGCGTTCCTGATCCTTCCGGCGCTGGCGGCCGTGTACGCGGTGTGCGCGCCGGTGCGGCTGCGGCGGCGGTTCGGGCAGCTGGCCGCGGCGACGCTCGCGCTGGTCGTGTCCGGCGGCTGGTGGGTGGCCGTCGTCGAGCTGTGGCCGGCCTCCTCCAGGCCGTACATCGGCGGTTCGCAGCACAACAGCTTCCTGGAGCTGACCTTCGGCTACAACGGTCTCGGCCGCCTCAACGGCGAGGAGACCGGCAGCGTGGGAGGTGGCGGCGGCGGTGGCAACGGCATGTGGGGCGAGACCGGCTGGGACCGGATGTTCAGCTCCGAGGTCGGCGGCCAGATCTCCTGGCTGCTGCCCGCCGCGCTGATCCTGCTCGTCGCCGGTCTGGTGGCCACCCGCAGGCTCGGGCGGACGTCCGTCACCCGCGCCTCGTTCCTGGTCTGGGGCGGTTCGCTGCTGATGACCGCGGTGGTGTTCAGCTACATGGCGGGCATCTTCCACCAGTACTACACGGTGGCCCTCGCCCCCTACCTCGCCGCGGTCGCCGGCATGGGTGCCGGGCTGCTGTGGGAGAAGCGGCGGGAGCTGTGGGCGTCGATCGCGCTCGCCGCGTCCGTGGTCGCGGCGGCGGCCTGGGGGTACGTCCTGCTGAACCGGACCTCCGGCTATCTGCCCTGGCTGAAGTGGCTGGTCCTGGTCGGCGGGCTCACCGCGGCGCTCGGCCTGGTCTTCGCGGGCCGCCTCCCGCGCCGACCGGCACTCGGGGCGGCGGCGGTGGGTCTCGTGGCCGCGCTGGCCGGACCGACCGCGTACACGCTGAGCACGCTCGGGCAAGGGCACAGCGGTTCCATCGTCACGGCGGGCCCGGCGGGCGCGAGCATGATGGGCGGCCGGCGCGGCGGTCCGGGCGGTGACGGCATGCCGGGCGGCTTCGGCGGCGGCGCACCCGGCGGACCGGGCCGGCAGGGGCGCAACCAGCAGGGCAACGGGTTCCCGGGCGGCGGCGGCTTCGGCGGAGGCATGCCGGGCCGGAACCAGCAGAACGGCAACGGCGGCTCCCAGGCACAGCCGGGTCAGCCCGGCCGGCAGAACGGCAACGGCTTCCCCGGTGGCGGCCGCAGTGGCGAGGGCGGACCCGGCGGCGCCGGTGGTCTCCTCAACGGCACGAGCGTGTCGGCCGGGGCCAGGAAGCTGCTGGAGGAGAACGCCTCCGTGTACACCTGGGTCGCCGCCTCCATCGGCTCCCAGAACGCGGCCGGCTACCAGCTCGCCACCGGTGACCCGGTGATGGCGATCGGCGGCTTCAACGGCACCGACCCGTCCCCGACGCTCGCCCAGTTCAAGGAATACGTGGAGGAGGGCAGGATCCACTACTTCATCACCGGCGGCGGCATGGGCGGCGGTATGGGGGGCGACAGCGGCAGCGCCTCGCGGATCAGCTCGTGGGTCCAGAGCACCTTCGAGAAGGTGACGGCCGGCTCGGCCACCTTCTACGACCTCACACGGAAGACCGGCGGCTGACGTCGCAGTCTCCGGTGAGTCGCGGCCGGCCGGGCTGGGGACCGGGCAGCCGGGGCAGGGGTAGACGTGCGGGGAGGGTAGACGGGTGGGAAGGGCCCGGCCGCGCTCGCGGGGCCGGAGCCGCGCTCCGGCTCGGTCTCGCGCCCCCGCGGCCGGCGCAGCCCTAGCATCGGGAGCGACAGCCGAGGTGGAGGAAGGTGCGCCGATGACGAAGGCAGCTGGTCGGTCGGCGCGGCACAGCGTGTGGCTGGAGGACAGGGCCCGCCGCGGCGGGCGCAGCGGGCAGCCCTCGGGGCTCGACCGGGAGCGGATCACCGAGGCGTCGGTGCGGCTGCTGGACGCGGAGGGCCTCGCCAAATTCTCCATGCGGCGGCTGGCCGCCGAGCTGAACGTCACCGCGATGTCCCTGTACTGGTACGTCGACACCAAGGACGACCTGCTGGAACTCGCCCTGGACGCGACCTACGCCGAGCTGCGCCTGCCCGACCCGGAGAACACCGACGAGGACTGGCGGGAGCAGCTTCGGGAGCTGGCCACCGCGTACCGGACGCTGCTGGTCAGCCATCCCTGGGTGTCCCCGCTGGCCGGGCGCTTCCTCAACATCGGACCCCGGTCGGTGTCCTTCTCCCGCGTGGTCCAGCGGGTCGTCCGGCGGGCGGGGCTGCCCGTGCACGGGGTGACCGGGGCGATCGCGGCCGTCTTCCGGTTCGTGTACGGCCACGGCACGATCGAGGGCCACTTCCTCGCCCGCAGCGCGGACACGGGGCTGAGCCCCGACGAGTACTTCGAGCAGGCCATGGCCGTCGTGGCCGAGGCCCCGGGGACCGCCGAGGTGATGCGGGAGTCCGAGGAGCTCATGGCGGCCCGCGGCGGCGACACGGTGGCCGAGATGATGGAGCGCGACTTCACCTTCGCCCTGGACCTGCTCGTCGCCGGAATCGAGGCGATGGTCGCCCGCGGTTGACTACTCGCCGGGGGCCAGCCGTGCCGGGAAGCCGCCGGTGGCCACCGGGCCCCACCGTTCGGGTGTCACCCGGATGACGGACTTGCCCTGCTTGACCATGGCCTGCCGGTACTCGTCCCAGTCGGGGTGCTCACCGGCGATGTTGCGGTAGTACTCGACCAGGGGCTCCACGGAGTCGGGGAGGTCGACGACCTCGGCGGTGCCGTCGATCTGGACCCAGGGGCCGTTCCAGTCGTCGCTGAGGACGACGAGGCTGACGCGGCTGTCCCGCCGGGCGTTGCGGGTCTTGGCGCGCTCGGGGTAGGTCGACATCACGATCCGGCCGGAGTCGTCGACGCCGCAGGTCAGCGGGGAGGCCTGCGGGTTGCCGTCGGCGCGGCGGGTGATGAGCAGGGCGCGGTGGCGGGGGCGGACGAAGTCCAGCAGCTCGGCCGCCGATACCCGGGTGTTGGACGCGATGTTCGGTGCCATGCAGGCAGCCTAGGCCGAGGAGGCCCCGGTCGGCCTGTCCCTGCCGGGGGCAGGTTCGGCTGATCGGGGCCTCGGGTTGTCACACGGGTCTCGGGGCCCGGGGGTGTCAGGCGGCGGGCAGGGAGTCTCCCTGTACGGCCTGGATGTCCAGTTCCACCCTGAGGGTGGTGCCGATGGCGGCGATGCCGGCCTGGAGGACCTGGTTGTAGTTCATGGCGAAGTCCTCGCGGTGCAGTTCCGCGGTGGCCCGGAACGCGGCCCGGGTGCCGCCCCACGGGTCGGCGCCGGTGCCCAGGTAGGCCAGATCCAGGTCGACGGGGCGTACGACACCGTGCAGGGACAGCTCGCCGTGCACGGTCCAGCGGTCCTGGGCGGCCAGCGTCAGGCCCGTCGACCGGTAGGTGATCTCCGGGTGCCGTTCGACGTCGAGGAAGTCGCCGGAGCGCAGGTGGGTGTCCCGCATGCCGTTGCCGGTGTCGACGGAGGCCGCCCGGATGACCGCCTCCACGCGTGACTTGGCGACATCGTCGGGTGCGATCTCGATCGTGCCGCCGAACTCGGTGAACCGGCCGTGCACGCTGGAGATGCCCAGGTGCTGGGCGACCGCGGCGACGGAGGAGTGCACCGGGTCGATGGTCCAGGGGCCGGGCGGCGGCAGTTCGGTGCCGCCCTGCCGGGTCAGCGTGACCGTGCCGACCTCGGCCCGGCCGCTCGCCGTGACGATCGCGCTGGACGCGGCCGGCGCGTACCCGACGGCGGTCACGATCACCGTGTACGCCCCCGGCGTCAGCTCGGTGGTGTCCCGTACGGCCCCCTCGGCGTCCGCCTCGGCCCGCAGCACCTGCGTGCCGGTCATGTCGGTCACCGTGACGACCGCGTGCGACACGGCCCACCCGTCCCGCGTACGGATCTTCGCGGTCAGTCCCATCCCGTTATCTCCCTGGAAAAGCTCAAAAATCGGTCGTATGAGACCGGCCCGTGGCGGCGCGCCCTCCGCTCAGGGCGCGCGCCGCCACGGGCCGGGGTGCGGACTACTCGCCGGGGTGGGCGAGTTCGATGTCGTGGCCGTCCACCCCGGGGCCGGCCACGGTCAGCGCGGTGGCCACCGGCGGGTAGCCCGTCGCGATGACGGTGTACTCGCCGCTGTCCAGGTCGGTGAAGGCGTACGCGCCGTCGGTGCCGGTGGTGGCGGTGCCGACCACGTTGCCCGCCTGGTCGACCAGGGTGACCCGGGCGTCGGCCAGCGGACCGTGCGGGGCCCGGACGACACCCTGGAGCTGGGCGCCGGCGTCCAGGTCGACCTCGATCCGGGTGACGCCGGTGGCGCCGACCTCGACCGGCAGGGCGCGCGGCCGGAACCCGGCGGCGTTGACCGCGACGGTCACGGTGCCGGGCACCAGGTCGGTGAGGGCGAAGTCGCCCTGCTCGCCGCTGGCGGCGGTGGCCAGCAGGTCTCCGCGCACGTCGGTGACGATCACCATCGCGTCCTTGACCGGCAGCGCGCTCCCGGCGGCCCGGACCACACCGGTCAGCCCGCTGGTGCCGCTGAGCAGGATGTCGTACGACAGGGCGTCCTCGCCCACCACGACGGTGGAGGCCTGCGGCTGGTAGCCGTCGGCGGAGGCGATCAGGACGTACGAGCCGGCGCCCGGGGCGGCCAGCGTGTAGGAGCCGTCGGCCTGCGCGACCGAGCGGCCCAGCTGGCGGCCGGTCAGCGAGATCAGGGTGACGGCGGCCTGCGCGACCGGGGCGCTCTCGGCGCCGCGGACGAAGCCGTGGACCGGGGTGCCGCCGGAGGTACCGGACTCGGCGGCCGAGGCGACGGCCGTCAGCTGCCGGGTGGCGGTCGCCGCGGCCGTGCCGTCGGACGCCGTGCCGTCGGACACCGGAGCTGCGGAGACCGCGGCCGGGACCGGCTCGGTGGCCGGGGCCTGGGCCTCGGCGACGGCGGGAGCGGCGGCCGGGTCGGTCACCGGGGCCTGGGACTCGGCGCCCTGGGCGAGCGCGCCCTTGGTCCTCAGCGGGACCTCCTTGATGAACAGCGTGATCAGGAAGGCGACGGCGGCGAGGCAGCCGGCGATCAGGAAGACGTCGGCTATGCCGTGGCCGTAGGCGCTCTCCATCAGGGTCCGGATGGGGGCCGGCAGCTTGTCCATGTCCGGGATGGTGTCGGTCGAGCCGGAGCCCCCGGCCAGAGCGGCCTGGTACTTGGGGCTGAGGTCGGAGACGCCGTCCTTGACGTAGTCGGTGATCTTGTTCGCCATCACGGCGCCCAGCGCGGAGACGCCGACCGCACCGCCGAGGGAGCGGAAGAAGGTCACCGTGGAGCTCGCCGAACCGAGGTCGGAGGGGGCCACCTGGTTCTGCGTGGCGAGCACCAGGTTCTGCATCATCATGCCGATGCCGAGACCCAGCAGGGCCATGTAGATGGCCATCTTCCAGTAGTCGGTGTCGTACCGGATGCCGCCGAGCAGCAGCAGGCCGGCCGTCACCAGGACGCCACCGCTGACCAGCCACGCCTTCCAGCGGCCGGTACGGGTGATGAACTGACCGGAGACGGTCGAGGAGATGAACAGACCGCCGATCATCGGGATGGTCATGACGCCCGACATGGTCGGGGACTTGTCCCGGGCCAGCTGGAAGTACTGGCTGAAGAACACGGTGCCGGAGAACATCGCGATACCGACGAACAGCGAGGCGAGCGACGCCAGGGTGATCGTGCGGTTCCTGAACAGGCGCAGCGGGATGATCGGCTCGCTCGCCTTGGACTCGACGAGCACGAAGAGCGCGCCGAGGACGATCGAACCGCCGACCATCGCGTAGGTCTGCCAGGAGACCCAGTCGTACTTGTCACCGGCGAAGGTGACCCAGATCAGCAGCAGGGAGACCGCGGCGGCGATGAGGGTCGCGCCGCCCCAGTCGACCTTGACGTCCCGCTTGACCACGGGCAGGTGCAGGGTCTTCTGCAACACGATCAGCGCGATGACCGCGAAGGGGACACCGACGTAGAAGCACCAGCGCCAGCCCAGCCACGAGGTGTCGGTGATGACACCGCCGAGCAGCGGGCCGCCGACGGTGGCGACGGCGAAGGTGGCGCCGAGGTAACCGGAGTAACGGCCGCGCTCACGCGGGGAGATCATCGCCGCCATGACGATCTGCGCCAGGGCGGACAGACCGCCGACGCCGATGCCCTGGAACACCCGGAAGGTGATCAGCATGCCCGGGTTCTGGGACAGCCCGGCCGCCATCGAGGCGACCACGTAGATGATCAGCGCTATCTGGACGAGCGCCTTCTTGCTGTACAGGTCGGCGAGCTTGCCCCACAGGGGAGTGGCCGCGGTCATCGACAGCAGGGCGGCGGTGACCACCCAGGTGTAGGCGGACTGGCCGCCACCGAGGTCCCCGATGATGTGCGGCAGGGCGTTGGAGACGATCGTCGACGACAGGATCGCCACGAACATGCCGAGCAGCAGCCCGGAGAGGGCCTCCATGATCTGCCGGTGCGTCATCGGGGCGTCGCCGTGGGAGCCTCCCCCGTGCTTGGCGTGAGCCCGCACACCGGCTGGTGTGGTCGTTGCCATGTGCTTCCTTTTCTTACGTGCTTGCGGGTGTACGGGTGGTCTCTTCGAGTACGGGTGCGGGGAGCCGCGGCACGGACCGGCAGTCACCGAAGGACGCGCGCAGTCGCGTCATCAGCCGGATCAGCTGGGCGACCTCCTCGTCGGTCCAGTCGGCCAGCCGCTCGGCCAGCAGATGCGTGGTCCGCCGGGACAGCTCGTCCAGCTGCTCCAGACCCTCGGGCGTCAGGCGCAGGATGCGCGAGCGCTTGTCCGCGGGGTCCGGGTGCCGTTCGATCCAGCCGCGTGCCGCCACGTGTGCGACATGCCGGCTGGTGACCGACATGTCCACGGCGAGCAGCTCCGCGAGCTTGCTCATGCGCATGTCGCCGTGGCGGCCGAGCAGAGTCAGCACGGCGGCCGAGCCGGCCGGGCAGTCGGGCGGCAGGATGCGCCCCATGTCCCGCTTCACGGCTCCGACGGCACTGAGCTGACGCGCCAGCTCTTCAAACTGCGCCTGCCCGGCCATCACACCTCCCGTATTCGTTGCTTGAAGCAACCATAAGGGTGCTTGGTTGCTGAAGGCAAACAAATGGATGGTTGAAGGCGCAAAAAATTGGCAAAGACAAGTATTGCTGGCGTAAATCCGCAGGTGAGTTCGGGGACAGTGCCCATCTCCCCGTGGAGCCCTGCCGGCAGGCCCCCGCTTGGGCCGCGGGGCGTGACTTCGCTAAGGTCTCGGGCCATGGCTAACACCCAGGGCCCCCAGGGCAATTACGACCCCGCCGGCAACACCCAGATGTTCCGCGCGTTCGTCGACGAGGCTCCACAGGGCCGACAGCAGCAGGCGGCCCCCTCGGGCCCCCGGATCGGCCTGATCATCGGAATCGTCGTGGCGCTCGTCGTGGTGGCGGGAGTCGCCTGGCTGGCGCTCAAGTAACGCCGGCGGGACCCGCTGACCCGGACGAACCCGTCCCGCGTCCGCCGGGGACCCGCTGACCCGGATGGACCCGTCCGGCGTCCGTCGCGCGTCCGGCGCCCTCCGGTCGATGCCGAGCGCGCAATGACGTACGCCCGTCCGGACTGCCGGACTGCCGGACTGCCGGAGACCGGCGGCGCGTACCTCCTCAGGTGTCCGGCCCACCCCGGCTGCCCGGCCCACCGCCGCAGAGCGTCCTCGTCCTACCGCCGTAACCGGCGTCGCGGCCGGGTGGCCGGCGGGGCGCGGGCTCGTCCCGGACGGACGACGGCCGCCGACGCGGCCATGACGGCGCTTCGGCGGCCACGCGTATCCGTCGTACGCGTCGTCGTCCCTGTGACCCCACCCGGTCCCGGCTCGCGTCGCCGACGGCTGTCGTGACGGGAGCCCGGCGGGCGGTGGCCGGGTCAGTCCGAGATCAGGCCCTCGCGGAGCTGGGCCAGCGTCCGGGTCAGCAGCCGGGAGACGTGCATCTGGGAGATGCCGACCTCCTCGCCGATCTGCGACTGGGTCATGTTGGCGAAGAAGCGCAGCATGATGATCTGCCGCTCCCGGGGCGGGAGTTTGGCCAGCAGCGGCTTGAGGGACTCGCGGTACTCGACGCCCTCCAGCGCGGTGTCCTCGTAGCCGAGCCGGTCGGCCAGGGAGCCCTCGCCGCCGTCGTCCTCGGGGGCCGGCGAGTCGAGGGAGGACGCGGTGTAGGCGTTGCCGACCGCGAGGCCGTCGACGACGTCCTCCTCGGAGACGCCGAGCACGGCGGCCAGTTCCGTCACCGTGGGCGAGCGGTCCAGCTTCTGCGACAGGTCGTCGCTGGCCTTGGTGAGCGCCAGGCGCAGCTCCTGGAGGCGGCGCGGGACGCGCACCGACCAGGACGTGTCGCGGAAGAAGCGCTTGATCTCACCGACGACGGTCGGCATCGCGAACGTCGGGAACTCCACGCCCCGTTCGCAGTCGAACCGGTCGATCGCCTTGATCAGGCCGATCGTGCCGACCTGGACGATGTCCTCCATCGGCTCGTTGCGCGAGCGGAACCGCGCTGCCGCGTAGCGCACCAGCGGCAGGTTCAGCTCGATGAGGGTGTCTCGTACGTAGCCCCGCTCGGGACTGTGCTCGTCCAGCGCGGCGAGGCGCAGGAAGAGGGAGCGGGACAGGGTGCGGGTGTCGAGGTTCGCCGTGGCCGGCATGGCCGGGACAGCTTCGGCGGCCGGGGCGGCGGCCGGGGACGGCACGGCTTCGAGGGCCGTGACACCCTCGAAGCCGTCGAGGACGTCGAGAGCGTCGAGCTCCTTGGGCGCTGCCTCGCTCAGCGTGGGCGTCAGCACCTTCGAGCTGCCCTGGTCTGCGGACATGCCACCCCCTTTGGGTCGCGGGACGGTCGCGGCCGCGTCCTTCCCGAGCGACGCAGCCTTCACCTGAATACCGGAGCCGAAGCCTCGGCAAACGCGCTTCCCGCAGAATGTCACATGTCGGCAACGCGCTGTAGTGACATGTCGACATGTGAGAACCGAATACGCCCTGCACATAGGGCGTCTGACAGTGTGTCGGGCCGCAACTGTCGGCAACAGCCCTGGTGAGGGATTCGCTCGCGCCGGTTACGGATCGCTCGGATATGCGATGCAGGGCCATCCGGGGCGTGCTTCCGTGCGCCTGCTGTGCAACCACCGCCGTCCGTGGTGCGACGGTTCGGCGGACGTGGAGTCCGTGGGGCTACGCCTCGATCCGATTCGCGGAACGCAGCCGCTGGAAGCTGCGGGCGAGCAACCGCGAGACATGCATCTGGGAGACGCCGAGTTCCGCGCTGATCTGGGACTGGGTGAGATTGCTGTAGTAGCGCAGCAGGAGGATGCGCTGTTCGCGCTCGGGGAGCTGGACGAGGAGGTGGCGGACCAGGTCGCGGTGCTCCACGCCGTCCAGCGCCGGGTCCTCGTAGCCGATCCGGTCGAGCAGCCCGGGCATCCCGTCGCCCTCCTGCGCGGCCTCCAGCGAGGTGGCGTGGTACGAGCGTCCCGCCTCGATGCAGCTCAGCACCTCCTCCTCGCTGATCCGCAGCCGGTCGGCGATCTCGGCGGTGGTCGGTGAGCGGCCGTGCAGCGTGGTCAGGTCCTCGGTCGCGCTGTTGACCTGCACCCACAGCTCGTGCAGCCGGCGGGGGACGTGGACCGTGCGGACGTTGTCCCGGAAGTACCGCTTGATCTCGCCGACCACGGTCGGCATGGCGAAGGTCGGGAACTGCACGCCCCGGTCCGGGTCGAAGCGGTCGATGGCGTTGATCAGGCCGATGGTGCCGACCTGGATGACGTCCTCCATCGGCTCGTTGCGGGAGCGGAAACGGGCGGCGGCGTAGCGCACGAGCGGGAGGTTCGCCTCGATCAGCGCTCCCCGTACGCGGTGGTGCTCCGGCGTGCCCGGGGTCAGCGTCTTCAGCTCGGCGAACAGCACCTGGGTGAGAGCCCGGGTGTCCGCGCCCCGGCGCCTCTCGGGGGCCGGCGGAGGCGGAGCGGGTGCCTCCTCCTGGGGCGGCGCACTACTGGCCGACACGGTCAACGCCACCTCTTCACGGTCAATCATCCGTCAAAAGCGGTCATAGCATCACAAGACAGGTGCACTGTGCGCAAGCACCGCGTAACACCGTGTTGTGCTCAAATAAAGACAAGTTGGGGCCCCAGACGCGGGAAAGCCCCCCGCTGTTCCAGCGGGGGGCTTCTGCGGGGAAGGGCTCAGAACTCGTAGTCGGCGATCACCCACGTGGCGAACTCGCGCCACAGCGCGACGCCCGCCTGATGGGCCGGATGCTCCAGGTAGCGCCGGAGGGCGTCGGTGTCCTCGACGGCCGAGTTGATCGCGAAGTCGTAGGCGATCGGCCGGTCGCTGATGTTCCAGGCGCACTCCCAGAACCGCAGCTCCTCGATCTGCCCGCCGAGCGCCCGGAAGGCCTCGACGCCCGCGACCACGCGCGGATCGTCGCGGCCGACGCCGTCGTTGAGCCTGAAGAGGACCAGATGGCGGATCATGGGAGGTACCTCAGCCCTTTCCTCCGTGGGCGAGCCAGGTCATGAAGTCGCCTATGGCTCTGGCCGCGTCCGAGATGCCCTCGAAGCCTATCTGCACGTAGTCGGCCGCCTTGGCCGGGTCCGTGATGATCACGTACAGCGCGAAGACCACGAGCGCGTACACGGCGATCTTCTTGGCGTTCACCGCCATCGCGGCCTCCCCTGTGCCAGTGCCCCGAGGGCCCCCTGCTGCCGGCCGCGAGTGTAACCTCCGCGCCTTCTTCCACCGCCAAGAGCCCGCCGGTGCGGCGCGGTTGCCCCGGAACACAAAGAAGGCCCCGCCGTTCGGCGGGGCCTTTCCCTGAGCGGTAGCGGAGGGATTTGAACCCTCGGTGACTTGCGCCACACTCGCTTTCGAGGCGAGCTCCTTCGGCCGCTCGGACACGCTACCGAGGGAGACCCTACAGCACACCGCGGCCCGGTTCGAAATCGGAATTCAGCGGTCCCGGAAGAACCCGGTGAGGAGCCCGGCGCACTCCGCCGCGAGGACGCCCTCGATGACCTCCGGACGGTGATTGAGCCGCCGGTCGCGCACCACGTCCCACAGCGAACCGGTCGCGCCCGCCTTCTCGTCCCGGGCGCCGTACACCACCCGGTCCACCCGGGACTGGACCAGCGCGCCGGCGCACATCGTGCACGGCTCCAGGGTGACGACCAGGGTGCAGCCGGTCAGCCGCCACTCCCCGAGCCGGGCCGCGGCCCGCCGGATCGCGAGGACCTCCGCGTGGGCCGTGGGATCACCGGTGGCCTCGCGCTCGTTGTGCCCGGCCGCCAGTACGGTCGTACCGTCCGGGGACAGCATGACCGCGCCGACGGGGACGTCCCCGCCCCGGGCGGCCAGTCCGGCCTCGTCCAGGGCGAGCCGCATCGCGGCCCGCCAGGGGTCGCGGACCGGGTCCGGTGTGTCCCGCGGGTCCTGGATCGCGGTCAGCGGACGGTCTCCAGCACCTCCGAGGCGCCCAGGGCCTCGGCGATCGTGTTCAGCGCGTCGTCGGCGTCCAGCGCGCGCAGCTCCTTCTCGCCGATGCCCAGGTCGTCCAGGATCTCCCTGTCGCCCACCGGGCTGTGCGGCACCGAGTCGGCGCCGGGGGTGCCTTCCTCCTCCTCGGCGTCGTCGTCGGAGTCGCCGTCCTCCGTGCCGTCGAGGTCCAGGGAGTCCAGGTCCACGACGTCGTCCGAGCCGGGCTCCCGGCCGAGCAACTCGTCGGTGAGCAGCAGCTCGCCGTACGCGCTGCGCCGGGCGGCGGCGGCGTCCGAGACGTAGATGCGAGGGTCCTCCTCGCCGTCCACGCGGACGACTCCGAACCAGGAGTCCTCCTGCTCGATCAGGACGAGCACCGTGTCCTCGTCGGGAGAGGCTTCCCGGGCCAGGTCGGCCAGATCCGACAGGGTTTCCACATCGTCGAGCTCTGTGTCGCTCGCTTCCCACCCGTCTTCGGTGCGCGCGAGCAGTGCGGCGAAGTACACCGTGACTCTCCCACTGGTCATAGGCGTGCCGGTTGGGGGTTCCCCCGGCGGAGGTACGTGGGAGGGGAGAGCCTGGGCTCCGAGCCCCACCCACTCGGAATCGTGGCAGAAACAAGGCGTCCAGGGGACGTCTTCGGCCCCCTGTGTCTGGCTGTTTCGATCGCGATCAGCGATCGGTCCACCAGTGCGCTCATTGCCGCCACCTGCGGATCGTACGCGGCTTTCCCCGCGCTCACGCATGCCCGCCACCCCGACACCGGCGCGGGCGCGGATCTTCCGCACTCCGGACGGCCGCACCGGCCCCGGCCTGCGCGGCTCCGTCCGTCCGGCCCGCCTACCGGCGGAACGTTCGCATCCGCATCGCGTGGCGCAATCGGGCGACCTTGGCGCGCCTCGGCTGGACCCGGGCACGCAGTTCCCGGGCCTCGGCGAGATCGCGCAGGAACTGGGCGCGGCGGCGCCGGCGGTCGGCCGCGCTCTCGGGCGCGTCGGGATCGGTCTGTGCGGACCCCTTCCCGGAGCCGGCCGCACCGCCGGTGGCCCCGAAGGCGTCCGCACGCTTGTCAGGCAGGTCAGACACGTCACACCACCCCTGTCCGTCCTTCCCACCTTCCCCCGGACGGCCGGTTTGACGCCAGCGTGAGGGAGCGCGCGGCGCAGGTACCGTTAGGGCATGCGTCTCCACGTCGTCGACCACCCCCTGGTCGCCCACAAGCTCACCACGCTGCGCGACCAGCGCACCGATTCCGCGACCTTCCGGCGACTCGCCGACGAACTGGTCACCCTGCTCGCCTACGAGGCCACGCGGGATGTACGCACCGAGACGGTCGCCATCCGGACGCCGGTCGCGCAGACCACCGGCGTCAAGCTCGCCCGTCCCCGCCCGCTGGTGGTGCCGATCCTGCGCGCCGGTCTGGGCATGCTGGACGGCATGGTCCGGCTGCTGCCGACCGCCGAGGTGGGCTTCCTGGGCATGATCCGCAACGAGGAGACGCTGGAGGCCTCCACGTACGCCTCGCGCATGCCCGAGGACCTGTCGGGCCGCCAGGTGTACGTCCTGGACCCGATGCTGGCCACGGGCGGCACGCTGGTCGCGGCGATCCGGGAGCTGATCAGGCGCGGCGCCGACGACGTCACGGCGGTCGTCCTGCTGGCCGCTCCCGAGGGCGTCGAGGTCATGGAACGCGAACTGGCCGGCACGCCGGTCACGGTCGTCACGGCGGCCGTGGACGACCACCTCAACGAGCACGGATACATCATCCCGGGTCTGGGTGACGCGGGGGACCGGCTGTACGGCGCGGCCGAGTAGGCACCGCGCGGGGTACGAGCGCGGCACGAGGGCTGGGCGGGGCGGGTACTACTGCGCCGCGCAGCCCTTCTTCGTCCTGGCCGAAGGTGAGGCCGGGGCGGCGGACGCGGGTGCGCTCAGCCTGGTCAGGGCCTGGTCGGCGGACGCCTGCCGGGTCAGGCCCTTGAACGCGTCCCCGATGACCAGGTCGAGGTCGGCGCCCTTGCGTCCCGCGTCGGTGCGCAGGTCGGCACCGCCGAGCTGGGTGCCGAGCACCCGCAGCGAGGTGTCCCGCGCGGCCGCGGGGCCGAGGAGCAGCCCCGTGCCCTTGACCTTCTTGTCGAACTGCTTGGGTGCGTTGCCCACGGCACCGATGCGGAAGCCCCGTTTGCGCAACTGGTCCGCGGTGTCCTTGGCGAGTCCGGTGCGCGGGGTGGCGTTGTAGACGTTCACCGTGATCCGGCCGGGCGCGGGCAGTGCCTCGACCCGGGCCGCCGGGGCCGCCGCGGCCTTCAGCCGGCAGTCCGCCGCGGAACCGGCCGCCGGGTTCCTGTCGCCGGAGAACACGTCGATGAGCTGCAAGGTGCCCCAGCCGGTCAGGCCGAGCGCCGCTGCCGACGCCACCACGACGGCCACGAGCCTGACGCGCCGACGGGGCGGACGCATCCGCGGGTATGTGTCCCCCGTGATGCGGTACCGGCCGCCCATGCCGGGCGGAGTCAGCATGCTCATGAACGCAGCGTAGTGCGCCCGGGCGGCGATGCCTATCAGATGATCAGCTGATGCCGTCCGGGGAACCCGAAAGGGGCAACGGCCGTGTCGCCCCGGGTCAGCCCAGTTCGAGCACGCGAGCGTGCAGCACCTGGCGCTGCTGGAGGGCGGCGCGGACCGCGCGGTGCAGGCCGTCCTCCAGATACAGGTCGCCCTGCCACTTCACTACGTGCGCGAAGAGGTCGCCGTAGAACGTCGAGTCCTCCGCCAGCAGGGTCTCCAGATCGAGCTGCTGCTTGGTGGTGACGAGCTGATCGAGGCGGACCGGGCGCGGCGCGACGTCCGCCCACTGCCGGGTGCTTTCCCGGCCGTGGTCGGGGTACGGCCGGCCGTTTCCGATGCGCTTGAAGATCACACGGAAAGCCTACCGGTCAAGACGTTCCGGGCGCAGCCATGGTGGCCGAGTGCAACGCTTGAAAAGATGGAACAAATCAGGCGAACGGGCTAGTAGGGGGACGGGAGCGGGGGCCGAGTGGCAGTGGCACCGCGCCGTCCGCCGGCCCGCAGGAGCCCGCCGGACGGCCCGCAGGAGCCTGCGGGATCGTTCCTCCGGGGGGCGCGGAAGGCCGGCGCGCGGACGTTGTGCACAGGCTGTGGACGGTGAGCCGGCCTGCGAGGGGGTGAGGGCGTGTGCATGATCGGCCTCTTACTTCTTCCTCGCCTTCATCTCCTGTTTGTACGCGCGGACCTTGGCCAGCGAGTCCGGGCCGGTGATGTCGGCGACGGAGCGGAAGGAGTCCGGCTCGCCGTAGGGGCCGGCGGCCTCGCGCCAGCCCTCGGGGGTGACCCCGAGCTGCTTGCCGAGCAGGGCCAGGAAGATCTGCGCCTTCTGCTTCCCGAACCCCGGCAGGTCCTCCAGCCGCCGCCGCAGCTCGGCCCCGCTGCCGGCGTCCCGCCAGAGCGCCTCGGCGTCCCCGCCGTAGTGCTCGACGAGGTACTGGCACAGCTGCTGCACCCGCTTGGCCATCGAGCCCGGATAACGGTGCACCGCGGGCTTCTCGGCGAGCACCGCGGCGAACGCCTCCGGGTCCGCCGCCGCGATCTCGTGCGCGTCCAGCTCCTCGGTGCCGAGCCGGTCCGCGATGGTTCGGGGGCCCTTGAACGCCCACTCCATCGGGATCTGCTGATCGAGCAGCATCCCGGTCAGCGCGGCCAGCGGGGAGCGCCCCAGCAGCGCGTCGGCCGCGGGCTCCTGGGCGAGGTGCAGGGTGACATCCATGGGTCGATGATCCCGCGCGGTCTCTCAGTCCGCGCGCCAGTACCCCAGCGCGTGCACCCGCTGCTTCGGCACGCCCAGTTCCCCGCGGACGTAGCCCGCGAGCGCCCGGGTCGTCGCCGTGTCACAGGCGATCCACACATACGGGTGGGGGCTGCCGGCGAGGACGGCGGGCAGTTCGGCGCGGACCCGCTCCACCAGGTGGGCGCCCGCGTCCCGGCGCGGCACCGGCCGTATCGCGTGGGGGCCCCGTCCGGCCGGGCCGGGCAGTCCCGCCGGGTCCCCCTCGAACCAGGCGGTCGCCGGGACGGAAGGCAGCGCGCCCAGCAGGGAGTTGACGGCGGGCAGGGAGGCCGGGTCGCCGATCGCGACGAGGTGCGAAGGCGTGGGGTCCGGGTACCGGAACCCGGTGCCCTGCACGGTGGCCCCGACGGTGTCGCCGGGGCGCGCGGCCCGCGCCCAGTCGGAGGCCCGGCCCTCGTGCAGCGCGAACTCCAGGCCGAAGGTGCCGGCGGCCGGGTCGGGGTCGACCAGGGTGTAGGCGCGCTGGTGCGGCCGGCCGGCGTTCGCGAACCACAGCCGTACCCACATCGTGGGGTGGACGCCGGCCGCGGCGAGGAGGCCGCCGTCGCTCAGCCGGAGCCGCCGGTAGTGCGGGGTGACGTCCTCCGCCTCTAGGACCGTGCAGCGGAAGTCCTTGCCGCCGAGCAGCCTGAGCAACGTGCCTTCCCAACCCCGCCCCTGCCCCATGACCCCTCCGCCGCTCGCGTACGATTCCCGCTGATAATTAGGTCAGGCTAACCTAAGAGGGAGGTGTTCCGGGTGACCACCGAGACCTACCGCGACGCCTGGGGCATTCCCCACCTGCGCGCGTCCGGCGTCCGCGAACTCGCCCACGCCCAGGGCAGGGTCACCGCCCACGACCGGGCCTGGCAGCTGGAGGTCGAACGGCACCGCGCGCAGGGCACCTCGGCCGCCTTCCTCGGCGCCCCGGCCGTCTCCTGGGACGTCCTCGCCCGCCGTGCCCGGCTGGACGACACCGCCCGCCGCTGCTTCGCCGCCCTGGAACGCCGGGACCCCGGGACGGCGGACTGGGTCCGGGCGTACGTCGACGGTGTCAACGCGGGCCTGCCCGCGGGCGCCCGCCGCGCCCCCGAGTTCACCCGCACCGGTCTGGCACCCGGCCGGTGGCAGCCCTGGACCCCCCTCGGCATCTGGCTCGCCACCCACCTCCTCTTCGCCGGCTTCCCCGCCAAGCTCTGGCGCGAGCACGCGATACGCCACCTCGGCCCCGACGCCGTCGGCCTGTTCGCCACCGACGGCCCGGGCACCGCCGGCAGCAACGGCTGGCTCCTCACCGGCGAGCGCACCGCCACCGGCCACGCCCTCATCGCCGGCGACCCCCACCGCTTCATCGAGGACCCCGGCGTCTACCAGCAGATCCGCCTCTCCTGCCCCGACTTCGATGTCGTCGGCCTCGCCGTCCCCGGGGTCCCCGGCATCGCCCACTTCGGCCACACCGGAACCGTCGCCTGGGCCATCACCAACGCCATGGCCGACTACCAGGACCTCTACCGCGAACGCCTGCGCCGCACGGGCACCGGCGTCGAGGCCCTCTCACCGGACGGCACCTGGCACCGCGCCGCCCGCCACACCGAGACCGTCGAGATCGCCGGCGGACACCCGCTCGTACTGGAGATCGTCGAGACCGCCCGGGGCCCGGTCATCGTGGGCGGCCCGGACGGCCCGGACGGCCGGGACGGGGCACACGGGCCCGAGGCCGCCGACGGCGGGGCCGTACCGCCGGGGCCGCTCACCCCCGCCGGTGAGAGCCGTACGGGCACGTCGGAGCGCCGCACGGCCGGTCCGGGCGGGAGCGTCGGGGCCGCCGAGGGTGTGGCCGAGGCGCTCGCCCTCCGCTGTCCGCCCCGGGTCACCGAGGACCTCGGTTTCGGCGCCCTCCTCCCCCTCCTCCGCTCCCGCACCGTCCGCGACGTCGACAGGGCCCTGGACGCCTGGGCCGAACCGGTCAACGTCGTCCACGCCGCCGACACCGAGGGAGGCACCCTGCACCGCGTCGCCGGCCGCGTCCCCCTGCGCGCCGAGGCCAACCGCGTCCACCCGGTCCCCGCCTGGAGTCCCGGTCACGCATGGCGGGGCACGCACGAGACGCCGTACGCCGCCCCGGACGACGGCATCGCGGTGATGGCGAACGAACGCGGGCTCGCCGCCCCCCTCGGCGTCGAGTTCGCCCCACCGCACCGCGCCGCCCGCATCCGCGCCCTCCTCGAGGCGCGCCGCACCTGGACCGCCGACGACATGGCCGCGATCCACACGGACACCCACCTCGCCTCCGCCGGCCCGCTCCTGGACCACGTCGCCGCCCTCACCGCCCTCACCCCCGCCGCGGCCGGCCTCCGCGACCGCCTCCTGGCCTGGGACCGCCGCATGGAGGCGGACAGCACGGACGCGGCGGTGTACGCGGCGGTGCGGGGTGCGGTCGTCCGCCACCTCGCCGCGCACCCCGTCCTCGCCCCGCTCGGCGAGCCCCCGGCCTACCCGGACGTCCTGCTCCCATGGCTCGCCCTGGTCCCCCGCGTCGGCCACGCCCTGGAACACCTGCTGCGCGCCGGGAGCCTGTACGGCATCGACCGCGCCGCGGCCGTCCGTGCGGCCCTGGAGGAGATCGCCGCCGCACCTCCCACCGGGCCCTGGTCCGCCACCCACCGGCTGGCTCCCTGGAGGGCGCTGCCGGCGGACCCGCCCCCCGGCCCCGACACGCCCGGCCCGGGCCTCGCCGGTGACCACGACTGCGTGCTCTGCACCTCGTCCCTCCCCGGTCTCACCGACCACTGCGCCCGCGGGCCGGCCGCCCGCTACGTCTGGGACCTGGCCGACCGCGACAACAGCCGCTGGGTGGTCCCCTTCGGCGCCGACGGCGTCCCCGGCGCCGCCCACCACCGCGACCAGCTCCCCCTGTGGCTCGGGGGAGACCTCGCCCCGGTCGTCACCGACTGGACCCTGCTCACCCCGGAGGAGACCGATGACTGACCTGCACGTCCAGCACATCGACGGTTACGGCACCGTCCGCGTCCGCCCCCTCGACCCGGACGGCGACGCGGGCCTCGTCCACGCCTGGGTGAGCGAGGAACGCGCCGCGTTCTGGGGCATGAACGGCCTGTCCGAGGCCCAGGTCGCCGAGATCTACGGGCACCTGGCCACCCTCGACACCCACCACGCCTACCTCGTCACCAAGGACGGCCGGCCGGCCGCACTCCTCCAGACGTACGAACCGGCCGCCGACCGCGTGGGCGAGTGCTACGACGTCCGCCCCGGCGACCTCGGCCTGCACATCCTCCTCGCCCCCGCCGGCCCCGCAGGCCCGCACCCCGGCTGGACGTCGGCCCTGCTGACGGCGGTGACGGCGTTCGCGCTCCAGGTCCTGGACCGGCAGCGGATCGTGGCCGACCCGGACGTCCGCAACACCAAGGCGCTCGCCCGCCTCGCACGCCAGGGTTTCCGCCGCGGCCCCGCGGTCGTCCTCCCCGAGATCGACCTGCCCGACGTGTACCTGCCGGAGAAGCACGCCCAACTCGCCTTCCTCGACCGGGCGGTGGCCCTCCCCGGATGACGACGCCCGAAAAGCGCCCCTGACGGCGTCCCGGCCCGGTGAGCAGACGGGCGTTTCTTCCCGTACCCCTACCGAGGCACCGGCACTGGTGCACGTGGTCGTGGGGACGGAGGCTGACGACGGTGCTGCGCGACGGACCCCGGCGACCGGCGCGGCGGCACACCCGAAGTGCCACGAGGCGCCCGCTCCCGGCGCTCCTGCTGCTCCCGGCGCTCCTGCTCGCTCTCCTGCCGGGCCTGGTGCTGGGCACGGCCGCCCCCGCCTCCGCGCACGCCGTCCTGCGCGCCTCGGACCCCGCCGACGGAACGGTCCTGCGCACGGCCCCCCGCCACGTCACCCTCACCTTCACCGAGTCGGTCGGCCTGCTGACCGACTCCTTCCGCGTGTACGACCCCCGCAACCACCGGCTCCGCACCGGCCCCGCCGGCCACGCGCCCGGCTCTTCCGACACGGCCCGCGTGTCCCTGCCCGCCCGGCTGGCCACCGGCACGTACACGGTCGCCTGGCGGGTGGTGTCGGCCGACAGCCACCCGGTGTCCGGCGCCCTCACCTTCTCGGTCGGCGAGCGCACGGCGGCCCCGGTGGCCCCGCCCCCGGAGCGCACGGAGAACGGGGCGACCACCGCCCTGCACACCATCGCCCGCTACCTCGCCTACCTCTCCCTCGCCCTGCTCCTGGGCACGGCCGCGTTCGTGGCGTACTGCCGTCCGCCGGAGACGGCCCACCTGCGCGCCCCGGCCCTGGCCGCCGTGGTCACGCTCGTCCTGTCCACCGTCGCGCTGTACCTCCTGCGCGCCCCCTACGAGGAGGCGGCCTCCCCGGCGACCGCCCTCGAACTCTCCGGCCTGACCCACACGGCGACGACCCGCCCGGGGCAACTACTCCTGACCCGGCTGGCGCTGCTGCTGCCGGCCGCGGTGGCCGTGGCCCTGCCGGGAACCCGCCGGGTCCGGCTCCCGCGCCGTGCCGGTCTCGCGGCGGCCGCGGTCCTCGCCGTCGCCCTGTCCCTGACCTGGCCGGCGTCCGACCACGCCTCGGCGGGCATCCAGGTCCCGGCCGCGATCGTCTCCGCCACCCTGCACCTGCTGGCCATGGCGGCCTGGCTCGGCGGCCTGGCCGCCCTCCTGTGGACGTTCCGGCACACCACGGCGCCGGGCGGCCTGCCGGCGACGGTCCCGGCCCGCTTCTCCCGCCTGGCCGCCGTCTCGGTGACGGTCCTGGCCCTGACCGGCGTCTACCAGTCCTGGCGGGGCCTCGGCTCCTGGCAGGCGCTGACGGACACGACGTACGGCCGTACCCTCCTGGCCAAGCTCGCCGCGGTCGCCGCGCTCCTCCTGGCGGCGGCCTGCTCACGCACCTGGACCGCCCGCCTCACCCGGGCCGCCACCCCCGCCCGCGCACGCGTGCCCGAACCGGCCACGGGCCCCCCGCTGCCCCCGGAACCCCCGGAGCCCGCCCCCGCCGTCCCACTCCACCTGCTGCGGCGCTCGGTGCTGGCGGAGGCGACGGTCGCCCTGCTGGTCCTGGCCCTGACCACACTCCTGACCAGCACCGAGCCCGGCCGCGCGGCGACCGGGTCCGCGCCGGCCGGCGCCCCGGTGACGGCCGGCATCCCCTCGGCATCCGTCACCACCATCCCCTTCGACACCGGCGCCCCCGGGGGCCGGGGCACGGTCCAGATCACCCTGGACCCCGGCCGCGTCGGCACCGGTTCCGTCCAAGCGGTGGTCTACGGCGCCGACGGCGGCCTCTCCACCGTCCCCGGACTCCGCGTCACCCTCACGCTCCCGTCCCGGCACCTGGGCCCCCTGGACACGCGCGTCACCGACCGCGGCGGTTACTGGTCCGCCCCCTCCTTCACCCTGCCCCTGCCCGGCACGTGGACGATGAAGGCGACGGTCCGCGTCTCTGACCTCGACCAGGTGACGGTGACGGCACCGCTACGGGTGACGCGCTAGCCGCTTCGGCTCGGCAGGGCAGGCAGCGGCTGCCTGGGGGGCCGAAGCGCACGCAGGAGTGCGCACGCAGGAGTGCGCACGCAGGAGTGCAAGGGCGTCAACGGGGGCCTGGACCGCGGCCAGAACTCACGCGGTCACGCAGGAGGATGAGCGAGACGAGACGGGACGGCGCGGGCGCGCGAATCCGTCACCCTCCACCCGGACCAGCACCGGAAGATCGGCGGGGAGCGCCGCTCCCCGGGCAACCTGGTCAGCACGGTGCGGCTGTTCACCGCCGTACGGTGGGCGCGGCACCACGCGGTGGATCGTCATGGGGCGCGGCGGCACGCCGTCCGACGTCGCGGAGGAGACCGGAGTCGCCGGGCAGGAGGTAGCGGCCGGCCGCCTGTGGAGGCGGGCCGCACCGGGCCGGCGGCCGCGCGAGGCGCTCGGGTGGGGCTAGGCCGCCGCGCGCCGCGCCACGCGCATGTCGGGGACACTGTCAGGGCCCTGGTCCTCGGCATCCTCGGTCCAGAGCGTCTCGTCCTCCCCGAAGTCCGGGGCCTGGAAGGGGTTCGTCGCCGGACGCGGCGAGCCCGCGGTGGAACTGCTGGGCTGGCCTTCCGGAGCGGAGAACAGCGACGTGGGTTCGATGAGAGGTCTCTCTTTCGTTACGGGCCCCTGTCGGGGCCCGGCGTGCCGTGCCCGGGCACGGCGGTCTACAGCTTGGTCATCTTGGCGTACGGGCTCAGGATCCGCATCTGCGCAGAGCCGAAATCGACGAGGACCGCGATTCCTTCCTCGACGCCGATCACGCGGCCGAGGCCGTACATGTCGTGTGTGACCTGGTCGCCCACGGCGAAATGCTTGGGAGCCGGTGCGGCCGGGGCCTTGAAGGGGCTGGTCGGCAAGTGACGCTTGGGTGCAGCAGGCTTTGTCATTGTCCCCAGTATGCGCCCAAGTGGCTCCGGTCCGCTGCGGCCGTACACATCCGTTATCAAGGCGGGGGTCCGGCCGGCACCGGCCGTGCGGGGGCGGGATGCGACCGCCCCGCCCGTGACCTGCGCCTTCCACGGCCAGGCGGCTGCCGGCCGAGGTGACCGCCGGACCTCGGGTCGTTTCCGACATCCGGCCCCGGCTGGTTCCGGTGTCCCGCCTCGCTCGTTCCGGCGTGCCGCGTCGGATCCTCTCGGCGTCCGGCGTCCGGCGTCGATCGTCCCCGCTCCCTCGGCCGGACGGGCAACGCCGAAGGGCCCCACCGTGAACGGTGGGGCCCTTCGACATCGTGCCCGGTGAGGCACTGGCGGAGGATACGAGATTCGAACTCGTGAGGGGTTGCCCCCAACACGCTTTCCAAGCGTGCGCCCTAGGCCTCTAGGCGAATCCTCCGCCGCAAACATTACATGACCGTGGGGGGTGCTCACGAACCCGTTCCCGCGGGCCCGCACCGGGTACTGACCGCGGGCCCGCATCGGGTACTGTGGGCGCAGCCCCTCACGCGGCGCTATCTGACTGAACTCCCCCAGGGCCGGAAGGCAGCAAGGGTAGGTCGGCTCTGGCGGGTGCGTGGGGGGCGCTTGCGTTCCCGGGTCCGCGTTCCCGAGGTCTGCGTTCAGGTCCGCGCTCCTGAAGTCCGCGTTCCCGGGGTCTGCGGGCGGAGCCCGTTGTCGGTGGGCGCCATTAACCTCGTAAGCGTGTCGTCTCTCGCGCTGTACCGCCGCTACCGACCGGAGACCTTTGCCGAGGTCATCGGGCAGGAGCATGTCACCGACCCGTTGCAGCAGGCGCTGCGGAACAACCGGGTCAATCACGCGTACCTGTTCAGCGGTCCCCGGGGATGCGGCAAGACGACCAGCGCGCGCATCCTCGCCCGTTGCCTGAACTGCGAGCAGGGTCCCACCCCCACCCCGTGCGGCACCTGCCAGTCCTGCCAGGACCTGGCCCGCAACGGACCGGGTTCGATCGACGTCATCGAGATCGACGCCGCTTCCCACGGAGGCGTGGACGACGCCCGTGACCTGCGCGAGAAGGCCTTCTTCGGCCCCGCCGGCAGCCGGTACAAGATCTACATCATCGACGAGGCCCACATGGTCACGTCGGCCGGCTTCAACGCCCTGCTGAAGGTCGTCGAGGAGCCGCCCGAGCATCTGAAGTTCATCTTCGCGACCACCGAGCCCGAGAAGGTCATCGGCACGATCCGGTCGCGTACGCACCACTACCCCTTCCGGCTCGTCCCCCCGGGCACCCTGCGGGAATACCTCGCCGAGGTGTGCCGGCGAGAGGACATCCCGGTCGCGGACGGCGTGCTGCCGCTGGTCGTGCGCGCCGGTGCCGGGTCCGTGCGTGACTCCATGTCCGTCATGGACCAGCTGCTCGCCGGCGCCGGGGCGGAGGGTGTGACATACGCCATGGCCACGTCCCTCCTCGGATACACGGACAGCTCCCTGCTCGACTCCGTGGTCGAGGCCTTCGCCACGGGCGACGGGGCCGCCGCCTTCGAGGTCGTCGACCATGTCATCGAGGGGGGCAACGATCCGCGGCGGTTCGTCGCCGACCTGCTGGAGCGGCTGCGGGACCTGGTCATCCTCGCCGCGGTGCCGGACGCCTTGGAGAAGGGGCTCATCGACGCCCCGGCCGACGTCCTGGAGCGCATGCAGGCCCAGGCCGGCACCTTCGGCGCCGCCGAGCTGAGCCGCGCCGCCGACCTCGTCAACGAGGGTCTCACCGAGATGCGCGGCGCCACCTCGCCCCGCCTGCAGCTGGAACTGATCTGCGCCCGCGTGCTGCTGCCCGCCGCCTACGGCGACCAGCGGTCGCTGATGGCCCGCCTCGACCGCATCGAGCGCGGCGTCCAGTTCTCCGGCGGCGCCGGCGCGCCCGCCATGGGCTACGCCCCGGGTCCGGAAGCCCACGGCGCGGCCCTCGCGGGCGCCGGTGCGGTGGCCGTGCCGCCCGGCGGCGGCCCCGCGGCGGCCCGCGCGGCCGTACGGGGGGGAGGTCCGGGTTCTCCCGCGGATCCGGCCGCCGCGGACGGGCCTGAGGCCGCTGCCGCGCCCACGGCCCCTGCTCCGGCGCCCGCCCCGGTTCCCACCCCGGCCCCCACGCCCACCCCGGCTCCGGCCCAGGCCGCCGTCTCCGCACCCGCCGCCCAGGCCCCGGCGCCACCGCCGGCCGCCCCGGCCCCCGGCGCCTGGCCCACCGCGGCCACCGCCGGTGGCGGCAGGCGTCCCGGTGGCTGGCCGACGGCCGCCGCTCCGGCGGAGGCCGGGCCGGGCCAGGGTGCCGGCCCGGCGGCCCCCGCCCAGCCGCAGCCCCAGCCGAGCCGGGCCGCGCCCGCACCGGCGGCCCCGGCGCCCGCCCCTGCCGGCGGCCCCGACCCGCGCTCGCTCTGGCCCAACATCCTGGAGGCCGTGAAGAACCGCCGCCGCTTCACCTGGATCCTGCTCAGCCAGAACGCCCAGGTGACCGGCTTCGACGGCACCACGCTCCAGCTCGGCTTCGTCAACGCCGGTGCCCGTGACAACTTCGCCGGCAGCGGCAGCGAGGACGTGCTGCGGCAGGCGCTGACCGAGCAGTTCAACGTGCACTGGAAGATCGAGGCGGTCGTCGACCCGTCCGGTGGCGGCTCCGCCCCGGCAGCCCCGGGCGGCCCGTCCGGCTACGGCGGCGGTGGCTACGGCGGCGCTCCCACGGCCGGCCACGGCGGCGCCCCCGGCGGTGGCTACGGCGCACCGGCCGCCGCCCCCCGCCCCGCGGCGCCCCAGGCCCCCGCCGCCCCGCACAGCGCGTCCGCCGCGCCCGCCCCTGCTCCCCGGCCGGTGGCCGCCCCCGAACCACGGTCCGTCGCCCCCGAGGACGACACCCCCGAGGACGACGACCCGGACCTGGACGAGTCGGCACTCTCCGGCCACGAGCTGATCGTGCGGGAACTGGGAGCGACGGTGGTGGAGGAAATCGCCAACGAGTGACAGGCCGCTCCCCGGTCGAGCCGCGGTACGGCACTCCCGGGTGACGGTCGCCCGGGGTGCCGCGTGCCCCGCCGGCTGAGCGGAGGCCCCGGGTGACGGGCCCGGACCGTCGAGTGACGGGTCGGCCCGCCGAACGACACCTCGCCTCGCCGGCTGACGGACCGCCCCGGCCGGTGACGCCCGGCGCCGCCGGATGCCGCGCCGCCCCGGGCGACGGGTCCGTCCGGGGGGTGTCTGTCCCGTGGGGTGAGCAGAGCCGGAGCGGGTAGCCGCCCCGTTCGGAGGAACGTACGACAAACCCGCCCCCCTGGGTTCGGCGACCTTGCCATTAGGCTGGGCGCGTGAAGGTCCTCGTCATCGGAACCGGCGCCCGCGAACACGCCCTGTGCCACTCCCTGTCCCTCGATCCCGACGTCACCGCGCTGCACTGCGCCCCCGGCAACGCCGGCATCGCCGAGGTCGCCGAGCTGCACCAGGTCGACGCGCTCGACGGTGCCGCGGTGGCCGGGCTGGCCACCCGTCTCGGGGCCGACCTGGTCGTCGTCGGCCCGGAGGCCCCACTGGTCGCCGGGGTGGCCGACGCCGTCCGCGCCGCGGGCGTTCCCGTGTTCGGCCCCTCCGGCGAGGCCGCGCGGATCGAGGGCTCCAAGGCCTTCGCCAAGGACGTCATGGCGCGGGCCGGGGTGCCGACCGCCCGGTCCTACGTCTGCACCACCGCGGAGGAGGCCGCCGTCGCGCTCGACGCGTTCGGCGCTCCCTACGTCGTCAAGGACGACGGCCTCGCCGCCGGCAAGGGCGTCGTCGTCACCTCCGACCAGGAGGCCGCCAAGGCGCACGCCGCGGCGTGCATGGGGGCGCCTCCCGGGAAGCGGGGGAGCGTGGTGATCGAGGAGTTCCTCGACGGTCCCGAGGTCTCCCTGTTCGCCGTCACCGACGGGCGGACGGTCGTACCGCTCCAGCCCGCCCAGGACTTCAAGCGTGCGCTGGACGGCGACGAGGGCCCGAACACCGGCGGCATGGGCGCGTACTCGCCGCTGCCGTGGGCCGACCCGAAGCTGGTCGACGAGGTGCTGGAGACGGTGCTCCAGCCGACGGTGGACGAGATGCGCCGCCGGGGCACGCCCTTCTCGGGACTGCTCTACGCCGGTCTCGCGATCACCTCGCGCGGGATCCGGGTCATCGAGTTCAACGCCCGTTTCGGTGACCCGGAGACGCAGGTCGTGCTGGCCCGTCTGAGGACCCCGCTGGCCGGTGTCCTCATGGCCGCCGCCACCGGCACCCTGGCCGACCTGCCGCCCCTGCGCTGGAGCGAGGACGCGGCCGTCACGGTCGTCGTCGCCTCGCACAACTACCCGGGCACCCCGCGTACCGGGGACCCGATCACCGGTCTGGACGAGGTGGTCGCCGAGGACGCCCCGCACGCGTACGTGCTGCACGCCGGCACCCGGCGGGACGGCGACGCGGTCGTCAGCGCGGGCGGCCGGGTGCTGTCCGTGACGGCCACCGGCACGGACCTGGCCGAGGCGCGGACGCGGGCGTACCGGGCGGTGGGCCGGATCCGGCTCGACGGCTCGCAGTACCGCACGGACATCGCCAGGAAGGTGGCGCAGCCGGAGGGCTGACCCGAGGCGAAGGCGGTGCGGCCGGCGGGCCGGCCCTCCGGCCGCGGGCCCTGTCCGGTCCTTGCGCGCCCCCTTGTGCGACCTGCTCCTTCTCCCTCAGGCCCCGGATTGCGATCCGGGGCCTGATCTTCGCTGTCTGTCACCCAGCTCTGACCAAAGCCATTCCATCGAGTGAGCGATCGCCCATACGGCTGACTGGCGCCTGGGCCCCAACTAGGGTGCCGCGCAAGCGTTCCGGCACTTGGCCCCACCGGCATTGCGATGTCAGCGGCGGGTGCCACAGTGGGGGAGTGAGCAAGACCAGAACGGCACACGTCGGACAGCGAGGGGGCGAGGTCGGCACGTGACCGGAATCGGTGTGGAGGCGGGCGCGCAGGCCGCGCGTTCCCGGGCGCTCGCGGTGCTGCGGGTGCGGGGCCGGGCGCTGGCCGTCGCCCTGCTGCCCGCGGGCGCCGCGGTGATCCTGCTGGCCGGCGCCTCCACCGGCCGTCTCGCCGGCCCGGCGTGGGACGCCGCCCGCTGGACGGTGGGCGTGCTCGCCGTGCTGGTGCTGCTGGCCGCAGCCGGTGTCGGCCTGGTCGTCGCCCGGGCCCGCCCCGCCGTGAGCCCCACGGTGCCGATCGCGGAGAGGACCGCCCCGGACCTGTACCGGATGGTGCGCGACCTGGCCGACCGCCTGGACGTGCCGGTCCCGTCCGCCATAGCGCTCACCCCTGACTGCGACAGCTGGCTGGAGGACCGCACCCACGCGGCCCACGGTCCGCCTCCGCGCCCCGCGCCGGACGGGCCGGCGCCCGGCGGGCCGGCAGCCCCGGCCCGCCGCCGGACCCCGGCCGCGCCGGTCCTCGTCATCGGCTCCCCGTTCCTGTGGTGGATGCGCGTCGGCGAGCTGCGCGCGGTCCTCGCCCCGGTCATCGCGGGTACGGGCCCCTCGGCGCACCCGGACATAGCCGCCGCCCGCCGCTTCGTGCGCGGGCTGGACGCGGCCGTGGCCGTCGCCTCGACACCGGGGCGCTGTCCGCCGGTGCGCGGGCTGTGCGCGGCCCTCGGCTGGGTGGCCCGGCTGCTGCTGCGCGGCTGCCGGGAGCACGCCACGCTGATGGAGCGCGGGGTCGCGGCGGCGGCGGCCGAGCGCGCCAAGACGGTGGACTACGGCCTGCGGATCGTCGCCCAGGAGCAGGTGGGACTCGCCTACGCCGGCTGGGACCGGCTGCTGACCAGGGTGGCGCTGCCCGCCTGGCGCATGGGCCGCTGGCCCGCCCGGCTGGACGCGGGCGTGGTGGCGGCGCTCACCGAGCTGTCCCGCCGTGACCGTCTCGCCGAGGGCTTCGCCTCCCGGCTCGGCGAGCGCCCCGCCTGTGACCTGCTGGAGGAGCCCGGCGCCGTGGACGAGGCCGCCTCGCTGCTCGCCGCCCGCCTCTTCCACGGCGGCCCGGCCGAGACCGGTCAGGACTGGGCCCCGGTGGACTGGCAGGCGTATCCGGAGGAGGTCGTGGACCGCGCCTGGCGCGCCCACGCGGCCCGCCTGCACCGCGTCCTGGACGCCCTGGGCGTGCGCCCCTCCCCGGACCCCGCCGCCCCCGATCCCGGCGCCGCCACCCTGGCCCGCGTCCTGGACCACCTCACGGAACCGGCCGGCCGGGCCGCGGCTCCCGTCGCCGCCACCGGTACCGGCGCTTCCCGCGGCGACGAAGAGGATCCCGATCCCACCACCGAGCGCAGTGCGGTTCTCGCCGCCGGGCTGAGTGCCGAGGTGGCCCGGGAGGAAGGTGCCGTGACGGGCGCCGGCGCGGCCCGGCGCAGCGCGGAGAGCGACCTGTGGGACGGCGGCGGTCTGCCGCTCTTCCCGCTGCAACCGCCGCGCACCGCCCGCGAGCTGCTCACCGACCATGTCACCGCGATGGTGTGCTGCGCGGCCGTCGACACCGCCGGTGCGGCTCCGGCCCTGGACTGGCTGGACGGCCCGTCCCTGCTGCTGGACGGCGAGCGGGCCGCCGATCTGACGCCCAGGGTGCTGAGCCTGATAGAGGAGGGGGACCCGGGCCCGCTGCGGGACTGGCTGGCCGCGTCCGGCATACGCCCCGAGAAGCCCGTACGGCTCGTCTGACCCCGCCGTCCCGTCCGCACCGTCCGCCGTAACGGAAAGACGACTTCCACTTCAGGTCAATTCGCAACGACTAGTGACCGGGCCCGTGCGTTATGTGATGTGCTGGGACCGACCACGCCGTTGGCAAAGGCTCACGACATACGACACGGCGACGTACGACACCGCATACGGCAGCACGGGCGGGCACGGCCCGGCGTGCACGAACAGGACACGGGGGCACCAGGGAGGGGAGCGACCATGGCCTCGGACCACATCCGCCGCTGGGAGTCCGGAGCACTCGCGCACGCCGTCACGGACCCCTTCGGTCAGGGCCCGGTGCCGTGGCTGCGCGGCAGTGAGACGTACTTCGACGACACCGGTCACGTCGTCCCCTGGTACGTCGACCCCAGCCCGCAGCAGTCCACCGGCAGGTCCGGCGCGCGTGTTCCCGCACCGCGGTCGGGTGCCGGGCCCCGTTCGGCCGACGACGTGCACCGCCAGATCAAGGGCTTCACCGCCACCGGCGCGGTCGCACCGGGCGAGGCGATCGACTTCCACGTCACGGTCGACCCGCCGCAGGAGTTCAGCGTCGACATCTACCGCATCGGCCACTACGGCGGCGACGGCGCGTCCAAGATCACCACGAGCCCCCGGCTCTCCGGCATCGTCCAGCCCCCGCCGCTGACCGCCGACCGCACGGTCTCCTGCCACCACTGGTGGCTGTCCTGGCGCCTCCAGGTGCCTTCCTACTGGAACATCGGCGCCTATGTGGCCGTCCTCACCACCGTCGACGGCTACCGCTCCCACGTGCCGTTCACGGTCCGCGACGACCACCCCGCCGATCTGCTCCTGCTGCTGCCGGACATCACCTGGCAGGCCTACAACCTGTATCCGGAGGACGGCCACACCGGCGCCAGCCTCTACCACGCCTGGGACGAGCACGGCCGTCTCCTCGGCGAGGCCGACGCGGCCACCACCGTCTCCTTCGACCGCCCGTACGCGGGCGCGGGCCTGCCCCTGCACGTCGGCCACGCCTACGACTTCATCCGCTGGGCCGAGCGCTACGGCTACGACCTCGCCTACGCAGACGCCCGTGACCTGCACGCCGGCCGCGTCGACCCCACCCGCTACCGGGGCCTGGTCTTCCCCGGCCACGACGAGTACTGGTCGGTGCCGATGCGCCGCGCCGTCGAGGACGCCCGCGCCCGCGGCACCTCACTGGTGTTCCTCTCGGCCAACACCATGTACTGGCGGGTGGAGCTGGGACCGTCCCCGTCCGGCGTCCCGGACCGGCTGCTGACCTGCCGCAAACGCAAGGGCCCCGGCCGGCCGGTGCTGTGGCGCGAGGTCGACCGGCCCGAGCAGCAGCTGGCCGGCATCCAGTACGCGGGCCGCGTCCCCGAGCCGCACCCGCTGATCGTCCGCAACGCCGACCACTGGCTGTGGGAGGCGACCGGCGCCCACGAGGGCGACGCGATCGAGGGTCTGGTCGCCGGCGAGGCGGACCGTTACTTCCCGCGCACCCCGCTGCCGGAGCACGACGAGCGGATCCTGCTCGCGCACTCCCCCTACACGGACAACGACGGCGTCCTGCGCCACCAGGAGACCTCCCTCTACCGCGCGCCCTCCGGCGCCTGGGTGTTCGCCTCAGGCACCTTCGCCTGGTCCCCGGCCCTGGACCGCCCCGAGCACCTGGACGCCCGTGTCCAGCGCGCCACGGCGAACCTGCTGGACCGCATCTGCAAGCGCGACTGACCCCCGGGCGCGGCCGATCGCCCCCATACGGGAGAATCGAGGCGATTGGACAGACCCACGGGGAGGAACCGTGTCCGGATTCGTAGAAAAGCCCGAGCCGATCGAGGTTCCGGGCCTGGTGCACCTGCACACCGGGAAGGTGCGCGAGCTGTACCGCAACGAGGCGGGCGACCTCGTGATGGTCGCCAGTGACCGCATGTCCGCCTTCGACTGGGTGCTACCCACCCAGATCCCCGACAAGGGCCGCGTCCTGACCCGGCTCTCCCTGTGGTGGTTCGACCAGCTGCGCGACCTGGCCGCCCACCACGTCATCAGCACGGACGTCCCCGAGGGCGCCCCCGCCGACTGGGAGGGCCGCACACTGGTCTGCAAGTCGCTGCGCATGGTCCCGGTGGAGTGCGTGGCGCGCGGCTACCTCACCGGCTCCGGCCTGCTGGAGTACCGGGAGTCCCGCACGGTCTGCGGGCTCGCCCTCCCCGAGGGACTCGTGGACGGCTCGGAACTGCCCGCCCCGATCTTCACCCCGGCCACCAAGGCCGAGGTCGGCGAGCACGACGAGAACGTCTCCTACGAGGAGGTGGCCCGCCAGGTCGGCGCGGACACCGCCGCCGAGCTGCGCCAGGCCACGCTCGCCGTGTACGCGCGCGCCCGGGACATCGCCCGGGACCGGGGCATCATCCTGGCGGACACCAAGTTCGAGTTCGGCTTCGACGGTGACACGCTCGTCCTCGCCGACGAGATCCTCACCCCGGACTCGTCCCGCTTCTGGCCGGCCGACCAGTGGCAGCCGGGCCGGGCGCAGCCGTCGTACGACAAGCAGTTCGTGCGCGACTGGCTGACCTCGCCGGAGTCCGGCTGGGACCGCAAGAGCGAGCAGCCCCCGCCGCCGCTGCCGGAGAAGGTCGTGGCGGCGACCCGCCAGAAGTACGTGGAGGCGTACGAGCGGCTGACGGGGACCAGCTGGTCGTAGGGGAACGAAGAAGCCCCCCGGTGGAAACCGGGGGGCTCATCCCGAGCGGACGACGAGGCTCGAACTCGCGACCTCAACCTTGGCAAGGTTGCGCTCTACCAACTGAGCTACGTCCGCGTGGCGCCGTGGCGCGAGAGCAACTATACCCAACCGCGCTCGCGGGCGAGACGCACCGCGGTGTGCCGGTTCTCGGCGCCGAGCTTCGTGACGGCCGAGGAGAGGTAGTTGCGCACGGTCCCCGGGGACAGCGCGGCCCGCTCGGCGATCTCCGCGACGGGCGCGCCGTCGGCGGCCAGCTCCAGCACCTCGGCCTCCCGCGCGGTCAGCGGCGAGTCGCCCGCGGAGATCGCGTCGGCGGCCAACTCCGGATCCACGTAACGGTTTCCCGCGTGCACCGTCCGGATGATCTCGGCGAGACGCCGGGCGCTGACGGTCTTCGGGACGAACCCGCGCACACCGGCCGCGAGCGCCCGTTTGAGATGCCCGGGCCGTCCGTGCCCGGTGACGATCAGCACCCGGCAGCCGGGCAGCTCCGTACGCAGGGATGTGGCGACCTTCACACCGTCGGCGCCAGGCATCTGAAGGTCGAGCACGGCCACGTCGGGGGTGTGCGCCCGGGCCATGGCCAGTGCCTCGGGCCCGGTGGCCGCCTCGGCGACGACCAGCAGATCGTCCTCCAGCGAGAGCAGCGCGGTCAGCGCCCCCCGGATCAGATGCTCGTCGTCCGCGAGCAGCAGCCGTACCGGAGCGTTCACGGGGTGACTCCTTCCACCTGGGTCAGGGGCACGTCGGCGACCAGCCGGAACCGGTCGCGTGCGGTCCCGACCACGCCCGCCTGAAGGGTCCCGTCGACGGCGGCCAGCCGCTCCCGCAGCCCGGCGAGTCCCGTGCCGCCGCCGCCCGGCCCGTCCGGGACCCCGTCGTTCTCCACCGTCAGCACCACATGTCCCTCCCGCACGGACAGCCCCACGTCGCACCGCCCCGCGTTCCCGTGCCGCAGCACGTTGGTGGTCGCCTCACGCACCACCCAGCCGAGCGCGGACTGCACCTCGGCGGGCAGCCCGCGGACCTCCGCACGCACCGAGCAGTCGATCCCGGCCGCCGCCAGCACCCCCTCGGCCCCGGCGAGTTCGGCCCCCAGGTCGGCCTCGCGGTAACCCCGTACGACGGCCCGTACCTCCCGCTGGGACTCCTGTGCGACGCGTTGCACCTCGATCATCTGCTCCACGGCCTCCGGCCGCCCCCGGCGGGCGAGTTGGACGGCCAGTTCGCTCTTGAGGGAGATCACGGACAGGTTCCGGCCCAGCACGTCGTGCAGGTCCCGCCCGAACCGCAGCCGTTCCTCGGCGACCGCGAGGCGGGCCTCGGCCTCACGGGCCCGTTCCGCCTCCCAGAGCACGGCCAGGGTCCAGGCGCCGACGCGGCAGGCGAACAGCGCGAACACCGCTTGGAAAGCGGCCGTCAGAGCGGTCACGAGGAGCCCGGCGCCGTCGCGGTCGGTGAGCCAGACGGCACCCGACACCAGCGTCGCGAGCACCGCCGACCGGCGCAGGAACACCCGTACGGGGACGGTGAGTCCGTGGAGCAGTCCGAACGGCAGCAGGACGGCGGCGACCACCCACCGGACGGTCATCGGGTCAGCCGCGTCCAGCGCGGAGAGGGCCAGGACCAGCGCCAGGGCGAGCCCGAGCAGGACCGCCGGGACGCGGTGCGCGCCGGCCGGCAGCCGGGCGCGCCCCAGGTAGTGGTCGAGCGCGGACCGGGTGAGCCGGTTGGAGACCGCGCACTGGAGGACCGAGACGAGGACGAGCAGCGCGCCGAGAGCGACCGCCACGGGCCGGTGGCCGAGCCCCGCCACCAAGGGCAGAAGCAGCCAGCCGAGCGAGAACACCCAGACCGACACGTACCAGGAGACGACGGTGTACAGCTCGACCCGTTCGGCCTTGCTGCGCTCCCGCCACTGCCGCTGCTGCCAGCGCCGTATCCGCCCCGTCATGCGCGCTCCCCGCCCCTCAGCGCCGCGGCTCCCACCGGAACCACCGCCGTACAGCAAACACCGCCACGACCGTCCAGGCCAGGGCGGTCGCGAGGGCGCCCAGGATCTCGTACGCGCCCGGCTGCCCGGTCCAGCCCGCCCGGACGAGCCGTATCGCCGGGGACAGCGGGAGCAGTTCGCAGACGAAGGCCAGTCCGTCCGGCATGGCCTCTGTGGGGAACGCGACCCCCGAGCCGATCATCGTCACGAACACCAGGGGCAGCGAGGTGATCTGGCCGCTCTCCACGGACCGGGTGAAGGAGGCGGTCAGCCCGGCGAGCGCGGCACTCAGCACCAGCCCGGCCGCGAGTCCCAGCAGACTCAGGTACGGCGCCCTGGGGGCCCCGGCGTGCAGCAGCACCGCGCCCCCGGCGCACAGCAGCAGCGCCTGCGCGAACCCCACGGCCATGGCGGGCAGGGCGGTGCCGGTGAGGATCTCGGCATCGGTCGGTTCGCCGGTGCGCAGCCGTTTGAGGACGAGTTCCTCGCGGCGGGCGACGAAGACGTTGACCAGCGCGGTGTAGACGGTGAAGAGCAGGGAGAAGGCGACGGCGGCCGTGAGCAGGGCCGCGCCGGCGCTCACGCCGTGCTTCTCCAGGCCCGCCTGGTCCAGGGCGGGCCGCACGCTGAACGGCAGCGCGAGCGGCACGACGAGCGCGGTGAACAGGACGCCGCGGTTGCGGCCGAGCAGGACCAGCTCGGCCAGGGCCAGCGCCCGCAGTCGCCGGGTCACGGGCGCCGGGGCACCGGGGGACGCACGGTGCGCGCGGCCGGCTCCGGCTTCGGGGGGCACGCCGTTCACGCCGCCACCTCGTCCCGGGCGATCCCGAGGAAGGCCTCCTCCAGGGAGGCCGGGTGCATCTCCAGGCCGCGCAGTTCGACACCGGTCCGCTCGGCCCAGGCGAGGACGGCGGTGGCGGTCCGCTGGAGTTCGCGGGTGCGCAGCCGCACGACTCGGCCGTCGTTCTCGTGTCCGCAGACGCCGAGGCCGCCGAGGGGCGGCAGGTCGCCGGGGAAGTGGCCGGCGGGCAGTTCGAAGGAGATCCGGGACGGCCGGCCGGCGGTGACCTCGGCCGGGGTGCCGCAGGCGGCGATGCGCCCCTCGTGCAGGATGGCGAGCCGGTCGGCGAGATCCTCGGCCTCCTCCAGGTAGTGCGTGGTGAGCAGCACGGTCGTGCCCGCGTCCCGCAGCTCCCGCACCAGCGCCCAGGTGTCCCGGCGGCCCTCCGCGTCGAGCCCGGTCGTCGGCTCGTCGAGGAAGAGCACCTCGGGATCGCCGAGCAGGGCGAGCGCCAGGTCGAGGCGCCGGCGCTCCCCGCCGGACAGCTGCTTGACCCGCACCCGCCGCTTGTCCGCGAGCCCGACCCGCGCGAGGACCTCGTGTTCCGGCCGGGCCCCGCTGGTGCATCCCGCCCACATCCGGGCGGTCTCGGCGACGGTCAGCTCGGCGGGGAAGCCGCCCTCCTGGAGCATCACGCCGGTGCGGGGGCGCACGGCGGCCCGTTCGCGGTGGGGATCGTGGCCGAGGACCCGGACCCGGCCGGCGGCGGGTGCCGCGAGCCCTTCCAGCAGTTCGACCGTGGAGGTCTTCCCGGCACCGTTGGTGCCCAGCAGGGCGAAGATCTCCCCGCGCCGCACGGAGAAGGTGATGCCGCGCACGGCCTCGAACCCGCCTCCGTAGACACGTCTGAGGCCGGTGGCCTCGATCACGTGCTCGTGTCCGTCGATGTCCATGGAGCAAGCGTCCCGGCGGCGCGGCCCGGCAGGCAGTGCGCGGTGTCATCACCCGGCATGACATATGTCAGTACGGGTCACGCACACGGAGGAGACGGACGACGGGAGGGGGCGACAAGGGGGCGGACAACGAGAAGACCCCGGTCCAGTGGACCGGGGTCTTCTTCCCGAGCGGACGACGAGGCTCGAACTCGCGACCTCAACCTTGGCAAGGTTGCGCTCTACCAACTGAGCTACGTCCGCACTGCCCCCGACCGGCTCCCACCGATCGGTGCGGCACCAGCCTACCTGATCCACCGGGGTGGTCATGTCAGCGGTGCAGAGCGGGTGACAGGAATTGCACACTGCGCCTTCCCCCTGGAAGGGGGATGTTCTACTACTGAACTACACCCGCGTGTCCTCGGGATCCGGCCTTCCGGCCTCGCCCCTCGGCGTGTCCCAGACATTAGCCGATCGGCGGGGGGGTTGCGCAAGTCGGCTCCCCTTGTGACCCGGTTCGCCCCAAGTGCACGGTCCTCAGGGCCCGCTGACGGACCCTGAGGACTCGCCCCTTCGCGGGCTCACTGCGCGGCGCTGAACGCCTCGTAGACCTTCTTCGGGATGCGCCCGCGCGCGGGCACGTCCATCTTGTTGGCCTGGGCCCAGGCGCGGACGGCCGCCGGGTCGGGGGCGACCTCGGTCTGCTTGTACGCCTTGCCGGACCGCGACCGCTTGCGGCCGGCCTCGACGTAGGGCGCGAGCGCCTTGCGCAGTTTCCTGGCGTTGGTTTCGTTCAGGTCGATCTCGTACGACCGGCCGTCGAGTCCGAAGGCGATCGTCTCCGCCGCTTCCGAGCCGTCGATGTCGTCGAAGAGAGTGACCACGACCTTTTGCGCCACGAATATCGGTCCCTTCGTGCGGCACGTCGATACAGCTCATCGCCGACGACGTGCCGGGTATCGGCTATTGCCAATTCATTTGTATGGTGCCCGGCAATGCAAATGTACCGCGCCCGGCATTGCAAAGTGAAGCCCGACTAAATCCGCCCGCGTGTCCCAGCACAATAGGCGGATCGGGAGGATGGTCGAACTTTCCCAGAATTTTTCACGGGCGGGCAGGTCCGACACCCGATCGTGATGCGCCTCACGTAGTTTCCTCCAACTCTACTCGCGTAGAAATTTTGTGCGGGTAGTCTGAAGGGACCTGCTCAGCACCACACACCGGGAGTGCCAGTGGCACGCGTCGTAGTCGACGTCATGCTCAAGCCGGAGATCCTCGACCCCCAGGGCCAGGCGGTCCAGCGTGCGCTGCCGCGCCTGGGTTTCGAGGGGATCTCGGACGTACGTCAGGGAAAGCGTTTCGAACTGGAAGTTGACGGACCGGTCGACGAGGCCGCGCTCACCCGCATCCGCGATCTTGCGGAATCCTTCCTCGCCAACACCGTGATCGAGGACTTCACCGTCCGGGTCGAGGAAGTCGCGGAGGCGGCCAAGTGACCGCTCGTATTGGCGTCGTCACTTTCCCGGGCAGCCTGGACGACCAGGACACCCGGCGCGCGGTCCGTCTGGCGGGCGCCGAGCCGGTCGCCCTGTGGCACAAGGACAAGGACCTCAAGCAGGTCGACGCCGTCGTCCTGTGCGGCGGTTTCTCCTACGGCGACTATCTGCGGGCCGGCGCCATCGCCCGTTTCTCGCCGGTCATGGAGACCCTTGTCGAACAGGCGAAGGCCGGCCTCCCGGTCCTCGGGATCTGCAACGGCTTCCAGATCCTCACCGAGGCCCACCTCCTCCCGGGCGCGATGCTCGGCAACGACCACCTCCACTTCATCTGCCGCGATCAGAAGCTGCGGGTGGAGAACGCGGGGACGGCCTGGACCGGCGACTACCGTGCCGGTCAGGAGATCCACATCCCGCTGAAGAACATGGACGGCCGGTACGTCGCCGACGCCTACACGCTGGACGAGCTGGAGGCGGAGGGCCGGGTCGCCTTCCGGTACGTGGACTTCAACCCGAACGGCTCGCTCCGCGACATCGCCGGCATCACCAACGAGGCCGGGAACGTCGTCGGGCTGATGCCGCACCCGGAGCACGCCGTGGAGCCGCTCGTCGGCACCGGCCGCACCGACGGCCTCCCCTTCTTCACCTCGATCCTCAAGAAGCTGGTCAACGCATGAGCCGGACGCCTCTGGACACGGTCGAGCACGCGGCCGGAACCCCCGACGTCGAGCTGCCCTGGGCCGAGCTGGGCCTGAAGAAGGACGAGTACGAGCGGGTGGTGGAGATCCTCGGCCGCCGTCCCACCGGCGCCGAACTCGCCATGTACTCGGTCATGTGGTCCGAGCACTGCTCGTACAAGTCCTCCAAGGTCCACCTGCGCCAGTTCGGCGAGAAGGCACCCGAGTCGGACGCCCTGCTCGTCGGCATCGGCGAGAACGCCGGCGTCGTGGACGTCGGCCAGGGCTACGCGGTGACCTTCAAGGTCGAGTCGCACAACCACCCCTCCTACGTCGAGCCCTACCAGGGCGCGGCCACGGGCGTCGGCGGCATCGTCCGCGACATCATCGCCATGGGCGCCCGCCCGGTGGCGGTCGTGGACCCGCTGCGCTTCGGCGCCGCCGACCACCCCGACACCAAGCGCGTCCTGCCGGGCGTGGTCGCGGGCATCGGCGGCTACGGCAACTGCCTGGGCCTGCCCAACATCGGCGGCGAGGTCGTCTTCGACGCCTGCTACCAGGGCAATCCGCTGGTCAACGCCGGTGCCATCGGTGTGATGCGGCACGAGGACATCCACCTCGCCAAGGCCTCCGGCACGGGCAACAAGGTCATCCTGTACGGCGCCCGGACCGGCGGCGACGGCATCGGCGGCGCCTCGATCCTCGCCTCCGAGACCTTCGACGACGCCAAGCCGTCCAAGCGGCCCGCGGTCCAGGTCGGCGACCCCTTCCAGGAGAAGCTCCTCATCGAGTGCACCCTGGAGGCGTTCAGCGAGAAGCTGGTCGTCGGCATCCAGGACCTCGGTGCGGCCGGCCTGTCCTGCGCCACCTCCGAGCTGGCCTCCAACGGCTCCGGCGGCATGCGCGTGACGCTGGACGACGTACCGCTGCGCGACTCGACGCTCTCGCCCGAGGAGATCCTCATGAGCGAGTCGCAGGAGCGCATGTGCGCGGTCGTGGAACCGGAGAAGGTCGGCCGGTTCCTGGAGATCTGCGAGAAGTGGGACGTCATCGCCACCGTCATCGGTGAGGTGACCGACGGCGACCGGCTGGAGATCTTCTGGCACGGCGAGAAGATCGTCGACGTCGACCCGCGCACGGTCGCGCACGAGGGCCCGGTCTACGAGCGCCCCTACGCGCGCCCCGACTGGCAGGACGCGCTCCAGGCGGACGACGCGAACAAGCTGGCGCGCCCGGAGACCTCCGAGGAGCTGAAGGACCAGGTTCTGAAGCTGGTCGGCTCCCCCAACCAGGCCTCCAAGAAGTGGATCACGTCCCAGTACGACCACTTCGTGCAGGGCAACACCGTCCTCGCCCAGCCGGAGGACTCCGGCATGATCCGCGTGGACGAGGAGACCGGGCTCGGCGTCGCGATCGCGACGGACGGCAACGGCCGCTACGCCAAGCTGGACCCGTACACCGGCGCCCAGCTGGCCCTGGCCGAGGCCTACCGGAACGTGGCGACCACCGGCGCCAAGCCGCTGGCCGTCTCCGACTGCCTGAACTTCGGTTCGCCCGAGGACCCGGCGGTCATGTGGCAGTTCGCGGAGGCCGTGCGCGGTCTCGCCGACGGCTGCCGTCAGCTCGGCACGCCCGTGACCGGCGGCAACGTCTCGCTGTACAACCAGACCGGCGAGGCCGCCATCCACCCGACCCCGGTCGTGGCCGTCCTCGGCGTCATCGACGACGTCGCCCGCCGCACCCCGGTCGCCTTCCAGGAGGAGGGCCAGCTGCTCTACCTCCTCGGCGACACCCGCGAGGAGTTCGGCGGCTCGGCCTGGTCGCAGGTGATCCACGACCACCTCGGCGGGATGCCGCCCACGGTGGACCTGGAACGGGAGCGGCTGCTGGCCGAGATCCTGATCTCCGCCTCCCGCGACGGCATGATCGACTCCGCGCACGACCTGTCCGACGGCGGCCTGGTCCAGGCCGTGGTCGAGTCGGCGCTGCTCGGCGGCAAGGGCGCCCGCCTGGTCGTCCCGGACGGCCTGGACGCCTTCACCTTCCTGTTCTCCGAGTCGGCCGGCCGTGCGATCGTCGCCGTGCCGCGCTCGGAGGAGGTCCGCTTCAACGACATGTGCGGTGCGCGCGGCCTGCCGGTCACCCGCATCGGTGTCGTGGACGGTGACACGGTCGAGGTGCAGGGCGAGTTCACCCTCACCCTCACCGAACTCCGCGAGGTCCACGAGAGCACGATCCCGGCGCTGCTGGCGTAGTGGCCGCGGTCCCGCCGAAAGCCCTGCCCGGCACCGGGCGGGGCTTTCGCGCGTACCGCCCGGGGCGGCGTCGTCCCCGGGTCCCGGGCGGCCGCCCCGTGCCACCGGAGGAGCCCGGGCGGCCGCGGTGGGCTTCGCAGCGGTGACCCCGGCAAGAGCCGCTGAAGCCCCGGCGCCCGCGGGGTTAAGGTCGCTCCCATGCCACCGGCCAGGAAGCGCGCCCGCAGTTATGACCCCGCCAAGACCCGCGCCGCGGTCTTCACCCAGCTCGGCACCGTACGGGAGGCCGTCCGCGGGCTCGACCCCGGGCAACTCGCCCTGCCCACCCGGCTCGGCGACTGGACCGTACGGGACCTGATCGCCCACATCGGCATGGCCGTCACGGCCGTCCACCGCGCCCTGGACCGGCCGGCCCCGCCCAGGCAGGACGTCCAGGTGGTCCAGTGGCCCTTCGCCACCGCCGCCAAGTCCGCCGAGATCGCCGACTTCACCCGCGACCTCGCCGCGGACCACCCCGACCTCGGCGCCTACCTCACCGAGGCCGAGGACGGCCTGCGCGCCCTGCTCGCCGCACACCCCGGCAGCCGGCTCCTGGAGACCAACGCGGGCGCCATGCCGCTGGACGACTACCTCGTCACCCGCGCCGTCGAACTCGTCGTCCACACCGACGACCTCAACGCCGCCGTCCCCGGCCTCGAGGTGCCGTACGACCGGCAGGCCCTGGCCGCCGCCACCCGGCTGCTCGCCGACGCCCTCGCCGTGAAGGCACCCGGCGGCTCCACCGAGGTGCGGGTGCCGCCGTACGCCGTCGTGCAGTGCGTCGAGGGGCCCCGGCACACCCGCGGCACCCCGCCCAACGTCGTGGAGACCGACCCGCTGACCTGGATCCGGCTGGCCACCGGGCGCCTGTCCTGGGCCGACGCGCTGGCCGGGGCGAAGGTCGGCGCGAGCGGGGAGCGGGCGGACATCGGCGGACTCCTGCCGGTCATGTCGTAGGCCTGCCCGCGGGTCCTGCCGCGGCGCCGTCCGCCGGTCATGCCGCTGCCCGCCGGTCCGTCAGGCCCCCGCGGAACCGGTCGCACCGCTCGCCCGTCGAATCCGTATGAACCGGTACGAGCGGTACATGTCCTTGGCGGTGGCCGCCGTGTTCCTCCCGCTGGTGGTGGCCGGCGCCAGCGCGGCGGGGGACAGTGGAGCGGTGAGCGCCCAGCAGCCGGTGACCGGGATCGACTGGCGGGTCGACGGCATCACCGTCGGCGGCGCGACCCTGCACGCGCCCGCCACGGCGCGCCTGCGCATCGACGAGGACGGCAGGGCGGCCGGCAATCTCGGCTGCAACCGCTTCAGCGCCCGGGCCACCGTGCACGGCGACCGGATCACCATCGGCGACCTGCGTACGACCCGGATGGCCTGCGCCCCGGCCCGGATGGACTTCGAGCGCGCCCTCGCCCGCGCCCTCACCACCGGCACGCTCACCGCCCGGGCCGACGGGGTGAAGGCGACCCTCACCGACGGCGACGGCGACCGCGTCCACCTCAGCCGCCGCACGCCCGCATGATGTGCGACACCTCACTCACGCACCCGGCGAAAAGCCTCGTGGCGGGCCCGCACGGCACGGTCCGAGCCCCCGGCCGTCCATGGCGCGCGGCCCTGACCTGCGTTAACGCGAAAACACCCAAGGTGATCGCATCCGCGTTCTCGGCAACCGACACGATCCCCAATTCGGACCCGTGGTCGATCTCGCCTACACTCGGTGGCGTGCCACGTGGTGACGGTCGACTCAATCACGATCTGCTTCCCGGCGAAAAGGGCCCCCAGGACGCTTGCGGCGTCTTCGGTGTCTGGGCGCCGGGTGAAGAGGTCGCAAAGCTCACGTACTTCGGGCTCTACGCCCTCCAGCACCGGGGCCAGGAATCCGCGGGAATCGCGGTCAGCAACGGCTCCCAGATCCTCGTCTTCAAGGACATGGGCCTGGTCTCCCAGGTCTTCGACGAAACCTCTCTCGGCTCGCTCCAGGGCCACATCGCGGTCGGACACGCCCGCTACTCGACCACCGGTGCCTCCGTGTGGGAGAACGCCCAGCCGACGTTCCGCGCCACCGCGCACGGCTCGATCGCGCTCGGGCACAACGGCAACCTGGTCAACACGGCGCAGCTCGCCGAGATGGTCGCCGCGCTGCCCAACGACAACAACAGCCGCTCCACCCGCGTCGCGGCCACCAACGACACCGACCTGCTGACGGCCCTGCTGGCCGCCCAGGTCGACGAGGACGGCAAGCCGCTGACCATCGAGGAGGCCGCCCACGCGGTCCTCCCGAAGGTCCAGGGCGCCTTCTCCCTCGTCTTCATGGACGAGCACACCCTCTACGCCGGCCGCGACCCGCAGGGCATCCGGCCGCTGGTCCTCGGCCGTCTGGAGCGCGGCTGGGTGGTGGCCTCCGAGTCCGCCGCCCTCGACATCTGCGGCGCCAGCTATGTGCGCGAGATCGAGCCGGGCGAGTTCGTCGCCATCGACGAGAACGGCCTGCGCAGCTCGCGATTCGCGGAAGCGAAGCCCAAGGGCTGTGTCTTCGAGTACGTGTACCTGGCCCGTCCGGACACCGACATCGCCGGCCGGAACGTGTACCTCTCCCGCGTGGAGATGGGCCGCCGCCTGGCCAAGGAAGCGCCCGCCGAGGCCGACCTGGTCATAGCGACGCCGGAATCCGGCACCCCGGCCGCCATCGGCTACGCGGAGGCCTCCGGCATCCCCTTCGGCGCCGGCCTGGTGAAGAACGCCTACGTCGGACGTACGTTCATCCAGCCCTCCCAGACCATCCGCCAGCTGGGTATCCGCCTGAAGCTGAACCCGCTGAAGGAAGTCATCAAGGGCAAGCGCCTGGTCGTCGTCGACGACTCGATCGTGCGCGGCAACACCCAGCGGGCCCTGGTCCGCATGCTCCGCGAGGCGGGCGCCGCCGAGGTCCACATCCGGATCTCCTCCCCGCCCGTGAAGTGGCCCTGCTTCTTCGGCATCGACTTCGCCACGCGCGCGGAGCTGATCGCCAACGGCATGACCATCGAGGAGATCGGCACCAGCCTGGGCGCCGACTCCCTGGCCTACATCTCCATCGACGGCATGATCGAGGCGACCACGATCGCCAAGCCGAACCTGTGCCGTGCCTGCTTCGACGGCGAGTATCCGATGGACCTGCCGGACCCGGAGCTGCTCGGCAAGCAGCTGCTGGAGACGGAGCTGGCCGCGGGCCCGGCTGCCACGGCCGCGACCGACGCGATCCGCCGCCCGTAATTCCCGCTGTTCACGCGGTACGACACGAAAGTTCTCAAGGTCATGTCTTCTGATGGTTTTCATCAGCGTGCCCCGCATGCCGGCCCCTCCACCGCGGACGGCGCCAGCTACGCGAGCGCCGGCGTCGACATCGAGGCGGGCGACCGCGCGGTGGAGCTGATGAAGGAGTGGGTGAAGAAGACCCGGCGCCCCGAGGTGCTGGGCGGTCTCGGCGGTTTCGCCGGGCTCTTCGACGCCTCCGCCCTCAAGCGCTACGAGCGCCCGCTGCTGGCCTCCGCCACGGACGGCGTCGGCACGAAGGTCGACATCGCGCGCCGCATGGGCGTCTACGACACCATCGGCCACGACCTGGTCGCCATGGTCATGGACGACATCGTGGTGTGCGGCGCCGAGCCGCTGTTCATGACCGACTACATCTGCGTCGGCAAGGTCCACCCCGAGCGGGTCGCCGCGATCGTCAAGGGCATCGCGGAGGGCTGTGTGCTGGCCGGCTGCGCCCTGGTGGGCGGCGAGACGGCCGAACACCCGGGTCTGCTGGGCGAGGACGACTTCGACGTCGCCGGCGCCGGTACGGGCGTCGTGGAGGCGGACCGGCTGCTCGGCGCGGATCGTATCCGCACGGGTGACGCCGTGATCGCCATGACGTCCTCCGGGCTTCACTCGAACGGGTACTCCCTGGTCCGGCACGTCCTGCTGGACCGTGCCGGGATGACCCTGGAGACGGAGGTGGCCGAGCTGGGCCGGAGCCTCGGCGAGGAGCTGCTGGAGCCCACGAAGATCTACTCGCTGGACTGCCTGGCGCTCACCCGCACCACCGATGTGCACGCCTTCAGCCACATCACCGGCGGCGGTCTCGCCGCCAACCTGGCCCGGGTGATCCCGGACGGCCTGCACGCCGTGGTCGACCGCTCCACCTGGACCCCGGGCGCGATCTTCGGTCTGGTCGGGGCGGCCGGCAACGTCGAGCGCCTGGAGCTGGAGAAGACCCTGAACATGGGCGTCGGCATGATGGCGATCGTCCCGCAGGAGTCCACCGAGGTGGCCCTGGCGACCCTGGCCGACCGCGGCGTCGAGGCGTGGGTGGCCGGCGAGATCACCGAGCGGGACGGGAAGACGACCGGCGCGGAGCTGGTCGGGGACTACGCCGTCTGACCGTGCGGACAGCACGAAATCCGGTCGGTGGCTACGCCACCGACCGGACCGGTCCGTGCAAGGTCAAGCGCCTCGACGATGCGATGAGGACTCGTCGTCCTCGTCCTCGTCGTCGTCCTCATAGAGGTCGGCGTACCGTGCATACAGGTCGTCGTCGTGCTCATCGTCCGTGAAACGGTCGCCGTTCCGCGACTGGTTCGACGTCGATGCGCCCAGCTCCTCGGCCAGGCGTGAGAGGTCAGTCCCGCCGCTGTTGTACTTCAGCTGACGGGCAACCTTCGCCTGTTTGGCCTTGGCCCGGCCGCGCCCCATGGCTCGACCCCCTCAACGACGGGGCTCGACGGCCCCAGAGTCTGACACGCGTTCATGGTCTGGAACGGACTCTCCGGGGAGAGGCCGGTCCGTAGGGCTCCCACGGTACCTGAGCCCACGCCCATACGGTACGTCGCCCACGGTACGCGCGTCTGCCCAAAACCTTCGAGGCGCCCTGTCCTCGCTGGTCAGTGACCATTTTAACCAGTTCTGAAGGAACGACCCGCCGGTGGAAGTGAGAGTTCTCTCCACCCTGCCGCCGACGGGTACCGCTCATTCGTTCGATCGCATCAGGGTGCGATGCCGCCCGCGCGGGCGTCGGCCATGCGCTGCTCGGCGATCCGGTCGGCCGCCGCGGCCGGCGGGATCCCGTCGTCCTTCGCACGCGCGAATATGGCCAGCGTGGTGTCGAAGATCCTGGCCGCCTTCGCCTTGCACCGGTCGAAGTCGAACCCGTGCAGTTCGTCGGCGACCTGGATGACCCCGCCGGCGTTCACCACGTAGTCCGGCGCGTAGAGGATCCCGCGGTCGGCGAGGTCCTTCTCCACCCCGGGGTGGGCGAGCTGGTTGTTCGCGGCCCCACACACCACCCCGGCGGTCAGCACGGCCACGGAGTCGTCGTTCAGGGCCCCGCCGAGGGCGCAGGGGGCGTAGATGTCCAGGCCCTCGGTCCGGATCAGCGCCTCGGTGTCGGCGACGGCCGTCACGCCCTCGGGGTGCTGGTCGAGGATCCGCTGTACGGCGTCCGCGCGCACGTCCGTGACGACGACCTCGGCACCCTCGTCCCGCAGGTGCCTGACCAGGTGGTGGCCGACCTTGCCGACCCCGGCGACGCCGACCTTCCGGCCCCGCAGCGACGGGTCGCCCCACAGGTGCTGGGCGGAGGCGCGCATGCCCTGGTAGACACCGAAGGCGGTGAGCACGGAGGAGTCGCCGGCGCCACCGTTCTCGGGGGAGCGGCCGGTGGTCCAGCGGCACTCGCGGGCCACCACGTCCATGTCGGCGACGTACGTACCGACGTCGCACGCGGTGACGTAACGCCCGCCGAGCGAGGCGACCATGCGGCCGTAGGCGAGGAGCAGCTCCTCGGTCTTGTCGCGCTCCGGGTCACCGATGATCACGGCCTTGCCGCCGCCGTGACCGAGACCGGCCATGGCGTTCTTGTACGACATGCCGCGCGCGAGGTTGAGGGCGTCGGCGACGGCCTCGGCCTCGGTCGCGTACGGGTAGAAGCGCGTGCCGCCGAGGGCGGGGCCCAGGGCGGTGTTGTGGATGGCGATCACGGCCTTGAGGCCGCTGGCGCGGTCCTGGCAGAGCACGACCTGCTCATGGCCGCCCTGGTCCGAGTGGAACAGGGTGTGCAGGACATCAGCAGACGCGCCGGTTACGTCGGTCACTGTGGTGACTCCTGTGTAAAGAGCGGCGAGTGGGGTCGGACCCCGTACGGGTGGCGGGGTGCCGTGGCATGAGCGTAGAGCCTCCGCCCGAGCACCATCCGCGCAGTGTTCAGGATCACTCTCGCGGGTCCTGCGCGCACGCAACGGCGTGGCACGATGCGCAGTGTTTCGAGCCGGATCCGCTGGGGAGGGAGCAGGCGTGGCCAAGGAGTACTCGGTGGTCGTCCCCTACGCCACGTACCTGCGCGTGTACGAGCCGCTGGGCGCCTTCCCGGACGCGGAACGCGCCCACTGGGAGCGCTACGCCCGCCGCCCCGACCGCCCCTCCTACCAGGACGAACTGCGCCGCTCCCTGGCCGCCCTGCTGCCCACCCCGCCGGTCGCGGTCCCGGTGCACGAGAGCGCCGACGCCTTCGTCCTGGAGGTCGACGGGGTCGTCTGCGTGTGCCCCTGGCGGACCCGGCTGCGCGGCTGGCAGGCCCTGGACGAGCTGCCCGGCGAACTGCCGCCGACGGTGCTGGACGCGGTGCTGCCGGCGCTGGTGCGCCACCAGGCCGCCCAGGACCACGAGCGCTGGCTCGCCCGCAACCCCGACGCCCGCCCGTGGATCAGGACGGCGACCTGGCAGGTGCCGCTGAACTGGTTCGTGCTGGTCTCCGACGAGGAGCGCCGGTACGACGAGGGGACCGCCGAGGTCCCTCCGGTGCTGCGCTACCGCACGCCGATGGTGCAGGCCAGGCGCCGGGTCGCGCGGGCGCTGCGCACGCTCAGGGACACCGTGGAGGAGGGCCCGCTGCTCGACGGCCTGCTGGACGTCGGCCGCTGGCTGGAGGAGTTCCACCCGCGCTCACTGGTCGAGCTGGACTACGGCGGCCTGGTGCACGTGCTGCCGGCCGGCGAGCTGGAGGACGACCGGTCGGCGGCGGACGTGGCGGCCGGGATCGAGGCGCTGCGCCGGGGCGACGCGATGGCCGCCGGGGAGGCGTACGGGCGGCTGGTGGAGCGCTGGCGGGCGGTACGGGACCGGCGATCCGCGAACTGAGCGCGGGACACGATTCGAACATAGTGACGTACATCACGGCCCAAACCGCCGCGCACGACGTACGGTCTACGCACTTGGTCCATCTGACGAGACGTTGGTTCAGATCTGGACTTTTGTCCCAAGGGTGATGGACGGCACTTACCCGGCTCTTGCGCCTCTTGCCACCCCTCATGCCAAAATAGGACAAGGAGTCCGGGGAGGGCTCCTTCCGTCCAACTATGCTCGATCCTGGGCGGATTCTCCGCTTTGTAAGTTTTGGGGGGTCTGGTGACCTCTGCACGCCGCTGTGACTGATCGTCACAGTGGCGTGACTGTCCGCTATGGCACGGTCCATCGGCATCCGTCGCTGATGAACACCTGGGAGGGCAATTCCATCGGTTTGGCCGACGCGGCTGGACAGATGGTGTAGTTGTAGTGCCGAGGACAAGCCGTTCGTCCTATAACCGACTCGACTCGCGTCCGCCATTTCGGGCAACGCGGGTCAAGGTGCAGAATTTAGAGGAAAGAACCGAGAAGGTTCGGTTCTCCCGAGGAGGCCGCTCATGACCGCTCGCACCCCTGATGCCGAGCCGCTGCTGACCCCGGCTGAGGTCGCCACCATGTTCCGTGTCGACCCCAAGACGGTCACGCGGTGGGCGAAGGCCGGCAAGCTCACTTCCATCCGTACGCTCGGCGGGCACCGCCGCTACCGCGAGGCCGAGGTCCGCGCTCTGCTCGCGGGCATCCCGCAGCAGCGCAGCGAGGCCTGAACAACTCCATAACCGGGCAAGACGGTCGGTCCCCCAACCGGCCGGGGCGCCCGAACCCCTAGCTACAAGCGACGCGGGACCTGCCCCAACAGGCCCACGCCCCAGCCGAAGAGAGCATCGCAGGCAAGCCGTACAGGGTGTGTCGTCGATCGCGCTGGACTCCGCCGAGTCCAGCGCGATCTTTTTTGTGCGCGGACCAGGGGCCCGGAGGCGGCGCCGTGAGCGTCCTTGTCGGAGTCTGGGGAGGCCTGTCGGAACGGCCGGGGGTGGTGCCCGGGGTCGGTGCAATTGCACATATTAAATCGACCCGTTATATGAAGGGGGTAAATACCGCCGTTTCAAAAACTCATGCGGTGACTCCCGTCACACACCAGGGCGCTTGTTGTCCCCGGCGCGCGTGCGCTAGGGGAAGCGCGCGTTCCAGAACCCGGCGTCCATACGGGGGTTGGAGTCGGCGGGCGTCAGGCGGGCCGGGGGTCCTCGTCCTCGACGGCCTGCCACCCCGCCTGGTCCTCGTCCCCGTCCTCCTGGCTCCACGGGCCCGTGTCCATCGCCAGCCGCAGCAGGCGGTGACAGATGGGGCAGTGGCGGGTGAGATGCCCGTAGGACGAGGCGGCCGACAGATGCGCCCTGAGAAGCGCTCGCGTCTCATGCCTGACCGAAGCCGCCATACGCCACCTCCGGGGCCGCACAGGAGGACGGAGCCCTGCTCCTTGGGTACCGAGGGAAAGCGGCGCCGTCAAGACCGCACGCCCTGGGCGCGCGGGGGGCGTCGGGGAAGCGGGTACGACTGAGGCCCGCGCCCCTTGCGGGATGCGGGCCTCAGTTCATTGTGCGGTCCTGACGGGATTTGAACCCGCGGCCTCCACCTTGACAGGGTGGCGAGCACTCCAAGCTGCTCCACAGGACCAGGTTTTGCGGCGCTTGTTGCTGTGTTGCGCTGCGAGAAGGACTGTACAGGAGGGCGAGGGTCCTGGTCGAACTCACCCTCCGTACGGCTCCCGTCACGGTGCGGCGGCGTCGATCGCCTTCAGGATCCGCTTGTCGGAGACCGGGTACGCCGTGCCCAGCGCGTGGGCGAAGTAGCTGACCCGGAGCTCCTCCAGCATCCAGCGGATGTCCAGCACGGAGGACGGCACCGGGCGCCCCTTCGGGAGCTGTTCCAGGAGCCAGGCGTACTCGTCCTGCATCTCGTGGATCTTCTCCATCCGCGTGGTGTCCCGCTGGACGCCCGTCGGCATCTGCTGGAGACGCCGGTCGACGGCCACGAGATAGCGCAGCAGGTCGGGCAGCCGGCGTATGCCCGCCCACGTCACGAAGCCGGGCTTGACGAGGGCGTCCAGCTGCTTGCGCACGTCCGTGAGGTTGGCGAGCAACGCCGGGCTGGAGACGGCCTTCAGGCGGCGTTCACAGGCCTGCCAGGCGGCCAGGACCTGCTGCACCTGGGCGACCGTACGGACCGTCGTGTCCACGATCTCCGCGCGCACCTTGTCGTACAGCTTGCGGTACGACTCCTCGTCCCACGCCGGCCCGCCGAAGTCGGCGACGAGCTTGTCCGCCGCGGCCGTCGCGCAGTCCTCGAACAGGCTCTGTACGGAGCCGTGCGGATTCGCGGACAGGGCCAGCTTCTGCTGGTTCGTCAGCCGGTCCGAGGCGAACTTCGCCGGATTCACCGGGATGTTGCGGAGGATCAGGCGGCGGGTGCCTTTCCACATGGCCTCCACCTGCTCCTCCTCGGTGTCGAAGAGGCGGACCGAGACGGTGTCGCCGTCGTCCACCAGCGCGGGGTACGCCTTGACCGGCTGTCCGGCCCTGCGGGTCTCGAAGACGCGGGTGAGCGTGCCGATCGTCCAGTCGGTCAGGCCGGTGCGCTCCAGGGACTCCCCGCCCTCGCGGGAGGCGGTCGCGGCGGCGGCCTGGGACAGCGCCTTCCTGGCCTTCGGCTTCAACCGCAGCTTCAGAGCTTCCAGGTCCTTGTCCTCGGCCAGTTTCCGGCGCCGCTCGTCGACGATCCGGAAGGTGATCCTGAGGTGGTCGGGGACCTTCGCCCAGTCGAAGTCGTCCGCCTCGAAGGGGACGCCGACCATGCGCTTCAGCTCGCGGGCCATGGTCACCGTCAGCGGTTCCTGAAGGGGCACCGCCTTTTCCAGGAACGCCTTCGCGTAGTTCGGCGCCGGCACGTAGTGGCGGCGGACCGGCTTGGGCAGCGAGCGGATCAGCTCCGTCACCACCTCCTCGCGCAGCCCCGGGATCTGCCAGTCGAATCCCTCGCCGGTGACCTGGTTGAGGACCTGGAGCGGGATGTGCACGGTCACGCCGTCGGCGTCCGCGCCGGGCTCGAACTGGTACGTCACGCGGAAGGAGAGCTGCCCCTGCCGCCAGGTGTCCGGGTAGTCGGCCTTGGTGACCGCCTCCGCCGACTCCCGGATCAGCATCTCCCGCTCGAAGTCGAGGAAGTCCGGCTGCTCCTGCCGCTTTCGCTTCCACCAGGAGTCGAAGTGGGCGCCCGACACGGCGTGCTGGGGCACCCGCTCGTCGTAGAAGTCGAACAGCGTCTCGTCGTCCACGACGATGTCCCGGCGCCGGGCGCGGTGCTCCAGCTCCTCGACCTCGCTGAGCAGCCGGCGGTTGTCGGCGAAGAACTTGTGGTGCGTGCGCCAGTCGCCCTCCACCAGCGCGTTGCGGATGAACAGTTCGCGGGAGATCTCGGGGTCGATGCGCCCGTAGTTCACCTTCCGCTGGGCGACGATCGGGACGCCGTACAGCGTCACCTTCTCGTACGCCATGACGGCCGCCTGGTCCTTCTCCCAATGCGGTTCGCTGTAGGTCCGCTTCAGCAGGTGCTCGGCGAGCGGCTCGACCCACTCGGGTTCGATCTTGGCGTTGACCCGCGCCCACAGGCGGCTCGTCTCCACCAGCTCGGCCGACATCACGAACTTGGGCTGCTTCCGGAACAGCGCCGAACCCGGGAAGATCGCGAACTTGGCGCTGCGGGCGCCCAGGTACTCGTTCTTGTTGCCGTCCTTCACGTCCTTCATCCCGATGTGGGACAGCAGGCCGGCGAGGAGGGAGAGGTGGACGCGGTCGCCGGGGGCGTCGTCCTCGTTGGGGTGGATGCCCATCTGCTTGGCCACCGTGCGCAGCTGGCTGTAGATGTCCTGCCATTCGCGGATGCGCAGGAAGTTCAGGTACTCCTGCTTGCACATCCGCCGGAAGGACGACGAACCGCGCTCCTTCTGCTGCTCGCGGACATACCGCCACAGGTTCAGATAGGCGAGGAAGTCGCTGGTCTCGTCCTTGAACCGGGCGTGCTGCTGGTCGGCCTGGGCCTGCTTGTCGGCCGGGCGTTCGCGTGGGTCCTGGATGGACAGCGCGGCGGCGATGACCATGACCTCGCGGACACAGCCGTTCCTGTCGGCCTCCAGGACCATCCGGGCCAGGCGGGGGTCGACGGGCAGCTGGGCCAGCTTGCGGCCGGTGTCCGTGAGCCGCTTGCGGGCGTCCTTCTCGGCCGGGTCCAGCGCGCCCAGTTCCTGGAGCAGCTGCACGCCGTCACGGATGTTGCGGTGGTCCGGCGGGTCGATGAAGGGAAACTTCTCGATGTCGCCGAGACCGGCCGCGGTCATCTGAAGGATGACGCTCGCCAGGTTCGTACGGAGGATCTCCGCGTCGGTGAACTCCGGGCGGGCGAGGAAGTCGTCCTCGGAGTACAGCCGGATGCAGATGCCGTCGGACGTACGGCCGCAGCGGCCCTTGCGCTGGTTGGCGCTGGCCTGCGAGATCGCCTCGATGGGCAGCCGCTGGACCTTGGTGCGGTGGCTGTAGCGGCTGATCCGGGCGAAGCCGGGGTCGATGACGTACTTGATGCCGGGCACGGTGAGGGACGTCTCCGCGACGTTCGTCGCCAGCACGATCCTGCGTCCGGTGTGCTGCTGGAACACGCGGTGCTGCTCGGCGTGCGAGAGCCGCGCGTACAGCGGCAGCACCTCGGTGAAGCGGTATTTCTTCTTCTCCAGCGCGTCCGCGGTGTCCCGGATCTCCCGCTCACCGGAGAGGAACACGAGGATGTCGCCGCTGCCCTCCGCCATCAACTCCTCGACGGCGTCGGTGATCGCGGTGATCTGGTCCCGGTCGGCGTCCGCCGCGTCGTCGGAGTACTCCTCCAGGAGCGGGCGGTAACGCACCTCCACCGGGTACGTCCGGCCGCTGACCTCGACGATCGGCGCGTCGCCGAAGTGCCGGGAGAAACGCTCCGGATCGATGGTCGCCGAGGTGATGACGACCTTCAGGTCGGGACGTTTGGGCAGGAGCTGCGCCAGGTAGCCCAGCAGGAAGTCGATGTTGAGGGACCGCTCGTGGGCCTCGTCGATGATGATCGTGTCGTAGGCGCGCAGCTCGCGGTCGGTCTGGATCTCGGCGAGCAGGATGCCGTCCGTCATCAGCTTGACGAAGGTGGCCTCCGGGCTCACCTGGTCGGTGAAGCGGACCTTCCAGCCGACGGTCTCGCCCAGCGGCGACTTCAGCTCGTCGGCGACCCGCTCGGCGACGGTCCGGGCGGCGATCCGCCGCGGCTGCGTGTGCCCGATCATGCCGCGCACGCCCCGGCCCAGTTCCAGACAGATCTTCGGGATCTGGGTCGTCTTGCCGGACCCGGTCTCACCGGCCACGATGACGACCTGGTGGTCGCGGATGGCGTCCGCGATCACGTCCTTCTTCTGGCTGACGGGCAGTTGTTCGGGATAGGTGACGGCCGGCACGCGGGAGCGCCGCTCGGCCATCCGGTCCTCGGCGCGGCGGATCTCGGTGTCGATCTCGGCGAGGACGGCGGCACGGGCCTCCGGCTTGCGGATCTTGCGCGCGCCCTCCAGCCGCCTGCCGATCCGGTGCGCGTCGCGCAGCGACAGCTCGGACAGACGAGGGGCGAGGGTGCCGAGGGCGGGGGCGGGATGCGTAGACATACGGCCTCCAGGATCTCACCTCGCCCGAAAAACACGCGAACGAATTGACCCGGGCGCGGGCGGCGGGCCGCGCGACCGGTCACCCCGGGGTCCGGACCCCACCGGCAGCAGGCCCCGTGGACAGCCGGTCCAGGGTCCGGGCTTCGCCGACGTCCGGCCCCACGAACAGTCGCCCCGGGGTTCGGGGCGCCGGCAGCCGGCCCGGCGGACAGCGGGTCTCGGGTCCGGGTCGCCGGCAGCCGGCCCGGGGTCCGGCCCAGCCGGTGACCGCACCCCTGCGAACAGCCGACGTCGTCCCGGCGGGCCGGCGGGACATGACCTAGCGTGGTCGTTATGCCCGATTCCCCCCATGGCAGCCACGGCCGCCCCCCGACCCGCGCGGAACGCTGGTCGGCGTTCCGGGAGTCACCCTTCCTGCCCGCCTCGGTCCTGCTGTTGATCATCGCTGCGGCCGCCGGTCTCTTCGCCGGTTCCTACACGTACGCCATGGCCGACCCGACCCCCCACAACATCCCCACGGCGGTGACCGGCTCCTACGGCGGGCCGGCCGCCCGGCGGTTCCTCGACGGCATGCAACAGGCCCTGGGCGCCTCGCTGAAGCTGCATCCGTACGGCAGCCGGGAGGACGCGGTGCGGGCGGTGGACGAGCAGAAGGAGTTCGCGGTGGTGGAGGCGTCCGCCGACGGCCGGTCGATCAGGCTGGACGTGTCGGGGGCCTCCGGGGCGACGGTCGCCCAGGTGCTCGGGGAGACCGCGGTGAAGGTGGGCAGGGCCACGGGCACCACGGTGACGGTCCATGACCTGAAGCCGTCGCAGCGGGGCGACCCGCGCGGACTGGCGATCTTCTACATCTCCCTGGCCGCCGTGATCATCGGCTTCGTCGGCTCGATCCAGCTGAGCGTGCACGCGCGGGCCCTGAATCCGCTGGAGCGGGTCGCCTTCACCGTGGCCTACGCGCTGCTCGGCGGGTTCGTGATCGCCGCGGTGGTGGACTGGCTGCTGGATGCGGTGAAGCTGCCGTTCCTGGAGTCCTGGGGGATCCTCGCCCTGACGATGTTCACCACGGGCATGGTGTTCACGATGTTCAACACCCTCGTCGGGCGCTGGGCGATGCTGCCTACCTGGGGACTGATGGTGCTGCTGGGCAACCCGTCGTCCGGCGGCGCCGTCTCCTGGCCGCTGCTGCCTTCCCCGCTCGGCGTGATCGGCCGCTGGCTGCCGCCCGGCGCGTCGGTGAATGCCCAGCACACCGCGGTGTACTTCAGGGGCCACCAGCACGCGTTCCCGTTCCTGGTGCTGACGGGCTGGGCGGTGGTCTCCTGCGCGGTCTTCCTGATCTGGCGGCACCGGCACCCGGGCGGACGGCCGGTCGGCCCGGCGCACGCGGCCTAGGGGATGTGCGGGGCCGACGGGGCCGGTGGGGCCGGTGGGGCCGCTTCGGTGTGCCGGTAGGAGGCGCCGTTCCCGAGGGCGATGGACCGCGCGGTGTTGGAGACGGCCTTGATGCCCAGGTAGGCGGTGGTCATACCGCTGACGGCGGTGAAGGCCGCCGTGAGGATGCCGACGATCACCGCCTTGTCGCCGTCGAGCCGCCACACGCCGAAGATCGCGACCGCGGCGATCGCCAGATTGCTGATGACGACCGCCAGCATCCCGTACCGGGCCCGGATCTTCTCCAGGTCGGCGTCCCCGATGGCTCCGGTTCCGTTCCTGCTCATGTCTCCCCCGCCCCCTGCGCACCACGTGCGCTCCGCCTGAACGTAGCGCCGGGCGGACGTGGTGCCAAGGTTGTTCGGCGCCGGCGCAGTCCCTCGACGGAAACGGCGAAAGCCCCTCCGACTGCGTCGGGAGGGGCTTTCGCGCTGGTGGCTGGGGCCGGGGTCGAACCGGCGACCTTCCGCTTTTCAGGCGGACGCTCGTACCAACTGAGCTACCCAGCCACGGTGTTTCACGTGAAACACCAGCGGTCCTGACGGGATTTGAACCCGCGGCCTCCACCTTGACAGGGTGGCGAGCACTCCAAACTGCTCCACAGGACCAAGCGTGTGTGCAACAGTGTCGCACACGGTAAAGCGTGCCCCCAACGGGATTCGAACCCGTGCTACCGCCTTGAAAGGGCGGCGTCCTAGGCCGCTAGACGATGAGGGCTATCGGCCCGCCTGGGCGCTTCTCAGCGCGTCGGGGACGTGAGAAGCATATGGGATGGCGAGGGGTATCGCCAAAACGGTTTACGGCGAGGTGGCGGAACCGGCCGGGGAGGGCGTGCGCGAGGCGCCGGCGCCCGGCCGGTTCTCGTCCGCCAGGTGGCGGCTGACCTCCGCCGTCGTCAGCCCCAGGCCCCCCAGTTTGATGGCGTCCCACGCCTGCAGTCTGCGGCTGGCCCGGTCGAAGTACAGGATCGAGGCCTCGATCGGCGCGGGATCGCCGTGCTCCACCGCACGCAGCCCGCTGCCGCCCGTGGAGCCCTCCATCCGCAGCCGGGTGCCGTACGGCAGCGTCTCCGTGCCCTCGTGGTGGAGGTGACCGCAGAGCACCAGCGGCACCTCGCCGTCCGTCTCCCGGGCGGCGGACGGTTCGTGCGCGACGGCCACGTCCGCCGGGGTGCCGGCCGCCCGCTGGTCGCGCAGGGCACTGGCCAGCCGGTCACCCGCCAGTCCCTCGGACGCGTCCCGGCCGATCACCGCCGAGCGGTCGGGGGTGAACTGCGGATCACCGATGCCCGCGAACCGCAGGCCCGCGACCGTCTCCGCCCGGCCGTCGTCCAGGACGTGGACGTTGCGCATGCGCGCCAGATACCGCTGGGTGGCCCGGGAGTCGTGGTTGCCGCGCACCCACACGTACGGCACGCCCAGCTCCCGGACCGGGTCCAGGAAGCCGTTCTCCGCCGCTGTGCCGTGGTCCATCGTGTCGCCGGAGTCGACGATCACGTCCACCTTGTACTGGTCCACCAGCGAGGCGATGATCTTCCAGCTCGCCGGATTGAGGTGGATGTCCGACACGTGCAGGACCCGGATGGTGGAGGGGTCGGGGCGGTAGGCGGGGAGCGTCGATGTGACGTCGTAGAGCTTCGTCACGTTCGTCACCAGCCGGGCCAGTTCCTTCTGGTAGACGTCGAACTCCGTGACGATGCTGCGCGCGTTGCCGACCACGGACGGCGCCGAGCTGAGCAGCCCGGAGAACCGCGGCTCCAGCACCGACTTCGGGTTCCAGGTGGCGTACGCCGACGCGCCCGACGCGGCCAGCAGGACCAGCGCGAGGCCGCCGGCGGCCAGGGCCGGGCGCGGGCGGCGGTAGACGGCGAGCCCGAGGGCCGTGGCCCCCGAGACCACCGCCACACAGGAGCGCACGGCCAGGTCGAGCGTGCCGTGCTCGACGTCCCGGGCCACCTCGTCCTGGAGCCCGGAGAGCCGCTCCGGGTGGTCGACCAGGGCCTGGGAGCGCAGTGGGTCCAGCTGGTCGACGTTGACGTCCAGGCGGACCGGTGCCACATGGCTGTCCAGGGTGAGCGCGCCCAGCGGCGACACGTTGATCTTCGTGCCGCCGGTGAGGGAGGGGCGCAGCGCCATGGTCGTGTCCATCGGGCCGACCGGGGCCCGGACGTTGCCGACGACCAGCAGGCCGAGCCAGGCGCCGAGCAGGACGACGGCGGTCAGCCCGAGGGCGCGCAGCCAGGGACGGGGCCGTGCGGCGGGGTCGAGGCAGGGGAGCGGGCGGGCGGTGCGGGTGCGGTTCGAGGTCCGGTTCGGCGTGGTGCGCAGGGCTGCGAGGGGGACGCGGGCCATTGGTCCCGTATGCCCAGGTGCCGAAGCGGATATGCGGCGGTCCGGAGCGTACGTACGGGCCGCGCGTACCGGACAATGACGGTGTGCTGGAGATGACGCGCGAGGAGTTCGAGGAACTGGTGGCCGAGGCGCTCGACCGGATCCCGCCGGAGCTGGCGCGGCTCATGGACAACGTGGCCGTGTTCGTGGAGGACGAGCCGCCCGCCGGTGACCCCGGGCTGCTCGGGCTGTACGAGGGCACTCCGCTGACCGACCGGGGCGAGTGGTACGCCGGTGTGCTGCCGGACCGGATCACCGTCTACCGCGGGCCCACGCTCAGGATGTGCGAGAGCCGCGAGGACGTCGTCGCGGAGACCGAGGTCACGGTGGTGCACGAGGTCGCCCACCACTTCGGCATCGACGACGCCCGGCTGCACGCCCTCGGTTACGGCTGAGCGGTGATGGGCGCGGGACGCGTGTCCTCTTGCGGGCGGCGGGAGTTGGGGAGGTTGACTTCTTCCCCGCCCCCGGAGGTGGCCGCCGTGCGCCCCTTGAACGTACCCGTCCGTCTCGCCGTCACGGTGCTGGCCGTCACCGCTGCCGCGGGCTGTATGAACGTGGGTGACGACGCGGGCCGGGCCCGACCCGCCCATTCCGCGGGACGGCACGGCGGTGACGCGCCCGGCGGCGGTCCGGTGGGCGGTGCGGGCGGCGTGGGCGGCCCGCACCGTGGGGAGCCGGCGGCGGACGGCAGGCACGGGCACGGCGGCAAGAAGAAGCCGGGCGGGTCACCGTCGGCGTCGGCCGGCCCGACCGGCGCGGGCAGCGCCTCCGCCGCCCCGGCGAAGCCGGGGAAGAGTGCCGGGCCCGGGGAACCGGCGCCGAGCAAGGTGCCGCCGACCCCTCCGGCCAGCACCGCGCCGCCCGAGCCGCCCGCCTCCACCCCGCCTCCGCCGGTCTCGGAGCCGCCGTCGGCGGAGCCGTCGTCCTCGGCGCACGAGGAGACGGGGCCGCAGCTGGTGCAGCGGGAGCCGGCGCCCGCGGCGGGCGTCGCGGCATGACCTGACCTGGTCTTATGCGCTCGGTTTGCCTTCAGGGGCAGTGGGTGCGTATGGTAGTAGATCGTTTGATCCCATTTGCCCGGCGCCATCAGAGAGCGCCGTGTGGCGCGTACTCTCCCCTTACCGTGGCGGACCGCATTGAGGCGGTCGTGAGCGAAACACGGAGTTGACGGGCGCGTGCCGAAGAGACTCCGGAAGGTTTCGCATTCGCATGTCCGTGTCCAGTACTGACCAGATCGTCGTGTCCGAGAACGAGAACGAGAACGAACTCGTAGACGTGACGACCGAGGTCACCGAGGCCCCCGAGGCCGCTGACACCCCCCAGACCACCTTTGCCGACCTCGGTCTCCCCGAGGGCATCGTGCGCAAGCTCGCACAGAACGGCGTCACCACCCCCTTCCCGATCCAGGCCGCGACCATTCCGGACGCCCTGACCGGCAAGGACATCCTGGGCCGGGGCCGCACCGGTTCCGGCAAGACCCTCTCCTTCGGTCTGCCGGCCCTGGCCACGCTGGCCGGCGGACGCACCCAGAAGCACAAGCCGCGTGCCGTCATCCTCACGCCCACCCGTGAGCTGGCCATGCAGGTGGCCGACGCCCTCCAGCCGTACGGCGACGTCCTCGGCCTGAAGATGAAGGTCGTCTGCGGCGGCACCTCGATGGGCAACCAGATCTACGCCCTGGAGCGCGGCGTCGACGTCCTCGTCGCCACCCCGGGCCGACTGCGCGACCTCATCAACCGCGGCGCCTGCTCCCTGGACGACGTGCAGATCACGGTCCTCGACGAGGCCGACCAGATGTCCGACCTGGGCTTCCTGCCCGAGGTCACCGAGCTGCTCGACCAGGTCCCGGCCAGCGGCCAGCGGATGCTCTTCTCCGCCACCATGGAGAACGAGATCAAGACCCTCGTCGACCGCTACCTGAACGAGCCCGTCCTGCACGAGGTGGACGCGGCCCAGGGCGCGGTGACGACCATGTCGCACCACATCCTCATCGTGAAGCCCAAGGACAAGGCGCCGGTCACCGCCGCGATCGCCTCCCGCAAGGGCCGCACGATCATCTTCGTCCGCACCCAGCTGGGCGCCGACCGCGTCGCCGAGCAGCTGCGCGAGTCCGGCGTGAAGGCCGACGCGCTGCACGGCGGCATGACCCAGGGCGCGCGTACCCGCGTCCTGGCCGACTTCAAGGACGGTTACGTCCACGTCCTGGTCGCCACGGACGTCGCCGCCCGCGGTATCCACGTCGACGGCATCGACCTGGTCCTGAACGTGGACCCGGCCGGTGACCACAAGGACTACCTGCACCGCGCCGGCCGCACCGCCCGCGCGGGCCGCACCGGCACGGTCGTCTCCCTGTCGCTGCCGCACCAGCGGCGCCAGATCTTCCGCCTCATGGAGGACGCCGGCGTCGACGCCGCGCGCCACATCATCCAGGGCGCCGGCACCTTCGAGCCGGAGGTCGCCGAGATCACCGGCGCCCGCTCCATGACCGAGGTGCAGGCCGAGTCCGCGGCCAACGCCGCCCAGCAGGCCGAGCGCGAGGTCGCCCAGCTCACCAAGGAGCTGGAGCGCGCCCAGCGCCGCGCGACCGAGCTGCGCGAGGAGGCCGACCGGCTGGTCGTCCGGGCCGCCCGCGAACGCGGCGAGGACCCGGAGACCGCGGTGGCCGAGGCACAGGCTGCGGCGGCGCAGGAGTCGGCCGTGGCCGCGGAGCCGGCGGAGCGGGAGACCGAGCGCGAGGAGCGCCCGGCCGCCGCGGCGCCGTACGAGCGCCGGGAGCGCCGCACCTTCGACCGTGACCGTGGCGAGCGGGGCGGCTTCGAGCGTCGTGACGACCGCCGTGACGACCGGGGTGGCCGTGGCTTCGAGCGTCGCGACGACCGCGGTGACCGCGGTGGGCGTGGTTTCGAGCGCCGTGACGACCGGGGTGGCCGTTCGTTCGAGCGTCGTGACGAGCGCCGTCCGGTCGACCGTGACCGTGGCGAGCGGGGCGGCTTCGAGCGCCGTGACGACCGTCCGGGCTTCCGCCGGGACGAGCGCACCGGACACCGGGGCAGCGACCGTCCGTTCAACCGCGACCGCCGCGACGACCGCCCGGGCTTCCGCGCCGGTGGCCACGAGCGCCCCAACGGCCGTCGTGACGACCACCGCGGCACCGGCTCCTTCGGGCGCCGCGAGGACAAGCCGCGCTGGAAGCGCAACGGCTGACGCTGAGTGAGCGAGGAAGGGCCCGTACGACTTCGGTCGTACGGGCCCTTCCGGCATCCCCGGGGTGCCCGCCGGTCCCCGGCCCGGCACTCTCACCACTCCCGGCATTCCGCACCGGCGAGGTCGTGCCCCGCACCCACCGACCGCCCTATGACGCATGTCACGACCTCGCGCAGGGAATTGCTGGGGGCATGACAGAAGACGCGAGGGTGGGCGACAGTGCGAGCGAACCGCGGAAGGGCTCCGGCGGCCCCGGCCCGTCCGAAGCCCCCGATCCGCCCGGCGTACCCGGCGTATCCGGCGCGCCCGGCGTACCCGACCCGCCCGGTCTGTCCGACGAGGAACGGCTGGCCCAGCTGGGTTACACCCAGGTCCTCGCCCGCCGGATGTCGGCGTTCTCGAACTACGCCGTCTCCTTCACGATCATCTCGGTCCTCTCCGGCTGCCTGACCCTCTACCTCTTCGGCATGACCACCGGCGGCCCCGCCGTGATCACCTGGGGCTGGGTGGTGGTCGGCCTGATGACGCTGTCCGTGGGCCTGGCGATGGCCGAGATCTGCTCGGCGTACCCGACCTCGGCGGGCCTGTACTTCTGGGCCCACCGCCTGGCGCCCCCGCGCTCGGCGGCGGCCTGGGCGTGGTTCACCGGCTGGTTCAACGTGCTGGGCCAGGTGGCGGTGACCGCGGGCGTCGACTTCGGCGCGGCTTCCTTCCTGGGCGCCTACCTGAACCTCCAGTTCGGCTTCCGGGTGACCCCGGTCCGCACGGTGGTGCTGTTCGCCGCGATCCTCGTCCTGCACGGTCTGCTGAACACCTTCGGCGTCCGGATCGTCGCGTTCCTGAACAGTGTGAGCGTGTGGTGGCACGTACTCGGGGTGGCGCTGATCGTCACCGCGCTCGCGTTCGTCCCCGACCACCACCGGTCGACGGCGTTCGTCTTCACCGAGTTCGTCAACCGGACGGGCTGGAGCAGCGGCCCGTACGTGGTGCTGCTGGGTCTGCTGATGGCCCAGTACACCTTCACCGGGTACGACGCCTCCGCCCACATGACCGAGGAGACCCACGACGCGGCCACGGCCGGCCCCCGGGGTATCGTCCGCTCGATCTGGACCTCCTGGATCGCCGGGTTCGTCCTCCTCCTGGGCTTCACCTACGCCATCCAGTCGTACGACGCCGAACTGGCCTCCCCCACGGGCGCCCCGCCCGCCCAGATCCTCCTGGACGCCCTCGGTGCCACGGCCGGCAAACTCCTGCTGCTGGTCGTCATCGGCGCCCAGCTCTTCTGCGGCATGGCGTCCGTCACCGCCAACAGCCGCATGATCTACGCCTTCTCGCGGGACGGCGCGCTGCCCTTCTCCCGCGTGTGGCACACGGTCAGCCCGCGCACCCGCACCCCCGTGGCGGCGGTCTGGCTGGCCGCGCTCGGCGCCCTGGCCCTCGGCCTGCCCTACCTCATCAACACGACCGCGTACGCCGCGGTGACCTCGATCGCGGTCATCGGGCTGTACATCGCGTACGTCATCCCGACCTTCCTCCGCGTCCGCAAGGGCACCGCCTTCACCCCCGGCCCCTGGCACCTGGGCAGCTGGTCACGCCCCGTCGGGGTCGTCGCGGTGAGCTGGGTGGTGGCGATCACGGTCCTCTTCATGCTCCCCCAGGTCTCCCCGGTCACCTGGAAGACCTTCAACTACGCCCCCGTCGCCGTCCTGGCCGTCCTCGGCTTCGCCGCCGCCTGGTGGCTGGCCTCGGCCCGCCACTGGTTCCTGATGCCCGCCTCCACCCCGGCACCCACGCCCATCCCGGCAGAAAAGTAACGATCCCCCGCACTCCCGCCCCTCCGACATGGCCGTGTCCCCGATACCCGATCGGAGACACGGTCTCCTCCCGCTATGCTCGGACAGGCAACATCGCCTGGGCCCTTAGCTCAATTGGCAGAGCAGTGGACTTTTAATCCATTGGTTGTGGGTTCGAGTCCCACAGGGCCTACGGCCGCAGGGGAGGGGTTACCCCCTCCGACCTGCTACGCGGCGCCCGAGCCGGCTTCGGCCGGCTCGGGCGCTGTGGCCTTTTCGGGGCCGTGCGTGAGCGGGTACCCCAGGGGCGAACCAGATGATGCCTCGGAGCTCGCCGATCGGCGGTCGATGTGGCTTGCGGCGACTCCTTCGGTTGATCGTCAGCGGAGGATCTCCCGGGGCAGCGGGGCCTCCGGGTCGTCCGGACGAGCCACGCGCCATTGAGCGCCGTCGAGCGTGACGGTGGGCATGTCGTCGTCCCGCTGAGGCGATGCCGGGGTGAGCCGGACGCTCATCAACCTCTTCGGCGCAGGGACGGGCAGGCTGAGGGCCGAAGCCCAATCAACATGCTGGCGAATAGAGCCATTCAGGACGAGCACGCCCTGACGCGCTAGCCTGAGTCTTGCCTCACGCACTCGCCTGGGACCGTCAGTCGACCTGGTTACAGCGGAAAGATCCGCTTGGCTGATCGGGGTGAGCTGGGCCTGCAGGAGCAGCTCTTCGACACGAGCTTGTCCCAGAGGCTGCGAATGGATCGCGACCAGCGTGTCGCGGGACAGGTGGCGCAACGCGTGATCGGGCAGCGGAAGGTCGTAGTGAATCCAGTTGATCGCACGTCGCCCCTCCGCGTTCAGCCCGCGTTTTCCATCGCGGTTGGCTCCCGAGCGCACCAGGTTGGGTTCCACCCGTAGCAAGCCCAGACTCCAGCGACCGCGAACGTCATCGGCGCTCATGACTAGGCACAAATGGCCCTGCACCTCGGGCGGGAACATCCATTCGTGTCTGCCTAGCGTGAACCTCAGGTCAACCTCGTGTCCTGCCACCGTGAAGTCCATGGTCGATCCAATGTGCAGCCCCAACTCGCGCTGGACTCTTTGGTGCACGGTGGTGCCAAAGACGATCCTCTCGGTCCTCTGGAGATGGGACCAGAGATAGCGACCAGTGTGCACTGGGTCGAGCAGATGCTGGCCTGCGCTGTCGATTGCGGACCCTACTCGGCTGCCATCGGGATCCAATCGCATCATCTCCACGAGCACCTCTTCCAGTGCGGTGTCCTGCCGTGGTTTCCGCTCAGAAGGCAAGACATCCGGGTTCGACGCGTCTTCGTCGCTCGCACGGGGGGCGTAGGGCAGTGCGGACCGGTCGACGGGATCGGTATGGGTCGTGGGCCACTCCAGCCGACTGCCGACGATGGCACGGTCCTGGGAGCCCGTTGAGCTTGCTGAGTTCGTGGTGCTGGCGTCGAGCGGTAGATCTGCCTTCGCCGGGTGACTTCTTGCGGCGGTTGCAGCTCGCGGAGTCTCGGTTCGGTCGGCCTTGATGTCGGTGCTACGGGCCGGCAGGGCATGTGGGCCGCCACTGAAGGTGCCGAGCATCAGTAGTGTGGTCAGCAACGTCCGTGATCGAGCGGCATCCCTCTCGGCATCGGTAGCAGTCTGGAGCGCCACTGCGAGTTGGGCCCGGACGTCGATCAATTCACGCTGGACCCGAATTAGCTCGGGCATCAGTTCGCCGTTCCCCTGTGCCGGTGCACGCTGTGACTCCGTCGGCTTCGCGTCCATCGACCAAGCCTGCTGCAACAAGGAGACTGCCTGTTCCCTGTGCACGTTCGCCTTCCGCTCATCGGGGACGCAGACGCCGATGACCTCCTCCACGAGGCGGCGTTCACTCTTCAGCCCGATGCCACGCATCTTGCGGTGGAACGTAGACCGGGCGGGCAACTGTTTTTCCGGGTAACCACTATTTTTCAGCAGTTCGTGCACGTCTTCGACGGACAGTCGCGCTTGGACGCGCAGCTCCCGGATGAGTAGCACCAGCGCGTCTAGAGGCTCAGAACCCGTCGCTGGAGCTGCGGGTGGCCGCCCGCGACCTCTGGATGTGGGCGCCATACTCCATCTTTCTCTCGGCAAGATGATTATTTTCTCAGATAAAAAAGAGAGAAGCTAGTGCGACAGGCATCAGGAAGGAAGGCTGATCACTACAGCTCGGACCGAGAGGAATCCGCCCATGCGCCGTCCCACCCCACTCCGCCGTTCCCCCACCCCGGACCTCGTTGCGTTCGTCATGGTGCTCGCAACCGGGGTCACGCTGGTGGCCTTGGGGTTGTCGCCAGAGTCCCTCGCTGCCGTGGCCATTGCTCTGGCGGGGTTGTACTCGGCTTGGCGCACGGGCCGGCCGCCAGCCGCTTCGCCCACTGAGGCGGAAGTGCGGCAGGAGGAGCTCCGATCGTTTGAGAGGGGTGCAGAGGGGAGGACGTCACCTCTCGGTGGTGAGGCCCCTGCACGGGACGACATCACGTAGGTGGTGCCGGCCCGCATCAGTTCGCTGCTATGCGTGGAGCGACCAGGTTGACACGGCGACCACCTAACGGGGGGCTGGGCACTACTTTCCAGTGCGGCGGCTGCGGGGGACCAGTGCAGCCGCCTTCTCCGCTATTTCACGGTCCAACTCGGGGAGCAGGCCCGTGTCCGTGTCCGAGGTCAGCGTGATGGTGGAGTGCCGGAGCGTCTCCTCACGGTGTGGATGCCGCCGCCTCCGTGCGTGGCCAGCGCTTCCCATCGGTGTCCTGCTGGCGGCCCCGACGTTTCGCTGACGGTTGGAAGTGCGCGCATTCACCGACCGCCCTGTCCCGAGGGAGGCACTGGAGCGCGTTCTGTCCGCTGCGGCCTGGGCGCCGTCCGGATCGGACATCCAGCCGTGGCACGCGTACGTGGTGGCCGGCGAGCTCCCGGCATCGGGTGACTCAGGGGACCGGCCGGAGTACGAGATGTACCCGCCCACACTGAAACCGCCCTACCGTGGGCGGCGTTCAGCGCGGCATGGGGCCGCCCAATGGTCCGACGTCGGCACGTATCTGCAGACCATCATGCTGCTGCGCGCCGAAGGGCTGCACAGCTGTCTGTCCGCAGATGGCCTGGGCGAAGTTCCGCAGGACCGTCACGGAGGTCCTGTCAGCCCCGGACGAGCGCTTGTCCTCCTCTGCGGCATGTCGATCGGGTTCGGGGACATCGCCGCAGGTGACGCCCGTATGAGCCGGGCATCGCTCGACGAGACGGTCCCGTTCGTCGACGGCCTGTGTCGCCGCTTCTCCTCAGGCGATCGGGACGCCGTTTCTTGCCCCATCCACGTAACCATTCGTATGCCATATTCCGCACATAACCCACGAAAGGCATGCCATGAAGATCGCAGTCATCGGCGGTACCGGACTGATCGGGTCACAGGTCGTCAAGAACCTGACCGCCGCCGGGCACGAGGCCGTACCGCACTCGAAGTCCACCGGTGCCGACGTCATCAGCGGCCAGGGGCTGGACGAGGCGGTGGCGGGCGCCGCCGTCGTCGTCAACCTGACGAACTCCCCGACCTTCGACGAGGCCTCCCCGGCCTTCTTCCAGACCTCGATGGACAACCTTCTGGCCTCGGCCCGCAAGGGTGGCGCCGGCCACTTCGTCATTCTCTCGATCGTCGGCACGGACCAGGTGCCGGAGCTGGACTACTACCGGGCCAAGGCGCTCCAGGAGAGCCTCCTCGCCGCAGGGTCGATCCCCTACTCGATCGTCCGGGCGACGCAGTTCATGGAGTTCATGGACGCCGTCCTGTCCTGGACCACCGACGGCGACACCGTCCGGCTGCCCGCCACGCCGATCCAGCCGATCGCTTCCAAGGACGTGGCCGCCGCGGTGGCGGAGGTAGCCGCGGGCGCCCCGCTGAACGGCATCCGCAACATTGCCGGCCCTGACATCTTCACCCTGGACGAGCTGGGCCGGATCACCCTGTCCCACAAGGGCGACCACCGTACCGTCGTCACCGACCCCACCGCCGGTATGTTCGCCGTCGTCAAGGGCGACGTCCTCACCGACAAGGACGCCCACCTCGCCGCCACCCGCTACGCCGACTGGCTCTCCTGACACCGCCGCCTCCTGCGTGTCTCGTCTCAGCGCGGCAGTCATTTCGTCGCGCTCGCCGGACGGCGGCTTGAGCCGGAGGGGGATCCGGCCGCGGCCCCCGATCCCCGGTCAGGTGGAGAGGCTCGCGCTCTCCGGGCTACGGTCCGCTGCTCGCGCGCCGGCTGCCCCGCCGTTCACCCCCGTCACCCCGCTCGGCCCGGTCAGTTCCGGCAGTTCGGCCAGGGGCAGGGTGTGCTGGGTGTGGAGGACCTTCGCGCGGAGGTAGCGGACGTTGTGGTCCGTGGGGAAGACGCCGGTCGGCACCCGGTCCCGTACGGCCACGCCCAGGGCGCGCAACTGTCCGGCCTTGTCGGGGTTGTTGGACAGCAGGTCGAGCTCGCCGACGCCGAGGGCGGTGAGCATCTGCGCGGCGGCCGTGTAGTCCCGGGCGTCCTCGGGGAGACCGAGGGCGGTGTTCGCCTCGTAGGTGTCGAGGCCCCGGTCCTGGAGGGCGTAGGCGTCGAGCTTGTTGGAGAGGCCGATGCCGCGGCCCTCCTGGCGGAGGTAGAGCAGGATGCCGCCGCGGCTGGCGATGCGCTCGACCGCCTCGCGCAGCTGGGCGCCGCAGTCGCAGCGGGCCGAGCCGAAGACGTCGCCGGTGAGGCACTCGGAGTGCAGGCGCACCAGCGGGACCGGGCCGGGGTCGCCGAGGACGACGGCGATGTGCTCCTGGCCGTCGGCGAGACCGTGGAAGGTGACGAGTTCGGCGTCCGCGCCGTAGCCGTCGGCGAAGCGCAGCGGTACCCGGACGCGGGCTCGCGGGGTGGCGGCGGGGATGTCGGGCATGCGTGGGGTCTCCGGGAGGTGCTTCATGTCTGCCATCTGCTTCAGATTTGAAGCAGATCCGGTTCCGGACCCTATCCGATGTCCTGGAGTTCTGCTTCAGAGTTCAAGGAGTGGCGCGTGACGCGTCAGCCGGAGCAGGGCGATGACCGTCGGCGCCACGGCACGTCCTCCGCCGCGGCGCCGCCACCGCCGTCCTCCCCCTGGAGGCCGCGCGCGATCCCCGCGCAGATCTCCTCGAGCTGCCCCACCTGCTCGGGGGTCAGCCGGTCGAACAGTGTGGTGCGCACCGTCTCGACGTGCCCCGGCGCCGTACGCTCCAGTACGGCCGCCCCCTCGTCCGTCAGCACCGCGAGCGAGCTGCGCCGGTCCTGGCCGCAGGTCTCCCGGCGCACCAGGCCGTCCCGTTCCAGCCGGGTCACCCCGTAGGTCAGCCTGCTCCGCGTGATCTTCAGCGTCTCGGCGAGATCGGTCATGCGCAGCCGCCGGCCGGGGGCCTCGGAGAGGTTGGCCAGCACGGAGTAGAACAGATGGGGCATGCCCCCCTCCTGCTGGAGCTGCCGGTCGATCGCGTCCTCCAGCAGCCGGGACGCGGCGAGGTAGGCGCGCCAGGCGCGCTGCTCCTGCGGAGTGAGCCAGCGGGTCGTCATGCCACCAGTGTAGATTTGTTCCAAATTTTAACCAAGACTTCGGCCGGTCCACCGGGCCGCCGCGAGGGAGTACGCCGATGCCCCTGCCGTACGTACTGCTGTCCGCCGCCGTCTCCCTCGACGGCTACCTGGACGACACCGGCCCCGAGCGGCTCCTGCTGTCCGGCCCGGCCGACTTCGACCGGGTCGACGCGGTACGGGCCTCCGTCGACGCCATCCTGATCGGCGCCGGCACGATCCGCGCCGACAACCCCCGTCTGCTGGTCAACTCCGCCGAGCGGCGCGCGGCCCGGGTCGCGGCGGGCCGGCCGGCGTACCCGCTGAAGGTGACCGTCACCGCCTCCGGCGACCTCGACCCGGGCGCCCATTTCTGGCACACCGGCGGCGACAAGCTCGTCTGCACCACCGACGCGGGCGCCGGCCGGGCCGCGCGTCTCCTCGGCGGCACCGCCGACGTCGTGCCGCTCGGTCCCGTCCTGGACTGGCGGGTCCTGCTGGAGCATCTGCACGACGTGCGGGGCGTCGAGCGACTGATGGTCGAGGGCGGCGGCCAGGTCCACACCCAGCTGCTCCAGCAGGACCTCGCCGACGAACTCCAGCTGGTCCTCGCCCCGCGCCTCGTCGGCGACCCCGCGGCCCCGCGCCTGTTCGGTCCCGGCGCCTACCAGGGCGGACGCCTGCGCCTGACCGAGACCCGCCGCATCGAGGACGTCGTCCTCATGCGCTACGAGCCCACGGCCCCCGGCGCCGGCCCGGTCCCCAATCCGGCCGACCGCCACTGGCTGCGCACCGCCTGCGAACTCGCCGCCCTGTGCCCGCCCTCCCGGACGGCGTTCAGTGTCGGCGCGGTCGTGGTCGCCGCGGACGGTACGGAGCTGGCCCGCGGCCACTCCCGCGAGGGCGCCGACCCGATGGTCCACGCGGAGGAGGCGGCCCTCGCGAAGACCGACCCGGCCGATCCGCGCCTGCCCGGCGCCACGGTCTACAGCAGCCTGGAACCCTGCGCCCGCCGCGCCTCCCGGCCCGCCCCCTGCGCCGAGCTGATCCTGCGGTCCGGGGTGCGCAGGGTGGTCACGGCGTGGCGGGAGCCCGACACGTTCGTCGCGGCGGCCGACGGCTCGGGTGTGCTGACCGGCGCGGGCGCCCGGGTAGTCGTACTGCCGGAGCTGGAGTCCCTCGCCAAGGCGCCGAACGGGCACCTGCTCGCCGGATAGCACTCAGGGCCGGAATCCAATGGATTCCGGCCCTGAGTTTCCGTAGCGGGGACAGGATTTGAACCTGCGACCTCTGGGTTATGAGCCCAGCGAGCTACCGAGCTGCTCCACCCCGCGTCGTTGTGTCTCTACTGTACGCCATCCACGGGGTGCGACGCACATCGGTTCCGCGGCCCCCGGTGATAGTGACGGACCGTGACCGGGCGGGCGCTGTGCGATAGCGGCCGAGTCACCATCAAAGCCGCGAGTGACTCCTGTACGTCGGCCAACTCGCCCTCATTGCAGACGCCATGACCGGTAAATCCCCAGGTTTGAACGGTAATGATCTAGACGAACGGCTTGGAAAGTGACTGGCGGGTCTATTAACGTTCGATAACGCAGCGCGGTCGTCCCAGCCGTCACCAGCGACGGCTCCGCGCGCACGCGCCGAATCCCGCAAGGGAACCGGGGAACCACCACCCTGGGGTGAATCTCGCGAACGCCGACGTGGAGCTCACACGGTCCACGACCGGTATACGCGCGTAGGAGACCTTCCCGCTCCGAACCCGTCAGCTAACCCGGTAGGCGGCGGAAGGAAAGGAGCGCGCCCGCGTGGCGTCCAACCGGCCTGCCCCCGAGACCCCGTTCGTGCCGGCTCAGCGCGAGACCGAGACCTTCGGCTACGACGCCTACCGAGCCGGCGAGGGCCCCTGGGAGGAGTGGAACCCCACCGAGGACTCCGTCGCCCCGGTCCGCGGCCGGCACCGGGTCGCCAAGCAGCGCGGCGGCTTCGCCCGCAGCTCCACCGTCCTCGGTGTCGGCGTGATGGCCGCGGTCGGAGCGGGCGGCATGGCCAGCGCCAACACCGGTAAGCCGCCGGTCTCCATCTCCCTGCCGGACCTGCCCTCCGTCGGCTCCTTCTTCGGCGACACCGCCACCGAGGCCCCGCAGACCGCCACGACCGCGCTCAGCAGCGTCGGCGCGGCCTCCGCCGACGACCAGCAGGGCGCCGGCGCGGGCGAGGCCCTGCGCAGCCGGATCATGGCCCAGGCCGAGCAGCAGCAGGGGCAGGCCGACAACAAGGCCACGGCCGTCGCCCTCGCCGCCGCCGAGAAGCAGAGCGCGGACGCCGCCGCCCAGGCCGAGAAGGAGGCCGCCGCGAAGGCGGCCGAGGCCAAGGGCGCGGCGGAGGCCGCCGCCGCGAAGGAGGCGGACCAGAAGGCCGCGAAGGCGGCCGAGGAGGAGCGGCAGGCCGAGCTGGCGAAGCTGGCCGGTCAGTACACGCTGCCCACCTCCTCGTACACGATCACCTCGACGTTCGGCCAGGCCGGCTCGATGTGGTCCTCCGGCCACCACACCGGCCTGGACTTCGCCGCCCCCACCGGCACCCTCATCAAGGCCATCCACGGCGGCACGATCACCGAGGCGGGCTGGGCCGGCTCCTACGGCTACCGCACGATCCTCACCCTCGACGACGGCACCGAGCTGTGGTTCTGCCACCAGTCCTCGATCAACGTCACGGCCGGCCAGAAGGTCACCACCGGCGAGGTCATCGGCCGGGTGGGCGCCACCGGCAACGTCACCGGCCCGCACCTGCACCTGGAGGTCCACCCCGGCGGCCAGGCCGCCGCCATCGACCCGATGGCGTGGCTGCGGGGCAAGGGCCTCACCCCCTGACGGTTTTGCGGGAACTTGGTGCCGGCGGCGGATTGTGATCATCGCCGCCAGCGTTGTAGTGACGTATGACCTCACTGACATCACCACGCACACTCGGCTCCTCCGACCTCCGGGTCTTCCCGCTCGCCCTCGGCGGCAACGTCTTCGGCTGGACCGCCGACGAGCAGGCGTCCTTCGCCGTCCTGGACGCCTACACGGCCGCGGGCGGCAACTTCATCGACACCGCCGACTCCTACTCCGCCTGGATCGAGGGCAACCAGGGCGGCGAGTCGGAGACGATCATCGGCAAGTGGGTCAAGGCCCGCGGCAACCGCGACGACGTCGTCATCGCCACCAAGGTCAGCCAGCACCCCGAGTACCGGGGCCTGGCCGCGGCGAACATCAAGGCCGCCGCCGACGCCTCGCTGCGCCGCCTGGACACCGACCGCATCGACCTCTACTACACCCACTTCGACCAGCCCGAGGTGCCGGTGGAGGAGATCATCGGCGCACTGGACGAGCTGGTGAAGGCCGGCAAGGTCCGGCACATCGCCGCCTCCAACATCAGCTCCGAGCGCCTCCGGGCCTCCCTCGACCACTCCGACCGCGAGGGACTGGCCCGCTACGTCGCCCTCCAGCCCCACTACAACCTGGTCTCCCGCGACACGTACGAGGGCCCGCTCCAGGACCTCGCCGCCCGCGAGAACCTGGCCGCCGTCCCCTACTTCTCCCTCGCGTCGGGCTTCCTCACCGGCAAGTACCGCCCCGGTACGACCGTCGACAGCGCCCGCGCCGGTACGGCCCGGAAGTACGCGGACTCCGAGGGCGGCCGGCGGGTCCTGGCGGCCCTGGACGACATCGCCGCCGCCCACGAGGTCCCGGTCGCCACGGTCGCCCTGGCCTGGCTGGCCGCCCAGCCGACCGTCACGGCCCCGATCGCCTCGGCACGCACGGTGGAGCAGCTCCCGGCGCTACTGGGCGTGGCGGACCTGACGCTCACGGACGACGAGCTGGCCACCCTGACCACGGCCTCCGCGTAACCGCCCGTCCCGCCCCGGCCGATCTCCCCCAGCCGTCCCGTGCGTCTACGTCCGGTACGGGTTGCAGGCCGGGTAGGCGCCCGCCGGGGCGCCGTGCCCGTACGGCACGGGGCCCGCGTGCACCGGGCGGGCCGGCGTGGCGGCCCGTGCCGCGTACTCCAGTGCCGGGCGTGCCCCTTCCCTGCGCCGCCACAGCTCGTCCAGCAGCTCCCGCTCCCGTACGGCGAAGTCGGCCCCGGCCCGCCCGCGCCGCCCCCGGTGCCGCAGGAACGCCAGCGAGGTCGCGTACGCCTCGTAGCGCGCCACCTCCCGCGCCGCCGGCCGGCCGAGGTGGTGCCGGGCGTAGTCCCGGGCCATCCGCCGGGCCCGCATCGAACCGAGCGCGAACGGCTCGCCCGGACCCAGCCATCCGGCCAGTACGTACACGGGGAGCTCCGCGCGCACCGTCCGCAGCTCCCGCTGCCGGGTCCAGATCGCGAGCCAGGTCAGCAGCGCGAACGCGGGCAGCATGAAGGCGGCGTAGACGGCGAAGAACCCGTACCGGCCGAACGTGGAGGAGCCGTTCCAGAAGGCGTGCATGCTCATCGCGAGCAGCAGTCCGCAGACCGGCAGCAGGACCCGCCGCACGCGCTGCCGCTCGCCGGAGCGAGCGGCGACGCCGAAACCGATGCCGGTCAGGACCGTGAACAGGGGGTGCGCGAACGGCGACATCACGATGCGCACGAAGAAGGTCGCGGCGGTGACGGAGGCGATGCCGTGGCCACCGGTGAGCTGGTCGGTCCCGAAGGCCGTGCCGAGGTAGAGGATGTTCTCGGTGAACGCGAAGCCGGTGGCGGTGATCCCCGCTATCACCACACCGTCCACGAGCCCGGTGAAATGGCGTCTGCGGAAGAGGAAGACCAGCAGGACGGCCGCGGCCTTCGCGGACTCCTCGACGATCGGCGCTATCACGGTGGCGCCGAGGGTGTCCGCGCCGGCCGGGTCCGCGGTCGAGGTGGCGATCCACCGGGTGGCGAAGCTGTTGGCGACGATGGCTATCAGCGCCGCCGCGCACGCTCCCCAGGCGAAGGCGAAGACCAGGTTCCGCCAGGGCCCCGGCTCCACCCGGTCCAGCCACCGGAACGCGGCCAGCAGCCAGGGCACGGGCAGCACGGCCAGCCCGAGCCCCACGACGAAGCCCTCCGTGCCGGTCTGGCGCCGCACGAGCGCCAGGATGACCAGCCCCGACAGCGCCAGCAGCGTGCTCAGCGCCCCGTACCGCACCCACCTGCGCTGCCACCAGTGCGGATGGCGGAGCACACCGTCGCCGGGGCGCGGGGGATACGTCGGGAACGGGGGACTGGTGGCCACGGCATCGACCCTAACGGTGGCGGGACGAGGGGCAGGAGCGGATTACCGGTCCGGGCGCGGGGCCGGACTCATCGCTCCCGGTGCGGTACGCGCCGGAACAGCAGGTCGTTCACCACATGACCCTTGTCCAGGCCCTGTCCCTCGAAACGGGTCAGCGGCCGGAACTCGGGGCGCGGGGCGAAACCGCCCTCTGCCCGCGTGTTCTCGAAGTCGGGGTGCGCGCCGAGCACCTCGAGCATCTGTTCGGCGTACGGCTCCCAGTCGGTCGCGCAGTGCACGATCGCGCCGGGCTTCAGCCGGGCCGCGGCCAGGGTGAGGAACTCGGGCTGGATGAGGCGCCGCTTGTGGTGCCGCTTCTTGGGCCAGGGATCGGGGAAGTAGACGCGCAGCCCGTCCAGCGCGTCGGGGCGCAGCATCTCCCGGAGCAGGATGATCGCGTCGCCGTTGCCCACCCGGACGTTGGACAGCCGGTCGCGCTCCGCCAGATTGAGCAGGTTGCCCTGCCCCGGGGTGTGCACGTCCACGGCCAGGATGTTGGTGCCCGGGTCGGCCGCGGCCATCCGCGCGGTCGCCTCGCCCATCCCGAACCCGATCTCCAGGACCACGGGGCGGTCGTTCCCGAACAGCTCGCCGAGGTCGATCACCCGCTGCCCGTCGATGTCCAGCCCCCATGTGGGCCACAGCCGCTGGAGGGCGTCGGCCTGCCCGGCCGTCACCCGGCTGCGCCGCGGCTGGAAGCTCCGGATCCGCCGTTCGAAATGGGAGCCGGCGGGGTCGGCCCTGGGCCCGTCCGGGAACCGCGGCTCGCCCCGGGTGCGGGTGTGCCGGACGGACACACCGGGATCGTGCGGTGCCGAGGGCGGGGCATCGGGGGTGTTCAGGGAGTCAGACACAGTACGACCGATTTTACGGCGCCCCACGAGGCCGCCCTCCTACGCGAGCAGGCCCAGCGCCCGGCGTCCGACCTCCCTGCCGATGGGCAGGGACGCGGTGGCCGCGGGGGACGGCGCGTTGAGCACGTGCACGGTCCGCGGCCCCTCCTCGATGAGGAAGTCGTCCACCAGCGTCCCGTCCCGCAGCACCGCCTGGGCCCGCACCCCGGCGGGGGCCCGCACCAGATCGCCGGCCTCCACGCCGGGCAGCAGTCTTCGCACGGCCTGAAGGAACGCTCTCCTGGACACCGACCGCCGCAGCTCGCCCGCCCCGTACCGCCAGTGCCGCCGGGCGATCGCCCACGACCCCGGCCACGCGAGCGTCCCGGCCAGCTCCCGGGGCCGTACGACTCCCCAGCCGTACCCCTCGCGGGCCAGCGCCGGGACCGCGTTCGGCCCGATGTGCACACTCCCGTCGATCCCGCGCGTCAGATGCACACCGAGGAACGGGAACGCCGGATCCGGCACCGGATACACCAGTCCCCGCACCAGCTCCGGCCGCGCCAGCTCGTAGTACTCCCCGCGGAACGGCACGATCCGCACCCCGGGCTCGTCCCCGGTGAGGCGGGCCACCTCGTCGCAGTGCAGCCCGGCGCAGTTCACCAGCACGCGCGCGCGGACGACGTCCCCGGCCGCGGTGAGCACGGCCACGCCGCGCTCCGGCCGGCGGTCCACCCGCACGACCCTCGCGCCGTACCGGACCCGCGCCCCGGACGCCCGCGCCAGCTCGCGCGCGACGCCCACGAAGTCGCACACCCCGGTCGTCCCCACGTGTATGGCGGCGAGACCGCGCACCTCCGGCTCGTACTCGCTGATCTGCGCGGCTCCCAGCTCGCGCACCGGGATGCCGTTCTCGCGGCCCCGCTGCACCAGCGCGTGCAGCCGCGGCAGCTCCTCGCGCTCGGTCGCGACGATCAGCTTGCCGGTGACGGCGTGCGCGATGCCGTACTCGGCGCAGAACTTCACCATCTCGGCGGCACCCCGCACCGCGTACCGCGCCTTCAGGGAGCCGGGGCGGTAGTAGATCCCGCTGTGGATGACGCCGCTGTTGCGCCCCGTCTGGTGCCGCGCCGGGCCGGGCTCCTTCTCCAGCACCGTCACGCGCGTACCCGGTGCGGTGCGCGTGATCGCGTACGCCGTCGACAGCCCGACGATCCCGCCACCGATCACGAGCACATCGCAGTCGTACGCCCCGGCCCGCACCTGCACCACCTCCGCCTTCGATAGTGCACTGCGCCACTGACAGTGGCTTCAAACGCCGGCCGGTTGCCGGCGTCCCGGGGCGTCACCGGCAGCGGACGCCGCGGTGCCGCTACGCCGGCGTGACCAGCAGCGGCCGGGCCCGCTCCCGCAGCTCCACCACCCGCGGCTCGTCCCCGTACGGCTCCAGGCGGTGCAGCAGGTCCTTCACGTACTCGGTGGTGCGGGCGGAGGAGATCCGTCCGGCCACCTCCACGGCCCGCACCCCCTGCTCGCAGGCGGCGTCGAGATTGCCCGACTCCAGTTCGGCCACCGCCGAGACGACGAGCCGCAGCCCGTGCGAGCGCACGAACTCCTCCGTCGGCTTCGACAGCGCCTGCTCGGTGAACCGCCGCACCTGCCGCGGCGCCTTCAGGTCGCGGTAGCACTCGGCGGCGTCGGCGGCGAACCGGTCGTATCCGTAGAAGCCGAGCCAGGAGGGGTCGTTGTCGCCCTCCCTGGACCGCTCCAGCCACCCCTCGGCGGCCTTCAGCGCCGCGCCCGCCGCCTGCGCGTCCCCCGCGCGCGCGTGGGCCCGCGCCTCGATCAGCCGGAAGAAGCTCATGGTGCGGGCGGTCGCCAGCCCCCGGTTGCGCTCCAGGGCCGCCTGCGCGAGATCCACGCCCTCGTCGCCGAAACCCCGGTAGGTGGCCTGCAGCGACATGGAGGCGAGGACGTATCCGCCCAGGGGGACGTCGGCCGCCGCGCGCGCGAGGCGCAGCGCCTGGATGTAGTACCGCTGGGCGGCCTCCTGCTGGCCGGTGTCGAAGGCCATCCAGCCGGCGAGCCGGGTGAGTTCGGCGGAGGCGCCGAACAGGGCGCGGCCGACCTCGTCGGAGTAGGAGCCGAGCAGCAGCGGCGCCGCCTCCACCCGCAGGCACTCCGGCACCATGGACGAACGCCAGTCGCCGCCTCCGTATTTGGAGTCCCAGCGCCTGGCGTCCTCCGCGGCTTCCCGCAGCTTCTGCACATCGCTGTGGCCGACTTTGATCGGTGCGCCCGATTCCTCGGCGGAAGCCGTCTCGCGCGCGACCGAGCTGTCGGCGGGGGTTATCAGCCATCGTGAGGCGGGCGTCGCGTACGCGCTGACCGCGAACGACCCGGCGAGCGACTGCCAGATGCCGCCGGCGCCGGACCGGCGGCCGGCGAGGTCGAGGCGGTACAGCTCCGTCGCCGACTTCACCGCCTGTCCCACGTCCCTGGGGAAGGCGAGGCCCACCTCGGGCGCGGGGTCCGCGTCCGCCAGGCCTATCTCGTGCAGCGGCACCGGGCGGCCGAGTTTCTGCCCGATCGCGGCGGCGATGAGGTGGGGTGCCGCGCCCTGCGGCACCATGCCCTTCGACACCCAGCGCGCCACCGACGTCTTGTCGTAGCGAAGCGTCAACCCGCGCTGGGCGCCGAGGTCGTTGACGCGCCGCGCGAGTCCTGCGTTGCTGATTCCCGCGAGGGCGAGAACGGCGCCGAGTTTTTCGTTCGGCCCGCGTTGCTCCCTGGACATGCGCCACCCCTCGACACAGACGGCTGCCGCGATGGCATAACCGCGCGGCATTCGTAAACCCAGCGTAGTTCGCCGCATCCCAAGCGTTAAGGGGCATTCTTCCGGATGGCGGGATTGTGGTCCGTACGGCAGTACGGTCCTGTACGCACCGTGCACGGCCCGCCGTCGCGTGCCCCCGCGCATGTGGCCGTGCGCCCGTCCGTGCGCTCTTCTCCGGCCACCGGGGGAGCGGTTCCATGGCTTCCGCGTGGGTCGGCCCGCTGTACTGGATCCAGTGGGCTGGGGGACACCGCCGCCTTCATCCCCGCGGGTGGCGGACCGGTCCGGGAGGCGATGCCCGCCTCCCGGACTGTGCGTTGCGCGCGCGCCGCCTCGCGCTCCGCAGGCCTGTACGGAGCGTGCTCATATGCGTTGCCGCTCCGCGTAATTGGCCGAAAACCGCCCCCCGTTCCGGACCTCGGATTTCCGCTCCCACCACGTAACTTGAGGGCGCGGGGGGCGGTTTGGGGGCGCGCACTGGGGGCGCATTCGCGCCGCACCCGTCGGGCACCGCCCGGAACAAGATCCCCTCACCCGCCCGGGCCACCGGCCAACTCCCCTGGCACGTGCCACGGACTTCCCCCGGTCCAAGGCGGCGCCGCCGCCCCACCCCGGCGCGTTCTTCATGGCAGCATGGGGATCCGGTTCGTACGGTGCACTGGTTGTCCACAGCGTGTGGAGGCGTCGATGCGGTGGTTGGTGGGGTGGAGCAGCACCGCCGCGGGCACCGCCGGGAGCGGCACCGCGGGCGCCACCGGATACGACGGCGAAACCCTGCGCCCGGTCGGATCACAGCTCCTGTGGGGCGACCCGGACCCGCTGTGGGCCGTCGGCGACTGGCGCCCGGACGAGGTCCGCGTGGTGCACGCCGACCCGCAGCACCGCATCGCCGTCCTCGGCATCTGCGGCGCCACCGACGAGGAACTGCGGCGCGGCCTGGTCACCGCGCGCGGGGGCGCCCTGCGCCATCTGACCGGCTGGCCCGGCAGCTACACGGCCGTCGTCCAGGCCGGCCGCCGCATCACCGTCTGCGGTGACCTCGCCGGCGCCCGGCCCGTGTTCCACACCCCCTGGGCCGGCGGTACGGCCTACGCCACGGCCGCCCTGCCCCTCGCCGACCTCATCGAGGCCAACCTCGACTTCACCCACCTCGCCGCCCTGCTCGCCGCCCCCGACGTACCGGCCGCGCTGCGCGACACCACCCCGTACGAGGGCGTACGGCGCATCCCACCGGGACACGCGCTGGTGCTGCGCGCCGGAGCGCGCGAGATCGCCGGGTACGAGCCGGTCGCCTCCCTCGCCGTGGCCGCGCCCGCGGCCGACCCCGACCGCGCCGTGGACGCCGTACGGGACGCCCTCGTGGAGGCCGTCCGCACCCGGCTCTCCGCACCCCGGCACGTGCCCGACCTCGACCCCGGACCGGTGCCCGGCATGGGACCCGCCGAGCGCCGGGCCGCGCGCGGGATGCCGGTGCCCGGCATCGGCGCCGACCTGTCCGGCGGGCCCGCCTCCGGCACCCTGGCACTGCTGGCCGCCGGGCTGCCCGGCAGACCCGGCACGCTCCTCGGCCACGGCACGGGCGCGGGCGAACGGCTCCTCGCCGTCACCTTCAACGACCTCGCCGTGGCCGGCCGCGAGGCCGAACTCCAGCGCGCCGGCGCCCTCGCCGCCAACCCCCGCCTGCACCACGTCGTGGTCGCAGGCGGCGAGGAGACCCTGCCGTACGCCGGCCTCGACGGCCCCCTGACCGACGAACCCGGCCCCTCCCTGGTGCTGGCCGCCCGGCACCGCGCCCGGCTCGCCGCGGGCAGCGCCGACCACTTCACCGGCCACGGCGCCCGCCAGGTCCTGGACGCCCACCCCGCCCGCCTCGCCGACCTCCTGATGGACCGCCGGCGGCGCAACCTGGTCCGGCCGGTCGCCGCGCTCGCCCGGGCCGACGGCTCGGTGATGGTCCCCGCGCGCGTGTACGGCGCGGCCCGGCGGCTCGCCCGCACCCCCTACCGGGCGGGCCTGGAGGCGCTGGCCGAGCGGCTGATGCGGCGCCGCTTCGACGAGCCCAAGGGCGCCGTCGGCGCGTCGCTCGCCGCGCTGACCTGGGCCGGACCGGGGCCGGCCGCCCGCTGGCTGACGGGTGAGGCGCTGGCTGAAGTATCGGTTCTGCTCCAGGCGGAGGCCGACCGCTCCGGGACCGGCGCACAGCGGCCCGGCGACTACCGCGCGCGTGCGGCGCTCGCCCGGCACGCCGCCGATCTCCGCGTGCTGGAGCAGGCCGCGGAGATCCGCTCCCAGCGACTGCACGCGCCGTTCCTCGACAACCAGGTCGTCCGCGCCTGCCGCGCCCTCCCCGAAGCCCTGCGCGTCCAGCCCGGCGCGCGGACCGCCATCCTCCGTACGGTCCTGGCGGGCTCCGGCGTCACCGACCTCCCGCCCGGCTGGGGCACCCCCTCCCACGGGTCTTCGGCGGCAGCCGCCCGCGCGGGTCTCCGCGTCGCCGCCGACTCCCTCGTGGACCTCTTCTCCAGCCCCCTCCTGGCCGACGCCGGGCTGGTCGAGGCCCGCGTCGTCCGCAAGGCCCTGCGCACCGCCGCGGCCGGCGACCCCCTGCCCCTCGACGGACTCGCCGGCCTCGTCTCCCTCGAACTCTGGCTCCACCGCCTGCTCGCCCGCCGCGGCACGTGCTGGACGGGCACGCCCTCCCGCTCCCGGGCGGTACCCTCCGGGATCCAGCCGAGGCGGGGGGCCCTGACACCGGGGGTGTGAGCGTCCCGGGCCCTGGGTCGGTGTGGCGGTCGTGCGGCTGCGGGTCGCGGGGGCTGGTCGCGCGGTTCCCCGTGCCCCTGGGGAGTCGGTGTCCGCACCGTCGTGGCGGGCGGTCGTTCCGCCGGGGCGGCACTGGTGGGCGCGGCGGTGCCCCGCGAGCGCGGGTGGGTGCCCCGGCCCCCGCCCGGGGACAATGCCGGGGCCCCGTCGCAGGGGCCAGTGGGCCGGCCCCCTCCGGTGGCGGCGACCCGCCCGTCGGGAAAACCCCCGTGCCTCAGCTGCCGCCTCCCCGCGACAATGACCCGGTGCGGTACGGAATCCTGGGCGTGACCCGAGCAACGGACGATCAAGGCACCCCCCTGCCCATCGGCGGCCCACGACTCCGTACGCTCCTCGCCGCCCTCGCCCTGCGTCCCGGCCGCACCACCACTCCCGGCACCCTCATCGGCGAGATCTGGGCGGACGACCCGCCCCAGGACGCCCCCGCCGCCCTCCAGGCGCTCGTCGGCCGCCTCCGCCGTACCCTCGGCAGGGACGCCGTCACCTCCGCGCCCGGCGGCTACCGGCTGGAAGCGGCCGAGGACGACGTGGACCTCCACGTCTTCGAGCGGCTCACCCGCGCCGGCACCGACGCACTCGCCGCCGGCGATCCGGCCACCGCCCACCGCACGCTCACCGAGGCCCTCGCCCTCTGGCACGGCCCGGCTCTCGCGGACCTCCCCGACCGCACCGCCGCCACCCGCCCGGACGCCCTCCGCCTGGACGCGGCCCGCGCCCGCGCCGCCGCCGCGCTCGCCCTCGGGCGCGCCCGGGAGGCCGTACCGGAGCTGAGGGAACTGGCCACGGCGCACCCGTACGACGAATCCCTGCACGCCCTCCTCATCCGCGCCCTGCGGGACGCGGGCCGTCCGGCCGACGCCCTCGCCGCCTACGAATCCGTCCGCCGCACCCTCGCCGCCACCCTGGGCACCGACCCCGGCCCGGAACTGCGCGCCCTCCACACCGCGTTGCTGCGACAGGAGAACCCGGCGGACCGACCGCACCCGGAGGTACCGCACCGCGCCCCGCCTCCCGGGCGCACCGGCAATCTCCGTCCCCGTCTGACGTCCTTCGTCGGCCGGGAACGGGAGCTGGCGGCCATTCGGTCGGATGTGCGCAGGGCCCGCCTGGTCACGCTCACCGGACCGGGCGGCTCCGGTAAGACCCGCCTCGCCGAGGAGGCCGCCACCGCGTTCCCCTCGGCCCGGATGGCCGAGCTGGCCCCGCTCGACCGGCCGGAGGCGGTGCCCGACGCGGTGGTCAGCGCCCTCGGTATACGCGAGACCGTGCTGCTGGGCAACGAACTGGCGACCCCGCAGGCCGACCCCACGGCCCTGCTGGTCGAGTACTGCGCCCCGCGCAGCCAACTCCTGGTCCTCGACAACTGCGAGCACGTCATCGGCGCGGCGGCCACCCTCGCCGAGACCCTCCTCACCCACTGCCCCGGCCTCACGATCCTCGCGACCAGCCGTGAACCCCTGGGCGTCCCCGGCGAGTCGGTGCGCCCGGTCGAGCCGCTGGCCCCGGAGCAGGCGCACCACCTCTTCGCCGAGCGCGCGAAGGCCGTCCGCCCCGACGCCGGCGCCGTGCTCGGCGACACCGCGGCCGTGACGGAGATCTGCCGCCGCCTGGACGGGCTGCCGCTCGCCATCGAGCTGGCCGCGGCCCGGCTCAGGCTGCTGACCCCGCGCCAGATCGCCGACCGGCTGGACGACCGCTTCCGCCTGCTCACCGCCGGCAGCCGCACGGTCCTGCCCCGCCAGCAGACCCTGCGCGCGGTCGTCGACTGGTCCTGGGACCTGCTGGACGAAGGGGAACGGACGGTCCTGCGCGAGGTGTCGGTGTTCGCCGGCGGCTGGGACCTCGCCGCGGCCGAGGCCGTGTGCACCGGCCCGGTGGCGGAGCTGATGGGTGCGCTGGTCGACAAATCCCTGGTGGTGGCGGCCCCGCACGGCCCCGACGGCGCCGCCTCCGGCATGCGCTACCGCATGCTGGAGACCATCCACGAGTACGCCACCGAGCGTGCCGCCGAGGTCCCCGGCCTGCGCGCGGCGGCCGAGCGACGCCACCGTGCGTGGGTGCGGGAGCTGGTGGAGGAGGCGGAGCCGCGACTGCGGTCGGCGGCCCAGCTGCCGTGGATCTCCCGGCTGGAGACCGAGCTCGACAACGTCCGTGCGGCCCTGGACCGCGCGGTGCGCGCGGGCGACGAGGCCGGAGCGGGTGCCGTCGTCCTGGCCATCGGCTGGTTCTGGTGGCTGCGCAACCACCGCCAGGAGGCCGTGGCGTGGGTACGGCTGGTCCTCCGCCTGGGCGTCGCCCTGGACGCCGTGTCCGCGGGCGCGCCGAAGGGCGACCTGATGGCGCTCACCGAGTCGGCCGATCCGGTGGGCGCCTTCCTCGCCGCCCCGGACGGCGAGGCCGGGCATCCGCTGCACGAGCTGCGGACGGACCTGCGCATGCTCGACCTGTTCCTGACCTCCGACTCGGGGACGGAAAGCCTCACCGCCGACGACCGGGCCCCGCAGTACATCGCGCGCGTGCGCGCCGCCTACGAACCGGGCGGCCCGCGCGCGGCCCGGCTCCCGGGCCTGGTCTGGCCGCTGACCGCCCACTACCTGGGCGGCCCGGCCGACGTCCGCCCGGACCTGACCCAGGCCGTCGCCAACTGCCGCCGCCACGGCGGTCCCTGGGAGGTCGGGGTCGCCCTGATGTTCCGCACCCACGTGACCGTCGACTCGCCGGGCAACCTCGAGGGCGTCGACGAGGACCTGGCCGAGCTGCGGCAGCTCAGCCGGCGCGTCGGTGACCGCTGGATGCGGGCCCAGGTGTGCGGCGCGGCCGGCGAGACGGCCATGGCCCGCGGCCGGTTCGACGAGGCACGCGCCGAGTACGAGGAGGCCCTGCGGCTCGCCTACGAGGTCGGCGCGTACGCGGAGTCCCCGTTCCTGCTGGCCCGCCTCGCCGAGATCTCCTACCGCTCCGGCGACCGGAAGGCCGCGCTCGCCGCCCTGGACGAGGCGGAAACGGCCGCCGACCGGTACACGGTGCCGGAGTCACGCGCCTTCGTCCTGCTGCTGCGCGCCCACCTCGCCCTGCAGGACGGCTGTACCGGCCGCGCCCGCGAGCTGTACGAGGCGGTGTGCGCGGCCGTGCGGGGCAGTACCCCGCCCCCGCAGTTCGTGGCGGCCCAGCGCACGGTCGAGGTGCTGGTCACGGCCGACGAGTCGGGTCCGGAGCATGCCCTGCCGGTCGTGGTGGCAGCCCTGCGCGAGGCCGCGGAGCAGGGGTGCGGCGAGTCGATCACGGCCGGGCTGGTGGACGTCGCCGCCGGCCTGCTGGCCCGGCACGGCGATCTGCCGGGAGCCATTCGGCTGTTCGCCGCCGCGGACCACTGGCGGGACGGCCGCCGGCGGCCCGAGCCGGAGCGCGGCGACGCCGCCCGGGTGCGCGCCGGCGCCCGCGCCGCCCTTCCGGCCGACCGTTACGCGGCCGAGAGCGCCCGGGGCGCGTCCCTCGGTGTCGCGGACGTCCTGCGCGAGCTGGGCGCCCCGGCGGCCGTCGAGTGACGCGGGGGCACGCCCGGGCCCACACGGTCTAACGGCAGGTGAACCGGGACTCCGCCCAGTCCGCGAGCGCCGCCCGGTCGAAGGCGGTGCGATACGGCTCCACCACGAGCCGTACGGTCCGGCGGCCTGTGAGGTCCACATGGACGGGGACGGCCCGGTCGCGGCCCTCGACCGTGGCGGATCGCCAGAGCCGGGCCCCGTCGGCGTAGACGGAGAACGAGACCCTGCCGAGGCCGAGGGTGAGGTCGTCGACGCCGGCCAGCGCGTCGTAGGCGGTGCACCGGCGGTTGAGGGTGACGGTGACGGAGGACCGGCCGGACACGGTCACCCCGTGCGCGTACCGGCTGCCGCCGGCCGACATGCCGTACCGCTGCCACACCCAGCTGCTGCCGCCCAGGGCGATCTCCGGCCGGGTGCCGTCGCCGTCGAGGTCGTAGCGCAGCTCGCTCAGCCGGTAGACGGCGGGCGCCGGCGGTGGTGCGGGAGCCGGGCCGGGCGTGCGGGGCGGGGTGGGCGCCGGGCTCGGTGAGCGGGTGGGCGTCGGTGCGGGCCGGGGATCCGGGGCCGGTGACGGGGGCGGTGGCGCCGTCGGCTCCGGGGCGACGGCCACGGTCGCGGGCGCCGGCTTCCGCTTCACCGGATGAGCCGCCTGGGCCAGTTGTGCCGGCCGCGCTGGACGTGCCGACCGTGCCGGCCCCGCCGGCCGGGCCGGCGCCGCGGGCGCCGGGGTCTTCGACCGCACGATCGGCGCGGCCGGCCGCGGCCGTGCGGCCTCCTTCGCCGGATGGCCGTCGTTCACCAGAGCCAGCGCCACCGCCGCGGCGGTCACCGCGACGACACCGGCCGCGATGCCCGCCTTCACCGGCGCCCCGAGCCCCTCCGAGGCCGCGGCCCCGCCGCCCGCCCCGCCGGACGACCCGGTTGCCGCGGCGGCGCCACCGGCGGCCCCGGCCCCGGCGCTGCCGGCCACGATCCCGAGGGCCTTGGCGTACCCGGCGGCCCCGAACCAGCCGATGACCGCGACCGGTACGACACCCGGGATACCGCCGGCCACCTCCTCGATCTGCGCCGCCGCCAGCCGGCACCTGGCGCACTCGGCCAGGTGCTTGCGCAGACCGCGCTCGGCGCGGACACGCAGCTTGCGGCGGGCGTACGTGCCGAGCTGGTCGGCGTAGCGGGCGCACTGCTCGTCCTGGGCGAGGGCGTCGCTGACATGGGCCTGGAGATAGGCCTGCTTCAGCCCTTCCCGGGCGCGGCTGGCAAGCACCCGGGTGCCGTTGGCGTCCAGGCCGAACAGCACGGCGACCTCGCCGGGGGACTCGTCCTCCACCTCGGTGTGCCACAGCACGGCCTGCCAGCGTTCGGGCAGCGAACGGAAGGCCCGCATGGCCATGGACTGCTCGGCCTCGTGCAGGGCGCGCACATCGGCGCCGAGCGCGACGGTGCCGTCGCCGGGTACCTCCGTGGCCCCTGCGGCCTGCCGGGCGAAGACGGCGAAGTCGTCGACGAGCTGCTCGCGCCGGGCCGACCGGGTCCAGTGCGCGGCGACGCGCCGCACGGACGTCAGCAGATAAGCACGTACGGCGTGTTCCGGACCCGAACCGCCCCGCACCGCTTGCAGCATCCCCGCGAACACCTCGGCGGTGAGGTCCTCGGCGGTGTACGCGTCCCGGCAGCAGCCGCGCGCGTACCGCCGTACCGCGCCGGCGTGCCGCCGGTACAGCTCCGCGTATGCCGAGTCGTCCCCGGCGCGCATCCGTTCGATCAGCTCGCCGTCGGCGGGGGGTGTGCGCCGGGGCGGCGGCAGGACGCTCCCCCCGCGCCGGGCCGGCACACTCTCATCCCCCTGGCCGCCGACGGCAGCGGGGCGGCCGCCCTGGTTCGGTACGTGAGGTGAGGTCAGACCGCGCGCTTCCTGGTCCCCGTCGCCACCGCGTGACTCGCCCCACCCGTCAACGCCCACCACGGACAGCCCCCGACACCGGCCCAGCCCAACCCGTCACCGGCTCAGAGTGCCACAGCGCGCCGGTCCGGAGACCCCGTCACAGAGCCCATCCACTCATCCGGGGGGACTTCCTCCCGTCCCACTCGAACACCCCCGCGGCACCCACGGCGACGGCGGCCCCGCGCAAGACACCCGCACCCGTACGACCGTGACAGCCGTACGGGTGCGGAGGGCAGACGGCATCCCGCGGACGGCAGGACCGAATGAGCGGCCCGACGTCACGCCGGCCGGGACCGCAGCCCCTCCAGCAGGATGTCCAGCAGCCGCGCGGACGCCGCCGCCTGCTGTGCCGCGTCCGGCAGTGACGGCGCCGCCGTGGCGATCACCAGCAGCACGTCGCCCACGGAGACGTCCCTCCGCAGCTCACCCGCCGCCCGCGCCCGCTCCACCAGCTGCCCGACCACTTCGAGCAGCGCCCCGGCCCCGGTGTCGTCGGCCGTCAGCGAGATCTCGTCCGCCACCAGCCGCAGCTCACCACCGCCGGACTGCACCCGCTGCTGAGGCACCCGGGGCTCCTCGGCCAAGGCGACCGGGGCGACCGCGGGGATCGAAGCGACCCCGCCGGCCGGCGGGGCGATCCCCACCGGGCCGGCCGGCCCACCCGACGCCTCCGGCCCGGCCGGACCGCCGGAGCCGACTCGCAGGACCTGCGGCGGGAGCAGCCGCCCGGCCCCCGACGCCACGGAGGTGCGCAGGAACCGCGACAGAGCCGACCACGGTTCGTCCTCCTGTCCGAGCGCGGTCCGCGCCTGCTCGGTCAGCCGTGCCGTCTCCTCCTGAGCGATCCGCCGGACCAGCACGTCCTTGCTCGGGAAGCGCCGGTACACCGTGCCGACCCCGACCCGCGCGCGCCGCGCCACGTCCTCCATCGGCGCGCCGTAGCCCAGCTCGCCGAACACCTCGCGCGCCGCGCGCAGCACGTGCTCCAGATTGCGCTGTGCGTCCACCCGCAGCGGTGCCGTACGCGCCCCGTCCGCGCGCCCGTTGCCCCTCGCCGCGGTCATCGCCTGGCCACCGGGCGTGACGGTGGCCGTAGATGCCCAATGAGTGTCCTGAACATGCATGTGTTTCCCCCGGTAATGACGTCTCCCCCCGGAGACTCCCCGCCACTGAATGCGAAGTGCGCGGATATGGCATCGGTCCCGACCGGACCCGCCCGTCGCGGACCCGTTCGACCACAGTCCCTACACCCCGTCGACACACGAACATAGTTGAGAGACAGTCAATTCAGAAGGGGCAGGTTCCGCACGGAGCGCCCCCCGATCGGAGTACGGGACACGTACGCCCCGATTGCGCCCCTTCGTGCACTGTCGCCCGCCCCCGCTGACCTGCCCCGATTCGTCCTGCACGGACACCGCGGCCGACCTCGCGCACATCACGCCGCCGGTCACACAAATTGCCGGGGCTGTGGACAAACGACAGCGCCGGGTGCGTCATGGGACGGTGAAGGAACGTGCGCGCATTCTGGTTGTCGGCGGCGGCTACGTCGGGATGTACACGGCCCTGCGCCTCCAGCGGAAGCTGAAGGGCGAGCTGCGGAGGGGCGAGGTCGACATCACGGTCGTCACTCCCGACCCGTACATGACGTACCAGCCGTTCCTTCCGGAGGCCGCCGCGGGCTCGATCTCCCCGCGGCATGTCGTCGTCCCGCTGCGCCGCGTCCTGGACCGCTGTCACGTGATCGTCGGCGAGGTGGCGTCCGTCGACCACCCGACCCGGACCGCCACCGTCACCACGCTCGCCACCGCGGAGGCGGGCGGACCCGCGGAACTCCTCCGCTACGACGAACTCGTGCTCGCCCCCGGCTCGGTCTCCCGCACTGCGCCCATCCCCGGCCTCGCGGAGTACGGCATCGGGTTCAAGACCGTCGAGGAGGCCATCGGCCTGCGCAACCACGTCATCGAACAGATGGACATTGCCTCCTCCACCCGCGATCCCGCCATCCGCGACGCCGCCCTGACCTTCGTGTTCGTCGGCGGCGGCTACGCGGGCGTGGAGGCGCTCGGCGAGCTGGAGGACATGGCCCGCTACGCCGCGCGCTACTACCACAACATCCGCCCCGAGGACATGAGGTGGATCCTCGTGGAGGCCACCGGCCGCATCCTCCCCGAGGTCGGCGCGGAGATGGGCCGCTACACCGTCACCCAGCTGCGCCGCCGCAACATCCAGGTGCTGCTCGACACCCGCCTGGAGTCCTGCGCCGGCCGCGTCGCCGTGCTCAGCGACGGCCAGCGCTTCCCGACCCGTACGGTCGTGTGGACCGCCGGCGTCCGACCGCACCCGCTGCTCGCCGCCACCGGCCTCCCGCGCACCGACCGCGGCCGGCTCAGGTGCACGGCCCGGCTGACGGTCGACGGCACGGAACACGCCTGGGCCGCGGGCGACGCCGCCGCCGTGCCCGACGTCACGGCCGCCGTACCCGGCACCGAGACGGCCCCCAACGCCCAGCACGCGGTCCGCCAGGCCCGCACCCTCGGCGACAACATCGTGCACTCCCTGCGCGGCGAGCCCCTGGAGACGTACGCGCACAAGTACGTCGGCTCGGTCGCCTCCCTCGGTCTGCACAAGGGTGTCGCCCAGGTCTACGGACGCCGGCTGAAGGGCTACCCTGCCTGGTTCATGCACCGGGTGTACCACCTCAGCCGGGTGCCCACCTTCAACCGCAAGGCCCGGGTGCTCGCGGAATGGACCCTCGCCGGACTCTTCAAACGCGAGATCGTCTCGCTCGGCTCGGTCGAACATCCCCGAGCGGAGTTCGAACTGGCGGCCGGTGGAAAGCTCCCCCACGACCCCCCCGACGACCCGAAGGGGTCGTCCTGACCCGACCCGGGAACTCCACGGCGCGGCCCGGCGTCTGACGGTTGTCACTCGCCGCGGCCCGCTCCCTGCCAGACTGCCCCACGACGTCGGACGGGCCACCAGCCCGCCCCAGCACCCACGAGGCCTTCCCGAAGTGAACTTCACGCGCTGGAGCGCCCGGCTCCCCGGAACGCAGCGCCGCGCCGCCGCGCGGACCCGGACGGCGGTCCCCCCGGACCGGCGGGGAAACGGCTCCGTGCCCGCGGCCCGCGCCGAACGGTCCGCCGACGGCACCTCCCAGGTGCCCGCGGTCGACGAACTGCCCGCGCGTGAGGTGCTCGACCGCGTCCCGGCCCTCGTCGCCCTCGTCCACGGCCCGGAGCACCGCGTCGCCTACGTCAACGACGCCTACACGGCCGCCTTCGGCACCCGGCCCACCTGCGCCCCCGCCCGCGAGGCCCTGCCCGAACTCGCCGAACTGGGGCTGCTCCCGCTGCTCGACCAGGTGCTGCGCAGCGGCAGACCCCGCACCCTGAAGTCCCGCAAGGCCGTCGACGGCCGCTCGTACACCTTCACCTGCACCCCCGTCGCCGAGGACGGCGCCCGCGGCGCGGGCGTACTGGTCTTCGCCACGGACGTCACCGACCACGCCGAGGCCGCCGAACGCCTGCGTGCCAGCGAGCGCCGCCAGCGGGAGACCGCCGTCACCCTCCAGCGCTCCCTGCTCCCGCAGGAACTGGACCAGCCCGACGACCTGCGCATCGCCGCCACCTACCAGCCCGGCGGCACCGAGGCGGCGGTCGGCGGCGACTGGTACGACGTGATCACCCTCGGCGGCGGCCGTACCGCCCTGGTCATCGGCGACGTCATGGGCCGCGGGGTGCGCGCGGCCGCCGTCATGGGACAGCTCCGCACGGCTGTTCGCGCCTACGCCCGCCTGGACCTGCCCCCGCACGAGGTGCTCCAGCTCCTGGACGGCCTCGCGACCGAGATCGACCCCCACCAGATCGCCACGTGCTGCTACGCCGTCCACGACCCCAACGAGGGCCGCCTGGTCTACGCCTCCGCCGGCCACCTGCCGATCCTGGTCCGCGACGAGAGCGGCACCGTCTCCCGCACCGACGAACCCACCGGACCGCCCCTCGGCACCGGCGGCTGGATGCACTCCTCCGGCTCCATCGCCCTCGGTCCCGGCGCCACGGCCGTCCTGTACACGGACGGCCTGGTCGAGCGCCGGGACGCCGACCTGGACGAGGGCATCGCCTCGCTCGCCGGTGCCCTCGCCGGGGCCACCGGCACCCCGCAGGTCGTCTGCGACCGCCTGGTCCGCTCGGCCGGGGTCACCGCGGACCACGACGACGACGTGGCCGTCCTCGTCCTCCAGCACCCCGCCCGTACGGGCCCCGACGGCGACCTCTTCCGCAACGCGGCCCTGGAGCTCCTCGGCGGTGTCGAGGCGGCCCCCCGCGCGCGTGCCTTCGCCTCGGGCGTCCTCACCAGCTGGCGCTTCCCCACCGAGCTGCACGACCTCGGTGTCCTCGCCGCCAGCGAACTGGTCGCCAACAGCCTCCAGCACGGCACCCCGCCCATGCGGCTCAGACTCCGCCGCACCGATCGCCGCCTCATCGTGGAGGTCACCGACGGCGACGACCACCTGCCCCTGCGCCGCCGCGCCGAACCCGGCGACGAGTCCGGCCGGGGCATCGCGATCGTGGCGACGATCGCCACCAGCTGGGGCTCCCGCCGCACGCCGGGCGGCGGCAAAGCGGTGTGGTGCGAGTTCCTGCTGCCCAAACACTGAGACTCCGCCGGGCACCGGTCCCGCCCGGCGTCGCCTGCCACCGCGGGGGCCGGCGACGGGCACGGGCCTCACGCCTCCGCGGCCACCGGCTCCGCGGGCGTCCCGCCGCGGGTGACCACCCGGCTGGTCCGCGCCAGCCACGGCTGGTCCTGTACGGCGGTGAGCTGCCGCCCCAGCCGCAGCGCCAGATAGGTGATCCCCAGCGAGAAGAGCAGGAAGGTCACGACGTACGGCCCGGGCAGCGAGGCGCCCAGGGGGCCGCCCACCGCCGGGCCGACCGCCAACGCCAGCTGCTTGACCAGCGCGAACGCCGAGTTGTACTGCCCGGCCATGCCCTCCGGCGCCAGATCGGCGACCAGCGGAGCGACCGTCGGCGACAGCATCGCCTCGCCCAGACCGAACAGCGCGTACGTCGACACGAACGCGGCCGTGGCCATCTCCTGGCTGCCGTGGCCCAGCCCCGCGTACCCGGCGGCCAGCCAGGCGACGGCCCAGATCAGCCCGACCCCGGCGATCACCCGGGACCGGCGCCGCCGCTCCACGAACTTCAGCACGGCGAACTGGGCCACCACGATCATCAGGGTGTTCGCGGCCAGCGCCGTCCCCAGAGCGGAGGTGGATATCCCGGCGGCCTCGACGCCGTACGCGCTCAGCCCCGACTCGAACTGTCCGTAGCAGGCGAAGAACAGCACGAAGCCCAGCACGCACAGCCGCACCATCGTCCGGTTCCCGAGCAGCTGCTTCCAGCTGCCCTTCGCCGACCGCGCGGGCGCGTCCTCGATCCGCGGCGAATGCGGCATCCGCACGGTCGCCACCACGCCGACCAGCAGCAGGAACATGGCCGCCTCGATCGCGAACAGCAGCGTGAACGAGGACACGCGGGTGGTGTCGACGAGGTGGCCGCCGATGAGACCGCCGACGCCGAGCCCCAGGTTCTGGAGGAAGAACTGCGTCGCGAACGCCCGAGAGCGGGTGTCGGCCGTCGAGCAGTCCACGATCATCGTCGCCAGGGCCGGCTGCATCACGGCCTGTCCGGCGCCCAGCGCCGCCGCGGCAGGCAGCACGGTGGCCGCACTGCCCGCGAGACCGAGGCTCAGCGCGCCCAGGGCGGCGGTCACCAGCGCGGCGACCAGGACCGGCAGCGGGCCGCGCCGCACGATCGCCCGGCCGGCGAACGGCAGCACGATCAGCGCGGCCACGGCGAAGACGGCGAGCACCAGTCCCGCTGTCATGGCTCCCAGTCCCCGCACCTGCGCCACATAGACGTACAGGTAGGGGACGGTGAAGCCGAGCCCGAACGCGCTGAGTGCGTTGCCCACGTGGATCCGGCGCATCGCTGCGCCCATCGCCCTGGTCACGTTCACCTCTTCCACTAGTTAGACCTGAAGACTTCGAAGCTAAAGAGTACACATCGAAGGACTTCGAGGCAAAGCAGGTGCGTGCGATACTGCGCTCATGGCCGACACTCCCGGCGTCGCCGAGCCGACACTCGAAGAACAGATCGCCGCCTACCAGCGCGAGTTCCAGGACCTCGATCCCCAGGTCGAGAAGATCGTGTCGGCGCTCTCCCGGCTGAACCGCCGCATGAACGTCGCGTACGGCCGCCAGACCGCCGCCCTCGGCATCAGCAACGCCGAGTGGGAGGTCCTCAAGGCGCTCGTCCTCTCCGGCGCCCCGTACCGCATGGGGCCCGGCGAACTGGCCAAGGGGCTCGGCCTCACGCCGGCCGCGATGACCCACCGGATCGACCGCATGGTCGCCGAGGGCCTGGTCACCCGGGAGCGCGACGAGTCCAACCGCGTCCGGGTCATCGTCGAGCTGACGCCCGACGGCCGCGAGAAGTGGCTGGAGGCGATGCGCATGGCGACCGTGTTCGAGGAGGACCTGCTCCAGGACCTCACCCCCGTGGAGCGCGCGGTGCTCGGCGAGGTCCTGACCCGCCTCCTGCGCAGGGTGGAACACGCCCAGCCGGACGCCGGCGGCCGGCTCAGCGACCTCGACTGAGTCGGCACCGAAGCGGGCGTAAAAGATCTTGACAGCGGGGTGTTGACACGCCCTTGTCCGATCCGTAGAGTTCTTCGGGTTGCCGCAGAGCCGTAACGGTTCTGCGACGGCACCTCAGCCGCCCAGAGCGGCACCCTCAAACACCAGCACGATCCCCTGACCGGATTGATTTCGGCATGCTCGAATTCAATTCGAATAGGAACCCGGCGGTCCGATTGGGAATCGCCGGACGGATCCGCTAAGGTTTGAGACGTCGGAACGGCCCAACGGCCGGGAGGACAAGCCCGCTGACTGGGAGTCAGACACCGAAAGGGTCTGATAGAGTCGGAACCGCCGGAAAGGGAAACGCGGAAGCGGGAACCTGGAAAGCACCGAGGA